>DATMZI010000014.1:0-26057 GCA_035607085.1 Candidatus Eiseniibacteriota bacterium | reverse complement strand
GGCGGGGGGACTGGGGCACACGTTTCCCTTTTTGATCAAGAGCTTTCATTTGGCGATTACGGTGGCGGTGCTGGTAGTGGCGGTGGAGTTGGGAGTGATCAGCTGGGTTCGCCATAAATATATGGATACGCCGTTTTTGCAGGCGGCGTTTCAGGTAGTAGTGGGAGGAGTACTGGTGTTTTTGACTGGGATTTTGATTGGGAGTTCCTGAGAACCACACAGCCAAGAGTGGCTGTGCCAAGTAAGAGGCTAGTCGGTGTGCGCAGGGGCGGGATGGTGTGAACGACCCGGAGCAAAAGCCCGCTGCAGCCGGGACTGGAAGCGGTCGAGATAGAGATAGACCACCGGGGTAGTGAAGAGCGTCAACAACTGGCTTAGGATGAGGCCACCGACGATGGCGATACCGAGTGGCCGGCGAAGTTCGGAGCCGACACCAGTGCCGAGAGCGAGCGGTAGTGCGCCGAACAGCGCAGCCATGGTGGTCATGAGAATAGGACGGAAGCGCAGCAAGCAAGCCTTGTGAATGGCTTCGACGGGCGGCATGCCTTCCTGCATTTCAGCCTGCACCGCAAAATCCACCATTAGAATGGCGTTCTTTTTTACGATGCCGATGAGCAGGATGATGCCGATGACGGCGATCATGCTGAGTTCGGTCTTGGTGAGGAGAAGAGCGAGGAGCGCGCCAACGCCTGCCGAAGGCAGAGTGGAGAGAATGGTGATGGGGTGGATGTAGCTCTCATAGAGGATGCCGAGAATGATGTACACCGCTGCGAGAGCGGTGATGATGAGGACCAGCATGGAGGATTGCGATTCCTGAAAGGCCTGGGCAGTGCCCTGGAAGCCGCCGTGAACGGTGGGGGGAATGCCGAGTTCGCGCATAAGATTTTGGATGCGAACAACGGCGTCGCCGAGAGCGCCGCCGGGTCCCAGATTGAAGGACAGAGTGATAGAAGGGTAGAGACCCTGGTGGTTGACCGAGAGCGAGGTGTTGGAGTGCTCGTAGCGAGCGAAGGAGCTGAGAGGTACGACACCGCCAGAGCCGGTGGGGACATAGATCTGGCGCAGGCCGTCGGGGCCCTGAGTGTACTTCTCGGAGACTTCGAGGACCACGTGATACTGGTTGAGGCCTTTGTAGATGTTGGAGACCTGTCGCTGGCCGAAAGCGTCGCCGAGGGTGTTGTCGATATCGGACATGGAGACACCGAGGCGTGAAGCGGTGTCGCGGTCAATGACCAGATTGCTTTCGAGGCCGCGGACCTGCTGGTCGGTGTTGACGTCATAGATGCCGGGAAGGGTCCGCATTTTTTCCTGCAGAATGGGCGCCCAGTGATTGAGGTCGGCCAGGTTTTCGGCTTGCAGAGTGTATTGGTATTGCGCACCGCCGAAGCGTCCGCCGATGCTCAAGTCTTGAACAGACTGCATGAAAAGCTGCGCGCCGGGAATTTTGGCGGTTTTACCGCGCAGGCGAGCGATGACCTGGTCGGAACTCATGTTGCGCTCATCGAGGGGTTTTAGCTGAGCAAACATGCGGGAGGTGCTGGTGCCATTGCCCCCGCCGGTGAATGCGGTGACGGTGTCGACCGCCGGATCGTCCATAACGATCTTGTTGAATTCCCTTAGCTTCTCAGACATTGCCACGAAGGAAATGTCCTGATCACCCTGGATGTAGCCGTTAATCCGGCCGGTGTCCTGTTGGGGGAAGAAGCCTTTAGGCACGGCAACGTAGAGATAGCCGGTCACAACGACAGTGATGATGGTAATCAAGAGAACGGCAAACTGGTGGCGAAGGACCACGCGGAGGATGCGATCGTAGAAGCGAACGACGCCGTTGAAGGCATTTTCGGCGAAGCGATAGGCCCAGTTGTGACGGCCCGTATCCACTTTAAGGAAACGGGCGCAGAGCATCGGCGTGGTGGTGAGAGAAACGAACATGGAAACGGCGATCGCCACGCTGAGGGTGACGGCGAACTCACGGAAGAGGCGTCCGACGATGCCGGGGAACATGAGGATGGGGATAAAGACGGCAACGAGTGAGGCGCTCATGGAGAGCACGGTGAAGCCAATTTCCTTGGCGCCGATCATGGTAGCGGGGAAGGGTTTCATGCCGCCTTCCATATGGCGGGCAATGTTTTCGATGACGACAATGGCGTCGTCCACGACGAAACCTGTGGAGATGGTGAGGGCCATCAGCGACAAGTTGTCGAGGCTGTAGCCGCAGAGATACATCACGCCGAAGGTACCGACCAGAGACAGGGGAACGGCGATACTGGGGATGACGGTGGCCCAGACGTTGCGGAGAAAAACGAAGACGACCAGGATGACTAGGCTGATGGAAATGATGAGTGTCCGCTCCACGTCATGAATGGAGGCGCGAATGGTGGTGGTGCGGTCGATGGCAACATTCAGATGAAGCGAAGGGGAGATGGAGGCCTTTAGCTCCGGCATGATGGCCTTGATGCGATCGACGGTTTCGATCATGTTCGCGCCGGGCTGGCGGAACACGGCGAGAATGACGGATGGTTCGCCGTTGGAGAGGCCTAGGTTGCGGACATCTTCGACGGCATCGGCCACTTCTCCGATGTCACGAAGCCGAACGGGAGCGCCAGGGTGTCCAGCGACGATGAGCGGCTGGTACTCGTAAGCCTTGAAGAGTTGGTCGGTGTCGGTAACGGCCCACATGTGTGCGGAGTCGGCCACTGCGCCTTTCGCCAGGTTGGCGTTGGCGGATTGCAGGCCTTTGCGGACCGTTTCGAGGCTGATGCCGTAACTGTTGATGAGGCTCGGGTTCACGCTGACGCGGACCGCCGGGCGTGAACTCCCCCACGTGAAAACCTGCCCGACTCCTTCGACCTGAGCGAGTTTCTGAGCCAAGATGGAATCGGCTGCATCGTAGAGCTGCGCCGGAGGAACATTCGTGGAAGTGAGTGAGAGCAGCAGGATGGGAGCATCCGCAGGATTAACCTTGCGGTAGCTCGGCTGGCCCGGGAGATCGGCGGGCAGTTGCGTACGAGCGGCGTTGATGGCGGCTTGGACGTCACGAGCGGCGGCGTTGATGTCGCGATTCAGATCGAATTGGAGAACGATGCCGGTGTTGCCGAAGCCGCTAGAGGAGGTCATCTGCGTGATGCCGGAGATGCGTCCAAACTGCCTTTCGAGCGGCGTCGCTACGGCGGAAGCCATGGTTTCGGGACTGGCGCCGGGAAGACCGGCGCCGACGGCGATGGTGGGAAAATCAATTTGCGGCAGCGGAGCTACGGGAAGAAAACGGAACGCGACAGCGCCGGATAGAAAAATCGCAAGAGTGATGAGGGTAGTCGCGACGGGGCGGCGAATGAAGGGAGCAGAAAAGTTGGAGGAAAAATTCACGAACTAATCTCCCGGCTGGTGCAGCGCTGCTTCATCCATAGGATTGCCAATGTGGAATGAGAAGCGACGCGAGAGCCAGTCAAATGCAAGATAAACCACGGGCGTAGTGTAGAGCGTAAGTATCTGGCTGAGAATGAGGCCGCCAACGATGGTGATGCCGAGAGGACGGCGAAGTTCCGATCCTACCCCGGTGCCGAGAGCAAGAGGCAAGCCGGCGAGCAGCGCGGCCATGGTGGTCATCATGATCGGACGGAAGCGCAGCAGGCAGGCTTCGTAAATCGAATCCAGGGGTGACTTCCCTTCCTTGCGCTCCGCTTCGAGCGCGAAGTCAATCATCATGATGGCGTTTTTCTTGACGATGCCAATCAGCAGGATGATGCCAATGAGAGCAATGATGCTGAATTCCGTGCGGCAGAGGAGCAATGCGAGGATGGCGCCAACACCCGCTGACGGCAGTGTCGAGAGAATAGTGATGGGATGGATGAAGCTCTCGTACAAGATGCCCAGAACGATATATACCGTGACCAACGCGGCGAGAATCAGAATGGGCTCGTTGGAAAGCGACTTCAAGAATGCAGCCGCGGTGCCCTGAAACGTTGCCTGAATACTTGGCGGAAGACCGATCTCCTGTTTGACTTTGTTGATTGCAGTCACAGCATCACCGAGTGAAACATTCGGCGCAAGGTTGAACGATAGCGTCACAACGGGAAATTGTCCCTGATGATTCAGGGCAAGCGCTGCTGGCGCCGTGGTAATGGTCGTGAACGCGCTCAGCGGAACCTGCGTGCCATTGGAGGAGTGGACGTATATGTTCTTCAAAGAGTCGGGAGTTTGCTGAAAGGACGGGTCGGCTTCCATCACGACGCGATACTGGTTGAGCTGCGTGTAGATGGTCGATACCTGACGCTGGCCAAAAGCGTCGTAGAGCGTGTTGTCAATGTCGGCGGGAAGAATCCCGAGGCGCGAAGCGGAATCTCGGTCAATAGCGAGGTTGACGAGCAGGCCGCCGTTCATCTGATCGCTGGCAATGTCGCGCAGTTCCGGTTGCTGCTTTAGGCGATCCATGAAGCGCGGAACCCAGGCGGCGAGCTCCTTCGCGTCCACATCTTCCAGGCTGTACTGGAACTGGGTGCGGCTGACGCGATCTTCAACCGTTAAGTCCTGCACCGGCTGCATGAAGAGCGTGACGCCATCGACTTTTTCGAGTTTGGGCTGCAAGCGGCGAATTACTTCAGAAGCACTGAGCCCGCGTTCCTTCAGCGGCTTCAGGTTGATCTGGATGCGGCCGCTGTTGAGCGTGGTATTCGTTCCGTCAATTCCGATGAAGGAGGACAGGCTATCGACAGCGGGGTCCTGCAAGATGACTTGCGCCAATGCCTGCTGTCGCTCGCCCATAGCCTTGAAAGAAATACTTTGGGGAGCCTCGGAAACGCCGAGAATCACCCCGGTGTCCTGCACCGGAAAGAAGCCCTTGGGCACGTAGACATAAAGAAGGATGGTGCCAACCAGAGTGGCGATCGTGATGAGCAGAGTGATCGTACGAAAACGAAGCACGAATGTCAGAGTGCGGCCATAGAACGCTATGATCGCGTTAAAGGCGTCCTCGGACTTGCGATAGAACCAGGTTTCCTCTTCTTTTTTCTGATGGCGGAGAAGCTTGGCGCACATCATGGGTGTCAGCGTGAGCGATACTACGGCCGAAACAAGAATGGTCACTGCGAGCGTGATAGCGAACTCGCGGAACAGCCGGCCGACGATGTCACCCATAAAGAGCAGCGGAATCAGGACCGCAATAAGGGAGATGGTCAGCGAAAGAATCGTAAAGCCAATCTGCTCTGAACCTTTCAGCGCCGCGTCGAGCGGCGAATCGCCTTCCTCAATGTAGCGGCTGATGTTTTCAATCATCACGATCGCATCATCCACGACGAAGCCGGTGGAAATGGTTAGCGCCATGAGGGAAAGATTGTTCAGGCTGTAGCCTAGCAAATACATCACACCGAAAGTGCCGATCAGGGAAAGCGGAACGGCCACGCTGGGAATAATGGTGGCGCGAATGCTCCGCAAGAAGAGAAAAATAACCATCACGACGAGACCGACCGTCAACATCAGCTCGAACTGGACGTCTTCAACGGAGGCTCGAATCGTACCGGTGCGGTCCGTAAGGATGTCGAGTTGAACCGAAGCGGGCAGGCCGGCCTGCAGCTGGGGCAGCAACTTTTTTATGCGATCCACTACGCCAATAATGTTGGCTCCGGGCTGTCGCTGGATGTTCATCAGCACGGCGGGATTCTGGTTCGCCCAGGCCGCTTGCAGCGCGTTTTCGACTCCGTCGCTGACGTTGGCTACATCGGCGACGCGAACCGGAGCGCCGTTGCGGTAAGCGACGATAACCGGTCGGTAAGTGTCCCCGGTAAACAGCTGATCGTTTGCGCCAATCGTGTACGACTGGTGCGGGCCGTCGAACGTGCCCTTAGCTTGATTCACGTTGGCGCTGCTGAGAGCAGTGCGAAGATCCTCAAGGCTTAAGCCATACGAGGCTAGCGCGGTCGGGTTGGCTTGAATGCGAACGGCCGGTCGTTGGCCCCCGCTGATGCTCACCATGCCTACGCCGGGAAGCTGGGAAATCTTTTGCGCCAGCATCGTATCAGCCAGATCTTCCACTTTGGACAGGGGAAGCGTTTTGGAGGTCATCGCGAGCGTCAGGACCGGCGCGTCGGCCGGGTTCACCTTGCTGTAGATGGGCGGATTCGGCAGGCCCTGAGGCAGAAGGTTGGAGGCACCGTTGATCGCGGCCTGAACTTCCTGCTCGGCAATGTCAATGTTCAGATTCAGATCAAACTGCAACGTGATGACCGAACTGCCAAACGAACTGATCGAGGTCATCTGGTT
This sequence comes from Candidatus Eiseniibacteriota bacterium, assembly GCA_035607085.1. Taxonomy (GTDB): domain Bacteria; phylum Acidobacteriota; class Terriglobia; order Acidiferrales; family UBA7541; genus Acidiferrum. Next base: position 19,802 of record DATMZI010000014.1, on the reverse strand, counting down.
GAGGCCGGGAATTTCGCCGAATTGCCGCTCCAGCGGCGCGGTGACGGACGACGCCATTACATCGGGGCTTGCGCCCGGATAAAATGTCTGAATCTGGATCGTCGGATAGTCCACCTGCGGCAGCGCGGATACCGGCAGTTGCCGATACGCGACGAACCCGACCAGCAGGACGCCAACCATCAACAGTGTGGTGGCGACAGGCCGCAGAATAAACGGCCGTGAAGGACTCATCGTTTGGAGCCTTTTCGAGACTGGGTGTTCTGCCGTTGCTGAGGCTGATTGACCGCATTGGGTGTAGGCGCACTGGCCGGAGACGATGTAGCATTCTGAGCAGCGGCAGCGGCAACGGGGGCTCCTGCCGGAGCCTGGTTCGGGACAACTTTCGTGCCATCCTGCAACTTGTCTTGACCATCAATTACCACGACCTGTCCAGCTTGCAAGCCGTCGCTGATGCCAACCGTTGCTCCAGTCGACTGCGCCACGGTTACGGCCTGAATTTTGACGGTGTTGCCGTCGCCCACCACGTAAACATACGTGCCCTGCGGGCCACGCTGGATTGCGGCGAGAGGTACCAGGCTGAGATTGCGCTTGGTATCCACCAGAAGATGCGTGTTCACAAATTGATTCGGAAAAAGTACGTTGTCTGCATTGCTAAACACGGCCTTGAGCTTGTATGTCCCGGTAGTGGTGTCGATCTGATTGTCGATGGTGAGCAGCTTACCGCTAGCAATTTTCTGCGTGTTATCGCGATCATAGGCTTCGACGGCCAGCTGTATACCCCTGTGAATTTTGTCGAAAACCTGGGGGAGCTGATCCTGCGGCAACGTGAAGATCACGGTGATTGGCTGCACCTGGGTGATGATCAGCAAACCGTTGGTGTCCGTGGCGTGCACAATGTTGCCCGCATCGACAAGGCGTAGGCCAACCCGACCCGTAATGGGCGAGGTGATGCGCGCATAGGTGAGCTGCAACTTGGCGTTGTCAATTTGGCCCTGATCGGTTTTCATTGCGCCATCAAACTGCCCGACCGACGCTGCCTGCGTATCCAGCTGTTGCTTCGGGATAACGCCTTCCTGAAAGAGCAGTTTGTAGCGCTCCAGGTTGGCTTCGGCGTCTTTGCGCTGCGCCACGTCCTTGGCCAGCTGACCTTCAGCCTGTTCGAGTTGCACCTGAAACGGCCGCGGATCAATTTGCGCCAGCAAATCACCGGCTTTGACATACTGCCCTTCCGTAAACGCCACGTTAACCAGCTGACCGTCCACGCGGCTGCGAACCGTCACGGTATTGAGCGGCGTAACTGTGCCCAACCCATTCAGGTAAACCGGAAGGTCACCCTTTGTCGCCGTGGACACCACCACTGGAACGGTAAAGTTCGCGCCGCCGCCGCGACCACCCCTCCCGGAACTGCCATTGCCCGGAGCCGCCGCCGAAGCCGGAGCTTGCTCTTTGTTAGAATGCGAGGAACGGAAATACCAGAATCCGCCGATGGCCAACGCGGCGGCTACAATCCAAATCCAAGCGCGGCTCGAACTCGCCTGCCCCTCGTTGGCCCGAGTCGTCGGCTCGGGTAAGTCTATCGATTTCAAATGCCCCATCCTTTAGCTCCTCAAAGTGGGTCGCGAGTACGCGCGAGAGCCTGCTGATGATTTCTATCGCCGGGTGCGATTCGCGGCTTCTCTTCTCTCTAGACGCAGTCCGCCTACATCCGTATGGTACGCATCATTAAGACGATTGGGGAGCGAAAATGGTTACGCAACGAGGGTAAGGAATCAGGATCCGCCCGACCGCCAACACAGCGCTAGTTCGAATGGAATCAATCGTATCCGGTGGAGCGAGAGATGCATTAGACTACGCCCAAGAGCAGCGCAGATGAGGCTCGAGAGTCGAAAAAGGGTGCAAGCGGAGCACAGATGATCAAAGGACTATTCTTCGGTGTGATTTTGGGCGTGCTGGGCGTTGGTGCCTTCGCCTATTGGTACTTCTCAACCGGTCGCGCGCCGGTGGCGGTGACCTCCGCGGAGATGCCGCTGGAGCGCCGGTTTGCCAGGATGGGCTTGCACGCTTATCTGGACAAATTGCCGCATCTCGAACCCCAAGTGTCTGCCGACGAAAAGAATCTCTTGGCTGGCGCAAAGGTATACCAGGAGCACTGCGCCGTTTGCCATGGACTGCCAGATGCCCAGAAAACCGCCATTGCCGAGGGCATGTTCCCCAAGCCGCCACAACTCTTCAAGGGCATGGGCGTGACAGACGATGACGCCTGGGAGAGCTACTGGAAAGTCTCGGGCGGCATCCGCATGTCCGGTATGCCGGGGTTCAAGGATCGCTTGTCCGAGAAGCAAATCTGGCAAGTCGCGGTGCTGGTCAAAAACGCCGACAAGATCAGTCCCGCAGTAAAGGCAGAGCTCAACGGGGTCGTACCTCCGGCCGCCAGTGCGCCCCCTCCTGCCAAGAGGAACTAGTTTCCCTCGTCGAACTTTCGCAAGCGCCTAAAACGCATATACACGAATCCGGGAAACGCTCATCTAACGGTGTATGAGACGCGGATTCCTGGCCTTTCTGGCGATCTTCCAAGCGATCCTTTTTGCGGCACACCTGCTCATTCTTGAAACGTGGCTGCATTTCTGGAGCGCTCCTTCTGCGCGTGCCCTGCTGGCCGAAAAGCTTGCCGCTTTCGTGTTGGCAGTCAGTTTTCTGATAGCTTCCCTGCTCTCATTTCGTTACTGGAATACATTCACTCGAAATTTCTATCGAATCGCAGCTGCATGGCTTGGCGTCGTCAATTTCTTGTGCTTCGCGTCCGTCGGCGTCTGGCTGACCGCAGGAGTGAGAGCGGCCGCCGGAACCACTTGGAGCGGCAAGGCCATTATCGGCGCATGGTTCGGCGCCGCGATCGTCGCGGCGTTGTGGGGAATGATCAATGCCAGCTTGACGCGCGTGAACCGAATCAAAGTACGCCTGCCTAATCTACCGGAGGTCTGGCGCGGCCGAAAAGCGGCGATGATCAGCGACTTGCATCTGGGCCACGTGAGAGGAGCCGAGTTCGCGCGCAACCTGGTGGCCACCATCCGCCAACTGCGCCCCGAAATTGTTTTTCTTGCGGGCGACTTGTACGATGGCGCATTCGCCGACCTCGACGAACTGGCTGGCCCGTTGCGCTCACTGAATGCCCCGTTGGGAAACTATTTCGTCGCTGGCAATCATGAGGAGATGCATAACCATCACGGTCATTTGCTCGCCGTGCAAAATGCCGGCCTGCGCCTGCTCAACAATGAAAAAATCATCGTCGATGGGCTGCAAATCGTTGGCGTGCACCATCACGACGCCGCCCATCCGGAACGCTTGAGCAAAGTGCTCGAACATGCCGCGATTGACCGCGCCCAGCCCAGCGTCCTGATTGTGCATGCTCCCGATCAACTGGCCGTGGCCGAACAAGCAGGTATCTCGCTCCAGCTTTCCGGTCACACCCATCGTGGCCAGTTCTTTCCTTGGACCTGGTTCACCGGCCTCATCTACAAGCAGTTCGTGTATGGCTTGCAACGTTTTGGCGACATGCTCGTTTACACTTCGAGCGGTGCTGGCACGTGGGGCCCGCCCCTGCGCGTTGGTTCACGCCCTGAAATTGTGCTGATTCAGTTCGAGTGAGTTTCTGTCCGCCGCCCGGTACCGGCTAGTTTCCCTAACCGAGAGTGTCGAGCGCCTGCGCTGCTTTTCACGACCGCTTGTGTATTCCACTTTTGAAATTGTTCAGCATGTAGTCGCACGACCTCATCGTAAACGCCACGATTGGCATGGTCGTGGTTTTGTCAGTAGAACTTGGGAAAATACTTGCATCGCAGATATAGAGATTCGGAACGTCGTGCGCCTGCGCCCACTTGTTGGTCACCGAAGTTTTCGGATCGCTCCCGAAACGGCAAACCCCTGTCTCGTGTAGACTCGTTCCCGGCCGGTTGGGCTCTGAATCCGCTCCCCACATCTCCCCGCCCATGGCTTTGAATAGAGCAATCATCATCTGCTTGGAGTGCTCCCACATCAGCAGTTCGTTTGTCCCCCACTGAAAGTGAAAGCGCAGCTGCGGTATCCCGTAAATGTCCTTTTTCTCCGGATCAATGTCGACGTAATTCGTCGGGCTCGGCAGCGAGGGCGCCTGAATCAGCGCGCCGATGGGCGTCGGATAATACCGTTTGATGTTTTTCTTGTACTCCGAGCCGAATCCCTCGATCTGGCTGTAATACCCGGGAAATTCTCCGCATCCGCCGCCTACATAGACCGAATAGCCGCGAATAAATTTTTCTTCCCGCGGATTGTTGAGATTTTGCCAGCGCGGCATCCAGCCCACGGTAGAATCCGCTATGCTGTCCGGCGCAGCGGGCTGTCCCAAAAGCTGCGGCAAATATCCGTAGCCGGGACAGCCGTACAAGTGGTCCACAAGATTTTTGCCCAACTGACCGCTGGAGTTCGCGATCCCCGTTGGCCAGTGCCGCGATTTCGAGTTCAGCATGATGTGGGCCGTCTCTACGCAGGAGGCGGCCAGCACCACGACTTTCGCGTACACCTCAACTTCTTTTTTGTTGTTCCGGTCGATGTAGGCGACGCCTCTCGCGACGCCGCTGTCGTCAACCAATACTTCGCGGACCAGAGCATTGGTCAGCAGCGTCATTCGTTTCGTCGCTTCGGCATCGGGTATGGTGAACCAGGTGGGGGAAAAAAAGGATCCGACATCGCAACCGCGGCTGCAGTTTCCGCAATAGTGGCAGGCAGGGTGCCCATTGTGGGCGACGGTAAGCTGGGCGCAGCGATCGGGCAGATACGGCACGCCGATTTTCTCCCCGCCCTTTTGAATGATGTAGTCAATGCAGCGCCACGGAATCGGCGGCAAATAGTCGCCGTCCGGATTGCTCGGACGGTTTTGAATAGTGCTCGCCACTCCCATGTACCGCTCGGCCTTCGAGAACCACGGAGCGATTTCCGCGTAGTCAACCGGCCAGTTCTCTCCGAATCCATCCAGATCCGCGGCTTTGAAATCAATGTCGCCGAAGCGCGCCGAGGACCGTCCCCAAAAATTCGCTTTGCCGCCGGTCGCTTTGCAGCGTTTCCAATACCAGTCGGTTCCCTGGCCGTTGGAATACGCCACATCGTGCTCAAATAAATCCCGGCCTTCGCTAAACTCTGACTCCTCGACCGAATACGGCTCCTGATGCGCCTTCCCCTGAAAGCGAAGCGGATCGCCGTAACCCCGGTACTTGAGGTCGTACACCTGCCGGTGCAGACGGTAGTCCTTGTCAGGTTCCGTACGCGGGCCGGAATTGATGGCGCACACAGTTAGTCCGCCTTCACAAAGAATCTTTAGGGCCGTGCCACCGCCGGCGCCTGTTCCCACGACGATCACATCGAACGTGTTTGCGGCCACCTGTTCCCTCTCTTACTTTCTGCTCTTGAGCATCGCCAATTCACTGGCAACCGGTTCCCGCAAAAACGCATGTTCGGGATCGTTCGGGTGCGAACAGCCCGGCATTTTGGGCCACACGGATCGCAATCCTGGATAGCCCAGGCTCTCCAGCCCAATCTTCGTCGTGTAGTAGCCGATTACCGTGTAGTCCCGCATCATCTGAAAGAACTCACGCCCTCGTTCGGTCGTCGGCTTAAATTTCGCCTTGTAAGCAAGTTCTTCCAGCAGCTGAATTTGCTGCTCTTTCGAACATTCCATAAACTCACGCGCAAATTCCGATTTGCTGCGGGCGTTCATCCATCCGAGTCCTGCAATAAACTGCTGTTGCGCTTCCTCACCCATTTCAATCGCGTCTTGCGTGTTCCGCACATCCCGGCGTCCAGTCACCGGCACCCGGTTGGCCACCATGAAATCAATGAATTCCGCCGCGCCCGCTTCCCTGGCTCCCGGCGTCTCATCGGCCGGAAGAATAATTTCCGCCATTCGCTCGATCATTTGAAATTGCGCCGCGCTAAAGAAGAGTGGCTGGTAGGGTTTCGCGGGAAGCGCAGCGGTAGCCGCGGCGGCATGCACGTGCTCCTGGGCGCAGGCGAAACTCCACTTGCTAAACCCCGGAAATGTCGCCGCTACCGAAGCAATACTGATGTAACGCAGGATTTCCCTGCGCTCAATTCCTTGTCCACCCATTTTTTCCTCTAACCGTTATGAGAACCGTCGCACCCCGAAAAGTTGTTTAGCGTCCGCCCGATACAAGTGTCAACCTGAAAAGTCTATGCCGCGCATGCCTTGCTTCGTTGGAAGGATACGCCGATGCCTGCGAATCCGCTATGCCGGTTACGCCGAAAAGGTTCCGAATGCTTCGCGCCGACGAAAATCCCTGGACTTGTTTGTCGTCCCGTTTCTTGACTTCGCCGAACCTTTTCCAGAAACTCAACCAGCATGCCGCTAACATTCTCGAAGTCGTATTCTACTTGCCTGTGGTGCATCGCCTTAGCTATAGCTTTAGTGCCACAGCCATCGCTAGCCTTTCTGAAGAGCAGCTCGACCGCTCCCGCCACTCGGCCGTTGTTTAATGGAAAGAATCTCGATGGTTGGCAGCAGGCCGGCCCCGGCAGATTCGTCGTCGTCAACGGAATGCTGAAGACCGAAGGGGGCATGGGCCTGCTCTGGTACACGCGCGCAAAGATCGGTCATTCCAAGCTTCGTGTAGTCTTCAAACTCAACGCCAAAGACTCCGACTCTGGAGTTTTCATCCGAATTCCCGAAAAACCGACAGAACCGTGGATGCCCGTGAATCGCGGATATGAAGTCGAGATCGGCGATTGGCCCGACGATTACTCTTGCACCGGAGTGCTTTATACCTTCACCAAGGCGCTATCGCGCCCGCTCAAACCGATGGGCGAATGGAACACGCTCGAAATCACGGTCGATGGCCCGCGAACGATCGTGTTCCTCAATAACGTCAAGGTTACCGACTTCACGGAAGGCGATCCGGTCCCCGACAAACATCCCGGCTCCGTCGATCCCGATCGCGGAGCGCGCCCCAACTCCGGCTATATCGGCCTGCAAAATCATCCTGGTTCCGAGGTGTACTTCAAGGAAGTGTCTCTCATTCCGCTGCCCTAGACGAAACGTTTCCCTTGCTACACCCGGAGCGGGCCCCGGAGCAAAGGTTTTAAGGAGAGTCCGGTCTCTGCAGGCGTCTCCTTTTCGCGCGCGGTCCTTCCGGTCATGCTTTGAATGCCATCAAGGCGCATTTTTCCTTTCTGCGACTAACCCCAATTCACGCAGGCCAACTATAATGCGCCAGCGCAAGCTTGGAGGCCTAGATGGCCGAAAAAGGCAGCTCAGCGAGGCAGATTGCAATTTATCTGCTGCTCGTTTTTGCATTCAGTTCCATTTTTTACTTCCTGGTTCTCAGAGCGCATAGCCTCGGCGGCGGGGCGGGTCTCTACGTTTTTGGCCTCATGTGGTGCCCGGCGCTCGCAGGAATGGCGACGCTGAAACTCGGCGGTCGCAACCTGGGCGAACTGGGCTGGAAGTGGCCGGAAAAAAAGTATGCCATCCAGAGCTGGTTCATGCCCCTTCTCTACGCCTTCATTACTTATGCCATCGTTTGGTGCTTCCGTCTCGGCGGATTCCCGAATCACGAATTCATGGAAACCATCGCGGCGCGCATGGGCTTGCGCACTTCGCCGATTATCTCCACTGTCGTCTACGTTTTATTGGCAGGCAGTTTCGGCTTAGCCAAGAGCTTGGGATCGGCGCTCGGCGAAGAGATCGGTTGGCGCGGCTTCTTGGTTCCAGAACTCTTTAAGAATCTCGGCTTCACCGGTACGGCTCTGGTCAGCGGGGTGGTGTGGGCTTGCTGGCACTATCCGCTCCTGATCTGGTCCGATTATAACAGCGGCACCCCAACCTGGTATGGCCTGACGTGCTTCACGGTTTTGGTGATGGCCATTTCCTTTATGTTTGCCTGGATGAGGCTGCGATCAGCCAGCTTGTGGACCGGAGCGTTGCTGCATGCCAGCCACAATCTCTATATCCAAGGCATTTTTACGCCGCTGACCCGCAATACCGCGAAGACGGTTTGGTATATCGATGAATTCGGCGCCGTCCTCCCCCTCGTCGCCTTGGGATTTGCAATCTATTTTTGGCGCAGGCGGGGCGAGCTAAGTCGGTAAGTCCTTGGCCCAGCCTCGGGTTTGTTTATCACTGCCGAACCGACTGCAAATTTGACTTGAGGTGTCGCTAGGATTTTTTCCTGGCGACTGTGGTCCCGCCAGGTTGCACAACCAGCATCTCGGTGATTTTTCCGGATGAGTCTTTCTTGAATTCCACACTAAAGCCGTTGAGTCCCTTGAGATTGAAGGTCAAGCCGCGCGCGGGTACCAGATCGTAGGTCGGCTGACCGGGGATTGTAAGCTGCAGAGCATCGCCGGCGAGGCCGACGTGCGCAATGGCATCGCCGAGAGAATAGTCGCCTGCGAGGTTTAGGAGCGTTTCTTTTGAAAGTTTGTCTGGGACGCGCGTAAAAACAATGTCTTCTGGCAGGGTCGGATCGAGCGGAAGCGAGAGACGGTCAATATCTCCGTTCCAGTTCATATAGAACTGACCCTTGGTCCCGGCGGCAACGGAATCAGACTCTTCAGGGACCGCAAAAATGTCGTAGTGCACGCGAACGAACGGATAGGGTCCCAACTGATTAAGCGTAATCGTCAGGCCCTCGCCGCCTGGTCCGACCTTCACGACTCCGTAGCCGGGATTGCTATATTCACCCGCGAAATCGGCGAGCGGGTGGGAAAGCGCAGTGCCAGTCTTGGCAGTTGAAACTTTATTTTTCTTGGCCTCTTCCTCGGCTTTTTTCGCTTTGTCACCCAATGCTTTGTAGCGATCGATCCACGGTTCCGGCGAAAGACCGAGTAAACGATCGAACGCGGAATACGCGATTGGCTCGAGAGCGCGATTGTCGTCAAGATTGGAAAGAACAACTACACCGATCTTGTCCTCGGGCAGCATGGTGAGCAGCGAGTGGAAGCCGTCAATTCCGCCGTTGTGCCAGACCATATGGTGTCCACGAAAAGTGGTGTCCACCCAACCCATCGCATAGATCATCGGGCCGAGTCCGTTCTGCGTGAAAAACTCCGGCAAGCTGGTTATTGCGGTTTGCCCCGTATGGACGAGTTTTAGATTGTTCTGGGAAACGATGCGCTTGCCGTTATAAGTCCCGTCCCCGAGTTGCAGTATCAGATATCGGGACATATCGCTGATGCTCGAATTGATGGAACCAGCTGGTCCGATCGGATCTATATTCTTGAAAGGGACTCTGGTGACGGAGTCTTTCTTCAAGCTGTACGGCTGAGAAAAATCCGGGCTCTTTTGGCTGTCGTTGACAGAGAAATTTGATTCTCGCATGCTCAGCGGCTCGAAAATGCGCTTTCGGACGAGATCTTCCCACGACGAATTGGCGACGCGGCCCTCCAGGTAACCCATGGCCATGATCATCAGGTTGCAGTACTCGTATCCGGAACGAAACTCCTTGTTCGATTTGAGGTATCTCAGACGGTTAAAGAGATCCTCTCGGCCGAAATTCGAGGAATACCAGATCAGGTCGTGGCCTGGAAGACCCGTGCGGTGAGAAAAGAGGTCGCGAGCGGTTGCATGTTCGGTGGCAATCGGATCGTCGATTTGAAACGTCGGCAGGTAGGTGCGGACCGGTTTATCCCATTCCACTTTGCCATCGTCGTTTAACGTGCCGAAGATCAATGATGTGAAGGATTTGGACACCGATCCGATTGCAAAAATTGTATCGGAGGTCACAGGCAATTTGTTTTCGACGTCGCGATAGCCGAACCCTTTGGCGTAGATCACTTTCCCGTCGCGCACGATCGCCACTGAAATACCCGGGATTCTCGAGTCGGCCATCGCTTTTGTGACGACGGCGTCGAAATCGTCCAGGCTCTTGGGCGCTGGTGCGGATGTTTGCGCGGGGCAAAGACTGGCCCATAGGACCGCGCCAAGAAATAGCACCGCACGACTTCTCCAGAACATAGACTCTCCAGTTCCATCAAATGATGTCGCTCATCGAGACGCTCGCGTTAAGCGGGCCGGCGTTTGCCCGGCTTTCCGATGGCTAGTAGTGGATGCTGAAGTTCATCAGATGCCAGGCGAAGGCAAACCAGATCAGCCCCAGGCAAGCGATGGCCAGCGCGAAGTCATGCAGCCTGGTCCACAACCAGCGACCTGGGTCACGAAAGCTGCGAAACGCGTTGACGCAAACCAGAATCGTACCGATAGCGCTCAAGACGCCGAGAAGTCCGAAAACTATGATCCATGGAGGAAGTCCGTTGATTCCGTTTGGATCATCGGCAAGCGAGAGTGCCGTCAGCCAACCAATGTAGAAAACAAGAAGGAGAATACAAACCAGTCGAACAAGCAGACGACGTCTATTGTCCGCTGGTGCGTAACCGAGAGGTTTTCCATAGTGCTTACGGATGATTGCCGCAACCGGCCAGAGCAAAATGGTCAGAGCAAGGACACCGATCCCGAAGCACAGCACGGCAATATTGAATGTCTTGTTCTCGAACAGCCCAACTTTCTGGAAGATAAAGAACGGGTAGTCAAGCTGGAACTGCCAGTTGCCCGCTGCATCTTTCTTGAACCCGACGTGGTCCTGCCCGTGAACCTCGCGGTAAAGAAACGGAGCAACTTCTTCGAACTTTTTCAGTTCGCCGTCGGCACCCTTAAGTGGATCGACGCTGATAGTGCCGTCCTTGTTGGCGGTGACCTTCGGTTCGCCCAGCGGCGTGGTGATCGAAAGGAAAGACGAATCAAATCGGCGGCTGGATTTGTAGAATCCTGCAATTTCCTTGGCATCAGCGGCAGCATTCTCGACTTTTGCGCCGGCGGGCGGAGTAAACGGGAAGTACCGGTCCAGAAAGGACTCGAAAAGAATCGTCCGCGGACTTATGTCGCCCTTGCCAGCACTGTTGTAGGAGACAAAGAATCCGACATTTTCATCAAGGATCAGATGTAAGTCGCTGTGGAAGTACACGGTATCGCCACCGTGCCCGATGATGCGCCTGCCGTTGCGCGATTCCTCATAAAAGCCGTAAGCCATGGCATTCAAGCGGTCGTCGGTTCCATAAAGCCGCGAATGCATGAGCTTTGCGGTTTCGGGCTTCAGGATTTGCTGGTCGCCGAACTGGCCATTTTGCAGGTGCGCGATCATGAAATTGCACATGTCCCGTGCAGTGGTAGAGACGCTGCCGGCGGGATAGGCTTCGACAAACTCAAACGGCTGAGCCTTTCCGGAAGCTTTCTTGTAACCATTGGACATCATCGGCTTCAGATTTTCGGGGAGCGGCTGAACGAACGTCGTTCGCTGCATATTCAGCGGCGTGTAGATATGGTCCTGCACATACTGATCGAAAGGCTTCCCGGAAGCGCGCTGAACGATGTAACCAGCGAGCGCTGTTGCGTAGTTCGAATAGGCCGGAATGATGCCCGGAGGAAAGATGCGATCCGGCACATGATGTTTCAGAAATTGCTCGAGGGAGTGCATGTGCTGAGCATCCGAGACGAACAGGTCGCGGCCGACTTCTTCAAATCCTGCCGTGTGCGTCATGATGTTTTTGAGAGTGATTGGCTTTCCGTAGGCAGGCGGAATCTTGAAGTCAAGATACTCGTTTACATCCTTGTCGAGATCGAGCTTGCCCTGTTCGGAAAGCTGCATTACGGAAGTCCACGTGAAGAGTTTTGAGATTGAACCCGGTCGGAACAGAGTGCTATCCGCCGTGACCGGAGTGCGCTTCTCCACGTCGGAAAACCCGTAGCCCTTCGCAAAAATGACTTTGCCGTCCTTAACAACAGCGATGGCGGCACCAGCGACGTCTTCGCGCTGCAGTTGCGACGGCATCATGCCGTCGAGAAATGCTTCGAGATCCGCCTCCGTCAATTCGTGCCTAGCCGAAGCCTGCACGGGAGGCTGTTTGGTTTCGCTCGCTGTTGTCTCCTTAGCGGACTTTGGCGGCGTCGTTTCCTTTGTCGTCTGTGCAAGTAACCGCTCGCCCGGTTTTTGTGCTTGGCCAACAGCGCTGCGCCAACTCACAATGAGCAGACATGACGCGAGTACGAACTTCAAACACTTGGATTGAAGCACGGCTTATATCCTCCTAAGTTCTTACGCACGCGTTTCGTTGACCAGCAATTCCCGACAATGTTTAGAACTCGATTCTGATTCCGATCTGCCCTTCTCGGCCCGGGAGGTGCTGTGTGACGGTACCAAATGCTTGACCGTTGACCGGACTCTGCTGATTTTGGATGGCGGCCGGATTGGCACTGTTGAACAGATTGAAAAACTCAAATAAGCCGCGGATTCGCATACGGTCACCCACCTTAAACGTTTTTGAGAAGCGGATGTCCATGTTTGTGAAGTGAGGCACGGTAAATTGATTGCGGGCGGTTTCGAAGTTGCGTCCGTTGAAGTTATTGTTCCCATCCTGATCGATCGGAGCGGCAGCTGATTGTGTGTAACGGAAGCCGCTCTGTACCCGGAATACGCTGCTGATTTCGATAGCCCATGGCAGCTGAAGCAGGCCGTGCGCCTCGAAAGTATGGCGAAGCGCAAAATCGGACGGACCGTTATCGAGCTTGGCGCCGTCGTAGAATATACCGGCCTTCGGAACGAAGTTACCGTTACAAGCAATGAATGAGTTGTCAGCATTGGTTTGGCCCCCCGGGCAGGTCCCTTGGCCTGGATCAGTGACGAGAGTCGTCGTCCCGCGAAAACTGTCAGTCGGGTAGCAGATCCCTGTTAGCGCGGTACTGAAATTGGAGCAGAACGCATCGTCGTTCTCTGAAGTCCAACTGTAGCTGCCCCCAATCGTGAAATGGTGGCTCAACCGCTTGTCGAACGACAGGATGCCGGCGTTATACGTGCCGGAGTACCAAGGCCCGAATCCGTTCTCAAAGACCGCATTGGATCCGTTTACGCGGGCGTCGAAAGTAAGATTCGTTTGGCGAACGCCTAGAATGTTTCTGATGTCCTTGTGGTAGTAGTCCAGAGAGACAACAAAATCCGACGTAATCTCGCGTTGAATTCCAAGATTGAAGCCCCGAGTGTAAGGAGTGTCAAAGCTAGGATCGACGCGGACGGGGAAAACCCCGGATTGGAAAATGTTGTTGGAAAGAGTTCCGAATGGTCCCCAGAAAAAATAGCCTTGCGGGCCTCCGATGGAGGCACTGGCTTGATCGGCGAATTCTTGTGGAGTTAATCCGCTAAGTTGCTGGACGTTATCGATGGTGACGACGCTATTCGCGGGAATGGGAGCGTGACCCGGGGCGACCACGTTGTTGAGATGGTCCACTCCGAATTGCGACGGCAACGGTGGAAATTGCTGGGGCGGATCCGGCGGAGTGGTTGGCGGAAAACACGTGTCGGGCTGTGTGGCAAGCTGGGCATCCGTTTGGGTTTGGGAAAGGCACAGACCAAACAGCGCTGGCGCTGTCGTAGGCACGCCGTAGAATAGCCGCGGGTAGGAGAGCGGCTGGGTGACGCGGATGTCCGCACCGCCGAACTCCGGAATGTCGCGGGCAATCCCGAGACGGAAGTGGTCATAGAAATATCCGAAGCTGCCGCGTGCGACGGTTTTCGGATTGATTTGCCAAGCAAACCCAATTCTTGGAGAAACTTTGTCGGCCTTGTGAAATCTCGAGTCATAGTCCCAGCGCAAGCCAAGATTCAGCGTAAGCTTCCGAAGAACTCTCCAGTCGTCCTGCAAGAACAAACCGTTATAGTTGTTGCGGATGTGAATTTCGTTCGCCTGCGGGGTAAGGCCGCCTTCGGTTAGCAACAGAAAGAAGCCCGAATTGATCGGGCCGAATTGGGCGAAGTCATCGATTGTGGCGAAAAGCTGATTATTTTGGATGTTGTTCTCGATGCCGTCAACCTGGGTGCGCACAAAATCCCAACCCCATTTGAAAGTGTGCTGACGCCAAGTTTTTGCCAGGCTGGCTCCAAAGGTTCCGTACTGCTGGTGGATATTCCCTGGTGTAAGGACGGCGCCGAAGGAGATTTGCGTGACGTTGCCAAAGATATCTCCAGTTCGGTAGCGATCGAAAACGTTGAACAGCGTGTTGGGACCGGCATCAGGATGGGCAGGATTGGTAGAAGACGGCTCACTGCGGTACTGGCCGCGTAGAGCGAGAATCCACGGATTGGTGCTGTCGCCAAGCGTTGCGGTATCGCTGAAACCTAATTGCAAGTTGCGCGCGCCCGTATTGGTACGTGTAGACGGCAGACTTGTAGATTGGGACAACGGCAAAAAGTTAGCGATGTGGATGTTGTTGTAATTCACCTGCTCGCTGAAGTGATGACGCCCCCAGATTTCATCTAGCTTTGCGAAGAGGCGCGTTTGCTTGTCCGTGCTGGGTTGGTTGAAGCTTTCTTCGGCTGCAATGACGGCGGGCACCAGTTCAGAGCCTGGCGGGAATACGAAATTCAATTGACGAACTTCGTCAATTCGTTCTGCGGAGCCGAACCAGAAGATTTTATCTTTGATGAGTGGACCGCCCATGGCCAGGCTATAGTCCCAACGATGGAGAAAGGGAGCATCAGTATCGGGAACATCAGATGTGTCGAACGCATTGTTACGGTGGAAAAGCGAAGCCGTTCCGTGAATGTCGTTGGTACCTGAACGGGTAATTACGTTGACGACGCCCCCGGAGGCATTACCGAACTCAGCTTTGTAGCCTGTTGTGATGACCTCGAACTCGGCGATGGTTTCTTGATTGAACTGGCCCGCTGCGCCTCCGTTGAGATCATCACGATTTGGCAGACCGTCGATCAGGAAATTCGCATTGTTGCCGCGCTCACCCAGGATAGGAACGGCGTTGTCGCTACCCTCGTCCGCTTGCCTGTTGATGGCCACACCGGGAACGAGCTGCAATAGATCCAGGTAGTTGCGCCCGTTGATAGGAATGTCGGTAATATCGCGCGGCAGGATGATGGTGCTCTGCGCCGAGCTCTGCGTCTCAAGGAGAGGGAGCTCTGTGGATACTTCCACTTGTTCGTGGCTGCTGCCGACGTTCAGCTGTACGTTGAAGCGCAAAGTCCGGTTTAGCGTGACTTCCAGGTCGCTGAAGACACCGGTCTGGAATCCATCGCGTGTGACCGTCAGCCGGTATGTTCCGGCAGGCAGCGCGGGTAGGCGGTATTCACCGTTAGCGTCCGTAGCGGCTGACCGGTCAGCAACGATCGAGACCCCTTCGGCATGAACCTGCGCGGCAGCTATTACCAGCCCCTGCTTGTCCGTCACCGTGCCCTCAATGGTCGAGGTGGTCTGCGCAAGGAGAACTTGCGGAAGGACGAACATACCCAGAAGTATCGCCATCACAAGAGGCGAACATAATTTGCGAAACAGATCGCTGCGAAAATACGTGGTCATTGTTCCTCCACAGCTCGGAAATCCCTGGCCCAATTCAAAAAACTGTTACTCCACTGCTTCAGTGCCATTTCCCGGCCGATACCAGCGGTGATCGGCGCGGTCTTCCTCTTCACTTCGGCGAAGCAGTTCCAGAGAGCGCGCCGTCTGCGTGTGCGCGCAGGCAATCAAAATTGTTCCCAGCAGGCTCAATGGCGCGACGTACGAGCCCCCAAATGAAGGACTAGCAACGGAAGCGATGCAACGGTCGTCGCAAATGCGGGCAATCGGGGACGTTTCGCTGTCGGTGATGCCGAATGTCGGTACACCGAGTTTCTTGGCACGGAGAGCAGCCTCTACCGTGTCGCGCAGGCACTGCCCGAAACTAATGGCGATGAGCAGGTCGTGCCGAGTCAGGCTCCTTACGCGCCGCTGCACGTTCCCTGTGCTACCGATGGGAGCTTCAGCGTTGAATCCGAGGGTCATCAGCCCATAGCCTAGATGCCAACTTAAGCCGGCGGCCAAGTCGATCCCAACGACCAGGATTCTGCGCGCACTCTTCACCTGCTTCGACAACGCAATGATTTTTTCCGGGTTCAGCGAGGACTGCAGCGCCTGGAGATTACGAAGATCCGTCTCCATGCCATGTCGGATGCGATCGGTAACGGTGCGCTTCTCCTTTGAGGCCGCCTTCAGAACGGCATAGGGAGTGATTCGCGTAACAAAATGTGCCCGCAAATCGGCCGTGAACTCCGCGTACTTGCGGTAGCCAAGAGCTTGAATGGTTCTGACTATTGTCGCCGCATCGACGCTGTAACGTCCGGCGAGTTCCCTGGAGGACAGAAAAAAAGTATCCGCGGGGTTTTCCAGGATCAGCCGCAGCAGCTTCCGCCGGCTCGGGTTGAGTTTTTCTCCCGCTGACGCGAAACGTTTTTCGAGCGTAGTGGGCCCCTGCCGGATGTCGCCGGAAGGCTGCCCGTCGTTCGGAAGACGAAATCGATTCGATCGAATCAGTACAAACCCCCAAGTACACACGCCAGGAAGGAGACGCTGCTTGAAATATGAGCTAAGCGAATACAACGATTGTTGCATGTTGTCAAGTGGTTTCAATATCTGTTGCATGCAATTCGTTTTGCAGATACATTTCTAGCGAGTTTTAGCGGAGCGCGCTCGCCAAGAACAAACGGAAGCAGTTCAATGGGACGGGTTTTTAGGCAACGATCAAAGCCGACTGTGGATCCAGGAGCGCAGTGACGACGACACTCGACAAAAGCACAGGCTCGCTGAGCAGCTCGCAAACTGTGGCGGTGTTGATGGCGGTGGAATCGGCCAACCAGCTCCGCCGTATTCTTGGTATGCGGGACCTGGTGTTGATGATCCTCGGCACGGTGATCGGCTCCGGGATATTTCTGGTCCCCGGCGCCGTTTTGCAAGCGGTCGGCAATTCCGTGCCTGTCGCGCTAACAGTTTGGCTGGCCGGTGGACTTCTTTCGCTCCTCGGCGCGCTGACTTACGGCGAATTGAGCGCGATGAAGCCGCAAGCGGGCGGGCTGTACATCTATATCCGCGACTGTTTCGGAGCCTTTCCTGCTTTTTTGTTCGGCTGGACGATGTTCTTCGTCATTGGTTCGGGGTCGATCGCAACCTTGGCGGTCGCCTTCGGCAACTACCTCGGAGAATTCATTCAGCTCTCGGCTTTGCAAGTAAAAATTGTTGCCGTGCTTATGATCGCCGTAATCGCAGTGGTGAACGTCCTCGGAACGAGGAAAAGCGCAAACTTGTTGAACCTCACCACGGCAGTCAAGGTCGGTGCGATTCTAGCCTTTGGCACTGTGCTTCTTTGGCGTGGCACACACTCCGTGTTCGGCGAAGCAAATCCAGTGACTCGCCACTCGTCGGGACTGGTTGGATTCGGTTTGGCGATGATCAGCGTTCTTTGGGCTTATGAGGGCTGGCAGTACGTCACCTATACGGCTGGAGAGACGCTCAACCCACAGCGAGTTTTCCCTCGCGCGTTTTTCATTGGTACCGCAGCTTTGATCGCAATCTATGTTTTCGCAAATCTTGGTTACCTTGCCGCACTCGGAACATCTCGCGTTGCCGAATCGACGCGGGTAGCTGCCTCCGCTTTGGGCGTGGTGTTAGGCCACGGTGCGGGCAAACTTGTGGCTCTCGCGATCCTGATCTCCATGTTCAGCGCGGCGAATGCGGTCATTCTTAATGCTCCTCGTGTCTATTACGCGATGGCCAGGGACGGTCTTTTTTTTGCATCACTTTCGCGAGTTCACCCGAGATTCGGGACACCCGTCTTGGCGATTTGCGCCGCGGCCATCTGGTCCGCTGCGTTGGCCGCCAGCGGAACTTACGAGCAGTTGTTGACCTACGTCGTGTTCATCGGCTGGATATTCTACGCGCTTGCGGCGGCGAGTATTTTTATTTACCGCAAGCGCTCCCCAGACGTGCTCCGTCCCTATCGAGTTCCCGGCTATCCGGTCACTCCGGCCGTTTTCATAGTTGCCGCGCTGGCGTTGGTGGCAAACACGATTGCGACACAGCCGATGCGGGCAGCGGTTGGCCTGGGGATCGTGCTTTTGGGCGCTCCTGTGTATATGTTCTGGCGACATAGCATTGCAAATACACGTGGGGGGAACCTCTTTGAAAATGTGTGATGGGAGCTTACCTATCGGATTCGAGTTTGCCGAGCAGCAGACCAGTTACATCCAGGAGCCTTATGAAGATTGAGTCCATCACCCTTCGTGAAATTCATATGCGCCTGAAGTCGCCGTTTGAGACGAGTTTCGGCACCGTGCAGGACCGGCGAATCGTGCTCGTTGAAGTTGTGACCGACGGTGTCAGCGGATGGGGCGAGGTCACTGCTGGCGAAACACCGGCGTACAACGCCGAGACCACGGACACCGCATGGCATGTCCTCGCCGATTTCGTCGCGCCGAACCTGGTTGGGAAAAGCATCTCCAAAGCCTCAGACCTGCCGGCGCTGATGAGCCAAATTCGCGGGCACGAGATGGCCAAGAGCGGCGTCGAGAATGCCTTGTGGGATGCGGAAGCACAGCTCAGTGGCGTGCCCCTCTATAAGCATCTGGGCGGCAAGACCGAAGAGATCGCCTGTGGTGTTTCGCTGGGAATTCGCGAGAATCCCGAATCACTGGTAAAGAGGGTACAGGAGGAACTGAAGAGCGGCTATCAGCGCATTAAATTGAAAATCAAGCCGGGCAAGGATTACGAATTCGTGGCCGCTGTGCGAAAGGAGTTTCCGCGGATTCGGCTTTCCGTTGACGCGAATTCCGCGTATAGCCTGGAAGACGCCGCGCGCCTGAAACGTCTGGATGAATTCGATCTGTTGATGATGGAACAGCCGCTGAGCTGGGACGACATTTACGCCCATTCCAAGCTGCAGGCACAAATCCAAACCGCAATTTGCCTCGACGAGTGCATTCACAACACCCGCCATGCGCTCACCGCAATTGCATTAAAATCCTGCCGGATCATCAATATCAAACTGGGGCGCGTGAGCGGCCACACCGAAGCACGGTTGATGCAGGACGCATGCCTCGCTCACGGCGTCCCAGTCTGGTGCGGAGGAATGCTCGAGTCTGGCATTGGCCGGGCCCATAACATTGCCATGTCCACTCTTCCCGGATTTTCGCTGCCTGGCGATGTTTCCGCGAGCCAACGCTATTGGACTGAAGACATCATCGAGCCTGCTGTCGAGGTCACCTCCCAGGGCACCATTCATGTCCCGAAGACGCCCGGACTTGGCTATAGCGTAAAACGCGAGCTCGTTGAAAAGCTTACAGTGCGTCGCAATGTTTGGTCGAAGGGTCGCGCTGCAAGTTAGCTTTTGCTTAAGCCGTGAGGACTCATAATGCGGAACAAATCGCTGCGCAATTCTGCCTTCCTTAGAAGCCTGATGGCCTGCGCGGCACTGGCCTTTACCTTTTTCTTCGCTTGCTCGCGTGCTCTGGCGGACGACGGCGGCCCCAACGTTCCTGCGCGCAAGGACTATGCTTCGATCGTTGAAACTTTGAAGCCATTCATCCAGCGCGAGATGGCTGAAAAAGGATTACCCGGACTTTCGATTGCCATTATCGACGACCAGCGGATTGTCTGGGCGCAAGGGTTTGGAATGGCTGACTCCAAGCTAAAGAGCGCAGCAACTGCGGAGACCGTCTATCGAATCGGTTCGGTTTCAAAGCTGTTTACGGACATCGCGATCATGCAGTTAGTGGAACGCGGCGAGCTGAATCTGGACGCCTCCATCGCCGAATATCTTCCCGATTTCCGGCCTCACAATCCATTTGGTACCGCAATCACACTGCGGCAATTGATGTCTCACCGGTCCGGCCTGTTGCGCGAGCCTCCAGTTGGAAACTATTTCGAAACCGGCCAGCCCTCCCTTGCCGCAACTGTGC
>DATMZI010000003.1:0-3593 GCA_035607085.1 Candidatus Eiseniibacteriota bacterium | reverse complement strand
GCGCTCGGTAGGGAAGGCACGACGTTCAGAAGCGCCGTAGGCACGACATTCGTTCTATGCGAAAATGTCCCGCTCCAACTGACAACGGAGCCGCACCATGCGCCAGCTCGCCCTTTTCCTATGCGAACTCGTCTTCGCCTTTGCCGCCATCCCCCAACAACCCGGCTGGCGGCCTCCCGCTGGCCGCCCCACGTTTGATCTCTGGCCCAACGCCGCACCCGGCGCTCCGGCCAACTCCGCCCCCGAAGTTGACATCACCACCGCCAGCGACATTCTCATTGCCGGCAAACCGATCGTCCGTCTCGGCAATGTTTCCAAACCCACACTCACGCTTTACTCCGCCCAGGCGCCAAACTCTGGCGCAGCCATCGTCGTCTTCCCCGGCGGCGCCTACCACGTTCTCGCCATCGACCTTGAGGGCAGCGAAGTCTGCGACTGGCTCGTCACCATCCATGTCAACTGCGTTCTGGTCAAATATCGTGTCCCCGACACCGGCCCGCTCCCCCAATCCACCTCCGCCTTGCAAGATGCCCAGCGTGCTCTCGGAATGGTTCGCTCCCATGCCGCCGAATGGCACATGGACGCGCACCGCATCGGCGTTCTAGGCTTTTCCGCTGGAGCCCATCTCTCTGCCGCGCTTAGCACCCACTACGACAAACGCCTCTACGATCCCGTCGACGCCGCCGATCAGCTACCGTGCCGCCCGGACTTCGCCGTCATCGTCTATCCCGGCTACCTCGCTCTTGCCGAACAGAATTTCGCCCCGAATCCCGAAATTCACGTCACCGCCGACACTCCTCCGTCTTTCATCGTCCAGTCCGAAGACGACTCCGTGCATGTCGAAAACGCCACTCTCTATTTTTTGCAATTGAAAAACGCGAAGGTGCCCGCCGAACTGCACATCTATGCCGAAGGCGGCCACGGCTACGGCATGCGCCGCACTGCTCTCCCGATCACCGCCTGGCCCAAGCTTGTCGAAGCCTGGCTGCACACCACCAAAATGCTTCCCGCTCAGTAGCGCGCAGGCCAGTAATCGCCGTTGCAAAAAATCTGCTCGCCGGTCATTTCCGATCCGCTCTGCTTGCCGTGCAGAATCATCAGCGCTTATTCAGCAGCGCTCGCACCAGCCACGAACGAAATTCTTGGGTGTCCCTCCATCGCCGAAACCTTAGGCTGCATTTCCTTTCTGCGCCGCCCCCGCAGCGCGCGGCACATCTTCCAGCCGGAAATACACCGGCAATCCGCGCTGCCGCGCTATCGCCACGTCCTGGTCCGCCCCTGTGGACTCTCCCGGAATCCGCAACACTGCGTCGCACCGTTCCAGCAAACGGCTCGCAACCGGATAGAGGTATTCCTGGTAAATCGGGTCACCCACGCACACCGACCCAGCCTCGCGAATAATCGGTAGCGCCACCCACTCTCCGATCACCGGCAAGTGCCCTGCCTGGTAAAGCGGCAGTGCGTACGCTTCGAGCGCTTGCAGATTCCTCGACATGCGCGCCGGCACGTCGTTCGTTCCCGAGCGGTACGGTCCGGCAATCAGTATCAGCATTGTTTTCTCCATCATGGCCGTTGTTCCTGTCTCCTTCGCAACAGCAGTGGAGAATAACATGCAATATCGTGCATGTTCAAGATTATTCGTGACATTTCTGGCAGGTTCATGCTAAATTCAATGTCTTCCAACGAGGACTCCTGGGATGCTTACTCAACAGCGCAAACAGCTCATCCTCAGCAAACTGCGCCACGACGGCCAGATCATCGCCAAACAACTCAGCCACGAACTGAGCCTCTCAGAAGACACCATCCGCCGCGACTTGCGCGAACTTGCCTATGACGGTCTTCTCCAGCGCGTTCATGGCGGCGCGCTTCCTTCTTCGCCTGCGCTGGCGAATTTCGCGGGCCGGGAACAGCTCGCCTCGCAAGCCAAAGTCGCCATCGGCCGCGCTGCCGCGGCCATGGTGCAAGCCAATCAGGTGGTCATCCTCGACGGCGGCACTACTACCCGCGAAGTCGCGCGCCATCTTCCTCTCGACTTGCGCGCCACGATCGTTACACACAGCCCGACCATTGCCCTCGAACTCGTCGCCCATCCCGCGGTCGAAGTCATTCTCGTCGGTGGCCGTCTGTTTAAACATTCCGTCGTCGCTGTCGGCGCAGCCGCCATCGAAGCCATCGCGCAAATCCGCGCCGACACGTTCTTCATGGGTGTCACGGGCATTCATCCGGAGGTCGGCCTTTCGACGGGCGATCTCGAGGAAGCCCACATCAAGCGCGCGCTAAGCGCCGCTGCCGCCGACACCATCGTCCTTGTCTCATCCGAGAAGTTGAATGCTGCTTCGCCCTATGTGATTGCGCCCGCCACCGAAGCCAGCGGCATCGTGGTGGAACGCGACACTCCGCCGGATGCCACCGCTGCTTATGAAGCGCTGGGCATCACCGTAACCCGCGCGTAGCGCAAAATCGCTTTCCATCGCTTCAGATTCTGCATGACCGTGCTAGACAACCACGGCGCAACTTCGGATTGCCGGGCCTTTGAGTCTCTCAGAGCCAGCCCGCTCGTTGTCGCCCCGCATCTGCCGCTCGTAAATTTTCCTTCTTGGCAGATAGACCCGCCTTCTGGCTCCCAGTCGTCCTTTACCGCCGAACGCCGAACCACCTGCTTTGCTATACTGTTGGTGCCATCCGGAGCCGAGCATGCCCATCTACGAGTACATCTGCGACGATTGCAAATCCCAATTCGAAAAAATCGTTATCAACCGCCAGCAGGAAATCTCCTGTCCCCAATGCAGCTCCAAAAACGCCACCATCCAGCTTTCCGTCTTCAGTTCTGCCATCGCCGGTGGCTCGTCCAAGTCCAGCTCCGGCTCCTCCGGCAGTGGCGGCGCCTGCTGTGGCGGCGGTTGCGGTTGTCACTAAACTTTCTGGCTGTTTACATTTCAACATCATGGCAGCCTGTGCCAGACTTCGGTATCCTACTGCCCACCGTAGATTGAGTGTGTTGCGTGTCGGCTCTCCCAGTGTCCATTGGTCCTTACCGCATCCTTGCTCAGGTGGGCGAGGGCAGTATGGGTGTCGTCCTTAAGGCTCAGGACCAGCGCCTTGATCGCACCGTCGCGCTCAAGCTTATTCGCTCCCGGGGAGACGATCCCGCCAAACGCCAGCGCTTCTGGCAGGAAGCCCGCGCCGCTGCCCAAGTCGCTCATCCCAACGCCTGCCGCCTTTACGACATCACCGAAGAATCCGGAGAACTCGTCCTGGTTATGGAATTCGTCGAAGGCGGATCCCTCGCCCAGCGGCTCCGCCAAGGCCCCCTTCCGGCGCGCGAGGCCGCCCAGATCGCTCTGGAAGTTCTCTCCGCATTGCAGGCCTTCCACAAACTCGGCATCGTCCATCGCGATCTAAAGCCCGGCAACATCTTGCTGTCTCCGCTCGGTGCCAAGCTCCTCGACTTCGGCATCGTCAAGCATGTCCTGATTCCCGAATCGGACGAAACCGCCGCCACCCTCAGCGATACCACCGTCCAGGGCGTTTTTCTCGGCACTCCCCGCTACGCCTCACCCGAACAATTCAACGGCCGCGCTGTCGATGTCCGC
>DATMZI010000001.1:0-3480 GCA_035607085.1 Candidatus Eiseniibacteriota bacterium | reverse complement strand
CATCAAGGCTTTGACACGTTCGCCACCGAAGATGCGCATGAGGTCGTCTTCGAGCGAGAGGAAAAAGCGCGAGGAACCGGGGTCGCCCTGGCGCCCGGCGCGTCCGCGAAGCTGGTTATCGATGCGGCGGGCTTCGTGGCGCTCGGTGCCGAGAATGTGCAGACCGCCGAGAGCGACGACTTCATCGTGTTCGGCTTTGCACTGACTGGCGAAGTCTTCGTAGACCGGTTTCCACTGTTCCTGTGGGACTTGGAAGATTTTTCCTTCATGCTGGAAAAGAACCATCGGAACGACCGCCGCGGCGGCGGCACCGGCTGCATCGCCATTCGGCGCGTCGCTACCGATCACTGCAGGAGCCTGCGCATAGGGCATGGCCAGGCGGTTCTTGAGAAAATACTCGCGGGTCATGGACTCCGGATTCCCGCCAAGCAGAATGTCCGTTCCGCGGCCAGCCATATTGGTGGCAACGGTAACCGCGCCTTTTCGTCCCGCTTGCGCGACGATGCGCGATTCGCGTTCGTGCTGCTTGGCATTCAGAACTTCGTGTGGGATACCTGATCTTTTGAGAATGTCGGCGATGGCTTCAGACTTTTCAATGGAGATGGTGCCGACCAGCACGGGCTGACCGCGCTCGTGATAGTGACGGATACCGTTAGCCAAGGAATTATCTTCCTGCAGAATGCCGTTAACGACGGCCTCGAATTTCTCCTTTTCGGTGCGGTACACTACGTCCGGATTTTCCAAACGAATCAACGGCCGATTGGTGGGAATCACCACTACGTCCAACTTGTAAATTTTCTCGAACTCGGCGGCTTCCGTTTCCGCGGTTCCGGTCATGCCGGAAAGTTTTTTGTACATGCGGAAATAGTTCTGAAAGGTGATGGTGGCGAGCGTCTGATTTTCGCGCTCGATTTTGACGCCTTCTTTGGCTTCGACAGCCTGGTGGAGGCCATCAGACCAGCGGCGGCCGGGCATCTGGCGGCCAGTAAATTCGTCCACGATGATGATTTCGCCGTCTTTGTTGACGTAATCAACGTCGCGCCTGTAAAGGGTGTGCGCCCGCAAGGCCTGATAGACGTGATGAATAATTTCCATGTGCGCCGGGTCGTAGAGATTGCCGAGACCCATCAGGCGTTCGGTCTTGCTGACGCCCTCCTCCGTCAAGGTGGCGGTGCGGTGCTTTTCGTCGATGGTGTAGTCAATTTCCTTGATTAGCTTGGGAATGATTTTGTCGACGCGGTAGTACTTGTCGGTGGATTCCTCGGCAGGACCGGAAATAATGAGCGGGGTACGGGCTTCGTCGATCAGAATCGAGTCAACTTCGTCCACGATGGAAAATTGATGGCCGCGCTGCACACAGTGGGTGATGTCGTACTTCATGTTGTCGCGGAGGTAGTCGAAGCCGTACTCGTTGTTGGTGCCGTAGGTGATGTCAGCGCCGTAGGCCGCGCGACGCTGTTCGTCGTCGAGGTCGTGGACGATGACGCCGATGGTGAGGCCGAGTCCGCGATAGAGAGGGCTCATCCACTCCGCGTCGCGGCGGGCGAGATAGTCGTTGACAGTGACGATGTGAACGCCACGACCGGCGAGGGAATTGAGAACAGCGGGAAGCGTGGCGACCAGGGTCTTCCCTTCTCCGGTTTTCATTTCGGCGATTTTACCGTCGTGAAGAACTAGCCCGCCGATCAGCTGGACGTCGAAGTGCCGCATGTTGAGGTAACGGCGGCCGGCTTCGCGCGCAAGGGCAAACGCCGTGACAATGGCCGGCTCCAGAGCGGACTGTAGTTTTTCGCGATAGCCCGCGTCTGCAGAATCGGCGTCTTTCAGGCGATCCTGCACTTGGTCTTTCAACGTGGCGAATTCGGACTTCAGCGCATCTTCCGAAAGTGCCTGCATTTCCGGCTCTTTGGCATTGATGGCGGCGACGGTCGGCTGCAACTTTTTGATGTCGCGTTCGTGCTTGGTGCCGATGAAGCTGGCGACCACGCGGTCCAGAATTTTTGCGGCGTCCATGAAGTGTTGTGTCGTTTTTCCCGAGAAAGCTACGCGCAACCAGCAGGCACACTGCCGAGCCCGGCCAGGTCTGCGCAAACACTAATTGTAGCGGTTTAGCAGAGAGCACGCCAACCGCGACCTTACTCCGATGCGACAAGCAGGGGTTATTGCAATACGAATCGCCAGCCTTGCAAGGGAAACTCTACTTCATCATGGCGATGCGACCGCGACGGCGTGCGCGGCTGGCCACGTGAGCCGCCTGAGGCAGACCGCCCAAGTCCAAAAGGACTTTGCGCAAACGCGCGCGGTCTTCCAGGTCCATGTCCACGAATTCAAAAGCCATAGCCTGCGGGCGGGCGCCGCGAACCAGCGCCTGGGCTTTGATGGTTCGAACGCCCTGCGACAGCTTGAAATTCACCAGCGTGCCAGGAGCCAGATGGCGTTCGCCCGCTCCAATGCCCCCGCCCAGATTGAGTTCCGGAACGCTAAGTTTGAAATTTTCGCGCAAGTTGGTGGTAATCAACGCCAGGTTGCGACTGAGCTTCAATCGCGCATAGCGCCGCTGCCTGATCACGGCACTGTTGGTTTCAGGATCGGTCGGTTCGAGCGCCAAATCTTTTTTCTCGAAACCCCAGGCCTCCAGGCGCTGCATGGACATGACTGGATCGATACGCTGCAAGGCTTGGGCCGCCGCCACCCGCAATTCGCTTGGATATTGCCAGCGCCATACTTGCCGCGCCTCCAAAATCGTTTGCAGCGCCGGACTGGCAGAGGTAGCGCGCAGTCTCCCGAGCGCCTCCACAGCCTTCAGGCGGATGTAGCCGGAAATTCCATCGCTCGAAGCCAGATCGAGAAGTTTCGGAATGGCATCGGGCAGGCCGGTCATGCCAAGCTCGTCGAGTGCGAGCGGCTTGATCAGGTTATCGAGCGCATCAAAAATCGAAATCAGCAGAATGCCGCGCGATTCTTGTGGGACCGTGCAAAGCTGCCGGATGGCGCGATCGTGCACGGAACGCGGCCACTGCGACAGCCGCACCGGCAAAATCTGGGCCACCGCATTGGGATCGAGCTGGCCGAGGAGACCGACAACTTCGGCGGCTTCATTGGCGGAGGCTGTCTGCAGCGTTTCCGTCAGGCGATGAAGCGCTTCTTCGCCCAGGCCCTTGACGATTTCCGCCAGCAATTCGCAATCGTCGCGGAATCCCGAATGCCCGAAGCGGTTGGTAATGTAGTTCAGGGTAGCCTTGGGCATCAGCATCAAAATGTCGATCAAGCCGTCGGCAATTTCGCCGGTACGCAGGGTTTCTTCGACAAATTCAGGGATGCGTTCTTCGGCGCCGATGCGCGGACGCAAATTCTGGGAGGCTCCGGGGCGCTGCGCCTCGACGCTGTCGAGCGAAGCCAGCGCCTGCTGCATTGCCGGGTAGCAGCGCTTCGAACCGGCTTCCTGGCTGAGCCGCACGAAGGCGGCGCTGATCAGCGTCT
>DATMZI010000043.1:0-3828 GCA_035607085.1 Candidatus Eiseniibacteriota bacterium | reverse complement strand
GCGGATTTCGTGTCATGCAGGCCGCCAGCTTCATGTTTACTACCGCACCGGAGTGTTTTTCCATCAGGCGCCGCAGGTCTCCATCAGTCAAAATTCCCGCGAGCGTGCCATCGGCGTTCACCACAGCGGTCATCCCCAATTTCTTTGCCGACATTTCATGGAACACATCCGCCATCGGAGTGTCGGGCGTCACTTGCGGCAATTTCTCGCCCGCGTGCATGAGTTTTTCTACGCGCAGCAGCCGTTTGCCCAGGCTGCCCGCCGGGTGCAAAGCCGCAAAATCGTCGTGTCGAAAATCGCGCTTTTCCAGCAAGGCTACCGCCAACGCATCTCCCACTGCCATCGCTACGGTCGTGCTCGCCGTCGGCGCCAAATTCAACGAACAAGCCTCTTCATTCACGCTCACGTCCAGCGTGATTTCGCTTGCTTGCGCGATGGTGGACTTCGCGCTGCCTGTCAATACGACCACTTTGATTTCCAGCCGCCTGAGAGCATCCAGCAGCGCCACAATTTCCCGTGTCTCTCCGCCGTAAGAGATTGCCAGCATGGTGTCTCCCGGCGCCAGCATGCCCAGGTCTCCATGCAGCGCTTCCGCGGGGTGCAAAAAGAAAGACGGCGTCCCGGTGCTGGAGAGTGTGGCGGAAATTTTGCGCGCCACAATTCCGGATTTCCCCATCCCCGTGACTGCCACTCGCCCTTTGCAAGCGAACAATAATTCAACCGCTCGCTCGAATTCGCCATCCAAACGTGCCATTACGTCCTGCAGCGCTTGCGCTTCAATGCGCAACACACGCCGCCCTGTCTCGAGGCTCATTCGCTTCTCCAAGAGCGCACGAGGTTCGATAATTCCTTCAGTCGCCATAGCAATCCAGGTAGTCGCGCCAATGGCAGCGAGTTCGCACCGTCCGACAGAGCCTTACTTGGATGGTCATGCGTCTCCAGAAAAATTCCGTCCACCCCCGCCGCCGCGCCAGCCCGCGCCAACGGCTCAATAAATTCCGGCTGGCCGCCACTCGCATGGCCCTGTCCACCAGGCAACTGCACGGAGTGCGTCACGTCGAAGACCACCGGATAACCGGACTTTTTCAAAACAGGGAAGGAGCGAAAATCCACGACCAGGTTCTGATAGCCGAACGACGCGCCGCGTTCAGTCAGAATAATCTGCTTGTTTCCCGTGGACTCTACCTTTTCAATGGCGTTCCTCATGTCCCACGGCGAAACGAACTGCGGCTTCTTGATATTCACCACGCGCCCGGTTTTTCCAGCCGCGACCAGCAGGTCCGTCTGCCGCGCCAAAAACGCCGGTATTTGGAGGATGTCCGCCACTTCCGCCGCCGGACCCACGTGTGCTACCTCATGAATGTCGGTCAGGATCGGCACATTAAAGTCTGACTTGATTTGTCCCAGGATACGCAATCCTTCCTTGAGTCCAGGCCCGCGATAGGAATTCACCGAAGACCGGTTCGCCTTGTCGTATGAGGCCTTAAAGACGTACGGCACCCCCGCGTCCGCCGCAATCTTCGCCACCCGCTCAGCCATCGTCCGCGCGTGCGCCTCGCTCTCAATCACGCACGGCCCGGCGATCAAAAACAGGGCAGCAGATTGCCACGGTTTTTGCGGCTTGGCCGTTTCTAGCTCACTCGTCATACGTCACTGGCTATCATTTGCTGAGTTCCGGTCGCTCGGCAGGAAAAACTTGAAATCTTCGCCTGCCGTTAATCCGATAGACCGAAAAGTCGGTTTGCTCGATCGTCAGAACGGCCTGGAGCCCTTCCCGAATGGAGCCGATCCATTTTGCGGCGGCCGCATGAAGCCTTCGCCGTTCCTCATCGTCGGCCAGGCGTTGCGTGTTTTTCGCCAGCTGCTCGCGCGGGCGGCCCGCTGCACCTCGGTCTTGAGCCCGCTCGAAAGCCGCCAGCTTTAGATTTCCGCCTTCAGGCACCACATTGTAGTGCATGTTGGCGAGTTTTTTTGCCAGGGTATCGGATTAACCGCTATGATTCACTTCAGACTACGCCTGCGCTCCCGGCGCAGCGCGCAGGACGGGCGTCCGTGTTTTTTCCACAGCCGGCGCGTGCATAGGGTCGCCACCAGCCGCCACACTCGCTCCCGCGCTGATTGGCTTCAGGCGTGCCAGCTTGTGTTCGAGCGCAGCTCCGATGAACGCCGCAAACAAAGGATGCGGCTCCAGCGGCTTCGACTTGAACTCGGGATGAAACTGGCAGCCCAGGAACCACGGATGTCCCGGCGCTTCTACGATTTCCACATAATTTTCATCCGGCGTGCGGCCCGTGATTTTCAATCCCGCCGCGACCAACGTTTTCTCGTGCTCGCGGTTGAATTCATACCGGTGGCGGTGCCGCTCGCTGATCTCCTGTTTGCCATATGCCTTCGCCGCGAACGAACCCGGTTCCAGCTTGCACGGCCAGGCACCCAGTCGCATGGTGCCGCCCATTTCGTCAATGCCGAGCAGTTCACGCAATTTGTAAATCACGCGAAAGGGAGTTTGCGCGTCAAACTCGGTGCTGTTGGCTTGTCTCAATCCGGCCACGTCGCGGGCGTATTCGATCGTCGCGCACTGCATGCCCAGGCAAATTCCAAAGAAGGGGATTTTGTTTTCGCGCGCGTAGCGAATCGTATGAATCATTCCTTCAATGCCGCGCTTGCCGAATCCGCCGGGAACCAGAATTCCGTCGTAGCCGCGCAGCCGGCTGGCCGCCGTTTCCGCCGAATCGATCTCTTCCGACTCGATCCAGTCGATCACGGTTTTGTGATTGTGCGCCAGGCCGCCATGCAGGAGCGCTTCGCGCAAACTTTTATACGCATCCTCAAGCTGCACATACTTGCCGACGATCGCAATGCGGGCGTCTCCAACTGGATGGTGAATGCGCTCAATCAGCTCCAACCACGGCTGAAAATTCTGCGGCCGCTCTTCCAGTTTCAGCAGACGAAGGATCTGCTTGTCCAGCCCCTCGCGGGCCAATTCCGCCGGCACCGCGTAGATGGTGTCCACGTCTTCCATCGAGATCACACAGGAATCCGCCACGTTGCAGAATAGCGCTACTTTCTTCTTCAGCTCGGAGGGAATATGCCGGTCGCTCCGGCACAACAAAATGTCCGGCTGGATTCCAATGCCCAGCATCTCTTTGACGCTGTGCTGTGTGGGCTTGGTTTTCTGTTCGCCGGCCGCCGCGATATAGGGAACCAGGGTCACATGCACAAACAGCGTATTTTCCGCGCCCAGCTCCAGCCGCATCTGGCGGATAGCTTCGAGGAAGGGAAGGGACTCGATGTCGCCCACCGTCCCGCCAATTTCGACAATCACCACATCCACATCGGCGGAAACTTTCTTGATGATATTTTTGATTTCGTCGGTGACGTGAGGGATCACCTGCACGGTTTTTCCCAGGTAATCGCCGCGCCGCTCTTTAGTCAAAATCGTTTCGTAGATTCTTCCGGTCGTCCAGTTATTGTCGCGCGTCAGCTTGGCGTGCGTGAACCGTTCGTAGTGTCCCAGGTCCAAGTCCGTTTCCGCGCCGTCTTCCGTCACGAAGACTTCGCCGTGCTGGAACGGGCTCATTGTGCCGGGATCGACGTTCAGATACGGATCGCATTTCTGAAGGGTGACTTTGAAACCGCGACTTTCGAGGAGACAACCGATAGAGGAGGCTGCTACGCCCTTGCCCAGTGAGGAAACAACACCGCCGGTAACAAATATATATTTTGGCGCCATCCGTGAAGTCCGCACGGCTTCAGGCTTTAAGGGTTGTCTTACCAACCTTTAACTCCCAAGACCGCTTTGGACTGTTCATACCTCTCAGGTACGCT
>DATMZI010000172.1:0-25904 GCA_035607085.1 Candidatus Eiseniibacteriota bacterium | reverse complement strand
CCGGACCGTTCGAACTGGGCAGCGGGGCTGACTGTGACGTTCCCGGTATTCGATATTTTTTCCATTCGGTCAAAAAAGGCAGTGGAAGCAGCGAACGAACGCGCGGAGGAGGCCCGCTACGACCAGGCGCTGCAAGACCTGACGGGACAGCTTCGCAAGGCGCAAGCCTCGCTCGACGGCGCGCGCAGAGTCGCGGAGAACACGCCGGTCGAACTCGAAGCCGCGCGCACGACGGAAACGCAGGAACGCGCACGCTATCAGGCGGGACTCGCGACGCTCGTTGATGTATCGGACGCACAGAGTTTACTCGTGCAGGCAGAAATCGACGACGCGTTGGCGCGGCTGGCGGTCTGGCAGAACCTCGCTTCGGTCGCGGCGGCGCAGGGCGATCTTGAGCCGTTTCTTAAAGCGCTTCGTGCCGACCTACAAGGAGCGCGATAGTCATGTGGCTCCTGCGCAGCGCGCTTCGCAATCCGATCTCCGTCATCGTTCTCGCGATCGGTGTGGCCTTATGCTCGATTGTGGCTCTTGTGCGCATGCCCATCGATATTTTCCCGAACCTAAATCTGCCGGTGATCTATGTCGCGCAGCCCTACGGGGGGATGTCTCCGGCCCAGATGGAAGGCTATCTCGTCTACTACTACGAGTATCACTTCCTCTACATTACCGGCATTGAGTCCGTGGAATCGAAGTCCATCCAAAACGTAGGGCTGCTGAAACTCACGTTTCATCCGGGCACGGACATGAGCCAGGCGATGGCGCAGACCGTGGGGTACGTGGATCGCGCGCGCGCGTTCATGCCTCCCGGAACGGTCGCGCCGTTCATCATGCGCTTCGACGCCGGAAGCGTTCCGGTCGGCTATCTTGTTTTTTCGAGCGCAACGAAGAGCGTCGCCGAAATTCAAGACCTGGCGCTAAACCGCGTGCGCCCACTTTTCGCGACGCTGCCCGGAGTTTCTGCGCCTCCTCCGTTCGGAGGGGCCGCGCGAACGATCGTGGTGAGCGTCGATCCCAGCCGTCTCCGCGCCTACCGCATGGCGCCGGAAGAAGTGGTGCAGGCGCTCAACGCGGGGAACACGATTGTGCCCGCCGGGAATGTGCGGACAGGCGACTTGCTGCGTCTCGCGCCGATCAATTCGGTCGTCACGAATATCAAGGACCTGCAAAACCTTCCGATCCGCACGGGAGCGGGCCCGACGGTTTTTCTGCGGGACGTCGGCACGATCGAAGATTCGAGCGACATCATTACCGGCTATGCCGAAGTGAATGGACGGCGCACGGTCTATATTCCCGTGACGAAGCGCGCCGATGCCTCGACGCTAAGCGTCGTCAACGAAGTGAAAGCCACCCTCGCGCAATTTCAGTCGGTTGTTCCGCCGGACATCAAGATTGACTACGAATTCGACCAGTCGTCCTACGTTCGAAATTCCCTGCTGTCTGTGGTGAAGGAAGGACTGTTGGGCGGGATCTTGACGGGCGTGATGGTATTGCTCTTTTTGCGCGATTGGCGAAGTTCTCTCATCGTGGTCGCGACGATTCCGTTTGCCTTGCTGACCGCAGTCGTTGCCTTGTGGGGCGCGGGTCAGACGGTCAACATCATGACGCTCGGAGGCCTCGCGCTGGCGGTCGGAATTCTTGTCGATGAATCGACGGTGGTGATAGAGAACATTCACAGTCACCTGGGGCAAGAACAAGGTCGCGCGGTGGCAGTTCTCGAAGCGAGCAAGGAAGTACAGATTCCGCGGCTACTGGCGATGCTGTGCATTCTCGCGGTGTTTGTTCCTTCCTTTTTCATGACCGGAGTCGCGCACTCGCTTTTCGTGCCGCTTTCGCTGGCGGTCGGTTTTGCGATGGCCGCCTCGTATTCGTTGTCGAGCACTCTTGTGCCGGTGTTATCCACGTGGATTCTGCGCGAGCCTGCTCCGCAAGTAGAGGACGCTCCTTCGCTGCTGCATCGGGTGCGAGACAGACTCGGCCGCGTTCTCGCCCGCCTTACGGCAAACAGCGGCCTCACGGTCTCGGCTTATGTTCTTGTTTTCCTTTTGGTGATTGCTTTGCTCGGTCCATATCTCGGACGAGAGATCTTTCCGCGCGTGTACTCGGGTCAACTTCTTCTGAGGTTCCGCGCGCCCATCGGCACGCGAGTGGAAACAACGGAAAGACTTACTCTGGGCGTTTTGCAGGCAATTCAAGAGGCGGCCGGCGCAGGAAACATCAGCGTTACTCTGAGCTACATTGGCGCGGTTCCCTCGAGTTATCCGATTAACTCGATCTATCTGTGGACGAGCGGTCAGCATGAAGCCGTGGTGCGCGTGGCGCTGAATCCGGAATCCAATATTCGCGTCAATGAGTTCGAAGAACGTCTGCGAAAGATCTTGCCCGACAAGTTTCCGGGCTGCCAGTTTTCCTTCGAAGCCGGGGACATCGTTACACAGATCATGAATTTCGGCGCTCCGACTCCGGTCGAAATCAATGTGGGGGGACCCGATCTCGCGCTGGATCGTGCTTTTGCCGCGAAGCTCCGTTCGGAAGTCAGCAAGATTCCCGCGGTTCGCGACCTCCAGTACGATGAGCCGCTCGACTACCCGAGCATCAACATCGACGTAGACCGGGAACGTGCCGGTCAGTTGGGATTGACAACAGCGGAGGTGGGCCGTTCGTTCCTCGCCGCAACATCTTCGAGCCGCTTTGTGACCCCGAACTACTGGGCCGATGCGAAATCAGGGGTCGGGTATCAAGTCCAGGTGCAGGTCCCACAGGCCGAGGTTACGTCGATCCAGGAGGTGGAACACATCCCGGTGACGCAGGGTGGGGCATCCCATCCGCTCATGGGTGACGTAGCGCAGGTGGGGTATGGAAGTGTGGTCGGGGAGTACCACAGGCTGAACGGACAGCGCCTGGTCACACTCACTGCGAATATTGCGGGGGAAGACCTTGGTCGAATTTCGCGTGAGTTGGACGGTGCGATCAAGCGCGCGGGCGAAATTCCCCGCGGAGTAAAGGTGACCATCCGCGGACAAATCGGCCCGATGAAGCAGACGCTGACGAACCTGGGCATCGGACTATTGCTTGCGGTTCTCGTGATTTACTTGCTGCTAGCCGCGAACTTTCAATCCTTGAGGCTCGCGTTCGTGGTGCTCTCGACGGTGCCGGCGGTTATCTGCGGAGTGCTCTTTGGTCTGCTTCTTACGCGCACGAGTTTGAACATCCAGTCGTTCATGGGAGCGATTATGGCGATCGGCGTGGCCGTGGCGAACGCCATTTTGCTCGTGACCTTCGCAGAGAGATACCGCCGCGCCGGAAATCCTGCGGACGAGGCGGCGATGAACGGAGCGAAGACGCGGATGAGGCCTATTTTGATGACGAGCATGGCGATGATCGCGGGCATGGTGCCAATGGCCTTAGGCCTCGGCGAAGGAAGCCAGCAGATAGCTCCTCTCGCGCGCGCGGTTATCGGGGGTCTGCTGTCTGCCACCGCGGCCACGCTGCTGATCCTTCCACCGGTGTTTTCGCTGGTTCAGCAGAGCGCCGGAGTGCGATCACCGTCGCTCGACCCGGACGACCCGGCGAGCGCGTTTGCGCGAAGTGCAAAAGCTTTGCCTGGAGAAACGGCATGAAACGATTCCGAGTGTCATCTATTTTGGCGCTCGCGGCGGCAAGCTGCGGGTGCTTGTCGTGCGGCTCGAATACGAACTCCAGCCCGAAGGCTCAGGCTTCCGCGGCTCCGACGGTCGAAGTCGCAAAGGTCTCGTCGAAGACGCTGTCCATTACTACGCGCCTGCCGGGAGAGCTGCAAGCGTACGAGGTTGTCGCCGTCTTTCCTAAGGTTACGGCCTACGTGGATTCGATCAGCGTGGACCGCGGAACGCACGTGAAGTCCGGCCAGCTCATGGCGCGGCTACTCGCACCGGAGGTTGCGGCGCAAAGGGCGGAGGCACAGTCGAAACTTCAAGCGGCGGAGGCTCAGCGCGCGGAGGCCGACGCAAAGCTCGCCTCTGATCAAAGCACTTACGAACGTTTGAAGAGCGCCGCGGCCACGCCGGGTGTGGTCGCAGGGAACGACCTCGAAATTGCGCGGCGAGCAGTGGATGCAGACCGGGCCCGGCAAGAAGCCATGCTGGGAAGCGCAGACGCGGCGAAATCGGCGCTGAAGTCCGTTTCTGAAATTGAAGGGTACCTACTCGTTCGCGCGCCATTCGACGGCGTAGTTACGGAGCGAAACGTCCATCCCGGCTCCCTCGTGGGTCCGGCAACAAGTGCGTCAGGCACGGTCCTGCCGATGCTGCGGGTGGAAAAAGCGAACAAGCTGCGGCTGGTAGTTCCGGTCCCTGAAAAATATGTAGCAGGCATGAAGGAGGGCACGAAAGTGGAGTTCAGCGTGCTGGCGTTTCCTAGCCAGCCATTCTCGGGAACGATCGCGCGGATCGCACACTCCGTGGATGTTAAGACGCGAACAATGCCAGTCGAACTGGACGTATTGAACGCAGACGGACGCCTGAGTTCGGGAATGTTCCCGGAAGTGCTGTGGCCGGTTCGCCGCGCGGAGGCAACTCTCTTTGTTCCTGTTTCCGCGGTTGCCAGAACTACGGAAGCGGCATTTGTCATCCGCATCCGCGACGGAAACACGGAATGGGTCAACGTGAAGACCGGGGAAATCGATGGAAAGTCTATCGAAGTGTTCGGCGGTTTGCATGAGGGAGACGAAGTGGCGGTGCGGGGCACCGACGAGCTGAGGGTGGGAACCCACGTCGTAGCGAAGCCGGTTTCCGAAGCGCAGTCCAGCGCGAAGTAGACGAGTTTCACCAGCCAGGGAATACAGGAGGTGTGCGATGTCACAAATCATGAAACGCACGATGCTTGCGCTGTTGGGCTGTCTTGTTTTTTCCCGCGTGGCCACGTTGGCGCAGGACGTTCCGGCCGACTACCAGGAGGTGCTGAAATCGCTCGATCGCAAAGGGGACTTCAAGGACGGCGTTTTGAAGGTCAATATCCCCCGGAGCGACCTCAAGGTCACAGTTCAGGGAGTGGCGACACCGACTCCCTTTGGGTTCGGCGGCTGGATCGCGTTCACGAAGACAACGGACAGCAGCGAAGTGATGATGGGCGACCTGGTGCTGTTGCAGGAGGAAGTAAATCCGGTGATGTCCGCGCTCCTCGACAACGAAATCGAGGTCACGGCACTGCACAACCACTTCTTCTGGGATGACCCGCACGTGTATTACATGCACGTGTATGGAATGGGAAAAACCGCCAGTCTCGTGGCCCGCGTAAAGCCGGCGCTCGATCTCATTGGTCACGTAAAGGCGGAAGCGACCACGCCCCTAGCGACGAGCGGCTCCACGCTCGACACGGCGAAGATCGCACAGATCGTGGGGCATACCGGCGAGCAATCCGGCGCGGTCTACAAAATCACGGTTGGGCGGAACGACATTGCGATGAAGGACCATGGCGCCGCCATCAACGCGCGCATGGGGCTCAACACCTGGGCGGCATTTTACGGCACGCAAGAAGACGCCGTTGTTGCCGGTGACGTAGCGATGCTCGAAAGCGAGGCAACGCCCGTCCTCAAAACGCTGCGCAAAAACGGCATCGAGGTGGTCGCGATTCACCATCACATGACGGAAGAGAAGCCGATGGTGATCTTTCTACACTACTGGGGAAGGGGTCCCGCAGAAAAACTGGCGAATGCGTTCAGGGCAACCCTCGGCGACTTGGGAAAGTAGGGATAAGGATGCGGAGATGCTTCAGAGTCGCAGCGATCCTGTCGTTGGGAGTTGTCGCGGCTCCCGGGTAGGATAAGCAGGAGAATCAAGCAATCCTATTCCATTGCGAATACGGATCGGCAAGAAGCGTTATGCCGCTGCGCACTTCAACCGATGGGCGGGATAAAGGAAACTGCCGTACCGCGCCATTGCTCGTGGAATGCGGAGATACCGCAACAGGTCAGGGTCATTCTCGACAAGGGCGGATTGGACGTTGCAGCATGGAAGCCGGAGTTGGTGGATGAAAAAGACGTACGGGAAGCGGCGCGAGTCGTAACGTTTGGCTGCAAACTGCCGTTTCCCGAGAAGATTACGGCAGGCAAACTGGTGGACTGGCAGGATGTACCTTCCACCAGCGAAGACTACGAACGGGCCCGTACGGTTATCGTAGACAAGATCGAAGCACTCAAGGTTGGTCCGTAGTTCTGTGGGAAGCGAGGCGGTTACTTTGGATTACGCGGGACTCATGCGGGCGGCGCTGGTGGCGCTGATGCGAAACAAGATGCGCAGCGTGCTGACGGTGCTTGGGATCACCATTGGCATCGCGGCGGTGATTTGCGTCGTAGCCATCGGAAAAGCCGGACAAGCGCGCGTCGAGCAGCACCTGAACAACCTCGGCGACAACTTCGTCTGGATCGAAGCCGGAGGACGCGCGGTGAACGGCGTACGCACGGGAACGCATGACACGAAGACGCTGACAGTCTCCGACGCGATCGCCATCAAGAACCAGATAGCGATCATCAAGAGCGTCTCGCCGAACGTGGACGATCCGGTGCAAGTGATCTATGGCAATCAAAACTGGCACACCTCGTACCGCGGGGTTTCGCCGGAATACTTCGACATCAAGCGCTGGTTCGTGGATCAGGGCGCGATTTTCTCGCAAGACGATGTGGACCGCGCTGCGGACGTCTGCGTCATTGGCAGAACGGTCCGGGAGCAGGTCTTCGGCACGGAAGAACCCGTCGGCAAGGTGATGCGCGTAAATAGCATTCCGTGCAAAGTGGTGGCGACGCTGCAGGCGAAAGGGCTTTCTCTTTCCGGGCAAGACCAGGACGACACGGTCATTCTGCCGTACACGACAGCGCAGAAGAAGATCAAAGGGATCACCTGGCTTGACGACATCCTGTGCTCCGCTGTTTCTCAGGAGTCCGTCAAGATCGCGGGTCAGGAAGCGACGGCCCTGCTGCGCGACCGTCACCATTTGCGCCCGGAGGAAGAGGACGACTTCAACATCCGGAATCCCGAAGACATCATTCAGGCGCAGCTCGACGCGAGCAAGACACTGACAATTCTACTCATCGCGATCGCTTCTGTTTCGCTGATCGTCGGCGGAATCGGAATCATGAACGTGATGCTTGTTTCGGTCACGGAGCGCACACGGGAAATCGGGGTGCGTGTCGCCGTGGGCGCGACGGAAGAAGCGATTCAGCTTCAATTTCTGGGGGAGTCCATCATGCTGAGTCTGGTGGGCGGCGCTGCAGGTGTGCTTTTCGGCATTGCGGGTTCGTACTTAGTGGGCCAGACCCTGCACTGGCCGATGGAAATGTCTGTCGAGTCGATTCTTGTGGCGGCGATGTTTTCGATCGCGGTCGGCGTGTTTTTTGGATATTACCCGGCTCGCAAGGCGTCGTTGCTCGATCCGATTGAAGCGCTGCGGTACGAGTGAACCAAAGGGTTCGTCTAAGGTCAGGTCAAAGAATGAAGAGACGCGGGTGGATCATCCTGGTGGCTGTCGTCGTGGCGGTTGGAGCGGTTATCGCTTTCGCTCTGAACCGTAACGGGCAGGTGCAGCACTTCACGGCCAAAGTGGAGCGGGGCGACATTAAAGACTCGGTGGAAGCCACCGGCACGATCAACGCGGTCATAACGGTGCAGGTCGGTTCGCAGGTGTCTGGGACAGTCGCGAAGCTAAACGCGGACTTCAACTCCCGAGTGCACAAGGGTGATGTGGTCGCGCTGATCGATCCCGCGCTGTTCAAGGGAGCGCTTTTGCAGGCGATTGCCGATCTCGAAAACGCCAAGGCCAATCTTGTAGCGGCGCAAGCGAATCTGGAGAAAGCAAAAGCCGGGCTGGTGCAAACCAAAGCCGACTATGACCGGACGGTGGGATTGTTCCGCTCCGGCATCATGAGTCAACAGCAACTCGATTTGGCGAAGGCGAACTATGACTCGGCGAACGCTGCTGTGAGCGCCGCGGCCGCGAGCGTTACCCAGGGGGAAGCGCAAGTCAGTCAGAAACAGGCCGCGGTGGAAATAGCTCAAACGAATTTGAATTACACGGTGATTCGTTCGCCGATCGATGGAACCGTTGTGGCGCGCAACGTGGATGTCGGTCAGACGGTCGCCGCTTCGTTGCAAGCGCCGACAATTTTCACGATCGCGCAGGACCTCAGCAAGATGTGGGTGTACGCCAAGACGGATGAGTCGGACGTCGGCAACATCAAAGTCGGAAAGCCGGTGACGTTCAAGGTTGATGCGTTTCCGAAGGACACCTTTCACGGGGTGGTCAGCCAAGTACGCATGAACGCGACGACGGTACAGAGCGTGGTCACCTACGACACGATCATCGAATTCGCAAATCCCGAGCTGAAGCTCTTTCCGGGGATGACGGCATACGTCACGATTCCGGTCGCGACCGTGGAAAATGCGCTGAAGCTGCCGAACACCGCCTTGCGGTACAAGCCGCCGATGACTGCCGACGAGACTCTTGCGACTTACAAAAAATATGGGATCGAGGGTGGCGAACGGCAGATTGCGAGTGCCGGGACGGGCGTGGTGCAAGCGTCCGAGTCGGGCAAAAGCGGAACGGAAAACCTGCCGCGCATGCCGAAGGCGGATACCGCCGTCGTTTGGAAACTCGGGCCGGATAACACGCTGGTACCGGTGAAAGTATCTCTCGGAATCACCGACCACGCTTTTACGGAAGTCCTTGCGGTTCTCAAAGGTGAGCTGAAAGAGAGTGACGCGCTCGTGATCCGTTCCGTGGTTCCGAAAAACCAGGCACCGGGGGCGCTGCGTCGCTGAACGAGCAGAGACTCTACTCATGAAATCGCTCGCCACCAACCAAATCGAAGCAAAGCCAGCCGGGCCAACCGCAGCCGCGGTGATCCGGGTCGAGGAACTTCACAAGTATTACGAACTGGGCGAGACGCGGGTGCACGCGCTGCGCGGCGTGAGTCTCACAATTCGGGGTGGCGAGTTCCTGGCGATCATGGGCGCGAGCGGCAGCGGCAAATCGACGTTCATGAACATCCTCGGGTGTCTGGACCGGCCGACCTCGGGAACCTACTTACTCGAAGGAATCGACGTCAGCAAACACGACAAAAGAGCGCTGGCGCTCATCCGCAACCAGAAGCTCGGGTTCGTTTTCCAAGGATTTAATTTGTTGGCGCGGACGACAGCTCAGGAGAACACCGAGCTTCCGACGCTGTATACAAAAATCTCCAAAGTGGAACGCGAAAAGCGGGCGGCAGAGTCCTTGGCGATGGTTGGTTTGGCGGACCGCGCGCATCATTTCCCTTCGCAGATGTCGGGCGGCCAGCAGCAGCGGGTGGCGATTGCCCGGGCGCTGGTGAACCGGCCCTCGATTTTGCTGGCGGACGAGCCCACCGGGAACCTTGACAGCCGCACCTCGGTTGAGATCATGGAAATCCTCCAGAAGCTGAACGAAAGAGGATTGACAATTGTTCTAGTGACGCATGAGCACGATATCACTCAGTTCGCCAAGCGCGTACTAGTGTTTCGCGACGGCACAATCCGAAAAGATGATTTGGTGGCAAACAGACCGAGGGCCGAGGATGTGCTCAGAACCTTGCCGACTCTCGAAGACTGAGTTCTCAAATTGCGGTCAGCCAATGCCAATGTTTAGACCGTGCGGGCCAGGCGAAGGTGATCAAAGGAATCCACAAGTGGATGCTCGTGTTCGGCGAGTTCCTGGCGCTGACGGCATGTTCGAGTGCCCGTACTCGTGGACTGCCTCAACAGGAACCAACCAGCGGTCCGCAAGTGGAAACGCGAGCGGCAGAGGCTGCCGAGGCCGTTCGTGTCGACCATGCTCCGAAACTCGACGGGACGTTGAACGATCCGCTCTGGCAATCGGCGATACCGATTACGGAGTTTCGCCAGCAGGAACCACACGAAGGACAACCGGCGACGGAACGGACGGAAGTGCGCATTTTGTATACGCGTCATGCCGTCTATTTCGGGATTCACTGCTTCGATTCCGACCCGCCGCGGATTATCGCCAGGGAACTGCGGCGTGATGTAAGCCAGGACCTTGACGACCATTTTGAGATCCTTATCGATTCGAATCGCGATCGGCGCGGCGCGTACGTTTTTCAGATCAATCCGTTAGGTACGCAAATCGACGGCCTCATTGTCGAAGAACAGAGAGACAACTCCGGAGTTGACTTTGATTCCGGCTGGGATGGCGTTTGGACGTCGGACGCACAGATCGGAGCCGAGGGCTGGACCGCCACAGTCGAGATTCCTTTTACCACGCTGAATTTCACACATTCCACGGATGTCTTGTGGGGCGTGAATTTCAAACGATTCATCCGGAGAAAGAACGAGGGAGACCTGTGGAAAGCTTACAGGCGTACGTTTGGGATAACGAAGGTGTCGCAGGCGGGAAACCTCGAAGGCATCAAGAACATCGGAAGCGGAAGACTGTTCGTTGTGAAACCGTATGGCCTGGCGCGCTATGACAAACAAACTGGGCAGGACCCAAAATTTCCGTTCACCGGCGGAATCGATGTGAAATATGGGTTGAGTTCCAACCTGGTCTTGAATCTGACGGGTAACACGGATTTTGCAGACACGGAAGTGGATCTCGAGCCGTTCAATATCACGCCGTTCAAAGTTTTCATTCCCGAAAAGCGTCAGTTCTTCCTCGAAAATGCCGGGGTCTTCGATTTCTCGTTGGGCGACCAGGACCAGTTGTTTTTCAGCCGCCAGATCGGAATTGACCCCATCACCGGGAATCAGGTTCCGATTAACGGGGGAGGCAAACTGACGGGGCGGATCGGACGCCTCGAACTCGGCGTCATGGATGTGGACACCCGTTCGAGCGGTCCTAATCCATATTCAAATTTCGCAGTGGTTCGCTTGAAGGAGTCCCTGTGGGCGGGCTCCTATGTTGGTGTAATGGGCATCGACAAGCGATCGGGAGACGTTCTCGACAACTTCAACCAAACGGGCGGAGTGGACACCCGGCTTGTTTTTTTCAGGGACTGGTTGGTTGACGCGCACATGGCGGGGACGCAGTCGCCCGGAAATCCCAGTGGGAACAGCGACGTGGGTGCTTCGCTTTCCTACCGGTCGAATTGGGTCGAGGGAATCGTGCGACGCAGAAAAACCGGGCCGAACTTCAACCCGGAAGTCGGCTTCGTGGAACGGCCTGATTCCAACGAGACGTATGGAGACCTGACCTTCAAGGTGCGGCCAACCATCCCCGGCGTGCGTGAATTGCAATTCGAGGGCTTTATTCTTCACGCGCCGGATACGCTTGGCCAGGTTTCCACACAGGAGTGGCAGAGCACCTTTCGCGCCGAGTTTCACAACGGCGGTTACACCGACGATGACATCGTCGACGTGTTCACGCAGCGAATCACGGCGCCCTTCCACATTTACAAAAGCGTTTTTATTCCGAACGGTCTGTACCACTTCACGCGCCACCAGCTCACGTATGGTTCGGGGCAAGACCGGAAGTTCACGTACAACTTCTTCGAGCGCTTCGGCGGCTACTATGGCGGAACGCTGAATGAATTTCGTGTGCGCGCGAACTACCGTCCGACCGCAAGATTTTCCGTCTCCGTTTCGGAGTCCTGGGACCGATTCCGCTTGCCGCTGCCCAACGGCAATT
Organism: Candidatus Eiseniibacteriota bacterium; assembly: GCA_035607085.1. Classification (GTDB taxonomy): domain Bacteria; phylum Acidobacteriota; class Terriglobia; order Acidiferrales; family UBA7541; genus Acidiferrum. Next base: position 14,279 of record DATMZI010000172.1, on the reverse strand, counting down.
TTTCCGTCGTTCTGGCAAGCCTTCAAGGAAACTACTCCTTCAACCGTTTTCTGACGTTCACCAGCCTGGTTCAGATGGACACCTCAAACGCCCAGGCGGTTAGCGCTAATCTTAGGCTGCGCTACAACTATCGTCCCGACAGCGACCTCTACATTATCTATAACGTCGGAACGCAGTTCGCGAGTATCGCTCCGGCAAATCCGCCGCAAGTTCGGGAAACACGATTTGCGATCAAATACACGTACTCCTGGCAACGATGAAGCCGGGTTGGAGGAGGTACCGATGGAACGACGGCGAAGAGAATTTCTCCGCACGATGTCGACCGCGGCCGTGCTGCCCGTCCTGGCGCCGACTCTGAAAACAGCGGCTGAAACTGGATCGGTGGAAGACTCCACTAATTTCCCTACTGCCGCCTCGCTGGACTTTCCGAGCGCATTTCCCGCTGCTGAAGGAATTTGTCAACGGTCGGCCTGGCTCATGCTGTACGGGCTCATGCCCGCTGCCCCCGCGTAGGGTGACACCGCGTGCAAGCTCACGTTTTATCGTATGGTTTCACCGCGCGGATTACGGGTCGCGATAATTCGTGAGCGTGTTCTGGTAGAAATCGCCAGTCGATCGCGCGCACAGCGGAATCGTCAATGCTCGTCGTGTTGAACGAAAGCTGGCCTAGATTGGTCATCGTGAAGATGCCGAAACCTCCCCAAACAACCGTCTTGCTGTCACCGGGGGACGATATGCGAAGCCCAACCGTGGTTGAAAATTCTTGCCGCAGAATTCGCGCAGACCGGGACCAAGTCCCACTTGGTTGTGCATGGCTAACGGGCTCGTGGTCGCGCCGCGATAATTCACGGGCAGTGCCGTAATCTGCTGAAAATCCTTTGTATCCCCAATCGTTTTTCGGTGTTGATCACAGGGCCGCGGTCGCCACTCGCTTCGATCGTTGACGTGCGTCGAGTTGCAGGAAAAACGCTCTGTAGGCGGAAAAGCCGTCGGCGTGGATCACCAGCCCGTAGTGTCCCGGCTTGAGGTTGACAAGCTCAAATCCCCCATTGCTATCCGGGCTTGCATTCCGCTGTGTGTGATCGTCCAGTTTTGCGAGTGTGATCTGCGCGCCGGCGATCGTCCCTGCGCCACGATCCTTTACCACGCCAACGACACTCCCAAACGTCGATTGGCCGATGGTCCGCGACGCCAACAACAGAATTGACATCAAGCACGCCGTAATTTGCCGAACATTGTGAGGCCCCTAGGGTCCTGCGCGCGAGCGCTGCACAAGACGGTAAAGGAAAATACAGAACCCATCAGGCGATAGGATCGGCAACTTCTGTTCATCGTTGAGGGCGGAATGACGCCAACAAAAGGAGAATTGCGGGCGGGGATGGCGGGCGGTACCGGGGAACGGGAGCATCGTGGGCATTTTCGAGAACCGGTAGATACACGCATCGCGTGCGCGGGAGGAAGCTGCAGTGTATAGTGACGGCCTTGTTTTGATTTGCCTTCGTGGAGGGAACGCATGAGTCTGTGGTCACGCCGGAAATTCTTTTTGACTTCGCTCGCCGGAACGGCGGCAGCGGGGACGACGAATTTGCTCAACGCCAAAGGCATGGTGGTCCAAGCCGGGAACGGCGAAGGAGCGAGTTCACCGTTCAGCCAGGCCTCGAACAAAGGCAAGCGGCCGGTGATGATTTCCAGCGCTAACGGAGTACACGCGCTGGAGAAGGGTATGGATATTCTGAGAAACGGTGGCGACACGCTGGAAGCGGCTGTCGCCGCAGTGACCGTCGTGGAAGACGATCCGAACGACGATTCGGTTGGCTATGGAGGATTGCCCAACGAAGAAGGCGAAGTCGAGCTGGACGCCAGCGTGATGCACGGTCCGACGCGGCGCGCCGGCTCCGTCGCCAGCGTGCGTCGAATCAAGAACGTCGCGCGCTTGGCGAAAACCGTGATGGAGCGTACCAACCACACGATGATTGTGGGCGACGGCGCAAGGCGGTTCGCGGTGGCTGAAGGCTTCGAAGAGATGAATCTGCTGACGGAGCACTCGCGAAAAATCTGGCTGGCGTGGAAGGCGTCAACATCGTTCAACTGGCGGCCGGGAATTGACAGCCCGGAGTGGAACGGAAAGACGGGGGCGAACGAAGGCGGGCCGCTGGATTCGCAAGAATTTCGCGCGCGTCTGGCCGACATTTGCGGAAATGATAAAGTGCTGATGGCGAGGGCGATGGAAGTAATTACCGACCCGCCCACAGGAACCATCAATTGTCTGGCAGTAAATGAAAAAGGCGAGATTTCCGGCACGACCACGACCTCGGGATTATCGTGGAAAATTCCTGGGCGCGTTGGCGATTCGCCAATTATTGGCGCAGGCTTGTATGTTGACGGTGACGTCGGCGGAGCTGGCTCGACCGGAAAAGGCGAAGAGAACATTAAGATTTCCGGCGGACACACTATCGTCGAAATGATGCGCAAAGGAATGTCGCCGACAGACGCGTGCCTCGAAGCCCTGCACCGCGTGGCACGCAACTACAATAACGACAAAAACAAGCTCGGAACGTTCCACATTTATTTTTACGCCCTGAACAAAAGCGGTGTGCACGGTAGCGCTTCGTTGTGGCGGAACGGCTACGATCCCAACAAACGCGCGAAGTATGCGGTGCATGACGGCACCGAAGGACGCCTGCAAGATTGCGCCGCATATTTTGACGAGGTCAGTGGTGGAGGGTGAACGGCGTCCAACTGGCAAAACAAGGTCTCGAACGCTATTCCACCACGACGCGGAGAAATTTCTTCTTGCCGGCACGCAAGAGAAATTCGTCTGCTTGAGTAAGATCCACCTCCCTGCGGAAATCATCCACACGCTGTTCGTTGATTTCTACTCCACCCTGCTTGATGAGGCGTTCAGCATCACTTTTTGAGGGGGCGAGACCAAGTTCAACCAGCAAGGCTGTTAGTTTTTTTGCCGGGCCACGCCGGACTTTACTAACGGGCGCTTCGACAGGTGCCTGCCGATCGCGGAAAACGCGCTGAAAATGGTCGGCCGCCGTGTGGCCCGATTCCGTTCCGTGAAAAACCGACACAACTTCTTCAGCGAGTTTCATTTTTGCATCCATAGGATGCAGCTTACCCGAAGCGACATCTCCCTTTAACTGTGCAATTTCTCGTTCGGATCGGTCAGTGGCCAGTTGGTAGTAGTTCCACATCAGTTGGTCCGGAATGGACATCAGCTTGCCAAACATTTCCTGCGCTGGCTCGTTAATTCCGACGTAATTCCCGAGGCTTTTGGACATCTTTCGCGAACCATCCAGCCCGACCAGGATAGGCATCGTAAGAATAGACTGCCCCGGCAAGCCGTATTCGCGCTGGATTTCGCGATGCACCAGCAAGTTGAATTTTTGCTCGGTGGCGCCGATCTCAACATCCGACTTGAGGGACACAGCGTCGAACGCGGTGAGCAACGGATAAAGCAATTCGTGAACGGAAATCGGATGATTGTTTTGCAGGCGCGCGCGGAAATCTTCGCGCTCCAGCATTCGCGCCAGCCGGTAGTGCGAACAAAGCCGCACGACATCCGTAGCCGACATTTTTCCCAGCCACTCGCTATTGTACCGGACTTCGGTTTTTTCGCGATCGAGTATCTTGAATACCTGATCGAGATATGTCTTCGCATTCGCATCCACTTGCTCACGCGTAAGCGGCGGCCGCGTTTCCGAAACACCGGTCGGATCTCCGATCATTGCCGAGAAATCGCCTATCAAGAACACGGCGGTATGCCCCAAATCCTGAAAGTGCTTCAGCTTGCGCAACACCACAGTGTGGCCAAGGTGCAGATCGGGAGCAGTCGGGTCAACACCGAGATAGACACGCAGCGGCTTGCCGCTGTTGCGCGATTTTTCCAGATCACCCTTCAACTGTTCTTCCGGAATGATCTCGGCGATGCCCTTTTTGAGGTATGCGAGCTGCTCATCCACGGGTTTGAAGCTGTGTTGCGTCATGATGTAAGGGTTACGCGCCGTCCTTCAATTTTGTATTTTCCTTCCAACACGATCCTCACAGCCTCGGAATAAATCCGGTGTTCTTCTTTGAGAATGCGCGCGCTCAGCGCGTCTACCGTATCGCTGTCGTTTACCGGGACCACCGCCTGCAACACAATAGGCCCGGCGTCTAGATTTTCGTCCACAAAGTGGACCGTGCACCCGGCAAATTTCACGCCATAGTCAAGGGCTTGCTTTTGCGACTCCAAGCCGGGAAACGATGGCAGCAGCGAGGGATGAATGTTCAGGATGCACTGCGGAAACGCCGCCACGAAATACGGCGATAGCAAGCGCATGTAGCCGGCCAGACAAACCAGGTCTATTTGAACTTCGCGCAGCGCAGCGACCACCTTACGGTCATAAGTTTCACGCTCAAGCCCTTTTGAAGGAATAACCCGCGTGGCCAGGCCCCGCGCACGCGCGCGCTCGATGCCCGGAGCGCCTTCCCGATTGCTCAGAACCAGCGCGATTTGGGCATCGGGAATTTGCCCAGCTGAAACACTATCCGCAAGCGCCTCAAAGTTGGAGCCGCGGCCACTCAAGAGCACGCCAATGCGCTTTTTCATGAAGAAAAAACGTTAGCACAGGTGCGCCATGCTTCCCAACCCGCGCGTCAGGGCTGGATTCGGGCACGATCTGAAATTCCGCTTCACGGGACAAGGCCTGGCCCGAGACGCGGTCCTGAATGTTCACTTGCAGCATATACCGCCCGGGAACAAAAGCCGCCAGCGGGATGAGCCGATTCAAAGTAATTTGCTCTCCGGTCTGGCGAATGGAATCAGAATGCATCTTTGGGGTTGCCCGTCAGCTTTCCGGTAACGGAATACGCGGAGGCACGCTCAGGCCCAGGCGTAGCCGTGCTTGGAAAGTGGCAGCGACCGAATACGCTGTCCGGTGGCGGCGAAGATGGCGTTACAGACGGCTGGCAGCACAGGCGGAAGGGCCGGCTCGCCCAGCCCAGTAGGCGGATTGTTCGTCTGGACGAACTGCACTTCGATCTCCGGCGGAGCCTGCGGGATCCGCACCGGAGTGTATGAATCGAAATTGTTCTGCACCGCGCGGCCCTTCTCGATCGTGATTTCGTAGTTCATCAGGGAGCTCAGACCCTCGACGACCGCCCCCTGGCACTGATTTTCGGCATTCAATGGGTTTATGAGCTGGCTGCCAACATCGCCCACCACCCAGACCTTGTTCACCTTTACTTTTTTGGCGCTGTCAACGCGCACTTCGGCAACCTCAGCAAAATAGCCGCGGTGTGAAAAGTAGCATGCCGCTCCCATTGCCGTTCCTTTGGGCAGCTGGCGTTTGCCCCAGTTGGATTCCTTGGCCACTCGTTCTAGCACGCCGCGCATTCGTGTCGCGTCAAACTCCGGCTGGCCTTGAACCGGCGGCGTTGCCGCGTTTGCAACGCGGGGCGCATTCAATAGTTCCAGTTGAAACGTGACTGGATCCTTGCCAGCCGCATGGGCTACTTCGTCCAGGAAAGACTGGAAGACAAAAGCATAGGCATTGCTGCCGGGAGCGCGCAGAGCGTACGTCGGTACGCCGCAAGGCATCAGGGAAGCCGCAAAAAGGTAGTCGGGCACGAAGCTGGCGGGAAATTCTCCGGGACCGATGCCCGCCGTGGGCGCGAACTGCTTTTCCTGCCCCAGACTTACGAAGTGGTTGCGCCACGCAGTCACTTTTCCCGAACTGTCGAGGCCGGCTTTCAGGTAGTGAAAGCCGATGGGGCGGTAGTGGTCATGGTGGAAATCGTCCTCTCGCGTCCACAGCAGCTTGACCGGCACGCCGACTTCCTTGGCAATCGCGGCAGCTTCCAGCATATAGTCATTCGTCAGCCGCCGCCCGAATCCGCCTCCAATTCGGCAAATGTGGAGGGTAATGTCGCTTTCCGAAATCTTGAGCAACTGTGCAACTTGCGCGCGCCCGCGCCCGGGCGTCTGGCTCGGCGACCAGAACTCCAGTTTTCCGTTCGTGTAGTGTGCCAGACAGTTCTGCGGCTCCAGCGGCGCATGTGCGATAAATGGATAAGAATACGAGGCTTCGACGATTTTGGCTGCGGACTGCAAAGCCTTGTCGGCGTCGCCATCGGTGCGCACCGCAAAAACCGGAGGCTGCTTGGAAAGTTCTTCGGCTCTTTGTGCGAAGCCTGCGCTGCTCTGCTCCGCCGTACCGCCTTCATTCCAGGTAACTCGCAGTTTTTTGCGCGCCGATTGCGCCTGCCACCATGAATCGGCGACCACCGCGATGCCGCAATGCAGGCCCAACAACTCCTGCGTTCCCTCCACGATGAACGCGTGACGCACGCCAGTCATGGTCTTGATTTCGTCAATATTTGCCGAAGCGATTTTCCCCGCGAAGACAGGACACTTTTCAAAGACGGCATAAAGCATCCCGGGAACCTTCGTATCAATGCTGTAAACCTGTTTGCCGCGAACAATCTTTGGATTGTCCACGCTTCGCACCGGTTTGCCAATAATTTTGTAATCCTTTGGATCCTTCGGCTTCACCGTCTGCGGGTCCGCCGGCGCCATTGTGGCTACCTTCCCCGCGAGCTCTCCATAGCCAACAGAACGTTGCGATGCCGCGTGCAATACGCGGCCTGAAGCCGTCGAGCATTCAGCCGCCGGCACTGACCAATTCTGCGCCGCCGCGGTCACAAACATTTGCCGCACTGCGGCGCCCGCACGCCGCAAGGGATCCCAATTCGTCGGAGTCGAAGTGCTCCCGCCAGCCCGCTGCGGACCGAATTTCGTCTCATCCAGGTCGGCTTGCTCGATCCGCACGTCTTTCCAATCCACATCCAGTTCGTCGGCCAGAATCATCGGCAAGTGCGTCTTCACGCCCTGCCCAACTTCCGGATTCTTGGACATAATGGTCACGATGCCGTCGGGTGCCACGCGAATAAACGCTGTCGCATCAAATACCGGCGCGGGTGCAGCGCCAGATGGCGCTTGTGCCAAGGCTGCGACCGTCGCGGCTGGCCGCAAATAGCAGGAGAGCAAAACTCCTCCGCCTGCGGCGGACGTAACTTTCAAGAATGAACGGCGGTCTAGGACACCAGTTTGCATGGCGCACCTCGTGGCTGGCTGGAAAGCCGATTCTACCGCTCCGGGCTCGTAGTGCCAATAAAGTCCGCTCAACCAGCTTGCGGGAGAGGGTATGAGGCTGGACAGCTATGCCGATGGCGCTTCGAAATGGGCAAACGTGATGAAGTGTCCCGCGGGGTCTTTCACTCCAATCTCGCGCGATCCGTAAAATGTCGTGCGTTCCGGCAGGTAAATCTCCATGCCCTTGATGGCAGCCTTGATCGGGTGTAAATCATCCACTTCCAGATATAGAAATGACGGACCTCTCCGAACGTCGCTCGCAATCGCCGGCAGGTCTTTTTCTGCACTCGCGTAGGACTGGTACATCACTTCCGTGCTCCCCTGTTGCAGGATCACAAAAGCCAGCTGGTCTCCGTCGGGAACCTCTACCGTTTTGATAAAGCCCAGATGCTGTATCCAGAACGGCAAAACCGGCTCGATTCGTTCCACAAAAAGAACGGGGGTCAATTTCTTTACAGACATAAGTCAACTATCTCCATGTAGAAGGGCAGCAATCGATGGTGATTCCCCACGGCTACCCGGGGACACACGCTTTACTCCCTCGTATTAGGGTACACTCGGGATCATGCTGCCTTCGAAGCCATCTGAACAGCTCAAGGAAATCCGTGCCAAGCTGGGAATTACCACACGGGACGTGGCCGTTCTGAGCCAACAGCTGGCGGAAACCGAGAATAATCCGGAGTATGCCATCTCCAATGCCTGGCTGACGCAAGTCGAGAATTCAACGTCTGTACCCAGCATCTACAAACTCTACGCTCTCAGTGCTATCTATCGCATCAAGTTCATCGACTTGCTCCTGCTGTTCGGCGTGGACCTGCAAAAACTCGGACAGCATCAGAAGGAACTTCAGCTTCCGAACACCCACTTGGTGTCCATGGAAGTGTACGACTCAGAGCGAACAGTTTCGTTCCCGATCCGCTTCGATCGTTCCTTCGATATTGACAACACTAACTTGCTGAATCGCATGGTCGAAATATGGGGCGAAGTGCCGATCTCTCTCATTCAACACCTCGATCTGCGTCACAGTCTGTACGGCTACGTCGGCCTGCGTGATTACACCTTGTACCCTCTGCTGCGCCCAGGCTCTTTTGTCCAGATCGATCAGAAAGTTCGCAAAATTCGCCCCGCCCGCTGGCGCACCGAGCATGATCGCCCAATTTTTTTCGTGGAGCTTCGCGACGGCTATGCCTGTTCCTGGTGCGAAATTCAGGACGGTTATCTCTTGCTTCTCCCGCACCCGTTATCACCGGTAAGCGTGCGGCGTTTCAGCTACGGAACGGAAGCGGAGATCGTGGGTCAGGTGACGGCAGTGGCGATGCGGCTTGCGGATGATCCGTCAGCTCAGGGAGACGATGCCGCAAGACTGCCAAAGCGATCTTGATGTTCGAAATAAATAATTCCGCAATCGTGGGGTCCACTCGCAGCGGAATAGCCACTCGGTAAGGTTCCAGTTTCTGCCACGCGTTCAAGAAAGCCGTCGGCTGCTCGCGCGACGATTCCATGTATTTTCGAAGTTCCTCCGTAAGTCTGCGCAGCGATAGCAGCGACACCACCTGGAATTCCTCCCAATGCGCGTGCTCCAGCGCCGCCGCGGCCGCTCCCACTCCGAATCGGCCCGCTAGTCCTTCATGCTGGTACACGCCGGAGTTGTAGTCGCGCGTCGACGCAATATAGATCAATCGCTCCAGCGCCGACGGTATCCGCGCCAGGCTCCGCGCGCAGAAATCCTCATGAGCCTCGCCTGCGGCGCCGGGCAGAACCACGCTGTGAACCTTCGCTTCCATTGCGTTCCAATGTGCCAAGTGTCGTCAGACTAGCCCGCGGTCAAGCCGGCTGTGCTGGTCCTTCCGCCTCGAATACGCAGGAGACGTGCATCCGTCTCTGCTGCAAGCCGCTGCATGCCCGCCGGCCCAAATGCCGTCACCAAGATAAACAGCAGCCCGCATAGCGCCCGCAATTCGAGATAGCGCGCGAATAGTTGCAATTCACCCGAGATCTGGAGGTCGCGTGCCGTTCTGGCAGCTTGCGCGTGTTCCCTCATGATGCCGCGGGCCTCCACAACTTTCCTGGTGACCCAATGGAGCGCGAGTCTCTTTCGTTCTTGAACCAGCAATCTTTCTAACCTGGAAGAATTCAGGCCCGCAACGAACTCTTCGTCCTCTCCCGAGAACACTCGGGACAACACTCGTCCCGCAACATGAACGTCCTCTCCGCACCGCGCAGCACACGTTCTTGCCCCGCTCGAATCATCCAGGCGCGCACCCAACAGGGACGTTTCGTATTTTGATCGAAGAATGTAGACTGCTAGACCTGCAAAGAGAACCAAGGCCGCGGCGACGGAAAAGTAAGTCATCATAGGCCCAGCGCACCTCTTACAAAAGAGCGGGTTTTTCCCAGGCGGCTGTTTGTTTGCTGAAGAATCCCCTGATACCCGTCGGCCGGGGCGCCGCTCGCTGTTTGCAGACTGGGAGACCAGAGCAAAACCGTCCACACACCCAGTACAAAAATATAAGTGAACGACTGCACGTAGGAAGCCAGGGCCTGCACATCCGCGCCAAACCGCCTCATCAAGGTTAGATTAAGAATGTTGATGCCTAGAAACAGGCCATACCCAAAAAGTATTCCGCGCAGATTACGGCTTATCGGAATGGCGTAGCACAGAAACAAGACCAGCAACGTCAGCAGCGCGGCGATCTCTACGAAGCGCATATCACGCTCCAACTGGATGGTCATCATGGTCGACCAGTTCCGTGACCCTTCCTGCGCCGTTAGCAGAACTCGGCCGATGGTGAGAAAGAAAACCAGCAGCAACCCATTGCGCGCCAGCCTTGCCGCGCCCGGAAATTCCTGCAGCCCCACCCGGTAGATTTCAAGAACCACGCCGCAACCGGCAAACACATCAACAAATTCCAGAGCCCAGTAAACATCCGCATAAGATGGCGGGTAATAGGTTCCGACGACGTACAAAAATATCGACTGAAGGAAAACCAGACCAATGTAGGAGTAGAACAATGGAAATTTGCAAAACTGGCTGGCTCTCCATCCGCGATAGAGCAGCGCTCCTTCGAGAACGATCCCTGCCAGCCATACAAAAAGAGCAACCATCGGGTAACCGGTTACCACTTATCTTCGAAGCTCACGTACTCTAGCAGACGGAGGGAAGAAATTTGCAAAATTTCTTCCCTCAGGCGGTTGTTGTTTTCAAGCCTGTAGTAAGTCGCGTGTGGGCCTCGGCAGCGGAGGGAGCGGGGCGGTCCCGTCGGCCACCGTCGTCGACTCCAGTGCGAGTGTGCGCTTTGGCAGCGGCGGCAGAGGAGCCGTCCCGTCGGCCGCCACGCACAGCCGCGGATTTCCGTTAAAAATGGCCCTTTTGCCGAAAATTGGCGCTGCGAACACCAATCCTGCTGCGCATACGGCCAATAAGGATTTACGAACGTTCATGCTGCCTCCTGAGAAAAGTGAAGTGCCGAGATTTTCAAATAGGGGAATGGCGCGGAATTGGAGTACCACGCTCTGGCGAGCATAGGTAGTACGGGACGAATTCGCCGCATCCCGCCCCGGCTGGTTGGAATAGCAACCAGAGCCGCGCCTATGAGCGGCTTCCTAACCGTCCTCCTCCAGCACATGGGGTTCAGGGCGCTGCTAGCGCGTTCCGGGCGATCTCAGCCGTTCCCATGCCAGTTGGGCCATTATTGTTCGTTTCTATCAGCGAACCGTCGACATGGAGCGATCTCTCTCATCTCTAGCCTCGTTCTCGCCGATTTCCCGCGTTCGGAATTGAAGACAACTTTCATTTTGAGCAGTCCGGCGCCGCGATCAGTTCCACAATCTCCGCGAAAGTCAATTTAAAAGGGCACGCGGTTTGGAGAACTGGCGACCGCTCCATGCGATTCAAACAAGGGCAAGTTTGGCGTTGTCTCAACGATGCGTGCCGGGCCGAGCTCATGGTCACGGAAACAGGAATTCTCGCCGAGGGCGGCAATCCGCGCTGCTGCTGCGGCAGCATGATGAAAATGCCATACGCCCAGCCCAAGATTCGTTCCAGCGAAGAATCGCTAGAAGTGCGCAAACTTTTGCAGCAACTGTCAACCGTCTTGCGTTAGGCGCTTTGGTCAGGAACTTTGTGGTCGGGGGGAGAGTCTACAGCATGGATTCGCTGGCTTCGCGAACTCATCTGACCGCTCACCGTGGCGCTGGCACGATTAGATGCATGCGTCTTTATCAGCTTTTTTTGCACGGCGGGGATCCCAGAGAACCAAAAGAGGAATAAGGGAGAGGCAGCGGAGGTTCTCTGGTACAGAAAACGGCTCCCTGTGGCTGGGAAGGGAGCCGTTTCTGTTTTTTGCTGCTCCCTGACCGCGGTCGTCTTTCAGGACTTGTCCGGGTTCGTCTTAGGCATCAGCTTTTTCATCGCCGCTTCGCCTTCGGGAGTCAGCGGAGCCGTCGGCAGCTTACCGGCCGCAGTGCTCGCGCTCGACCCGCCATTGTTTGGTCCGAAAAACCGCATTGCCGCAGCCGCCAGGCCCTCGATCGCGCCTCCGCCATTTCCGCCTCCCGCTACCAGCACGTCCGGCACGAACTTCGCCTTCCCTTCGGCCAGCGCCGCCACCACGTTCACGATCGCCGTAGCGTTGGAACCCAACGCTTCCACCTGCGCGCGATAACCGCGTGCTCGCGCAAGTCCGATTGCTTCCACTTCCGCGCCTTTCGCCGTACCGGTCTGCCGAATATATTCGGCTTCTCCGCTGGCTTCCGCGACGCGAGCGTCGGCGTTGTTCTTCTTGATGTTCACGCCAACTTTGGAGCGAGCCAGATCGGCCTGCATGTCCGCAGTGCCTTTGGCCTGCTCCATCTCGATGCGCTGGTCTTGCGCGGCTCTCTGCTTCTTGAACGTTTCAATCTCCTGGTTGGCGATTTCACGGTGAGTCAGAACGGTGACCATGTCTTCCGGCAACACCACGTCCTGGATGTACACGCCTTTGGTCTCCACCTGGTATTGCTCGAGCTGTTGCCGGATGTGTTCGAAGGCCTCCACCTGCACCTGCTGCCGCGTTTCAATGAAGCTGATCGCCGGCATGCTCTGCAGCGAGTTGCGGAAGTGGTTCCCCACCGCCGCCTGCAGCACTTCGTTTACCAGGTTTTTCATCGTCCCCACCATCGAGATCACGCGTGGCGCTTTCGTATCCGACACATGGATCTGCACCTGCAAGTCAATCTTGAACACGAAGCCCTCCTTCGACTTCGCCACAATCTGCTGCAACTGTGCGTCCAGGTTATGGGCTTCGCTGATGGCATCGGCCCAGTTCAGGTTGAGGATCGCGGTCGGCACGATTTCCGATTCGTAGCACCGCGGATTCAGCGGATACTTGCCCGTACGCAGCGGCTCTTGCCAAACGCCGCGATGTCCAGGACGCACCAGCGAGCCATATTTGAATTCCGCTCCCGAAGTGTCTTGCGTGGCAAGACCGACATAGGCTTTCATTACGGCGACTTGTCCCTGCTTGACCATCAGCATGGGCACCATCTCGACACTCACCAGAAATGGATTCAGAGCATACGCGCCATAGAGCAACGGATCGTGCTGCAGACCGATGTGGCCGCCATGATCCAGAAAGCCCTGGAAGTCTTGATAATTGTTGTGCAGGTTGTTTTTGCTGCCGAGCAGTGCCTCGATGATTTGCGCATCCGTTGAAGTGCCGCCAGGCGCTTCCAGCTTTTCTACGTCGACGTAGCCTCCCAAACGGCTAGCAATGTCTCCGGAAGGTAGCGGGTCACCTTCATAAGTAGTGACGATGCCAACCATGTCGATCGTGGCGCCATCCTTACCGCGCGGTTGCGGTTCGATGCGCACCAGTTCCAGCTGATCGGGCTTGAGCCCGAACGACGCGGGCATCAACTCCCCGCCGCGGCCCATCTTGTAGCGAAGCTCGGGCGATACGGGAACTCCGTACACCCTGCTCCGCGTGAGAATCAAAAAGCCAATCGGATGGATCGGAACCAGCGACCCCGGAGGCAAAACTGGCCGCTGTACACCCTTCTGGCCGCCGACCTGTACGAAACCGCGCAAGTCCGAAAAATTGGCGAACTCCTTCTTGTACACCGCGGACTTCGCACCAATCGGTAACGGACTGCCAACCTGCGCAATCACCACACCGATTTCCCCCGCGGGTACCTGGACCCAAGGATATTTGTCCACTGAATAGACCATGAACGCCTTCCACCGCAGGCCAGGCATCAACAAGTCGGCTTGGTAGCCGGCCTCTCCGTTGAAGGCCACCGGATTGTCCTTCGCCAATTTCTTGAAGGAAAACCGTTTCGTGACGAGCCCGACCTCCGTCGGCCCAATCTTGTGAAGCGAAGCCACGACATAGCCCGCCGCCAACAATCCTCCGATGGTCAGCAGCGGATATTGATAGAAGAGCTTGAGCAGCCATTCGAGCACAGACATACACACACCTCCGGGGCGCTGGGCGCCGTTTGAACTTGCTGCCGTCGACAGGCTTGCCTTGTCTAAGGGGGTTTACATGGTTCAGACGCCGAAGAATCTGCGCGTCTGCGATGCGCTTGTCAAGTAGAGCACCAGTACGCAGGTTAAAGTCGCCTGTTTTCAATGAGATACGACTTTACCGAATGGACATGCGTTTTTCTGAGCTTTGCGGCGAAGATCTCCTCAACGCGCTACGATGAATCCATCACAACTCCGCTGGGATTGCAGCTTCGGCTCCGACATAGGTACTTTGCGATCTGTCGGGCCTGGAGCCCAGAGGATCGATTTCAGGTTTTCCCGCCAGGCGCGAGAAGCATTTCCGGCTCATCATTCTCCGCGGCGCTTTCAAGGAGTCATTACATGAACAAGCGCATACTTCGGCTTCTTTTCGGAGCCAGCTTAACGCTCACCCTTTGCACTGTCCCGGCATGGGCCCAAGGCAAAGGCAAAGCCAAGGGCCACGACAAAAAAGACCAGGGCGACGACGACGATCAGGGCCGCGTCTACGATAAATATCGCTTCCGCGTCGAGGATCGCGAGTACGTCACTACCTATTACTCGAAACACGGAAAGGGTCTGCCACCCGGATTGGCCAAGCGTGATGGCGACCTCCCGCCGGGCCTAGAAAAACAGCTGCAACGCAACGGC
>DATMZI010000167.1:0-42537 GCA_035607085.1 Candidatus Eiseniibacteriota bacterium | reverse complement strand
ATGCGGACGAAAAAGACAACGAAAAGGCGGCGGTCACGGAAATGGGCCACCTGCATGGCGGCGGTCCACACATGCAGCTGACCGAAATGCGCGCGCGGAATTCTGCCGACGTGCAGCGGGCCAATGAGATTGTGACGCAGCTGCGCGCCGGCATTGAGAAATATAAGGACTACCACGCCGCCCTGGGCGACGGCTATCACATCTTCCTGCCTAACATTCCGCAGCCGGAGTATCACTTCACCAGCTATAAAAACGGATTCATGGCGGCGATGCGGTTCGATCCGTCGCAGCCGACTTCCCTGCTCTACCGCAAAACCACCGACGGCTACAAACTGGTCGGCGCGATGTACACCATGCCGAAAGGCGCCAGCGAAGAGCAACTGAATGAGCGCGTGCCGCTCAGCATCGCGTGGTGGCACCTGCACACGAATTTGTGCATGCCGCCAAAAGAAGAGCGGCAAACTGCGGACTGGAGCAAGTTCGGTCTAAAGGGCTCGATCGCTACCCAGGAAGCCTGCGACGACGCCGGAGGCAAGTTTCATCCTTCCATCTTCGGATGGATGGTCCACGTCTATCCTTACGAAGATTCACTCGACAAAATCTTCGCCATGCATCATCACGATTAGCCCCATGGTGGGCCTCACTGCGGCCGGGCAGCGGCTGCCCAACTAGTGTTTTTTAGGGGGATTGGGAGTGAATTGGTAGCCCACGCCGCGTACCGTCAAGAGATACCGCGGCTTCGAGGGCTCCGCCTCAATGTAACGGCGCAGGCGGACGATGAAATTGTCGATAGCGCGCGTGTCGGTATCTTCGTGGAGATTCCACACATCCTGCAGTATGGATTTGCGGGATACCGCCTTTCCCCGATTGCGAATTAAATACCGGAGCAGCTCGCTTTCCATCAGCGTCATCTGAAACACCTGCGCGCCACTGCGCAGCTGCAATCGCTGAAAGTCCACGGTCTTGTCGCCAAATTGAAAGACCTCCGGCGCTTCGGCTTCCGAGGCAGCCGGTTCCAGAGCCGGAGGTGCGGAGTTCTGCCAATTCTTGCGGCGCAGTAAGCTTTGCACTCGCGCCAGCAGAATGGCCAGATTGAAAGGTTTAGGCAGATAGTCGTCGGCGCCGGATTCAAATCCGCGCAGCACATCTTCCGGGCGGCTGCGCGCGGTCAGCATCAAGAGCGGAATGAAGTTCTGCGCTTCGCGTAACTCGCGAGCCACGCTGAATCCGTCCTTGCCTGGCAACATCACGTCGAGCACCAGCGCCTCGAAGGGCTCTTTCTCATCCAGCAAAAGCCGCAACGCGTCTTCACCACGCCCGGCGACGCGTACCGAATGGCCCTCCGCCTCCAGGTTAAAGCGCACGCCCTCCGCGATATGGGCTTCGTCTTCAACGACCAGGATTCGGCTCATGCCCGATGCGCACGCGGCAACGAAATAGTGAACGTGCTGCCGCGGCCCTCTCCTTCGCTTTCCGCATAAGCGTCGCCGCCATACCGGCGCGCCACTGCGCGAACGATAAATAGCCCCAGGCCGGTTCCCTTCACCTGGCCGGAATTGGGCACCCGATAAAAACGGCTGAAGATACGTTTAAGCTCCGGGCGCGGAATGCCGATGCCGCGATCGCGTACGCTTAAGACAATGGTGTCGCGATCGGTAGAAACCAGGTCCACAACAATGTCCTTTTCGCTGCCGGAATACTTGATGGCATTGTCAAACAGGTTGAAGACGGCGGTGCGCAACTCTTCGGGTTTCCCCATAACCAGCATTGCGCCGGGCGGCTCGGTGCCGAATCGCAGGACCTGCGGCGGCAGGTTATGGCGCAAGCGGGCCAGCTCCGCGGTCTCTTCCACAATTTTTGCAAAGTTCACTTCTTGCCAGTGCTTTTGATGGCTGCCGTGCCGAGCCTCGCCGGCCTTCAGCACTTGTTCGACCGTAGCCAGGAGCCGGTCGGCATCCTCTAACATGATGCGATAGAATTCGTAGCGCTGCGCTTCATCAATGCCGCGGCTCTGCAGTGTTTCCAGATACAGGCGAATGGAAGCGATTGGCGTCTTCAGTTCGTGGGTGACCGCGTTCAGGAAACTGTCCTGCTGTTCATTGCGGCGGATTTCGCGCACTAGAAAGATTGTATTGACCACCACTCCGGCGATGATCACTCCAAAAAAAATAATTCCCAGGACCAGCGGAACATCGCGGCGCCAGTTCACTACGATCCAGCTTACGTTGAGAAAGACTGCAAGTCCCACCAGGCAAGCGCCCAGCGCGATAAAGAACACAATCGCTCTGGTTCGGCTGGTGACGCGCATGGAAATCTAGTTTAGGGCATGAGGGAGCCTGCTGCCCAGAAGGGGCTTCGATAGCTGATGGCCGCGGACGGCGCGAAGGAGGGTTCGAAGCTTAGGTTCTAGTCGCCCGAACTGACTGCATCCGGCTCGACCACGGGTCGAACCACCAGACGAGGCTGCGATTCTGGAGATGTCTTCAACTCGTGGAGCGGCTTCTGCAATTTGATGTCCCAAGCCAAGCCAAGAAAACGCAGTGCGGCGATTCCGTACCAGTTTATGTCCAACTCATACCACGCCAAACCGTGGCGCGCTGCCTGCGGTACAGCATGATGATTGTTGTGCCATCCTTCACCGAAGGTGAGCATCGCTACCCAGAAACTGTTGGTCGAGGTATCGCCGGTCTCAAAGCGCTGCGAGCCCCACATGTGCGTGGCCGAATTCACGAGCCATGTGGAATGGAGTCCGATCACAGTACGCAGAAAAACACCCCACAGCAGGCAAGACCATCCTCCCAGGGCCAGCGACAGCACCGCCAAAGTGACGATCGGCACCCAATGGTAGTTGCTGATCCACAGATGAAATTTATGTTTGCGAAGGTCCGGAACGTACGGCAAAAGTTCGGAGGTGTTCCGATGCATGGCTTTGCCGGTAATGATCCAGCCGATGTGCGACCAAAAGCCGCCCTCACGCGGCGAGTGAGGATCGCCATCTTTATCGGTGTTCTGGTGATGGATGCGATGCGTAGCCACCCAGGCGATTGGGCCGCCTTCCATGGCCAATGTGCCGCACAGGGTCAGGAAATATTCCATCCACACTGGCGTCTTGTATCCGCGATGCGTTAGCAGGCGATGGTAGCCCATGCCGATGCCCAGGCTGCCCGCTACCCAATAAAGCACAATTGCAAGCACCAGCGCTTTCCATGTGAAGAAGAAGAACGCGGCAACCGCGGCCACATGGAACAGAATAAAGAACGAAGTGGTGATCCAGTTGAGGGGCTGGCGAAAGGTTCTATCGCCTTGCAGAGTGCCTGTGGTCGGTTCGCTCATCGCGTGTGGAGTCTCCACTACTGACCGTAGCATGGGGCAGGAGGACCCTTTGTAATAGTTATGTATTCGTTGGTTCTGCGTGGCGAAACCGGCAATTCACACGTCGCATTGAAGCTCTGTAATCCGCCGGCGCAGATCGCGGCGTTCGACCGCGTTGGTGGTAAGGCTGAGCGCGCGGGCGTTGTTGTTTTCCTGCGTGTAAACCAACATCATGTAGCGCATCGAAGTTCCTTGTGGAGACAAATGGTTGAAAGAAGAAAGCCAGCGAATTTCAAGCGAAGCTATTCCCGGCTCGGCTGCTCAACGCTCGGCACGATCGCAAGCGCCAGCAGCCCCCGCCGTGGCAGTCCTCACGACTACTCCCTCACGAGAACGTCACGATCGGCCGAACTTCCACGCAGCCAAACCGCGCCCCGGGAATTTTCGCCGCGATCAGCGCCGCGGTCTTGCGGTCGGCCGCTTCCACGAGACAATACCCGCCCAACTGTTCCTTGGTTTCCGCAAGCGGACCATCCGTAGTCAACGCTTTGCCATCCCGCACGCTTACCGTCGCGGCAGTAGGCGTTGGTTGCAACGCGTTACCGCCTTTAATCGAAGCGGCGTTGTCTTTTCCAAATGCCCAATATTCGTCCATCTGGTTCTTGTCGAACCCTGGCTGAATCGCTGTTCATTCTCGTAAAATCGTTAACAGGAATGGCATATTGGCTCCTTTTGACTTCTGTACGTCTTCCACCAATCTGTACAACGTTTCGCTCCGACTTTCGACAGAGCGACGCTGAGGCTCCTGGAAATCGACCTGCGATTCGCGAAATTGTTGAATTTCGTAGCACGTTGGTCTGGTTCCATGACCTCCATTACATTCGTCCGGTCTCTTGGGTTACCTTCCGTTGGATTGCGCCAGGGTACCAGCCCGCGTATCATCCTTTCTTCATGCTTTCGGCCAACCGCTTGCCCCACCTCAGCCGTCGAACCGTAACGATGCTGCTTCGCGCGCTCCAGATCCCCGTGGCAGCACTCCTGCTCTCCAGCGCGACGCCCGCGCAGGCACAAGCCCCTTCGAATGAGACACTTCCGGTAGATCAGGTTCGTCCCGGAATGCAAGGCTACGCCTACACCATCTTTGCCGGCGACCAGGTTGAAAAATTCGATCTCGAAGTCATTGGCGTGATGCCGAATTTCCTCGGACCCAAGCAGTCCATCATCCTGGTGCAGCTGAAAGGGCCTAAGGTCGAGCACACCGGCGTGGTTGCCGGCATGAGTGGAAGCCCGGTCTACATTGATGGCAAGCTGGCCGGTGCTCTTTCCCTGAAACTTGGGATCTTTACAAAAGAACCGATCGCGGGTGTAACGCCAATTGCGGATGTGCTGGCGGGTGGCGGCGCGACAACGCCTCTAGCAAACACGCCGGCCATTCCACAGGCTGCGTTTTCCGACAGTCTGGCAGGCCGCGCGGGAATTCAGGGCGGCGCTGAGCTTCACTCCATCGAAACACCCCTCATCTTTTCGGGATTCCAGCCAGCCGCTATTCAAAGATTTTCCGACCAGTGGAGTGCCCTGGGATTTGTGACGGCGCAGGGCGGTACCACCCCTGCCCGTCCCGATGACGCCCAGCTCGCACCCGGCGACATGGCCGGCATGGTCCTCGTCCAAGGCGATGTCTCGATCAATTCCGCCTGCACCGTAACCGCGATCCAGGGCGACCACGTTTTCCTCTGTGGCCACCCTTTTCTGAATCTGGGTGACGTGCAATTGCCGATGGCGCGCAGCCGCGTTCTCACCACGCTGTCGTCCGATCTGGCCTCGACAAAAATCGTAAATGCCGGCGGACCGATTGGGACGATCGTCAGCGACCATCTCACCGCCGTCACGGGAAGGCTTGGCGCCGCACCGGCCATGATTCCCATGGAACTGAACACTAAATCGCCGCTCGGCACCAAAACAATCCGCGCTCAGATCGTCAATCATCCCAAGCTCACTCCCCTGTTGGTTGGAATCACCGCATTTAACGGCCTGACGCAAAACATCGTCTACGGCGAAACCACGACTCTGAAAATGAATGCCGAGATCAAACTCAAAGACCACGCGCCGGTTCACATTGAAAATACATTTGCTCCGAGCGACGCATTGAGTCCCGACGGCATGCCGGTAGCCATGGCTGTGATGAGTACGTTTATGCGCTTGTTCAACAATGCATTCGAAAAGGTCAACGTGGAAAGCATCTCGGTGAACGTAGAAAGCGTGCCCGGGCGGCAATCCTTTTCGATTGAAAGCGCCTGGCTGGAGAAAGGCGAAGCGGCGCCCGGCGAAACACTGCGTCTGCGTGTACTGCTTCAGCCATATCGCGGCGCGGCGCGCATCGAAGAAACTTCCGTGCGCGTACCGGATCAGGTTTTGCGCGGCAGCACCCTGCGGCTGATGGTCAGCGACGCCGACTGGATGAATCGCGCGTCGCGCGGCTTTGCCGGAGCCGGTGGGCCAGGCGGTCCCGAAGGCCTCGATCCGCTGATTTCCCTGATTAACAAAGAGCGCCGCAACGATCGCCTGTACGTCGGATTGTTTGTTCCTTCGCCCACCATGCTCTGGGACGACAAGGAACTTCCCAATGTGCCGCTTTCGCAGATCAACGCGGTGGACGGCCGGCCCGCTCCGGGCAGCGTGCAGATTCTGCGCGAGTCCCTGGCCAGCGAAGTCTCGGTGCCCATGTCGGGTCCGGTGACGGGCATCATCTCTTTGAATTTGCCCATTCGGTAGCGGCAGCCAGGCTTGACTGTTTATTCTGAGCGGTGAGGAGAAGGCGGACGGAATGCAAGAGCGGGCGAGCAGCACAACGAAGCGGATTAGCGCATGGCTATGTGCGACGGCGTTGCTCGCCACCACTGCAGGGATCGCAACGGCGGAGCACACGCGCCGTTGGCGGCAATCCACTTACGATGAATTCCTCAAAGGCACCACGCGGGGAATCGCGGTACGCAGCGACGGCCGCCTGGAACTCGCACCAAAATTCACGCAACTTGCCGATGCCGACGCTTCCTATTTGTGGTCGGTCAAGCTCGACGCCAAGGCTATTCCCTACGCTGCCGGTGGCTCGCCGGCGAAAGTTTTCAAACTGGACGCCAATGGAAAAACTGCCACCGTATTTCAATCAAGCGAACTTTCCGCGCAGGCCATTGCCTTTGATAGCAAAGGCACGCTCTACGTCGGCACCTCGCCCGATGGCAAGGTGTACCGTGTCTTGCCCTCCGGTGAAAAATCGGTCTTCTTTGATCCCAAAACCAAATACATCTGGGACATCGAATTTGGCCCCGACGGCACGCTGTACGTCGCCACCGGCGACAAAGGGCAAATTTTCGCGGTTACCCCCGACGGCAAGGGCGAACTGTACTATGCCAGCGATGAAGCGCACATCCGCGTACTGGCTTTCGACGCCAAAGGTAATCTAATTGCTGGGACCGAGCCCAGCGGCCGAGTACTGCGCCTCACGCGTTCCGCACCCTCCGCCCGCAAAACCGAAAAGGAGCCTGCTGCGGAAGGATTTGTCCTCTACGAAACGCCCAAACGCGAAGTCACTTCGCTGGCAGTTGGCCCTGACGGCTCGGTCTACGTAGCGGCCATCGGCGAGCGCCAGCACAACGCTGCCGTAATGCCAGCAAACATTCCCCCGGCGGCCACCACGACAGTAACGACCAGCGGCACCGTCACGGTGATCGCTCCGGTGCAAAGTACCGGTCAGCCGCAAGCACCGTACATACCTTTTCCTGCGGTGATTTCGAGCGGCGTGTACAAAATTGCTCCCGACGGCGCCCCCGAAGAGCTCTGGACCTCGCGCGATGACGTTGTCTATTCGTTGGGAATCGC
This sequence comes from Candidatus Eiseniibacteriota bacterium, assembly GCA_035607085.1. Lineage (GTDB taxonomy): Bacteria > Acidobacteriota > Terriglobia > Acidiferrales > UBA7541 > Acidiferrum. The sequence continues at coordinate 35,349 of DATMZI010000167.1, read as the reverse complement.
GGGCGATGGGCGCCTGTTGGCCGGCCTCGGCAACTCCGGCGCTCTTTTGGCGATTGATGGCCGCGGCGTTTTCGCGCAACTCGCCAAGGCCGGCTCCGCGCAGATCACCGGCATCGTTCGTAACTCTGCCGGCAAAGTCCTTCTGTGCACCGCGAATCCCGGCAAGCTGATTTCGCTCGGCCCGGAGTACGAACCGGAAGGTACCTACGAGTCGCGTTCCTTTGACGCGCAACTTTTTTCGCAATGGGGCCGCATCGAGTGGTGGAGTCCGCCGGCCGCGAGCGCCACAAAGGCCGGCAACAACTCCTCGAACAAGGAACCGCGCCTGGAATTTTATATCCGCACCGGCAATACCGAAGATCCCGGCAAGGAATGGTCCAAATGGTACGGCCCATACACCGCCAGCGACGCGGAGACCGCCGCGCCTTCCGCACGTTTCGCACAATGGAAAGCGGTGATCCACGATGGCCGCCCCGGCGACGGAATTGAATGGGTCACGCTGGCTTATCAACCGAAGAATGTCGCGCCCGTCATTGACGGCGTCCTGATGCAGGATCCCGGTGTCCGCGCACAGGGACAGCCAGCCCTGGCGACCGGTGCGGCCGTCACGGCCACACTCAAATTTCCGCCTGCTCCTTCCGCCATGACTGGCGTGGTCATCAGCCAGTCGCAAGGCAGCAGCACCAAGTTCGAAGTACCGCCGCAAGGCTTCCTGCAAAAGGGCTATCAGTCCGTCCTGTGGACCGCGCACGACGACAACGACGACGAGCTGAAATTCTCGGTCTATTTCCGCGGCGAAGAGGAAAAGGATTGGAAGCTGCTAAAGGACAACCTCGACCAGCGTTTCTATTCCTTCGAAACCACAACCCTGGCTGACGGCGCCTACTACCTGAAAATTGTCGCCACCGATGCCTCGTCCAATCCGCCAGCCAAAGCCCTTAGAGCCGAACGCGAAAGCGAACGCTTTGAGGTGGACAACACGCCGCCCGCGCTCAGCAAGGTTGACTCGTCCGTGGCCGCCGGATCTGCACAAATAAAGTTCACCGCAACCGACGCCACCTCAAGCATCGAGCGTGCTCAGTACAGCGTTGACGGCGGCGACTGGACGCTGATCGCACCGGCGTCCGGCATCAGCGATGGCAAACAGGAGTCTTACGAAATCACCTTGCATGACCTGAAACCCGGCGAGCACACCATTGCCGTGCGCGCTTACGACCGCTTTGAAAATGTGGGCACCGGAAAAACTGTGGTTTCCGTTGCGTCAAAGTAGGGAAAAACCCAAGCTCCGGCGGGCTCCGGAATATCAGCAAGCAGTTTCCAATAATAAATTGAATCGAGCGCGCTAACTCGCCCAGCGGTCCGGACGTGGCATGGCCATAAATGATTCAATCTCCGCGCCGAAACCGATTCGCCCGTCGCTGTACGGTTCGTTGCGAACGTGCACTACGCGGGCGCGGCAATGCGTTTCCCTCGTTTTTTCGCCGGTTACTTCTTCCGGCATGCGCAGCGTCGCCTCAATCGGCATTCCGATTTGCAGCGGCGCGGACGTGGCGAAATAGAATCCGCCTCGCGAAACGTTCAATGCTTCGGTGAAATGCTCGCTTTTGTCCGCAGCTAAGCCCATGGCCTTGAAGCGGATGGGCGTCCGCATGGCGTAACGGAGTAACTGCCGGCGTTCTGAGCTGTCCATTCGGTACTCCTTCGCGCAGCGAAAGGGGGACTGCGACGCAGTCTGGCGAAGGGTGTGAGCAAGAGTAGCAAAGCACCGCGCACCGTCAAGTTAAAATCCGGCCTCAAGTGCGCACCGCCCGCCGATACTAGCCGGCGCTCTTATTTCGCCTGGCTTTCGCCTGCCAATTCTCCCAGCCCCGCCGCCACTCTCGGCGTACGCCGCATTTCGCAGTTCCGAAGATAGTGCGCTAACCTGTAGTTTCCGTTTCATCGGTCACAACCGGCATGGCGATAAGAACTGGCATGGGTCAATGTCCACAAAGACTACCGCACTAACGGCGGCACCCGCTTGGGAAACAATCACCGCGGCGCATCAGCGAATCGCGCCAAGGATTCACCGCACGCCAGTACTGCGTTCCGCCACTCTGGACACGCTTTGCGGCGCCGAACTTTTTTTTAAGTGTGAAAACCTGCAGAAGACCGGCTCCTTTAAAATACGGGGAGCCACCAACGCGATTTTCTCTTTGAGCGCCGAAGAAGCAGGACGGGGAATTGTCACCCATTCCAGCGGCAATCACGCTGCGGCTGTTTCCCGCGCGGCGGCTTGGCGCGGCATTCCCGCGTGGATTGTCATGCCGAAAAACGCTCCGGTTGTGAAGTGCAAAGCCGTAGAGGCCTACGGCGGCAAAATCACCTTTTGTGAGCCAAGGGCTTCCGCGCGCGCCGAAACGGCCGCGCGCATCCAAGCCGAAACCGGCGCCGTGATGATCCATCCCTACGACGACGATCGCGTCATCGCCGGGCAAGCCACAGCTGCGAAAGAACTCCTCGAAGATGTCGGCGAACTCGATGCCATTTTCTGTCCCGTTAGCGGAGGCGGCCTGCTCAGTGGAACCTCGCTGAGCGCGAAGCATATACAGTCATCCATCAAGATTTACGGCTGCGAACCCGGCAACGCGGACGACGCCTACCGCTCGCTGCAGACAGGTGTTCTACAAGCGATCGAATCCAGCGACACCATTGCCGACGGCCTCCGCGCTTCCCTCGCGCCGCGTACTTTCGCCATTCTGCGCGAACTGCTATCCGGCATCCTGCTGGTCAGCGAGGAAGAAATCATCGGCGCCATGGCACTGATTTGGGAGCGGTTGAAGGTCATCACCGAGCCTTCTTCCGCGATTGCCCTCGCTCCCCTCTTGAAATCTGACGCAGCAGCTTCCCTTTTCCCTGCCACGCCAAAGCCCAGAATCGGACTCATTCTGTCCGGCGGTAACGTAGACATCCGCTCGTTGCCTTTCTAAAGGCCTACTGGTCTCTGGCCCGCCCCGCAAACATCAACGTAACCTTGCAATAACCACCGGTTGATATTCGCCGATTTCCACTCCGTGCAGGCGGCAATTGCAGCTGGCGCACCAATGGCGGCGCAACTAAACGTCACTGCGCTTGTTTGTACTAACATTGTCACGGCCAGGCCGAGGAGCAACCTATGCTAGGAAAACGTAGTCGAATAGGGGGAAGCGGAGCGGTTCTTATTCTGCGCAATACGCAGTCGGGCAAGCGCAAATCTGGCATACCAAACAGGTGAGTCGAGCGATGAACTTTCTCGAGCGTAAAGGTTTGTATGGTGTGTGTGTGGTTTTGTGTGCGGCGAGCTGTCTGTCCACTGCGCCCTCCGCCGGGGCACAAAGCACGCCTCAGGCGCGTGTGATGCAGTCGGTGCGCGACGACAAGCTGATCACGCTGCGGGGAAACGTGCATCCGATGGCGCGGGCGGCCAACGACCGTGGTGCCCTGCCACTCACGCAGCCTGTCACGCGGATGACACTGCTGCTGCAGCGCGGCGCCGCACAAGAGACCGCGCTCGAGCAGCTTCTGTCTGAACAACAGGATCCGAAGTCGCCCAACTATCACGCCTGGTTGACTCCACAGCAGTTTGGAGAACAGTTTGGTCCGGCGGAATCTGACATTCAAACGCTCAAGAGCTGGCTGAGCTCGCAGGGCTTTTCCAACCTACAGATCAACAACGGTAAGACCCTGATCACATTCGACGGCACGGCCGGCCAGGTGCGCAATGCGTTTCACTCAGATATTCATAGGCTGAACGTCAATGGCCGAGAACACTTCGCCAACATGCAGGAGCCGCAAATTCCTGAAGCGCTCGCTCCTGTAATTGCTGGCGTCGCGGGACTGCACAACTTCCATCCGCAGCCGCTCGTGAAGCGATTTGGCAAGTTTCAACGCAATATGAAGACCGGCGAAATCACGCCTCTGTTTACCTACACCAACGTCGGTGGCGGGACGTTCTTTGGCGTCGGCCCGGGAGATTTCAGGACCATCTACAACGTCCCGAATACTCTCGACGGAACGGGAGTCAGCATCGCTGTGGTCGGCCAGTCGAACATCAATCTGCAGGACGTCGCTGACTTCCGCACTATCTTCGGCTTGCCCGCGAATCAGCCCACTGTAATTCTGAACGGTCCCGATCCCGGCCTCGTATCTGGTGATGAAGGCGAATCGGACTTGGACGTGGAATGGGCCGGAGCAATTGCGCAGAAAGCAAACATACTTCTGGTGGCCTCATTGCAAACCGATACAGACGGCGGAGGCGGTGTGAATGCCTCGGCACAATATATCGTCGACAACAACGTCGCCCCAATCTTGAGCATGAGCTATGGCGCCTGCGAGTCGTCTCTGGGAAATTCCGGAAATGTTTTTTATCAGTTGCTCTGGCAGCAGGCGGCAGCACAGGGAATCACGGTAATCGCTTCCTCAGGGGATAGCGGCTCGGCCGATTGCGACGATCCAAACTCCGCGACATCGGCTGCACGGGGTGTCGGCGTCAGTGGAGTCGCATCCACTCCCTTCAACGTTGCAATGGGAGGAACGGATTTCAATCAGGTTGGCGTGCAAACAACTTATTGGAATACATGCGCGGGAACGCCGTGCAGCACCATTCCACCGCTCTCTGCGAAAGGGTATATTCCAGAAATGGTTTGGAACGATTCCTGCGCGGGAACTGGATCGACCGGATGTAACTCGATCACCAGCACTAGCTTCACGGCAAATATTGTGGCTGGAGGCGGCGGGCCAAGTACCGTTTATTCAAAGCCTCCCTGGCAGGCCAGCGGCATCACAGGAATGCCTGGCGACGGCCATCGCGATTTGCCAGATATTTCTTTTTTTTCGAGTGACGGTGGCGCACCAGACAGTTCCGGAGCACCCACGAGTCGGAGCTTCTACATTGTTTGCCAATCGGATCAGAACATTGTTGGCGATACGGGGTGCAGCCTGACAAAATTTGTGGCCAGCAACAACGGGCCGCTCCACGACTTTCAAGCAGTCGGCGGAACCTCGGCAGCTGCTCCCACCTTTGCCGGCATCATGGCTTTAATCAACCAGAAAACCGGCCAGCGGCAGGGCAACGCGGGTCCATCGTTGTATGCGCTGGGAAAAAATGAAGCCTTCGCCAGTTGCGATTCAAGCCAGGGCAACAGCGGAAAAAGCAGTTCGGCGTGCGTGTTCAGTGACATCACCGGCAATGTTTCTAAAGACGGACTCACGCCGACGCTGAATAACTCCGTGCCATGCGCGGGGGCGTCCGTGAATTGCAGCAAGACCAGCAGCGGCGGATTCGGCGTTTTGGCATCGAATGGCAGCCCGGCGTTCACAGCGGGATTGGGATACGACTTGGCCACGGGATTGGGTACGCCGAACGTGGCAAATCTGATCAACGCGTGGGCTGCGATCAGCGCAACGGGAAATAGCACTGCCACGGTGACTTTGAGTCCCGCGACCGTAACCGGTACAGCGGGAACGGTTTCTGGAAACCTGAGTGGGACGGTGAGCGGCGGCAGCGGGACGCCAACCGGCGTGGTGATTCTGGAAAATTCCGCGACCAGCGGACCGCTGCAGTCCGACGCATTGAGCGGCGGATCGTACAGCGTCGCGGCGGCGATGCTGCCCGCGGGAACATATTCTGTGAAAGCGCATTACAGCGGCAATGCAACATATGCTCCGAAGGATTCGTCGCCGATTTCGGTGACGCTCTCCAAGCAGAACAGCACGGTACTAGTAAGTTTTGTGAATGCGACCGGAAATCTAGTGACGAGCAGCCAATCTGTTGCGTATGGCTCCGACTACATTTTGCGCGTGGATGTGGAGAACGCGAGCGGTACGGCGTGTCAGAGCAGCAGCGGCGTGACTGTGTTTGTGTGTCCAACGGGAAGCGTGAATTTATTCGACCATGGCAGCGCGTTGAACGATTTTCCGCACGCACAGACTCCAAATGCCAGCAACTCGGCGACGCTCAACGACCGCGGCTTCGTGGAAGATCAGCCGATTCAGTTGAACGTGGGATCGCACGCAATCACGGCAGCGTATGCAGCGGGAACGACGAGCAGCTACAACTCGAATTCCAGCAGCAACACTTTATCGGTGACGATCACGCAGGCGGCGACCTCCGTGGCGGTGACGCCGAACGTGACCAGTGTAGTGTCGGGTGGAAGCATTACGCTGACGGCAACGGTGAATTCGCAGAGCAATTCGGGCCAAGGGCCGACCGGAACGGTGCAATTCAAGAACGGCACCACGAATTTGGGGGTAGCAGCGACGTGCACTCCGAAGGGCGCGGATTTCAGCGGCGCAACAACGGTGGGCGCGCTTTGCACGGCACAATTGACGACTACGTTGTCGGCGCTGCCGCCGGGATTTTTTGTGGAGCCGCGTCCACGCAACACACCGTTCGTTGTGGTGACACTAACTGCGGCGATGTTGGCCATACTGAGCTTCGTGTTGGCGTTAAAGTTGGGCGCGCCGCGGCGGCGCTTTGCTTACGCGGGAGCAGTGTTTGCGCTGATCACCGCGGTTGCACTGGCAGGATGCAGCGGGAGCAGCAACTCGGGCGGCGGAGGCGGTGGTGGCGGGGGATCGGCACGCACAATCTCAGCGGCGTATAGCGGCGATACGAACTACGCATCGTCGGCTGGATCGACGTCGGTTACGGTGCATTAGGCAAAGACGGTAGAATGTGCCGGTTGCAGAATCTAAAGAATTCCCTCGTCAAAAGTTGAAGGTCGCAGGGGCAGCGATTGCCGGATTTCGTAAGTTAATGATTTCGCTGGGCATCGGTGATCTTCGGCTGGAAACGGAACTATGGTTCTGGTTTTTGTGGCAAGGTGAACCGTTTTTGGTTCCACCTTTTTGCGAGTGTTGGCCTGCCTCTAAGGCACTGATTCCACAGTATATAAGCGTTGAGGACGACCGGACTCGAACGGCAGTTCCGGTTTGCTGGCGACCGTCGCGACGGTTCGGTTTGGTGGCAGAGCTGCCCAGAGCGAAGCTGGACCCGCCGAATGGGGGCAAGCGTTCGCGCCCAAATGAGAGGCGGGCAGCTTCTATTCCTGGTTCGTAGAACCGCCGCGGTTCAGCATGCGTTCGCGCACTTGATCTTTCATTTGCTGTTCGCGAAGACAGCGACAAGAAGATTAAAGCCGTCCTCAACGACCAGCGGAAACAGCAATATACCCAGCTCGAAGATGCCGTTTAACGTGGCAGGACAGGCCAGGTTGCAGTGGGAAGTGCAATGAAATGTCGTGGCCGGTCGGGAGCCTGTCAGGCCTAAGAGGCGGCAGCAGGCCTGCCGCGGGCGGGCCGAGTGAGGACTGAAGCAGCGGCATGAAGCCGCTGCGCGGATGAATTTTGCGAACTAAGATTTAGTTCACCTTAGTTGATCACCGGGGGAAAAAAGACGTTCCAGAAATTCGGCGACGGTGAGGCGAATTCGATCGCTACCAGGGAACCGTCGGGGCTGAACTGCGGAGGACGGGCCACGTGAGCTTCGACTTTTTTCTGGGTGGTGGCATTCTCCAGCGTGATCTTGGTGCCCTGCTGCAACGCTTCGGAGAGAACGATCAGTGCACCTGTGGCGCTGACGGTGTGTGTGGCGCCTTCGAGCGCCTGCTTCTTCCCGGCAACCGAGACCCGGACCGGAACCCTCAACAGGACGCGCTGCGCGCGGCGGCGTTCCTCCGATGTCAGCGGACGAGTAAGCCCAGGCTTTACCGGCATGCCCATAGGCGACCGGGTGTGCGATGACGGCGGTTTCATAATTCGAGTCCCCAGAAATCCATTTCAGGAGCAATGAGTTCGATGCCATATTCCCAGCCTTCGGGGCGGGGATTGCCGCGCCAGACGACGACGGCGGCGTTGCTAGAGCCGGTGGCGAGGTTGGTGAGCGAGAGGCGATGCTCGAGGTCGAGCGCATCTTTGAAGATGACCATGCAGCCGTAAGGATTGACGACGCGTGTGAAGGCTTCGGCAACAAAACTCTTGCCTCCGATTTCCCATTCGGCGCGAACGTGCACGCGCGAATTCATGCGATGGCCGCGGCGTTTTTCGCTGTATCGGTTGCCAACTTCGCGCAGTCCGGTGCGTTTTTGATCCGGCGTCTTGACCTGCATCATTCCCTCACTCTGAGCAATGCTAGAGTGGCGTAAACCGAGGGTCAATGGTACGGAAAACGAGAAGTTGGGAAGTGTGTAGCTGTACGGAGGGACAGGCGCGGCATTATAGAATATCAGCTGACTGGTTCAAGGACCGCGGAAGCGGGACTGGAGTGGGATGCGGAATTTGATCGTGAATGCGGATGATTTGGGGTGGACGGCGGGGGTGAACCGTGGGATTGCGGAGGCGCATCGCAATGGAATTGTGACCAGCACCTCCCTGCTGGCGAATGCCCGCGCATTTGAAGACGGCGTGAAGATGGCAAGCGAACTGCCCAGACTCGGAGTGGGCGTTCATTTGAATCTGAGCGACGGGAAGCCGACGGCTCCGGCCGAACAGGTCAAGACTCTTCTGACGGAAGATGGAGAATTTGCCGGCGGGCCGGAAAGTTTGCTGCTGCGGCTGACTACCAAAAGCCTGAACACGAAAGAAGTGGAAAAGGAATGGGACGCGCAAATCGAAAAAGTGCGCGGGGCCGGAATCCGGCCGACGCACCTGGACGGGCACAAGCACGTGCAGATGCTGCCGGGACTTTTCGGAATCGCGCTGCGGCTGGCGAAGCGACATGGAATCGAGGCGGTGCGGGTCTCCCATGAGGCGTCGCCGCTCAGGACGGCGCTTTCGGACGGAAATGAGTCGAGCGGCGTGGCCCTGAAACAAGGCGTGCAGGCACGCGGCCTGAAACTTCTGGCGCGGGATGCCCGCCAAATGGCCGAGCGTGCGGGACTCACGACGGCGGATTATTTCTGCGGAATCGCGCAGACCGGAGTGCTCACCAAGGCCGGTGTACAAAAGTTGCTGAGCAGCCTGCAAGACGGGACCACAGAGCTGATGTGTCACCCCGGATATGTGGACGAGGATTTGCGCAAATCCAGCACGCGATTGCAGGAATCGCGGCAAACGGAACTGGAGATATTGACTGACAAAACGATACGAAAAAGTGTCGCGGAGCTGGGGATACGCCTGATAAACTACGAACAGGTCAGCGTAGCGGGCAGATAGACGGGGCGAGTCAGCAGCTGCCGGCAACGCGACCTCCAGTCAAGCACCAGTCAAAGAAAAGATGAGCAGCGAAACGAACATCAAGTATTCGATTGTCGTCCCGTTCTTCAACGAGCAGGAAAATATTCCTCCGCTCTATATGAAGCTGACGGAAGTGATGGACGGGATCGGCGAGCCGTACGAACTGGTGTTCGTGGACGATGGCAGCCGGGACAGCACGTTCCGCGTGCTCTCAGAAATTTTTGAGCACGACCGGCGCGTGAACCTGATCCGCCTCAGGAGAAATTTCGGGCAGACGCCGGCGCTGAAGGCGGGATTCGATTTCGCGCGGGGCAGCATTATTATTTCCATGGACGGCAACCTGCAGCACGATCCCGAAGAGATTCCGCGATTCCTGGAAAAAATTGAAGAAGGCTACGATCTGGTGAGCGGCTGGCGATATGCGCGGCGCGACCACTGGCTGATGCGGCAGATCCCGAGCCGCGCGGCAAACTGGATGATGGCGAAATTGTCCGGCGTGGAATTGCACGATTTCGGAACCACCTTCAAGGCATACCGGCGCGAAATTATTCAAGAGATTCAGCTGTACGGCGAACTGCACCGCTTCATTCCGGCGCTGGCCAGTACCACCGGCGCCAAAATCGTGGAGGTACCGATCACCGACATGAAGCGGGGAGTGCCGGGAGCCGGCCGCACCTTTAGCGAAATCGTGCACGTAATGTTCGACCTGATCATCGTAAAGTTTTTGCTGGACTATTCCACGCGGCCCCTGCAATTTTTCGGACTGATCGGCGCCGCGGGCATGGGAGCCGGCTCACTGGTCGGGTTGTATTTGCTGTACTCGCGGTTAGTGCTGGGCATCAGCGTGATGAGCCTGCATGGACCGCTGCTGATCCTCGCCGTGACGCTGTTTATCGGTGGAGCGCAATCGCTCTCCATGGGGCTGTTGGGCGAGATCGTTTCCCGGACATATTATGAATCGCAGAACAAGCCGATTTATGCCCTGCGCGAGGTGAAGAGCCATCAGAAAGAGATTGGCGATTCGGCCGAGTCGAGACGGCCGTCCGGCACTTCCGAACACTAGGAAAGTTGCGTGGTATCCACCATTTGCACAAAAACGACGAAGCATGCTGGAAACGCCAAGCCTGGTGAAGAATTTTGCGCCGCCGGTTTCGCCGAGGAATTTGCGCCATGAGCCTGCCCGTCAGCGAAGAGCCAAGTCCAATTCGCTACTCGATCGTAGTTCCCGTCTATAACGAAAGCGCTAACGTCGTACCGTTGCACAAGGCGCTAAGCGCGGTGATGGGCGCTTTCGGCTGCGCTTACGAATGTATTTTTGTCGACGACGGCAGCACCGATGAGACCCCTTCGTTGCTGGAAGCGATCGCTGGCGGCGATGACCGGATTGTCCTCGTCCAACTGGGGAGGAACTCCGGAAAGTCGGCGGCGCTGGCGGCTGGATTCGACTCTGCTCGCGGCCGGTACGTGATTACCATGGACGGCGATTTGCAACATGATGCGGCCGAGATTCCGCGGTTCGTGGCCAAGCTGGAAGAAGGCTACGACATTGTGTGTGGGCGGCGAGTGGTGCGCGGGGAGGAAACGTGGCCACAGCGGGTGGCAAACCGGTTCGCCAACTGGTTGCTGGCGAAGCTTTCCGGTGTGCCGATTCACGATTTCGGAGGCGGATTCAAAGCCTATCGGCGCGACCTGATCGCGGGTGTGCCGTTGTACGGTGAGCTGCAGCGCTTGATTCCCATCATGGCTCTCCGGCGCGGTGGGAAAATATGCGAAGTGCCAGTGAATATCGCGCCCCGGCAGCATGGCAACTCCAAATATGGAATGGCGCAAAAGCTGCCATTCTTATTCGACCTGATTACCGTGCGCTTCCTGATGGGCTATCTGTCGCGGCCCCTGCATTTTTTCGGGACCGCGGGCTTTTTCGCGGCGATGTCCGGAAGCTTGGTGGGGCTGTGGCTACTTTCGGAGAAAATCCTTTTTGGCACAGCGGTGATGCAGGAGCATGGCCCGTTAATGTTTTTCGCTGGTGTGTTAATCGTATCCGGAGTGCAGCTTGCCGCCCTGGGACTGCTCGGCGAACTGCAAGTGCGCCACTATCACGACGTGTATGACTGGCGTGCGCGGTACACCGTGACCAGGGCGCACGATCGGCGCCACGACAGTGAACACCTCGTCCAAGACCAAGTTAGAAGATAACCCAGGAAAGTCGGAAATCGAATCCTTGACCTCCGGCGTACAGAAAAATACGCAGCCTGACGCGCAGGGCGGGCGAAGCTTTGCATACATGGCCATGATTGTCGCGTTCTGGGCGCTGATCTACGTCCCCGGCCTGTTTTCTCCGCCGCTGTTCGACGATGCCGACGCACGTCATGCGGAAGCCGCGCGCGAGATGCTCCAGCGCCACGACTTCGTGACCATGTATGTGAACGGTATCCGGTACCTGGACAAAGCGCCTCTGCCCTACTGGCTCAACGCAGCCAGCCACGCGATCTTTGGCATCTCCGAATTCGCCGTACGTCTTCCCACGAGTCTCGCCGCTCTGGCTCTCTTTGTTATGCTGTTTCGGCTTGGCCGCAATCTGGCGGGAGATACTGCCGGCTTTTTTGCGGCGATCCTTCTCGCCACAGCTGTCGGGCCTTATATTTACACCCGCTTCTTCATACCGGACATCATGGTCTGCCTCTGGCTGACCCTGACAATCGATCTCTTCGTGCGTACCCTGGATGGCGAGCCGCCCGCTTTAGTTTGCTGGCTCCTCGGCGCGGTCACCGCCCTCAATGTCCTTACGAAGGGGCTCATCGGCGTTGTCTTCCCCGTCCTGATTTTTGCCGGCTACTTGATTCTCGTCGGCAACCTGAAACACCTTCTCAAACTACGGCTTTTTTCGACCTCTTTGGTTTTCCTTGTCATCGCCGCTCCGTGGCATTTGCTCGCCACGCTGCACAATCCTGCCCAAGGAGAGGCCAAGGGATTTTTTTGGTTTTACTTCATCAATGAGCAGATCAATCGGTACCTGAACACCCGAGTCCCGCGTGACTATGACAAGGTTCCGCTGGTTTGGTTCTGGGGTTTGATTCTTGTGTGGATGTTTCCCTGGACTCCGTTCGTCACGCAAAGCTTCCGCCTGGTGCCGCGGTTCTGGCGGCTCGGCGACCGCGCCGCATGGACGCGCGAACAGAAGGTCGCGCTGCTTCTGATCGTTTGGGCCCTGGCAATTCTGATTTTCTTCAGCTTCTCGACGCGCCAGGAATATTATGTTCTCCCGTCGCTACCAGCGCTCGCGTTGCTCACCGGAATCTGGCTTGCGAAGGAGAACGTGTCCCTGCAGGAGAGCCCTGAACGCGGGCAAGGACTGGTATGTTCCGGAATTTTGCTCGCTGTCGGCATTCTGGTGTTCGCGGTTACGATCTTCTTCGCCGTCACTGCGCCGCCCGCCCCGCCCCACGTGGACATCGTTGATCTCTTAACCAGCAATCCCGACCTGTACACGCTGTCGCTGGGCCATCTCTTCGATTTGACCTCACAATCCATGAGCCTCTTCCGTTTGCCTTTGGCGCTAACGGGAATTGCTTTTCTGGCGGGCACAGTTTCGAGTTGGTGGCTTCGTCGTCGCTTGAAAACAGGAGCAGCCAACATCGCGCTTGCCGCGATGTTGGTCGTCTTTCTTTTCGCAGTTCACTTGGCACTGGGAACCTTCTATCCAACTCTCGGCTCAAAGCCGTTGGCGCTCGCCATCCATCGGGAATTTCAAGCGAGTGACACCATCGTAATTGATGGCACACATTCGCAAGCATCCAGCATTAATTTCTACACCGGGCAACAACTCCACATGTTGAACGCCCGTACAGACAATCTCTGGTATGGCTCTCTCTTCCCGGATTCGCCCCCAGTATTTGAAGATGATTCTTCCTTCAGGAAAATGTGGCAAGGGGAAAACAGGGTTTTCTTCGTCGTCTACGACCGGAAAGGCAAAGAAAAACTGGACGCCTTGGGGCGTCCCTATTTCGAAATCGCCAAATCCGGCGGGAAGCGGGTTTACAGCAATCGTCCCCCGCTGCACCCGGCGCAGCGATAACCAATGCAGGAAAAAGGAGCGGGCTCCTCATGCCGGAGAACCCGCTATTTGGCGTGCGAAAGGAAAATGGAGAAGGTAGGTCAGCCTGCAAGTCCATGAACGCAGGGGCGGAGATTTTCGAACCACACGGAATGAAGGACCGACCGGGATCCGGGGGGCACTGAAACGAGAGCCCTGACGACGCACATGGCTCCATTAGAAAGGGGCACCGAGAACGTCGGTGCCCCAAGAAAAACTGAGTGGCGCCCTTAACGATTGCGGTTGAATTCGCCTCTAAATTCGCCACCGGCAAAGTTACCATTCACGCTGATCGCCTCAACTTCGTTGCGATCACCATTAAGCCGGATCGAGGCCCTGCCGCGCGCCTCGCCACGGTCGGTCGATGTAATATGCAACGTGATTTCCCGGTTGCCGTCCGAACTGACAACCCGTCCAAACAAGGTGATTCGAAAACCCTCTCGGCCTCTCAGCGTAACGGACGGCTGATCCCTGGTGTCGACATATCCCCGGTCGAGCCGCTTGCTATTCAGCGAACGACTTGAAAAATAACCTTTGCCGTCTGTGTCAACCCTCACGCGCGGATAGTCGCCGGCGTAAGGTGGAGGATTGTAGCCGCCGTCATAACCGCCGCCGTTGTAGGGATTGGTTTCGAAGCGAACAATCCGCCCGTCCCTTCGATCCACTTCACAGTAACCTCGCTCGCGCCTCCCGTTATTAACCCGCGCATCCCAGTTCAGAATGAACCTGCCGCGATCGCTCTCGCCTCCGGGGCTCACTTCAACGTCAGACATTGACACACGCATCGCGGAAGCAGCACGGCTCTGGCATTCCCGCCAGGCTGAGCTGTTGCGATCCTGGGCAATTATACGCGGCGAAAGTATACAGATTGCACCAAGGAAAACCAGCAACGTCGGGCAAATACGCTTCATATTTTCCTCCGGTCCTCGGACAAGCGGCTTCTGGGCTATTGCTGTCCCCAAATCATAACCGAAGTTTGCAAGATTCTTTAGCAAACTCCGGCAGGCCGTTGTCCAAGGTGAGAAGCGAGGGGACCATAACTGCCGGCGACGTTCTGCGCGGCTGGAGGCGCGATTCGCCTACGATGCGTTAAGTTCGGTAGGATGTCGGATGGAGGAGACCGTGAACCGAGAGCAGTTCTACGCCATCATGAACGGGGAAGGCACGCTGGATTACGAGCTGTACCTGCGCACCAAGGCGCTGCTCGGGTGCCAGACAGATTACGCGGAGCTATGCAACAAGGATGAGCTGCAATTCCAAATTGTCCATCAGGTGGAAGAGCTTTGGATGAAATTGATTGCCTACACGCTCCTGGACATTGACGAATATTTGCAGCAGGAAAATACGAACCGGGTGCTGACGCTCTTCCGGCGCATCCATGCCGTGCAACGAATGATGATCGAACAGATCGGCCTGCTGGAGACCATGTCGCCGAAAGAGTATCAGGCCATCCGGCAGCGGCTCGGAAACGGTAGCGGACAGGAATCGCCGGGATTTCGCACGCTGCTGAAGTTGTACCAGCCAATCTGGAATTCGTTTGAGCAGTTTTATTTGACCAAGCACGGCTTGACGGTCGAGAAGATCTACGATTCGGAATACGATCATGGCGACGCATATGTCGTGGCGGAAGCGATGGCGGAGTTTGATGAACTGTTCCAGAAATTCCGCTTCGAACACATGCAGCTAATTCACCGAACCATCGGGTTCGAGTCGAAGTCACTCAAAGGCCGGCCGGTGGAGATTCTGGAAGAAGGCATGCGGCATAAATTTTTTCCGCAGCTGTGGGAGATCCGCAACGAGATGACGGACCGCTGGGGAGCGGCGTATGGCGTCAAACGCGATCCGCTGGGCGGACATCACTAGAGAAGAACCCGCGCCCATCAGGAGGTTGGCGTTCCCAGGCGGCTATAGTCGCCGCGAAAGAAGATGAGCGGCTCACCAGAGTAGAGCTTAGCCGAGAGAACCTCGCCAACCACGATGCTGTGATCGCCAGCGACATGGGTCGCGTGCAGACGACAGGCGATCTGGCAAAGGACGCCGTCGAGCAAAGGAATGGCGTCAGCCGTCCAATGGAAACTGATCTGGTGTTTGGCAACTTCCCTTTCGTGTACCTCCTGCTCTTGCTCGGGGCGCGCAAAAAATTCCGACAGGTTCTGCTGATCTTCGTTCAGGACGTTGATGCCAAACACGCGGCGGTCCTTGATCATGGGAAGCAGGTGCGCTCGTTCATCCACACAAACCGAAATGAGGGGCGGTTCCAGTGAGACGGATGTGAAGGAGTTGGCGGTCATGCCGTGCACACACCGGGGAGCGCACTCGACGGTAACCACGGTGACACCTGTAGCGAACTGGCTGAGGGCACGGCGAAAATCCAGCGATGTAAGCGGAGCGGACGACATGGATTTTTTGAAGATAGCACAACTCGAGAATCTGCGGCGGGCAGCGAGTGAGGATGGCCAGAGAGAAGAGCGGCCATTGCTGGCCGCTCCGGGTAAATCCTTTGCCTGCGCAGCGTGAACCTCAGTGCGGGTGGTCTTTGTTGTCGGACTTGGGCGGCTTTTCGTTCTTGGGCGGCGGAGTTTGCCGCTGCTGCTTTTGCGCTTCCTGTTGCTGGCGCTGCTGCATTTTTTGCTGCTGCTGATCGTGTTTGCGCTCCATTTGCTCGAGTTGTTGCTGCTGGCGCTGTTGTTCCTGTTGTTGGCGCTGCTGGTTCTGCTGCTGCTCGAGTTTCTGGTTTTGCTGAACTTGTTTTTGTTCGAGCTTCTGACGCTCCTGGTCCTGCTGCTGGCGGAGTTTTTCGAGCTGCTGCTGCTGGCGCTGGTCCACCTGTGGATTCGCGTTCGAGCGCGCAGCAGGCGGCCGGTCGTTGCGATTGTTGCGATTGTTGTTATTGGGTTCGGCCTGCGCCGGCGGCTGATTTTGTTGTGGCGGCCGGTTGTTCGGCTGAGCCTGCGCCGGCAGCTGATTTTGCTGCGGTGGCCGATTGTTGTTCGGTTGAGCCTGCGCCGGCGGCTGGTTCTGCGCGCGATTATTTTGCTGCGTCGGCGGTTGGCTCGGCTGGCCCGGACGATTGTTCATGCGCTGGCCTGGAGGCGGCAGCTGGGCGGGGCGTGCTTCCTGCGCGACACGAACGTTGTTGCGGGGCACGTTATTCTGGCGAATTTGCGAAACCGCGGGTGGACGGCCGCCGTTATCCTGCACTTGCTGCAACTGGCGGTCGACGGTCGCGACTGGCGGAGGAGGTGCGGTCTTGGCGACAACCGGCCGAGCCACTATGTTGGCTGGCGGCCGGACACGAGCCTGCTGCGAAGCGCCCAGAAAGCTGCGTTGCTGCGGAGCCACACCCGGTGTCATCGGCGAAGCCTGAGCAGTGGTCACCTCGCGAGCATCCACGCGCATCATGTTGCGGCCGACGGGCTGCGCCGAGGTAAACGATTCTCTCGAAGTCGCAGTAACGGCATTTCCGTTTCTCTGATTTTGGTAGGTAATGTTGGTCACGTTCTTGTTTACGTAAACGTTTTGATACACGTTGGTGACCTGCACGCGATTGATGATGGTGGTGTTGTAGACGTTCACGCGTTCGACATAATGCTGCGAGACGTGGTAGGACGGGCAGTAGACGTCACGCGCGCCCAGCGGGAACCACGCGACGCCGGCGCCCACCGCGACACCGATCCCGAAACGCGGGCCGCCAACCCAGGCGACTAGCGCGGGCGCGTAGACCGGACGAACATAGGCGACCGTCACAACCGCGGGGCGCGGAGCAACCGGTACCCAGCCCCACACACCGCCAACCACAACCCAGCGGCCATAGTGGAACGGAGCGAAGCCCCAGGGCGCGTCATCAACCCAGGTCCAGCCCCAAGGAGAGACCCAAACCCAGTGGCCATAGCGATAGGGCGCCCAGCCAACCACGGTCGTGTGCGGGAACCACACCGTGCCGTAGTCCGGTGTCGAGCGCCAACCGCCGTACTCGTCGAGATCTTCATAGCCAACAACGTCATCCGAGACATAGCGAGCCGAAGTGGAACGGTCCCAGCGGGAATCGCGACTACCGCACCAACGATCAAAGTCGTCATCGCCAGGGTAGCCTTCGACGTCGGCGTTTAGTTGGTCCGTACCTTCAAATGTGGCAGATTGTCCCGCGTGAATCGGATAAGCAGAACCGCCGCCGGTGACTTCGCCTTGGCCGTCGCGAACGTTGACGATGGTGGAATCGCCATTTTCGTTCACGCTGACGCGATACGAGCCGGGACGAAGAACGTTAAATGCGAGATTGGGTGTGTCGATTTCGAGAACCTGGTCCTGATCGAGGCGGCGGACGCGAACGTTCACCGTTCCTTCCGTCAGACGAATCTGTACGGTTCGATCGTCAAGGTTGAGGAACGAGAAGCCGGTTTGTTCGCCGAGACGGATAGCGTACGCATCGACGCGGAGTTCAGCGCGGGCACCCTGATCGGTCCAGAGTTTATCGCCCGTGGTCATGGGCCGGTTAATCACGGCATTGACCCATTCGTCGGTGCCAGCCGGAGCGAATGAGACGGAGCCGCCGGTATAGCTGAGCCGTGCCGCGCGCGTCGGCGGGTCGTCCTGATCTCCGCCCTGCTGAACCTGCTGGTCTGAATAAGATGGCCGATCCTGCGCAAGCGAGCGGGAGGGCGCAACGAGAAACGTAAGAGCAAGTATGGCGGCGAGGCTCGTCAACCATGTCGTGCACCATTTCGGAATGAAGCTGCGCATGTTCAATCTCTCCTGAAGCGCGATGATGACCATGAATCGCGCTTGGTAAACTTTCAGGGAACAAGGGACCTGGCTTCCTTTCACACTAACACCGCACTTAGGGCCGGGAGACATCGGGAATTTACCGGAGTTTCCTGAGGTGAATCACCCGATCCGGTACCCGTGCAGCTACACGATATAACCCGAGACTGACGAAGGTGTTGCGGCCCGCGCAGGCTGCAAAAAGCAACGAGCCCGCTGCAAAGAAGGGGGCTCGTTACGTTTGATCTTTAGAATCCGGGCAGGCGGGAGACTGCTTAGTGTCGGCCACCGCCAGGGTTGCCGCCTCCACCGCCGCCATGGCTGCTACCACCGGCATGCGAGCTCGCTCCGCCGCCGGAGCTATGCGGGCTTCCTCCACCGCCACCGCCCCGTGGACTGCCGCCGCCCCCGCCGCCATAGCTGCGGCTCGGTGCTGAGTAAGAGCGAGACGGCGCTGAGGGAGCGGAATAACTGTGGGGCTGCGAGTTCCCACGGTTGCCATTGCCATAAGCGGGCTGCGAAGAACCGCGATTGGGTTGCGGATAGTTGCGGTTCCCGCCGTTGCTAGAAGACGGAACGTTGTACCCGCCGGAATTGCGTTGCGGAGGATGGTACGAGCGGCCATTGCCGTTGGATGGGTTCGTACGGTCGCTGGCGTATCCGCCGGAGCCGCGCTGCGGCGCACCGTAAGAACGGTTGTCATTAGCTCCGTTGGAAGCACTGGATCGATTTGCCCCATTGCTCGCATTAGTCCAAGAGGGGCGGTCGCTGCGAGCCATGCCGCTGTTGCGCGACCCGTTACCCTGCGGCGAATCATTGCGCGATGAAGCGCTACGCGCATCGGAGCCAAAGCCGGCCGGTGCGCGGCCGCGATCGGTGGCGTTCCCCTGTGCCGACCAATTGCGCGTATTGCCGGATTCACCCGGAACATTGCGCATGTGGGATTGCGGCTTGTCTTGTGAAAGCTCGTGCTGGCGCGCGGACATGCTCGGGTTGTTCACGCTGAAGCCGCCGCGATTGCCGCCGGATTGGCCCCTATTTTGCGCTTCATTTTGGCCCCCATTTTGAGTAACGTTCGGCCGGTTCGAGTCGGAACGGAACCCGCTATTGCTGTTGGGGCCACGGGGACTGTTGCCAGGATTTCCGCGAGCAAATCCAGGGCGGTTGTTATTCGCGGCTGCTCCCATTTGTGCGGCGCGGCCCATAGCCGGACGATCGGAGTTAATTCCACCGCGTCCAGGGGTATTGTTCCCGCCGAAAGTACGAACCGGCATCTGCGATGCGGCTCTACCTGGCGTGGTGCGTGCCACTACGTAGCGATTCTGCACCGCTGCCGAAGGCCGCGAGATATTGCCGTGGTTCGCGGCGGCACCCATGTAGCTTTGCCGCGTGGGTGAAAAGTTCGTCCGATTCGTAACCCGCGCGCCACGCAAGCTGGCGTCGTTCAGGTGGTAAGCCCCACGGTTGATCGCGTGGCCGCCGACGAAATTGCTGCGTGAAGCTACCGTAACAGCGCGCGTGTTGCGCGCGTATGCATAGTTGAAGTTCCCGCGATTGTTGAACACGTTCGTGTTGCGAATGAACGTGTTATGGATATTTACGTTGCGGTAGTACGCGCCGCTGGTGTGATACCAGGGCCGATAGCATTCGCGCGGACCCAGCGGGAACCAGCCGATACCGCCACCAAAGCCAAATCCAAATCCGACTCCGAAGCCACCGCCGAGAAAGCCGACGAACGCCGGTCCATAGATCGGGCGAGCGTAGTAAGGACCCGGGCACCAGCCCCAGCGGCTGCCGATATACGCCCAGCGGCCGTAGTGGTACGGCGCGAAGCCCCACGGCGCGTAGTCCACCCAAGTCCAGCCCCATGGGCCGATGTAATTCCAATAGCCCGTGCTGTAGGGCGCCCAGCCAACGTCAACCGTGTTCGGATACCACACCGGGCCATAGTCCGGCTCCTCATTCCATGAGCCATTGTCGTCAAGGTCGGAGTAGCCCGGCACATCGCGCGAAACGTAGCGCGCGGAAGCAGAATTGTCGTCGCGGTGGTCGCGATCGTTGGACCAGCGATCGAAATCATCGGGAGCGGGAGCGCTGGCGACGAAATAGCTGACATTGTCGGTGCCGCTGAATTCGCCGCGTTCGCCGGTGTGGATCGTGTAGGTCTGGCCGTTGGCAACAACCTGGCCTTCGCCGCGAATCGCGGTAACCCGAGTGCCGTCGCCATTTTCATTTACTTCCACGCGGAAAGCGCCGGCTTGGGTAACCGTAAACGCGAGATTGGGTGTGTCCACTTCATAGGCATCACCCTGGCGCATTTCGCGCACACGGAAATTGATCGTACCTTCGGCCAACCGCATCTGCGTGGTCTGATCGTCGAGATTCAAAAAAGAGAGCGCGGTCATGCTCGAAATGTGGATCGAAGCTTGGCCCGCTTGCAGCTCGGCACGCGAATTATTGTCTGACCAAATTTTATCGCCGATGGTTACCGGACGATTGCGCGTGGCCGCCCCCCAGTCGCCTTGACCACCCGGCTGGAACGAGACGCTGCCGTCGACATAGCTCAAACGGGCGACGCGGGACGGAGGATCCTGTTGCGGGTCGCCGTTGTAATTGAAGTCGCCATCCGGGTTCTGCGGGCCTTGGTCTTGATAGTTTTGGTCCGGCGGAGGAGCGTCTTGTGCGCCAAGCCGGGCCGCGCCCATGGAAAGCAGTCCCGCCAATAAAACTGCAAGAAACCTGGTCTGTTGGGAAAGCATTTTCGTGTTCATTGCCGACATCCCCTAACTCGGGCGTTAGGTTCGCGCCTCGCCGGGAAGATATGACCCTCTAGAGAGTGGAACACGGAGATGGAAGGAAAGTTGCCGATCCTCGCGAACCGTCCCAACAAAGTACTAGAACTGTAAATAAACTGCCCCGAATCTGGCCCTCGGGACAGGCGCAGGGCTCAGGAACTTACTCTACACTCCTGTCTTGTGGGCACAAGCCCCCTTTGGGAGAATGCATGAGTATGAACTCGAAGTGGTTTGGCGCAGTGGCGCTCGCCCTGGCAGCCGCAGTGGCCTGCCCGGCGCAGCAATGGAGACAGGTGGGGCCGGCGGGCGGAACGGTCATCTCGCTCGAAGCCGATCCGCACGATGTAAATAAGATTTATCTCGGCACGTCCGACGGGCACGTGTTTTTCTCAAGCGATGAGGGACAGCACTGGAACCTGCTGAGCCGCATCGGCACCGGCCAGGATGACGTCATCACCCACATCATCGTGGATCCGCGCGATTCGAAACGCCTATACGCCAGCACGTGGACGCTATATTCGGGCGGCGGCGGCGTCTATCGCAGCGACGATGCCGGCCGTAGCTGGAAGTTGATTGGTCTTCCCAAAGAAACCGTGCGAGCCTTGGCGCAATCGCGGACCAACCCGAAACTCTTCGTAGCCGGTTCGCTGACGGGTGTATACCGTTCGAATGACGACGGCAACACCTGGGAACGCATCACTCCCGCGAATCACGAAGATTTACGCAATTTCGATTCGCTGGCATTTGATCCGAACGACGCCAATACGATTTATGCGGGCACCTACCATCTGCCATGGAAAACTACGGACGGCGGCAAGAACTGGACCTCTATCAAAGCGGGCATGATTGATGACTCCGACGTCATGACCGTCATCGTCGATCCCGCGAATCCTTCGAATGTACACGCGACGGCTTGCTCCGGCATTTATCACAGCGTTGATGCCGGACAAAACTGGAAGCGCTACGCCGGCATTCCGTTTGTATATCGTCGTACCCAACTGATTCGGCAGGACCCGCAGCATCCGGATACGCTCTACGCCGGAACGACGAGCGGTCTTTGGAAGACCACCAACGAGGGCGTCGACCAGTGGAAACGTCTGACCCCGCTGGAATGGGTCGTGAACGCGGTTCTGATCGATCCACGAAATCCGCAGCGCATCATCATCGGCACCGAACGCGAGGGCGTGCAGATCAGCGATAACGGCGGTGCTACGTTCAGCGCGGCGAACGCCGGCTTCCATCACCAGCACGTTCTCGATGTCGCGATCGACCGCGAGCATCCGGACCACGCGCTGACCGTACTGACTTTCGACACCAACGCGTTTCTGGCCACAAAGGATGGCGGAGCGAGCTGGACCACGCTTGGTCCGGGACTAAAGCGCACGGACCTGCGGCACGTTTATGCCATGCCGACCGGCTGGTGGGCGTCGCTCGCCAACGGCGGCTTGATGAAGTACGACGAGACTGCCAACAAGTGGATGAAGGCGGGCCTGTTTGTTCCGGAAGCGCCGGCGGCGGTTGCGCAAACCAGCGCAAAGACAGCCAAAGGAAAGAAGGCTACTCCCGCTCCGGTTGCAAAGAAGCCGCTGCCCAAGAAAGTTGTTCCGCAGTTGCTGGCGTTTCAGGTGAACGAGCTCACTTACGGAGGCAGCAAGTGGTTCGCTGCCACGACCGGTGGTGTTCTGGTTTCGACCGACAAGGGTGCGACGTGGAAACAGGCCGCGTCCGAGGCGCTGCTGAAGTCTCCGGCGCAATCGCTCGAAGCTTCCAACGACGGCTCGCAGGTGTGGGCCGTTTCCCAGAAGATTCTTCTCCACTCAGCCGATGGCGGAACACGCTGGGAAGCGAAAGAACTTTCCTTCGCGTCGGCCGGCAATCTGCGCCTGCGCCGCATGGATGACGACAACCTTTTCATCACCAGCAACATGGGCCTCTACACTTCACATGATGCGGGACGCAACTGGAGCCGCGCGGACATTCGCGATTTGCAGTTCCAGGATGCGGCCGGCGCGGGCACTGCGCGGCTGGTCGCATTACAGCGGCGCGGATTGGTTGCGTCGTTCGACAGCGGCAAAACCTGGCAGCGCGTGAACGATCCATTGGCAGAAGGCTACTTCCCTCTGGTTCGGGCAAACAACAGCGGTTCGTTGTTTGCCGTGTCGGCGACGGAAGGGCTCTTCACACTGGAAGCCGGAGCGCGTTCGGCGAGCGAAGCGGTGGGAAGTTCATCGCTGATGATGCTCGATACGAACGGAGCACAGAAACCTCGCTAACCGAGCTTCTTTCAAAGCT
Source organism: Candidatus Eiseniibacteriota bacterium (assembly GCA_035607085.1). Classification (GTDB taxonomy): domain Bacteria; phylum Acidobacteriota; class Terriglobia; order Acidiferrales; family UBA7541; genus Acidiferrum. The sequence continues at coordinate 12,216 of DATMZI010000167.1, read as the reverse complement.
TGCTTCATCCAGCTGATTCGAAAGCGCCCTGGATTTTTCCAGGGCGCTTTTTTCCGCGGATTGGCTATCGGAAAAGTAAATTAATAGCACTCGCGCTCACTTTTCCTCCCGCGGAAAAGAAATCAAAAGGCGAAGGTCTCGGAGATTGTTGCCGGTGGGGCCGGTGACGACGGCATCGCCGAGCTGGTCGAAGAAACGGAATGAATCGCTGCGCTGGAAGAGGTCCTGGGGGTTAAGTCCGGCTTTTTGTGCGCGAGTCAGCGTTTGTCCGTCGGCGACGGCTCCGGCGCCGGGGCTGTTGCCGTCTATACCGTCGGTGCCAGCGCTGAGAACGACGATCGGTTTGCCGGCTATTTTTTCCACACAGGAGAGAACGAAGGCAGAGTTGCGGCCGCCGAGGCCGTTGCCGATGACGGCCGAACTGACTTCGCCATCGGCGATGAGCGCGACTGCCTGATCGGGATTGGATGCCTGCAACTGTTCAAGCTGAGCGAGCAGAGCCTCAGCTGCTTTTTCCACCGGCCAGTCGTCGGTTGAATTGTCGCAGCAGGCGAGGCAATGTTCGGCTTCGGCGAAAAAGTGGGCGGCGTGAAAGAGTTGGTGCATGCCGAGAATGAGCTCAAATTGATTTTTCGCAAAAATGGGATCGGATGCCTTCGGTGTTTCCGGCATCGAGTCGTTGTCTATCCATGAACGAAGAGCCTCAGGGAATCGCTCATCTAAATTGTATTTAGCAATGACGTGCAATGCGTCGGCGAATGTAGTGGGATCGGGAAGCGTTGGACCGGAGGCGAGGGCCGATTCCCTGCCCAAGGGAACGTCGCTGATTGCAAGAGTGACTATGGTTGCCGGGTGGGCGGCTTGCGCGAGTCGTCCGCCTTTAACTGCTGAGATGTGTTTGCGGACCGTATTGATTTCATGGATTCCAGCGCCGCAAGTGACCAGCGTGCGGTTGATTTGCTGAATGTCCGCCAGGGTAAGCGTCGTGAGGAGCGGAGATTCCATGAGAGCTGAACCGCCGCCAGAAAGAAGAACAATGACCAGAGTTTGGGGAGAAGGGCTGCGCATCAGTTCGAGAGCGGCTTGCCCGGCGAGGAGGCTGTGCTCGTTGGGTTCGGGGTGGCCGCCGATAAAATACTGGACGCTGGAAGAAGGGCTCCGCCTCATCCCCCCGGGACGCAGCGCCCCAGAACTGGCCGGGGGAGCCGGGGCGGAGACCACACAGCGGAGATTCGTTTCGCCGGGGAGGAGGGCCACGAGGCCGTCCAGCATGCGGTGCGCGGCCTTGCCTATGGCAAGGACGCGGAGGTCTGGGAAAGCCCGTAGATCATATTCGCGGCCGGAGCAACAGAGGGTGTGAGCGGAGACGGAGAGGCAGCGTTCGATGGCCAGGTAAGGGTCCACGGCATTGAGGGTACGGTGGAAAATTCGTCGGGCCAGCTGCTTGGGGTGGTGTGGAGGATTTTCTGGCATTGGAGGAAGTATAGGAGAGAAAGAGCGGATGATGAGGCGCAAGCTCTCACGTCACTCTTCTGCGTCTTGCCACAAAAGAGGGCGGGGAGATTCCCACCCTCGCCGCAAAATCGGCACTTCGTTAAGGTCCTCGGCCGCTACTGCCCAATCCCCGCTCTTACTCGGCTGTGCTTCGCGCTGTAAGTGAAGTAGACCACTAATCCAATGGCCAGCCAGATGATCAGTCGCGCCCAGTTTACCCAGCCCAGCTTGTACATCATGTAGCCGTTGAAAATGATGCCCAGGATCGGCACCAATGGAACCAGCGGCGTACGGAACGGCCGCTCCTGCCCGGGATTCGTCTTGCGCAACACCATCACCGCGATGCACACGATCACGAACGCCAGCAGCGTCCCGATGTTCACCATCTTACCAATGTCGTCAATCGGCGTAATGCTGCCCACTATCGCTGCCAGCAGTCCCACCGCAATCGTGTTTTTGTAAGGAGTCCGGAACTTCGGATGAATCGCCGCGAAAAACTTCTTCGGCAGCAATCCGTCGTTCGCCATTGAATAGAGCACGCGCGTCTGTCCCAGCAACATCACCAGCATCACGCTCGTCAGACCCGCCAGGGCTCCCACGGTAATTACATGCGAAGCCGTAGTCAGACCGCGATCGAGAAACGCCCGTGCGATCGGCGCTTCAATATTTATGTCCTGCCAGTGCACCATGCCTGTTAGCACGCCTGCCACCCCGATGTACAAAGCCGTGCAGACCAGCAGTGAAACGATGATGCCAATCGGCAAGTCTCGCTGCGGGTTCTTCGCTTCTTGTGCCGTGGTGGAAACCGCATCGAAACCGATGTACGCAAAGAAAATGTACGCCGCGCCCGCTCCTATGCCCCCGAATCCGTACGGCGCGAAGCTGTGCCAGTCGGTGCCCCAGTTCGATGCCTGCACGAACCGGCTGCCCAGCGCCAGCACAAACAGCACCACCGACACCTTGATCACCACGATTGTCGAATTGAACCGCGCGCTTTCCCTGATTCCGACAGCCAGAATCGCCGTGATGGTCAGTGCGATAAAAAACGCCGGCAGGTTGAAGCCGATTTCCATACCGAAAATCTTCGGCGCGTTCACCAGATCATGCGCCCGCTGCAGCAGTTCCGGAGAATGCGCCGACACAATCGCCGTCACTTTATCCAGAAAGGCCTGGGTACCCGGCAGCAGTGACGGGTCCGATGCCTGCGCCATCTGCCGCGCCACCATCTTTTCCGCCGTATGCAGCGCCGTCCAGTGGTCATACGCGAGCCACAACGGCATCTTCAAATGAAAAATGTCCAGCAGTTCGATGAAATGATTCGACCAGCCCGACGACACCGTGCTCGCTCCCATTGCATATTCCAGCGTCAAGTCCCAGCCGATGATCCATGCAAACAGTTCGCCCAGCGTGGCATAGGCATAGGTGTAGGCGCTGCCCGCCAGCGGAATCATCGCCGCGAACTCCGCGTAGCACAGCGCAGCCAGCGCGCAGCCGATTCCGGAAAGCACGAATGAAAGCATCAGGCCCGGCCCGGCATAGTGCGCGCCCAGTCCCGACAGCACAAAAATGCCAGCGCCGATCACCGCGCCCACGCCCAGCGCCGTCAATTGAAACGGCCCTAGCGTTCGCTTCAGGCTCTGCCCGCCCTGCTCTTGCGACTCAGCAAGCAACAGGCTCATCGGCTTCTTCGCAAACAAGGGGTTGCCCATGCAACTCCTCCTTCGTAGCGGGTGTTAGACCCGTTTTGTTCGATCTATTGCTCTGCCAAATTGGATTCACACATTGTAGGAGGCGGCTCACTCTGCCTCCTACAAAAAACTTTGATCTTCCTTGCTGTGCGGTCCGACTCAAGCTGCTTTCTTGCTCTGCCGCGACCACAACCAATAGACCGGCAATCCGAGCAACACGATCACCAGACTCCAACCCGCCGTCTCGGTCCGGTAAAACAGCAGCACCAACAGAATCGTCAGCGCCGCCACAATATAGAGCAGCGGCACGACGGGGTATCCGAATGCTCGATACGGACGCTCTGCGTCGGGGCGCTTGGAGCGCAGCACAAACACTCCCACAATCGTCAGCACGTAAAAAATCAGCGCCGCAAACACCACATAGTTCAGAAGATCGCTGTAGAGGTTGCCGTACGTGCCGTCCGGCTTGATCGTCCGCAGCATGATGAGCATCGCGATCCAGACTCCCTGAATGGTCAGTGCGATTCCCGGTACGCCGCGAGAGTTCAGCTTTCCTGTCGCGCGAAAAAAAAGCCCGTCGTGAGCCATGGCGTAAACGACGCGAGAACCGGCCAGAATCAATCCGTTGTTGCAACCGAACGTCGAGACGATAATCGCTCCTGCCATGATCAGCGCCCCCTTGGTTCCGAAGATCGCATTCAGCGCCGCGGTCGCCACGCGATCATCCGGCGCATTCTGGATTTGCGTGAGCGGCAAAGCCAGGAGATAGGCCAGGTTGGCCAGGCAATACAGCGTAATCACAATCGTTGTGCCCAGTGCCATCGAGAGCGCCACATCGCGCTTCGGATTCTTTACTTCCGCCGCTGTGAATCCGATGTTGTTCCATGCATCTGCGGAAAACAGCGATCCGACCTGCGCTACTCCGAAAGCCACCAGCAATCCCCAAAATCCGCTGGCTGCATTCACCGTCGAAAACAGCCCGCGGAAGAAACCGGTTCCGGGTTCGAGGGGCACGGCGCCGCGCGCGGTCCAGAAATGCGAGAAATTGTCGGCAATCGCGGCATGGTTTCTTCCCACAAACACGCCGATCAGAATCAAGCCAATCAGGGAAAGCGTCTTCGCCGAGGTGAATATATTTTGTATCAGTTTGCCCAGGCGCACGCCCCGCGTGTTCAGGAAGGTGATGAAGATAATCATCGCGATCGCCACGAGCTGCTGCACGGAAAGGCTGACCGCGATTTTCGAGCCTAGCGCAATCGGCTTCACGATCCACGTTGTCGGCGAAATGGAAGGAAACAACACTCCGAGGTAGCGCGCAAAACCCACTGCCACGGCCGCGATCGTTCCAGTCTGAATGACCAGGAACAATGTCCAGCCATACAAAAACCCCCACAGCGGCGAATACGCTTCCCGCAAATACACATACTGCCCGCCCGCATGCGGATAGAGCGCCGCCAACTCGCCATACGTGAGCGCGGCTGCAATGGTCAGCAATCCTGTCAGAATCCAGGTCAGCAGCAGTCCGCCGGGCGAACCGGTTTGCCGGGTAATGTCTGCCGCAACAATAAAAATGCCCGACCCGATCATCGATCCCACCACGATCATCGTGCCGTCAAATAATCCGATGGCGCGGACGAAACCCGCTTCTTCCTTCTTATTCTGCGTGGTCACCGGAAGAGCAGTTTCGGCCATAAGCAGATCGCCTCAGTCCTGCGCGGGCTGTGCCGCAGCGGGAAGCATTTCCAAATATTGTTTGACGCGCGCCATTGGATTCTTGGCCGCCAGAATGTCGCTAATCACTGCCACGCTGTCCGCTCCGGCTGTGATCACTTCCCCGGCTCGTTCCAGAGTAATCCCGCCAATCGCGACAATCGGTTTTCTCGTCAGCTGGCGTGCCTGACGGATTAACTCCAGTCCCACCACCGGATCGGCCTTGGCCTTGCTGCGCGTCGCGAACACCGGCCCGACCGCAATGTAGTCCGCGTCGCTGTCCGCCGCAGCCTTGATCTGCTCCAGATTGTGTGTCGAAACTCCGACAATCGCTCCCGCACCGACGATCGCGCGTGCCGCGGCCGCTTCCAAATCCTCCTGGCCCACGTGCACCCCATTCGCCCCCGCCAGCCGCGCAATGTCCGGCCGGTCATTTACCAGAAACGCCGCTCCAACCTGCCGCGCGGTTACATTCAATGCCTGTACCGCCTGCAACACCTCGCGTGCCGGCGCCATTTTATTGCGGTATTGAAACAGGCGCGCTCCCGCCCCCATCAATCGCTTCACAAATTCCACTGGATCGGAGGGCAACAATGCTGCGTCTAGTATCACGTAAAGCGGCGGCGGCGCAAGGCGATTCGCCATCTAGTGCTTTCCGTTGTTTCCTAAAAACCGCTCGACGAAGTGCGTATCGAATTTTCCCGCGGCAAAATCCGGGTCGGCCAGAATCCGCCGGTGCAGCGGTATGGAAGTCTTGATGCCTTCGATGACGAACATTTCCAGAGCGCGCTTCATTCGCCCGATGGCTTCCGCGCGGTCGCGGCCCTTCACAATCAATTTCGCGATCATCGAATCGTAGTACGGAGGAATCACCGCGTCCGCATACGCCGCCGAATCCACGCGCACTCCGGTTCCGCCCGGCGCCTGGAATGTGGTGATGCGTCCCGCCGATGGCACAAACGTTTCCGGGTCTTCTGCATTGATGCGGCACTCAATTGCGTGCCCGGAAAAATGGATTTCCCCCGTCGCGTCTTCCAGCTTTTCGCCCGCCGCAATCCGGATCTGCGCTTTGATCAAGTCCGCTCCGGTCACAAACTCCGTCACCGGATGCTCCACTTGGATGCGCGTATTCATCTCGATAAAATAGACCGAGCCGTCCTGGTCCATCAGGAATTCCACTGTGCCGGCGTTGGTGTAACCGATTTTCTGCAGCGCTTTCACTACTTTGGCGCCCATTTCCTTGCGTATTTTCGGATCCAGGACCGGCGACGGCGACTCTTCAATCAGTTTTTGATGCCGCCGCTGGATCGAACACTCACGCTCCCCGAGGTGAATCACTCTACCGTGCTGGTCGCCAAGCACCTGGAATTCGATATGCCGGGGATGTTCGATAAACCGCTCAGCATATACATCTGGCGTGCCGAACGCCTGTTGCGCTTCGCTGCGCGCCGTTTCATAGGCCGAAAGCAATTCTTCCTGCTTGCGCACTACGCGCATGCCGCGTCCGCCGCCGCCCGCCACCGCTTTCAAAATCAGCGGATAGCCGATCTTTGCCGCTTCCTTCGCAAGCTCTTCTTCCCCTTCAATTGCGCCATCGCTCCCCGGAATAGTGGGCAAACCGGCACCCTTTACTTCGCGGCGCGCGCGGTCCTTCTCGCCCATCATTTCGATAATTTCCGGCCGAGGCCCGATGAAAGTAATTTCCGACGCCTCGCACACTTTCGCGAAGTTCGCGTTCTCCGACAGAAATCCGTACCCGGGATGGATTGCGTCCACGTTGGTGATTTCCGCCGCGCTGATCACGTGAGGGATGTTCAGATAACTTTCGCTGCTGCGTGGCGGACCGATACAAACCGCTTCATCCGCAAATCGCACGTGCAATGAGTTGCGGTCGGCCTCCGAATATACCGCGACCGTCGCAATTCCCAGCTCCTTGCAAGCGCAGATGACGCGCAGGGCGATTTCCCCGCGGTTAGCCACCAGAATCTTATTAAACATAGTTTAGGTCGCCGGCTACTTCTTGCGGCTCGGTCGGATTCCAAACAGCGGCTGCCCATACTCAACCGGCTGCCCGTTCTCGGCAAAAATTCGCAGCACTTCTCCACTCATGTCGGATTCAATCTCATTCATCAGCTTCATGGCCTCGACGATGCACAAGGTTTGCCCCGCATCAATATAGCCGCCCACTTTTACGAACGGCTCTGTGCCGGGGCTCGGCGACGCGTAAAACGTGCCCACGATCGGCGACTTCACCAGATGCAGGTCCTCCGAGGACCTGGCTTCCGCGGCAGGTGCGGGAACCGGCGCACTGCCTGCCGAAGCGGGTGCTCCGGCCACAATAATTTCCGGGGCGAGAGCTGCCGGGACGTAACTCACTCCTGCGGACGGCTTCTTCAGGCGGATCCGCAGATCCCCTCTCGAGTACTCAAACTCTTCCAGATTGTGCTCCGCCATGGTTTTCAGCAGGTGCTCAATCTGTTCCACTTCCGGGTTTGCAACCGCTTTGCGCCCGCTGGACTTCGAAGGCTTTTTTCGTTTCATTTTCCGCTGTGTGTTAGAGCTCTATGAAATCCCGCGAGGCGCGGGTTAACACTTCGCTGCCACTCCGGTGCACCACCACGTCGTCCTCGATCCGGATCCCGCCGACGCCTGGTAGATACACACCCGGTTCTATCGTAACCACGTTTCCTGAGGCAAGTAGTGTTTTTTGCCCCTTGGCTACGCGGGGATCTTCATGGACCTCTAAGCCCAGCCCATGCCCCGTACTATGTACGAAATACTGATCCAGCCGGTGTGCCGCCAGGACCCCTCTGGCTGCTGCGTCCACTTCGCCGCCAGTCTGTCCGGCAGCCACTCTATCGATAGCTGCCGCCTGCGCTTCTAGGACCGCCTGATACCACGCTCGAACCTTCCTAGGCGCCCGGCCGACAAAGACCGTCCGCGTGATGTCACTGCAATATTTGTCCAGTATAGCACCCAGGTCCAACACCACCAACTGCCCTTTCTTCAACTGTTTACCGGTAGGGCGTGCGTGCGGCAAGGCGGCCCGCGCGCCGAAGGCTACGATGGTCTCAAACGCCGGCCCTGAAGCCCCCCGCTTGCGCATCTGATACTCAATCTCAGCCGCAATCTCGAATTCACGAACCCCCGGTTTCAGGAGCTCAACCGCGGCCCCGACGACCTCACTTGCCAGAACCGCCGCCTTACGCATTAGCGCCAGTTCTGCCGGATCCTTGCTGGCTCTGAGCCTTTGCACGGTACCTGGGACGGCCACCAAGCGTACGCCACTCCCTGAGGCCTTTTTCAGCGCCCTTAACTGGGCCACGGTCATCTGCTCAGAGTCGAAACCTGTCTTGCGACGATTTCGACGCTTCAGCAGTTCCCCACATGTGCGCCACAGCCCCTCTTTCTGCGGCCTTACCGCGACATCTGGTGCCTCCTGCCTCGCCTGGGTGGTGAAACGCCCGTCGGTTATCAGCGTTAAGCCTCGCGGCTCGACGAGCAGGGCTCCAGCGTCGCCGGTAAATCCGGAGAGGTAATACCAGTTGACCGGGCTGGTCACCAGCAGAGAATCCAGTTTCTGTTTTCGAATCAGGTTTTGCAGCTGCGCGATTCTGTGTTTGTGAGGTGTTGGCATAAAAGAAATCGAGGAGACCGTAGTCTCCCCGATTTGCATAAAAGTTGAAAGTGTTTCTGACCGGCCGCGTTACGCGGCGTGCCGTTCAGCTTAGCTGGGGATGATGCGCGGCGTCAGGAAGAACAGCAGTTCCTGCGACGTGACCGTGGTCTGCGTGCGCTTGAAGAGATTCCCGATGAGCGGCAAGCTGCCAACCACCGGCGTTTGGGTGATCGTTACTTGCTGTTGGGTGACGATGATGCCGCCGATCACCACAGTGCCGCCATCTGCAACCAACACCTTGGTTTCGGCAGACTGGGTGTCCAATGCCGGGATGCCCTGAACGCGAGCGATGCCGTTATCGATCTGGGTATTCTCGACCAGCACGTCCATAAACACCGTGCCCTCGGCGGTGATCAGTGGAGTGACTTCGAGCTTCAGCACGGCGTCAATGTACTGCACGGACACCGTATTGTTGATGGTGGTCTGAATCGGAATCTTGGTACCCTGCTTTACCGTAGCCTTCTCGTTGTTCTGCGTCACGACGCGCGGCTTGGACAGCAGCTTGCCAACGCCCTTGGACTCTGCCGCCGAGATGAAAAAGTCAATCGCGAAGTTCGGGGAACGGTGGGAGAACCCGAAACCAGTAGTTGGCGGCGCGCCCGCGGCGAAGTTGGTGAACAGCGGTAAGCCCGTGCTCACACCGTTACCGGACGTCGATCCTCCACCGATGCTTACTGGAGGCGCCGGAATCCCGGGTCCGGTGGTGACACCGCTGCCGCCGACGGCTGGCGAGCCCGAGAACAACGAGCGGCCGCTGGTAGTCGTGCCCGCAAATCCGAGTTCGGTACCGAGATCGCGAGCGAATGACCGGGAAGCAGCCACGACGCGAGCTTCGATTTCCACTTGTTGCGACTTGCGGTCCAACTGGTGAATCAGATTGTCCACCGTCGGAATAGTCGAAGGAATATCGCGGATAATCAGCTGATTGGAGCGATCATCAGCCAGAATGTCACCCTTTGGAGAGAGAAACTTTTTCAAGGTTGTCATCAGGGAGGTAGCCTTGGCATAGCTGAGTACGCGGGTCACGGTTACCGGCTGCGTTGCGTCGTTTTGTGCTTTCTCCAGGTCACGAACGGATTCCGCTTCAGCCTTTAGTGTGGCGCGAGTGGCTATGCGCAGCACATTGCCCCTGAGCTGCTTGTCCAAGCCATTGTTCTGCAGGACGATGTCCAGCGCCTGATCCCACGGGACTTCGTCCAGCACAATGGTCAGCGAGCCCTTCACTGCGGGATCCAGGACCACGTTCAAACCGCTGATCTCATGAATCAAGCGGAAGAAGTCGCGCAGGTCCACGTCCTTGAGGTTTACGGAAATCGGTTCGCCGGTGTACTTGACCGGGCCGTTGGTAGCGGAAGCCGTTGTAGCCTGCGGTGACATCGGCGCGACCGTTGCGGCAGCGCTGCTGGCCTGCTGCACGGCTTGCTGCGCGGCTTGTTGGGCCGGTTGTTCTTCCGGCTTCACGGGCTGTCCACCCTCCGTAAGCGAGCCGAACGCCGTTCCTTTGGTCAGCTCGCTGGGCAATGCAAACTTGGGAGCGGACACATGCAACATCGCTGCTGCGCGGCGATTGGTGCCGCGGGGCGCCGCGTCGGCGTAATGAAACGCCGGCTTGGTGGTATCCGCCACGGCGGTCAGAGTGGCATTGTTCGCGACCACCTGCGAATCCGACTGCGTCTCGAAAGAAATGACTAGCGCGCTCCCGTCGCGGCCGATCTGATAGGGCGTGGCGACCGTCAGATCGATCACTACGCGGGCCACGTCCGGCCGAAACTGGCCGAGGCGCACATCACGCACCGGTGCCGAAACGCCGGGAATGACCGTCTTTTGTACGGCCATGCGGGTGCCGACAAAATCGAGCACCAGGCGGTCAGGATTCTGCATCCGCGTCGGGCGGGCATAGAGTTCGCCTTCGCCCTCGACGCGCACGCTGGACCGCGCTGACGCCTGGGTAACCGCGACGCTGGAGATTACCGACGCTCCGGGCGCGACAGCAGGCGTTTCATGGGACTGTGCCAGCAGTGGCGCAGTACTGCACGCCAGGCTTGCAAGGATAAGGCAGCCATTCCGTAAGGCCGGCCAGTTCGTCTTCATTGCTGTTCTCCTGCGGTCGAATAAAGTCTTTTGCTGACTTGCCGTTCGACAGGTTTGCCGAACGCGTCCTTGCCCTCTTCATGGAAGGTGACGCCTTCCATCGAAATCTTTTCCACGGTGCCGTCGTAGAGCTTGTCGCCTTCGCGCAGAAAATAAGTGCGCTGTTGCGGATTGGCCACCACGGCGATCATGCCGTTCGGAGCCCGAACGATACCGTCAAGGCGCAGGGTGGCGACCTGCAAGCCCGCCTTACCCGGCGGCAGGTTCTTGGCCAGGGCATCCTGTGCCTGCTGTCGGCCCACAAGCGACTCGAACGGGTCGCGACGCGCAATCTTGGCTTCGCTTTCGACGGGTCTCTTTTCCGAAACCATCTTGGCGCTAGGAGCGGATTTCGGCTTGGCGGTTGCCCCGACCTTTAGACTAGAAGGCTTGCCCACGGTCGCCGGTTTCGCCGGAGCGGGTTTCGCTGGAGCAGCCTGGCCCGCTGCAGCCGGCTTGGAGCCGGCGCCGGCCGCTTGCTTTGCCAAGTTGGTGGCGGCTTGCGGATTTTGCGCGCGCATTCCGGGCGCGGCAATCAGCGTGATCCCTGCTGCGAATGTGATCAGAAGGCGCATAGTTTGCTCATTCCCGTTCAATTCTTGGCCCCAGGCTTGGCGCCACCGGATGCCGGTGCCGCGTCGGCTGGTTTAGTGAAATAGGTTGTGGCTGTGAAAGTTCCAGTCACCGTGGTCCCCGGTCGCATCACGTAGCTGCCGCCTTTGTTGGCGTCGGAAAATTGCAGATCGCCGACGTTGATGATGCGCGAGAGGCGGCTCAGCCGGCCGAAGAAGTCGAGCACGTTGAAGTACGGCCCATCGGCCTGCACTTCAAAAGGCATCTCGTAGTAGTTGTTGTCTTTGGGTACCACGGCCTTGGCCGCCAGATGGCGAATTTGCACGTTGGAGGCGGTCGCAGCGCCTTGCAGCAGGCGGATGAACTCGTCGGTTTCTTTTTCTTCGGGAACGATGGTTTTCAGCGTGTCCAATTGCTTGTTCAAAGCGTCCATCTGCTGCTTCAACTCGCCGAACCGCTGCTTGTAAACCGAGAGCTGCGTGACTTCCTGCGTCAGCTGCGTGCGCTGCTGCACTGCTTTGTCGTACTGCTCTTTTTCCTGCGCTACCGGCGAGAATGGCAGGTAAATTCCCAGCAGCACCAGCACCACCGCAATCGCCGCGGCCACCAGCCCCTGCATAATCACCGACATGTCGCGCAATGGATTGGCCATGTCGCTCTCCTAACTCTTTTTCGCAGGCGCTGCGCCCTGCGTGGGCGCGCTGACAGGCTTGGCCTGTGGCGCGGCTTGATTGATTTCAGCAGTGAGCTTGAAGGTGAAAGTTTGCACACCACCCTTGCCGGCATCTTCTTTGGTGTCCGTCATTTCCACTTTGTCGAAGTAGCCGGAGCGCTTCATCGCGGTGATAAAGTTCGCCACCGCATTCACGGAAGCCGAGGAACCGATGATGTCCAGCGAGTTGCCTTTGCGGGTCAGGTTGGTGAGCCAAAGATTTTCCGTGC
>DATMZI010000139.1:0-42257 GCA_035607085.1 Candidatus Eiseniibacteriota bacterium | reverse complement strand
CCGGACGCGAATCCTTATCTGGTGATGTATTCCATCTTCAAAACCGGCATCGACGGCGACACCGCGAAGATTAAGAACTTGCGGCAGGCCGAGCGCTACCTGCCGGACAACATCTACACCGCGATGGAGAACTTTGAGAAGGCGGAATGGACGACCAAGCTGATGGGCGCGGACGTCAAGAGCCGGTACGCCGATTTGAAGCGGGCTTCGGCCGATCGCTGCCCGCGCGCGCTGGGCACCTTCGTCAAAGCCCAGGAAGTGCAGTATCACCACGAGGTGTACAACCAGTTCCTGTGGAACCTGTTCTAGAGCTTGCGTTAGTCAACGCAAATTTTCGGAACGCTCCCCGATAGGATTGGGAGCGCCGTTGTTTTGCTCAGGGCGCAGCGGGAAATGCGGGCCAGAAAGGAGTGAGAGCCGCTCGGATTCAAGAAGCCGGCGGCGCTGGGGTGTGGGTTCTGGCTAGTGGTATGGTTTTCGCTGTGCTGGCGTTTCGGTTGGAGCTCTTCTTTTCGAAATCCTTTTTTCTCGTGTGATACTGTCCGTTCGGCGATCGGGCGGCCTGTTCCGCCCGATGGCCCCCTGCTCATCGAACCTGCTTGGTTCCGACTACCTTGCGGCTCGGTCTGCGGAGTTCAGGATGGTCTCGCCGAAGCGGCCCGAACTGCCGGTTGTAAGTGCAGGCTGGCTGCCAATTCGGCACGCGGCAGCCTCCGCCGTTTGGTCCCGGTGTGTTGTCCCGGCGCCTTGCAATCCAAACTTGCTGCCTCTACTCTGGAGCGGCCGAATTTTCCCAAGGAAGAAAATGCCTAATCTCACGCCGGACGTGATCGCCATCGGCTTCATCTGGTACATCGTTTTTCTCTTTTCCACGACGTGCCATGAAGCCTCGCACGCCTTGGCGGCGAAGCTAGGTGGCGACGATACGGCGGCGCTGGGCGGACAACTGACGCTGAATCCGCTTCCGCACATCCGTCGCGAGCCGTGGGGCATGGTGGTAATTCCGGTGCTCGCGTTTCTTTTCTGGCAGCAGATTATTGGCTGGGCCAGCGCGCCATTCAACCCGGAGTGGGAGCGCCGCTATCCGCACCGCTCAGCGTGGATGGCGCTGGCTGGCCCGGCCGCGAATTTCACCCTGATGTTTCTGGCGGTGGCGGCTATACACCTGGGATTCCGACTCGACTGGTTCTATTCGGTGAACGGCGTACCCAACTTTCCGTTCACCATTGTTAGGGCTTTTTTTCTGTTGAACCTGCTCCTCGGCGTTTTCAACCTGCTTCCTTTTCCCCCGCTCGACGGCAGCACGGGCATTATGGCGCTGATGAATGAGAGCACCGCCCGGCGTTATATGGACTGGCTCCGGACTTCGCCCTATCGGATGCTGGGGTTGCTGGTGGCCCTCTACGGTTTCCGGTACGTCTTTGATCCCATCGAAATCTTTGTGAAAAAAGCGTTGCTGGGCAGTCTCGCAAGATTCTTCTAGGCCCGCGATGTTTCGCTCGGAACAACTGGTCGGCTCGGTCTCGTAGGATGACACTTTTCCGTAGTTGTTACGCACCATCTCGTTTCAGATCAATCGCTTGGGACTACCGATCTGGCTTCCCACCTGTTTTCGGGTAACGGCAGGAGCGTGCCATGGCGGCGGTGTCTCAACAGGCTTACCGAGTCGAGGCTTCCGGTTGGGACAGCAAACAGGAATTCTTCGCGCAAGAACCAACCTGCAATGGTCGGAGGAGATCGGGAAGCAGGTGCTGCATCACACGCCGTTGCACCGGCGCATTGCTGTTTCTACGTCTGCTGCATCCGACGATCCTGGACGCCAGCATCCCGTGCTGACCCGGTGATACCGACCGAAGGCGGGCGGCACTTAGTGAGGCTGGTACAGGCAAATCCGAGGCAACGGGAAGCTGAGGCGAACGGAAGCTAGACGTCGAGTGCGCATTGCATTCCGGCTACGGTCCGGATCGAGGCCCGAGAGTGAGAGGAGCCGGATCCTTGTTCTCCGGCAGCGGTACCAGTTTAGCCATCAGGTAGCGCTCCGGCGGAAGCTTCGCGAACGTAAAGGGGAGCGGGCCCCAGACCGAACTGTAGAAACCGGCGCCGGCCGGCTGGGACATCGTGGCAAGCGATCCGCGTAAGTCGAAATTGGTGACGGTCGTGTCGCCCAGCATGAAGCCCGGAGGCGGGCCGAAACTGTTGGTAGCATTTTCCGGAATGATCACGATGTCGCCTGCGCGAAACGGCGACTTGCGGATATCCGCCGCTCGCGTGCCGAGTTGCTGCATATAGTATTGAAATCCCCAGTGGCCCTCGAAATAGATAGACGCTTGCGAAGGACGCAACTGCTCACAAATATGGTATGCCGCCTCGCGGCCCGTGTTTGCCAAGTCGCTGTCGGCCCACACAACCCACAGAGTCATCGCAGCTGCCGCCATAAGCGCCGCGCCTGCTTTCGCCTGAAAGCGAGGCTTGGCCAGAAAGCCCGCGGCTTCCAGCCTTAGCACAACCAGGATTGCGGCCGCAGGGACCATGGGAAGGATCGAGCGCGCATTGACCGTCCAGTTGACGAAAGTGGCGAAGAGAAACGTTCCAACAAGCCAAAGGGAAAGCAGCGCCCTTTCGGCATTGATGTTGCGCCATCCCGAACCGGCCAAGGCGACGGCGGATATCCCACCCAAGAGGAACACCACCATCAGGGCGCTAATAAGTGGCCAGCGCGAGGAAGCCAGCGGGGCCTCAAAGGAAGACGGATAGCGGGCGGTTGCCAGGCCCGCAGTGCAACAAAAAGCGAGCGCGATCAGAATTCCGCGCCGCGACCACAAAAGCAGCGCGAAGAACAGCGCTGGAAGAAAACAGCCGCCGGCAAAGGCCAACCCCACCAAGGTTTTAACCAAGAGCGGAATTTCGTGGCCACGATTGTGCAGGCTGGCATATTGTACGGCATCGGAAAGAAGTCCGCGGCCGTAGAGACGGTGCGTCCAATGCTGATAGAGCACCAGGAGCAGAGCGGGAATGGCCAAGTATGCCAAGGACGGATCGAGCCGCCGCTTCTTGATGATGGAAAATGTGGCCAGCAAGGGAATTAGCGCAATACCAAAATATTTGGTCAGCGCGGAAGCGGCGATCAGCAAGGCCGCGACTGCGAACTGCCAGTTCTTGCCGGATGCCGTACCTTCCAGCCAGAGAATCAAGGCGAAAATCCACAGTGCGAGCATCAGCACGTCACACATCACCGTGGTGCCGGAAACCAAAAAGCCGGGGGCCGCAAGAGTGGCGCCGGCCGCGAGCAAAGGGACCCGCGTAAAGCGGCTCGCCAGGGCGTAGGTTCCGAGAATGACGGCAAGCGCGGGCAGGAGAAACGCCCAGTGCAGCACCCGTTCGGACCAGCCGAAGAGCGTTCCGAACAGCGCAGCATAGTAGGAGGCGAGCGGCGGATTCTTGGTGACATCCGCGATCGGTGTCTCGGTGGAGTACCAAACCACGCGGAAGCCGTAGGGGTCGAGCGGATGCCCCGCAATGTGCTGCGCGGTCCAGACGAACAGCGGATCGTCCATATGAAACGCCTTGCCAGAAAAAGGCAGGAGGCAAGCGAGCGTAGCGAAGGTAAGCAGCAAAACGGAATAGTGCGTGGACCATCCTCGAAAGATGGCGGGTGAAGAATCAGGCTTGCGAGCAGGCGAAGCAGCGTCCGTGACACGCACCTCTGCTGAAGAATGGTCCTCCCGATTATCGTGTGAGTTCAGAGCGACGAACGAAAAACTGCAAGATGGCGGACGTTGCAGTTAACGGCCCAGAGCCTTGTGGGCTTGCCATAGGTGGCGGCGGTCGTGGGAGGCGATGATGCGAAATGCCGAGTAGGCGTTGTAGTGCAAGTTGGCGAACGGTGATTTCATCTTTTGCTGGTCGATTGCTTTTCCAGCGGACGCATGCAGCAGGCCAATGAGTTCGATGTGAAGTTGCTCGAACTCCTGCAGCACCTCTTCCGGGCCGGCGGACTCACGCGGTTGCGCGAGCTGCGGAGCTTTCAGCTTGATAAAAACGGGAGGCTCCAGACTCCAGGCGAGAAGACGACCGGGCAGATCCATTTTGTAGATTGGTTTGTCATCGGGACTCTTCGGCGCAGCTTCGACGGACTGTCGAATGCCCGGCAGCATCGCCTGCGTCGCAAGATTCAAATGTGCCACGCATTCCAGTGCCGACCAGCTGGATTGAGAGCGCCGCTTGCGCAGGGCTTCGTCGTCCGGGTAGGTGAGGAGATTCCTCGCCTCTTCCACGGCGCGGCGAAAGTCATGAGCACAAGCCTCGAGCTGAGCGGAAACGAGCTGTGTTTCGGTGGAGGACATGGCGAACGTCCGTCGTGGAAGTTTCAGGCGGGGATCGAACCTTGCAACCTAGTCTGCCATATCGACGCCACAGATAGCGAAGATTTTGACAAGAAACGGGAGGGCGGATTTAAGCGTTGTAGCCGGACTCTGGCCAGCGAGGCTGAGTGAACAGGCCGCCGTCGACGGCGAGAGTCTGGCCGCTGATGAAGGAGGCGCGGTCGCTGAGAAGAAATTCGACGGCGGCAGCGACATCCGCGGGCGTGCCGATGCGGCGAAGCGGCGTAAGGTGCGCCCAACTGCCGGCGAAGTCAGGGAGCTCGGCTTTGGTGCGATCGGTGTCAATGGCGCCGGGCGCGACACAGTTGACGCGAATGCCGAAAGGGCCGAGTTCGAGCGCAGCGGACTTGGTGAACATTTCGATGGCGCCTTTGCTGGCGGTATAAGAGGAAAGGTTAGGAAAGGGAACCTTGTTGCAGCCTGAACCGATATTGACGATGGCGCCGGTACGCCGGCTTTTCATGGCACGGGCAGCGCGCTGGGTGCAAAGGAAACAGCCGCGGAGGTTGGTGGAGAGTACGCGGTCCCAGTCGGCTTCGGCGACTTCGAGCAGGGGTTTCCAGACTTGTACGGCAGCATTGTTGACAAGAGCGTCGAGTTTGCCAAAGTCGGACAGGACCGCGCGAAACATTTCGTCCACTTCAGCGGCGACCGAGATGTCGGCATAAACGGAGATGCAGCGGCCACCAACTGCGCTGAGGTTTTGCACGAGGGCTTCCGCTGCGGCGGCGTCGACCTTGTAGTTGATGGCCACGTCATAGCCGGACCGGGCTAGGCGCGAGGCGATCTCTTTGCCAATGCCGGAATTGGCGCCCGTGACGAGGACCGACGGGCGGGCGGTCATTTCTGCTGATCCGTGACCATGGCCATGGCGAATCCATCGTAACCCTTGGAGCCGACGGTTTGCAGCGCGGTCGACGAGAGTCGTGAATCGAGAGACATCATCTCGAACATACGCCGCGTGCCCTGGATTGTCGGATCGGTGCTGGATGCGTCCACGATGGCCCCATCGCGTACGACATTATCCACGATGATGAGCGCGCCGGGACGTGAGAGGTTGATAGCCCATTCAAGGTAGCCGGGATTATTAGGCTTGTCGGCGTCAATGAAGATGAAGTCAAAGGGGCCGAGTCCTTCTTTTTCGACTACCGGCAGGGATTCAAGAGCAGGGCCGACGCGAATCTCGACACGATCGGAAAGGCCGGCGCGCTGGATGTTGGATCTGGCAATGTCGGCATGTCGAGGGCTGAATTCCAACGAGATGAGGCGACCGCCGGGAGGCAAGGCGCGCGCAAGCCAGATGGTGCTGTAGCCGCCCAGAGTTCCGATCTCGAGGATTTTCCTGGTGTGAGTGAGGCGAACCAGAAGGTGGAGGAGCTTGCCTTGATTCGGCGCGACGTCAATAGCGGGAAGTGCCGCGGCGGAGTTTGCCTGCATGACGGCTTCGAGAGCAGCGTCAGAAAGATGAAGTTGCTCGGTGAAATAGCGATCCACTGCCGTCCACTGATCCTGTGACATAGCTCTCCCGCAATGGCGAGGCGGCCATACCGCCACCAAGGCCCTTCCAGAAAATCAAACCTGCGCATTCGAGAAAAGTATCGCACAGGAAGGGAAGCTGGCCAGGGCGCTGCCGGTCCGCTTGATCCTCGTCGCGTGAGAATGAAAAGGGCCGGCTGCCGCCAGCCCGAGGCCATCCCTGCTGATGTCAGGCGCTACTTTGGCCACTACTTGGGAGTGGGAGCGTGAAAGATCAGCGAGCGCAAAACCAGCGAACGGCTGGCGTCCAGATCCTGCAAGCTCACGAAAAGATGGGTCAGGGAATCCTGTTCTTCCTGCGAGCGGCGGTCACGGTCAGCCAGAAAGGCGGTGCGCACTTTGTCGAAGGAAGCGAGGTCCTTGACGTCGTACCAGACGAAATGCGTAAACTCGCCTTCGGTCCGGATTTCTTCCACGGCGAATCCGTAGCCGAGAACAGCGCCGTCAGTGACCAGCTTGTCGAAAACAGGTTTGTTGTACTTCTCCCAAGCTTTGCGGAAATCCGCGCTCTTGCCCGGCTTTACTTTGAAGAAATTGAAGCGGGTGTAGGGCAGGGTTCCGGCCGGTGGAAAGTTGTATTGACCGGAAACGAGGTCGCGGGTCAGGTAGTCGTGAACCTTGCTCATATCGGCGATTTCGCCGAGGCGCGCGGTGAGCGAAGCGGCCGGCTTCTGGCCCTTCTTGAGGGCGCCGGACTTGACGGCTTCTTCGTTGAGTTTGGCGATCTGTGCGCGCATCGCGGAATCGACTTTTTCAAGCGCGGCGTAATCGTTGACTACGTACCAAATGGTGTGAGTCGCCGTGCCGGGAACGCGAAGCAGGGGAGTCTGCAAGCCCCATGCGAGGATCACGCCGTCGGCCATGAGTTTATCGCGGACGGGCTGGCCAACCGTCTTGACCAGATCCATGAACTCATCTTCTTTGCCCGGATTGATGGTGTAGTCATACCAAAAGGTGAGGGGCTGCACCGGGGGCTGAGTTTGCTGCGCGAAGCATGAAATACAGGACCACAACATCACGAAAAGACACAGAAATAGACGCAATTTCATTCTTTCGATTCTCCATGAAGTAATCCGCCTGCACCGGGGCAACAGCGATGCTGTCTTGGAAAGCCCAGCAGCTGGGAGCAGGCGCTCAGCGACCGGGCCCAGAAGGGGCCGACAATTGTTGCGCGGAGTGTAGCTTCGTCCGCGGGCGGCGTCAACCGGACGCACTATTAGGAAAAGGAAGACCTGACGACCGCAGAACCACTTTGTACCAACCATGCACTTCGCGATATTGTTATTTCGGAGGGCGGTCGAGGCCGCTTTACACTGGAAAGACGGATGTGTTACTCTAAATAAGTCGAAGAGAAGAGGAAAATTTAGGGGACGACGGAGAGGGCACTTGAGCGCACCGAAAGCAGCGTTGATCGAACAGTTCCGTTCTCATGTTAAGGATACAGGCTCACCGGAAGTGCAGATTGCACTGCTGAGCGAGCGGATCAACTACCTGACGACGCACCTCAAGAGCCACGTAAAGGACCACGCATCGCGGCGGGGATTGATCATGATGGTCAACAAGCGCCGGAGATTGCTGGACTATCTGAACCGCCGGGACCCGGATCGGTATCGCGAGATTGTGGAACGCCTTAGTTTGCGCAAGTAGCGGTTTGCAGGAAGAGCCGCGAGCTACGCGCGAAGTGACAAATTCCAAGCAAAAGAATTGTGGAATTGGGCAGAAGGCTGGATTTTCGTTTAAAAACCGGCCGGATTGTCTCGTGGTGTGACCCGACGCGGGTTGCGTACATAACTACCTCGGCTCGACGACAGAGCAAAATCCCGAATGGAAAACTACAGGGCAGACGGTTCTGCCCGTGGAGCCGCCAGAGGCGGAGCCAAAGGAATGAAACATGCCAGAAAATAATCACACGCCAGCGCCGTACCAAGCATCGGTGGAGGTGGGCGGAAGAACCCTGATCCTGGAGACCGGGAAGATAGCGAAGCAGGCCAACGGCGCGATCGTGGCGCGCTACGGCGACACCGTGATCCTGAACACAGCTTGCATGGCGACGAAACCGAACGACCGGGATTTTCTGCCGTTGACGGTGGATTATCGGGAAAATACTTACTCGGCGGGAAAGATTCCCGGCGGATTCTTCAAGCGAGAAGGCCGGCCAACGGAAAAAGAGATTCTGACCTCTAGGCTGATTGACCGCCCGATGCGTCCGCTGTTCCCGGAATCCTGGCGCAATGAAACACAAATCAACGCGATGGTTTTGTCGGCGGACAGCGACAACGATCCGGACGTGATTGCGGTGACCGGCGCGGCGGCTGCGGCATATTGCAGCGATTTGCCTTTTCCGACCCCCATTGCGGCGGTTCGCGTGGGCCTGGTCAATGGCCAGCTGGTGGCCAACCCGACGGTTGCGGAACAGAAGATCAGCCTGCTCAATATTGTGATTGCCGGCAGCGACGAGGCCATCATGATGGTAGAGTCCGGCGCGCTGGAAGTTTCTGAAGACACGGTGGTGGAAGCGCTGGAATTTGGCCACGCGCAGGTCAAGAAGATCGTCGGCGCGATCAAGGAGCTGCACGCGCAACTGAAGCCGAAGAAGGTAGAAGTCGCGCCGTGGCCCTTCGATCAGGGCATTTATGATGCGATCAAGAAGACCCACGGTGCAAAGCTGAAGGACGCGCTTGACACCGAAAAGCATCCGAAGAAAGAGAGTTATACCCTGATCGACGAACTGAAAGCAAAGATCGTCGAAGCAATCCCGGAAGAAGACGAAGAAAAGATCACCCTCACCAAGCGGGCGTTTGACCGGCTGAAAGAAGACATTTTCCGCGACGAGATTTTGAATCAGCGGCGACGCCCGGATGGGCGGGCGTTCGACAAGATCCGCCAGATCACTTGCGAAGTGGGTTTGCTGCCCCGAGTACACGGTTCGGCGCTGTTTACTCGCGGCGAAACGCAGGCGCTGGCGACATTGACGCTGGGAACGAAGGAAGACCAGCAACGGCTGGACTTGCTGTTTGCGCAGGACACCTTCAAGCGGTTCATGCTGCATTACAATTTTCCACCATTCAGCGTCGGGGAAGTGAAGCCCGTACGCGGGCCGGGCCGCCGCGAGATTGGTCACGGAGCTCTCGCGGAACGCGCGCTGGTGAATTTGCTGCCACCCGAAGTGGATTTCCCTTATGCCATGCGGTTGGTGAGCGACATTCTGGAATCGAACGGATCGTCTTCGATGGCCACGGTTTGCGGCGGTTCGCTGGCGATGATGGATGCGGGTGTGCCGCTGAAGTCTCCTTGCGCGGGAATTGCCATGGGATTAGTGACAGGCGATAAAGGCAAGTACTCGATTCTGACCGACATTGCCGGCGCCGAAGATCACTACGGCGACATGGACTTCAAGGTGGCTGGAACGCGGCAGGGAATCACAGCGTTGCAGATGGACATCAAGGTGGCGGGCATCACGATTCCGATGATGCGCGAAGCCCTGGCGCAGGCGAAGAAAGCGCGCCTGGAAATCCTCGACACCATGGATGCGACGCTGAGCACAGCACGGGCAGCGATTTCGACGTACGCGCCGCGTTTGTACAAGCTGACCATTCCAACGGACAAGATCCGCGATTTGATCGGGCCGGGCGGTAAGAAGATCAAGTCCATCATTGAAGCGACTGGCGTTAAGATCGACGTGCATGAAGACGGCACAGTGCATATCTTCTCGACCAGCGGTTCAGGAGGCGACGCGGCATTGCAGATGGTGCGCGACGTTACGGCAAGCGCAGAAATCGGCAAGACCTACCTCGGCAAGGTGGTGCGGCTGGCGGAGTTCGGGGCCTTCGTCGAACTCTTCCCGGGCACGGACGGCTTGCTGCATATCAGCGAAATTTCCGAGCATCGGATTCGCGACGTGCGCGACGAACTGAAGCTGGGCGACCAGGTGCTGGTCAAAGTGCTTTCGATTGAAGGCAACAAGGTTCGGCTGTCGCGCAAGGCGCTGATCAAGGAAGCGCGCGAGAAGGCGCAGAAAAAAGAAGCGGCTGGCGCCGGCAGCGCTGCCGAGTAAGTCCCTTTCGGTCGTTTTATCTGGTAACCAAGACAGAGCCCCGGTGAGAGCCGGGGCTTTGGTCTTTGCCGTCTGCTTTTTCGCCAGCGGAATGCAGAGGGATTTTTTGATGCCACCCCTGCCCCCGATTGGGATAACCGCGCAGGACGAACCTTAGTTTTTGGCGTTAGAACCGGAGTGCACCGCGTCGAGGGCTCCCCACAGGGCGCTGAGGGCTTCATTTGTCGAGGCGAGGATTTGCGCTTCGCTTGCACCATCGCTTGAGGCGTTTTGCGCGAGCCAGCTGCGCCAGGCTTCGCGGTGCGCCTTGTCGGCTTCTTCGTGGACGGAGAAGTAAGCGGTGCCTTTGGAGCTGGTGATTCCATAGAAGCGGTTTAAGCCGTCGATCTTGGTGGTGGCGATTTCGGGGACCTGGGATTCGTAAGCGTAAAGAGCGGCGACGGCTTCGGCGAGGGATCGGTTGGCGCAGATGTCGCGGAAAGTGTGGACCACGTTCTGCGTGCCGGGGAGGGAAGGGGTCGTGGTGATGTCGTCTTCGCTGACACCCAGGGCCGAGGCGAAATCGCGCCAGAGCTGAGGATGCGGACGGACGGGATTTTCTTCTTCGGCGAGGTTTTCCAGGACCACGGTCTTGAGCGATTCATCGGCGCGCGCGGCGAGCACGCGGAGATGCTTGGGGAAGGCTTCGACGTGGCGGTAATACTGTGCGGCGTAAAGTTGGAGAGATTCGCGAGAGAGTTTGCCAGCCAGCCAGTCCTGATAAAAGGGGTGGTTGAGCAGACTTTTTTGGGCGATGGCGTCGTCGAGTCTGTCGAGTAACTGAGTCTTGGACATGCGGTGCGTCCTCCGCGAGACGTGTTGGCGGCACGAGCGACTTGCAGAGCCGCGAAAAGGTGAAAAAAGTGTAGCAAAGGTTTGCCGATGTGCCAAAGAAGGCGAATTGCGTCAGCGGGCCTGGCATTTCAGGCGATCCAATAAATATCCTAGATTCCTGCAACTTTTGGGGAAATCAGGGTTCGTCAGCGGAGATCTTAGCCTGCAGCAGAGGAAGAACTGCCAGTGGATGCGGCTGTTGCAGCTTGAGAAGGAGCCGGCAACCGCGCCACCACCAGAGCGCCTTGGCCGTCACCGTCGGAGTTGATTTCCAATGTACCGCCCAGCTGGCGAACCCGTTCTCGCATACCTCTGATTCCGACCCCGGTTGCGCCGGATGCGGCCAGGTCGGAGAGTCTGTCCTGTGGGACACCCTTCCCTTTGTCCCGCACTTCGATTCGAACTTCACCATTCGATCGATGGATGCGGATGCGCGCGACAGAGCTTCCTGAATGGCGAACGATGTTGGTGAGGCATTCCTGGATGATGCGGAAAATCGTCGTTTCCACGTCGCTTTGCAGGCGGCCGAAATCTTCGGGCAGGTCCAAATCAACGGCAATCTTGCTGCGTTCCGCGAACCCGTGGATATACCAGCGCAGAGCCGGCTCCAGTCCGGCTTCGTCGAGAAGCGGCGGGTGAAGCAGGTATGAAATCGTGCGGATATTGGTGGTCATTTCGTTGGCCAAATTGAGGCTATCGGCGACGGCCGCGGTGGTATTGGTGAGACGCTCCAGGTCGGACCTTATCTTGGTCAAGTTCATGGTGAGAGCCGCGAGCGATTGTCCAGCGCTGTCGTGCAACTCGCGAGCGATTCGGCGCCTCTCCTGATCCTGCAGATGCAGCACATGGCCGGTCAGCTCGCGAAGCTGCTCATTGGCGGTTTCGAGCTGCGCGGTTCGTTGCTGGACTTGGGCTTCCAGCGCTTCCTGGACGGTGCGCAGTTTTTTGCTGTTTCGGCGGGAAAACTCTCCGAAGGCGATAATCAGCCCCGACGCAAAAAGGAAAGCAGCAATGCCGGACGATTGCGCCTTGTCGGGGACGCTGAAAGTGTGAGTGGGTTCGATGAACCAGTAGCGGGCTCCGAGAAGGCCGATAACAACCGAACAGACCGAAGGTCCAGTGCCGCAGAACCATGCGGAGAAAGCCACAGCTGCAAACAGCGTGACATAAGGGAGGTCGTCACCGAGGACGGGATTCAGGAGCAAGCGAAACAGCAAGGCAATTCCGGCCGCAAAAAGGGCGGCACTATACCGTGCGGCGACGCTCTCGAAGGTCGGGGCGGAGACCAAGGCGCGCTGCGCTCCTATTCGCGCCCTTCGGGTGGGAAAAGGGTGCCGGGATCCAACAGCGATTGTAATCGTAGCAGAGCCCCGAGAGAAGAGGATAGGGGCAGACGGAAACGACGCTAGGGCTTGGGTTGAGCAGCATCTTTTTGCGACTGTTCGAGCAGAACGGTACAGGTTGAGGTGAGATTGGTGCCTTTTACGGCAGCGCATTTCTCAAAATTGAGAACGGCTCTGTCCGGGTGGCCGGAATTCTGATTGGCGACGCCGAGGAGGTAGTAGTTGGTGGGATCGTTGTTGGTGCCCAACTGGACGGCTTGTTCCAGCTCAGGAATGGCGGCGTCGAAATTGTTTTTGTGCAAGGCGACCAAGCCGAGGCTAGCGTGCGCCATGGTAAGAGTCTCGTTTTTCAGGGTGGTGAAGATTGCGTCGGGCATGGCGTCCGGCTTAACCCAGGTGGCGACACCCGCGAGAGCGCCTTTGGCGTCGGTCTCGGCTTTGGCGAGTTTGGCGGCGGCGTCGGGAGTCGTGTCGGTCACGGTGCGGGAGAGAGTCTGGCTGAGGACGGCCATGGTGCGGAAGTCGGAGGGATTGGCCTGAAGCGCCTTTTCGCCCGTGGCGAGGCCCTTGTCTACCTGGCCGGCCTGGATGTAGGCGACGGTTAGATATTGATAGAGGTAAGCGGCGTAGGTGGTGGTCGGGAATTTGTGGAGGAAATCTTCAGCGGCTTGAATCTTTTTTGGAGCGTCGGTTTCGGGCATGGATTGAAAATGTTGCAGAGCTTTGTAGGCTTTTTCTTCGCCGGGACCGGGAGCCTTGAGCTCGAGCGGATTTTGCGGTTTATCGTTAGAACTTTTCTCTTGCGTAATGGACCTTGCTCCGCAGACGGCGGCCATCAGCGCGATCGCAAGAAAACGGGCGGAACAGCAAACGAAAGAACGCATCAAGCAATAGCCTCCAAGATTCACGTTGGGCACAGGCCGCGTGCTGGTTCGCGGCCCTTGGTGCGAAACCAATTTTGTACCACGGAGAATGCCGTCGCGCCAGAAAGAGGATAACGGTGAGCGAATCAGTTCGATACTCGAACGCGGGAGATGTCCGCGCCGAGAGCTCTGAGTTTTTCGACGATGCTTTCGTAGCCGCGATCAATGTGGTAGACGCGTTCGATAGTGGTTTGGCCCGCGGCGACGAGGGCGGCGAGAACCAAGCCGGCGCTGGCGCGGAGGTCGGAAGCCTGGACCGTGGTGCCTGTAAGCTGCGATGGACCGTGAACGACGGCTTGGTGGCCGTCAATGATGATGTTGGCGCCCATGCGCTTCATTTCGAGAGCGTGCAGAAAACGGTTTTCGAAAATGGTTTCAGAAATGGTGGAGACGCCTTCGGCTTGCGTGGCGAGGGCCATGTACTGGGCTTGCATGTCGGTGGCGAAGCCGGGGTATTCCTCAGTGGTGACGTCAGCGGCGACCAGTCGTTTGACGCCACGAACGCGCAATTCGGATTCGGCCGTTTGCAGGATGGAGGCGCCGGCGGCGCGAAGTTTGTTGATGATGGCGCCGAGGTGGAGCGGTTCGCAGTGCGAGATCGTGAGGTCGCCGTTGGTGATGGCGCCGGCGACGAGGAAAGTGCCAGCTTCGATGCGGTCGGGAACGACGGAGTGCTCGGCTCCGTGTAGGGATTTTGCGCCGCGAATGCGAAGACTGCACGTGCCGTCGCCTTCGATGTGGGCGCCCATTTTGCGGAGGAGGAGGACCAGGTCGGTGACTTCGGGTTCGCGGGCGGCATTTTCGAGGATGGTTTCGCCCTCGGCTAGAGCGGCGGCCATCAGAATATTTTCGGTGCCGGTTACGGTGATTTTGTCGAAAGTGATGCGTGCGCCGTTGAGGCGGCCGGATCGCGGGGCGCGGGCTTCGATGTAGCCGTGGGCCGTGTGGATTTCAGCGCCCATTTTTTCGAGTGCGGTGAGATGGAGGTCCACTGGGCGAGCCCCGATGGCGCAGCCTCCGGGAAGAGAGACGCGGGCGACGCCGGTGCGGGCCAGCGCGGGACCGAGCGTCAGGATGGAAGCGCGCATGGTTTTTACGAGTTCGTAAGGGGCGACCGCTTCGTTGATGGTGGGAGAGGCGATGGCGTAGTTGGCCGCGGGAAATTCGGAAGTCGATACGCTTGCCCCCATGTAGGCGAGAAGTTTGCCCATGGTGATGATGTCGCGAACCATGGGAATGTTGTGAAGCAGGAGCGGCTCGGCGGTGAGGAGTCCAGCGGCCATGGCTGGCAGCGCGGAGTTTTTTGCGCCGCTGATGGCCACGCTGCCCTCTAGAGGTATGCCGCCGGTTATGAGGAATTTATCCATGACACGATCAAAGTTATTGTGCTTCGCCGAGGGCGCGGCGAAGATTTCCGCCGGCGCCAGCGAGCAACTTGCGGGCGCCGGAAGCAGTTAGGCCACGCTTGAGAATCACGAGCGCGACACGGATATCGTGTTGGGCTTGACGCAGGGCTTGTCTGCTTGCAGACACACTTTTGCCGCTGGCTTCGGCCAGCATGCGCAGCGCGCGGTCTTCTAACTTCTTGTTGGTCAGCACGGCGTCAATCATCAGGTTTTCATAGACATGACCGAGGCGAACCATCGTTGCAGTGGAGAGCATATTTAAGACCAATTTTTGCGAAGTGCCGGCTTTGAGGCGGGTGGAACCGGTGACGACTTCGGGGCCGACTTCAGGAGCGATGACGATGTCGGCCAAGCGAGTGATGGGCATCCGGCGGTTGGATGTGAGCGCAATGATGGTGGCATTACGTTTGTGCGCATATGTGAGGGCGCCGAGAACATATGGCGTAGTGCCGCTGGCGGCAATACCGACGATGATGTCCTTTGCGGTGAATTTGCGGGCGCGCAGATCGCGTTCGCCGTTGCGGACAGCGTCTTCCGCGCCTTCTACCGCGCTGGTGACGGCCTTGCGGCCGCCGGCAATAAGCGCCTGAACAAGTTGCGGAAGCGTGCCGAAGGTGGGAGCGATTTCCGCGGCGTCTAGAACGGCCATGCGTCCGCTGGAGCCCGCGCCAACGTAGAAAAGGCGCCCGCCACTCTGCAAAGAGTGAACGATGGCGTCGGCGGCCTTGGCAATGGACGGAAGTTCGCGCTGCACGGCCATCGCAACCCTGCGGTCCTCGCGGTTCATGAGGCGGACGATCTGTGCTGCAGACATGCGGTCGAGATTTTTGGAAGCGGGATTGCGATGTTCGGTGCGGCGGCGATCCTCGGGCGGACGCTTCCCAGAGTGAGTTGGCATCGCTGGAATTATATTGCGCGAAGTAACGCAGGACAAAATTGCTGGAAGGGGGCTGTGCAGACTGACGCGAGACCGTTACTAGTCCAACGGCAACATGGCGAAGTGAGGGAGTGCCCGCGCATGGGAATGGGCTATGCTAAGGCTAAGCGGCGCCGAACGGTTTTTAGGCAGTACCGGGCAGCAAGCGAGGGCAGCGGGCAGACCTATGGATGTTTTGAAACAACTTTTTAAGGAGCGTTTTGGCATATCGGCGGAACGGGTGCAGCCGCTGCAGGGCGAACTGGGCGCATCCGGACGGAAAATTATTCGCTTATGCGCCGGAAAGACGCGCGCAATCGGAATCTTGTACGGCGTGCGTGAAGAAAACCAGGCGTTCCTTGCGTTTTCGCGGCATTTTTTGCGGCATGGCCTGCCGGTGCCGGAAATTTATGGAGAGGATCTCGAGCGTGGGGCTTATCTCGAAGAGGACCTAGGCGATACCACGCTGTTTGAGTTTTTGTCGAAACACCGCGATGGCGAAAGCATTGCACCGGAAGCGGTCGAAGTGTACCGCAAAGTCGTGCAAATTTTGCCGCGCTTTCAAGTGGCGGCTGGGCGGGATCTGGATTATTCGGTGTGTTACCCGTGCGCGAGTTTCGATCGGCAATCGATCACCTGGGACATCAACTACTTCAAATATTATTTTTTGCGGCTGGCGGGAATCCCGTTTAATGAACAGGCGCTGGAGAATGATTTCTGGCGGCTGACGGAATTCTTGTTGAGCGCGAACTGCGATTATTTTCTGTACCGGGATTTTCAGTCGCGCAACGTGATGCTGCCGGGCGAGCGTCCGTATTTCCTGGACTACCAGGGCGGGCGGAAAGGTGCCCTGCAGTACGACATTGCCTCGCTGCTATACGATGCGAAGGCGGACTTGCCGCCGGGCGTGCGCCAGCAATTGCTCGATCATTATCTGGACGCGTTGCAAGAACATGTGCAGATCAGCAGGGAAGAGTTTCTGCAGCACTACTATGCTTATGTGTATGTGCGGATCATGCAGGCGATGGGTGCCTATGGCTTTCGCGGATTTTACGAACGCAAGGCGCACTTTCTGCAGAGTGTGCCGTATGCGCTGAAGAATGTGCGCTGGCTGCTGCACAACGTGACGCTGCCAGTACCGTTGCCGACGCTGATGGATACGTTCCGGAGCATGCTGGCTTCGGAAAAACTGAACAGTCTGGCGTCGGAGGCTGATGACCTGGTGGTAAGGGTGTTCAGTTTTTCGTTCCACAAAGGGATGCCCAAAGATGACTCGGGGAATGGAGGCGGATTTATTTTTGACGGGAGAAGCTTGCCGAATCCCGGGCGGGAAGAGCGATTCAAACAGCTGACTGGAAAAGACGCACCGGTGATCGAGTATTTGAACCAGCAGGAGAGTGTTCACCAGTACCTGGCAAGTGTCTTTACCCTGGTGGATGCGAGCGTGAACAATTATCAGGAACGCGGGTTCAAGAATCTGATGGTTTCGTTTGGATGCACCGGCGGGCAGCACCGGTCGGTTTTTTTGGCTGAGCAATTGGCGAAGCGGCTAGGCGGACGCAGGAGCGTGGAAGTGAAGGTGCGGCACTTGGGATTAGAAGCGGCGGGTTTTGAGGCGCCGGTGGCCGAGGCGGTGGGGAAGTGAAGTTTTGTTGCTGCGAAGTGCCGGCCACGAAACCCTTCACATGAAAGCGATGATTTTGGCCGCGGGACTAGGCACCCGCCTGCGGCCACTTACCGACAACAAACCTAAGGCGCTGGTGGAGGTGGGCGGGCGAACGCTGCTGGAGATCACGCTTGCGCGGTTGCGTTCGTTTAGCGTTACCGAGGTTATCGTCAACGTGCATCATTTTGCGGAGATGATGCAGGCTTACCTGAAGGAAAAGAGAAACTTTGGGATCCGCGTGGAAGTCTCCAGCGAAGATGTGTTGCTGGATACCGGCGGCGGATTGAAACAAGCAGCGTGGTTCTTCGAGGAAGATAAGAACGGCGAGCCGTTCCTGCTGCACAACGTGGATGTGATCAGCACGATCGATTTAGGGCAGATGGTTGAAGAACACAACCGAAGCGGCGCTTTGGCTACCTTAGCGGTGCAGGAGCGGAAAAGTTCGCGGCAGCTGCTTTTTGATGAACGCGGTCATCTGTGTGGAAGACGCCCGAGCGGCGGTGGCGCGGATGAAATCGTGCGACCGTCCGAGCGGCTGCAGCCGCTGGCATTTTCCGGTATACATGTGATCTCTACACGATTTCTGGAGATGATGAGCGAACGCGGAGTGTTTTCGATCATCGAGACATATCTGAGGCTTGCTAGAGCAGGCGAGCGCATCCGTGCGTTTCGCGCGGACCAATATTACTGGCGCGATCTTGGCAGGCCAGAGCATATCGAGCAAGCTGAGCTGGATTTAGGGAAGAAAATACTGGCCTGCTAACGATTGGAAACTGGCGCCGCTCCGGCCGCGAGCCCCAGCGACTGCATGACGGCATCGTGCAGTGCTGGACGAACCTTGATGTGTTTCTGGTTTTCGCGCGTGGGATAGACGCGGTTGGTGAGGAACACCACAAAAAGCTGGCGATCGGGATCGATCCAGATGGACGTGCCTGTAAAGCCGGTGTGGCCAAAAGAGTGCGGGCCGAAGAAGTGGCCGCTGCTGCCTCCTTCGGTAGGAGCAGCCCAGCCGAGCGTGCGGGTACCGCTGGAGAGTTGTTGCGGAGTGGTGAATTCGGCGATGGTGGCGCGGCGAAGGATGCGCTGGTGAGCGTAGGTGCCGCCGTTGAGCAACATCTGGCAGAAAGCGGCGAGGTCGGGCGCGGTGCTGAAGACTCCCGCATGGCCTGATACTCCGCCGATGGACGCGGCATTTTCGTCGTGCACTTCGCCCTGAATCAAGTGGTGGCGGTACTGATTGTCGATTTCCGTTGGCGCAATCGCAGGCCAGATTTTTCTTGGCGGGTTGTACATCGAGTTGGACATAGCCAGCGGTGAGAAAATGAATTCGCGGGCCAGCGCATCGAGAGATTTGCCGGTGAGGCGCTCGATGATTTCGGCCATTAGGATGATGCCGAGATCGGAATAGACTTCCTTTGTGCCGGGCTCGTAGTCCAGAGGCTCCGCAAAAATTCTGTCGAGAGTGTCTTGCTTCGATTTTGAAGTGCGCCAATATTCCTTGAAAGGCGGCAAGCCGGAGGTGTGCGTGAGCAAATGTCGAACCGTGACGCGATGGCGCCATTCCGGTTGCGGGCCACCGGCCCACTCTGGGAGATAGCGTTCGACCTTGGCATCGAGGTCAATCGCAACTGGAAAGTCGCCTTCGGCAAGCTTGGCGACCAACGTTGTAGTCGCGACTACTTTGGTGAGCGAAGCGATGTCGAACATCGTCTTGAGAGAGACATCGGGCGACTTGGCGTCGTAGGTCAGCTTGCCGAAGGAATGGAGTGAGACCTTTCCGCGATAGCCGACAGCGAGGGTAGCTCCGGGAAAAGCTTTGTCCTTGATGGCGGTTTCCACTACGCCAAAGGCCGGCTGCAGTTGAGCCTCGCTGCGGACGTCCATGGGCTGCAGCTTCATCGGATCGGCGGGCAGTTCCAGGCCAAAGCCCGCACCGAGGGGAATGCCCGGAATGGTGACGGGTAGATGCCCATAGATGGGAATTTCGCCAAAGAGCGCGCGGGCCATGGAGATTTGTGCAACGTCGCTGATCCCGAAAGCGCTCAGCCAGGTCTCGGCTTGCGGGAAGCGTTCCATCAGATAAGGACTGCCGAGCGCTAGGGTAATGACCGGCTTGCCGCACTTATAGAGCTGATCGGCAAGGGCCGCCTGATCGTCGGGAACGTCGACGTTGCCTTTGCGATCGCTGACACGCACGAAAAGTGCGAGGATCGCCACATCGTAAGAATCGGGCGGAGGCAGTTTTAGGTTTGCGGCGCTGCGAAAACGTGTGTCGGCGCGCAGAGTAAAGACCGAATCGAAACGGCGACGCAATTCGCGGTCGAGATCTTCGCCGGGCGTAGGTTCGGGGTCGGCGTAGAAGGCAAGCAGGAGGGCACGGGACGGCTTGCTTCCGTCGAGAGGCAAGCGATGAGGTGCGTCGCGGAGCAATGTGATTCCGCGGTCGGAGATTTGCTGTGCTTGGTACTGCCAAGACGGCTCGGCGAATTTCGAGTTGATAGTGTTCAGGTCGACCAAACGATTTTTACTCAGGCCGAGGCGAGTTTTGGCTTCGAGAATGCGGCGAACGGAAGCATCAAGGCGCTCCTGTGAGATGCGCCCAGACTTTACAGCGTTCTGCAATGCTTCAAAGGCGGCGTCGGGTACTGGTGGCATGAGCAAGCAATCGGACCCAGCAAGCACCGCCCGCACGGCCGCTTCGCCCGGGGCAAAACGCACCGTGATTCCGCCCATGTCCATCGCATCGGTAACGACCAAGCCTTGAAAACGCAAATCATTGCGGAGCAGGTCGGTCAAAATATGCGCTGAGAGCGTGGCCGGAGTATTTGGATCCGGTTCAAATGCTGGAACGCTCAAGTGACCGGTCATGATACTGCCGACACCGGCACTGATGGCCGAACGGAAAGGAACAAGTTCGAGTGAATCGAGCCGCTCGCGATTAGCGCGAATCACCGGCAGATCGATGTGCGAGTCGGCAGCGGTGTCGCCGTGACCGGGGAAGTGTTTCGCAGTGGCCAAGCCGCCATTTTCTTCCACGCCGCGGACATACTGCGTGACAAATTCAGAAACGCGTGCCGGATCTTCGCCGAACGACCGCGTGTTAATGATCGGATTGCCGGGATTGTTGTTTACGTCAGCGACGGGGGCATAAATCCACTGAACACCTGCCTGGCGAGCCTCAATCGCGGTGATCTTGCCCATGGTATAGGCGTCGCGCGGGTCG
Source organism: Candidatus Eiseniibacteriota bacterium (assembly GCA_035607085.1). Classification (GTDB taxonomy): domain Bacteria; phylum Acidobacteriota; class Terriglobia; order Acidiferrales; family UBA7541; genus Acidiferrum. The sequence goes on along the minus strand of DATMZI010000139.1, from coordinate 21,935 downwards.
CCGCCGGCTGCGATGGCCATTTGCGTCGGAAACGACGTGCCTTCATCGAGGCGCATGGCGGATCCGCGCTCAAAATCGGCGCCGACCAACAGTGGCAGCTTCGCTTTTGATTGCAGTTGATTTGCCAGTACCGCGGTGGGATAGGTTTGGCTCTTCTCGATGCCGAGCGGAGTGATGTGGGTGACGACAATGAAGCCGCCTACGTGAAGATCGGTCACATCGTGCAGCAGCTTTTGATATTCCGGCGATTCGGTCGAGGTGAAAGTCCCATGAAATGTAGTGAAAAGCAGTTGGCCGATTTTTTCATCCACCGTCATGCGCTGGAGAGAGGCATCCACCCACTGACGTTCGCCGGCCGAAAGCGGTTTTAGCGGGCCAGCGGTTCGGAATTGAGGGGCAAGGTTTTTCGTTTTCGCCGCAGCAGTGCGGCTCTGACTGCGTGTTTTGGTTGCCATAAAAATTACGAAAGGAAGCAGGGATAGGCACAGCACAACGCGGCGTGTCTTCGACATGGTTCTCCCGAACCGGTTTACGAATTTTCGAGATCGCGCCCCGCTTCTACGTCTGTTGATAACACACGCACCAGAGTGTCACAAGGCAATTCCCCGCAGGGCGTTCCAGAATATCATTTTCATCTCCGGGCAGTACAAGCCGGAATCCCAGCAACGCAAACCAGGAGGAAAATTTTGCCGCCGACCACGCCTCTGTCCCGTTGTGCGTTGTGCCTAATCGTTTGTTTTGTGGCCGGAGTTTCGGCGGCTCCGAATGATCGCGGCGGACAAAGGCACATTCGCAAAACCGGCACCCGTGCTGTGCGCGTACAGGCTGGCCTTGACGTATTGGAAGCTCAAAAGTTTGCGCCACTGCGGGGAAAGCGCATTGGCATCATCACCAACCACACAGGACTCGACGCACAAGGCAAGTCGACAATTGACCTGCTGACGCACGCGCCGGGAGTGCATGTTGTCGCGCTGTTCAGCCCCGAACACGGGCTGGCTGGGCGTCTGGACGAGAAAGTTTCTTCGAGCAAGGACCCGGCCACGGGACTACCCGTTTATAGTTTGTACGGCGAGTCTCGCCGCCCTTCCGATGAAATGTTACAGGGGATTGACGCACTGGTCTTTGATATTCAGGATGCCGGAGTCCGCTTTTATACCTACACAGCCACGATGGGCTATTGCATGGAAGAGGCGGCAAAACGTCATATCGCTCTCTATGTTCTCGACCGCCCGAATCCAATCGGCGGGGAAATCGTGGAAGGTCCGATGCTTGATGCGGACAAGACCGGTTTCGTGGCCTACTATCCGCTGCCTGTCCGGTACGGTCTGACCATCGGCGAATTAGCGCAACTTTTCAACACTGAAAATCACATCAACGCCGAACTGCATGTGGTGGCCATGAAGAACTGGCACCGCGATTATTTTTTCGAGTCTACTGGCATGCGGTGGATCCCGCCGTCGCCGAATCTCAGGACTATGAAGGGTGCCATCACCTATCCAGGCCTGGAAATCTTGCAGAATGCGGGAGTTTCGGTCGGGCGCGGAACGGAAACGCCGTTCGAACAGTTTGGGGCGCCGTGGATGGATGGCGAGAAGGTGGCGGCTGCTCTTAATTCCGCACAACTGCCGGGATTGAAATTTGTCGCACAGTCTTTTATTCCAGTGAGCGGCCTTTACATGGGACGCCGCTGCGGAGGAGTCAGTATCCGAACCGGGGACCGCAGCGCGATTCGCGCCATGCGGTTGGGGATTGAAATTGCGGCGCTGCTAGAGCGAATGTATCCGAAGGACTTCGATGTCGAGAAGACCCTTACGCTGCTGGGTAATGCCGAGACCGTGCAAGAACTGAAGGAAGGCGTTCCCGCGGGCGAGATTGTGAAATCCTGGCAAAGCTCTCTGGCGGAATTCGAGCCGATGCGCCAGAGATATTTTCTTTACAAATAGCACGTCGGCTCTGGTGTTATGTTAGAGTCCGCTCATGCCTGAGATGCGCGTCGTTTCCTTACTGCCTTCCGCGACGGAGATTTTGTTCGCGCTCGGCTTGGGCGAGCAGGTGGTTGGTGTTAGCCACGAATGTGACTACCCTCCAGCGGCACGCACCAAGCCCGTCGTCATTCACTCGCGCATTCCAAAAGATACGACTCCGCTCGAAATCGACCGCCTGGTCCGCCAATTTACCGCCCGAGGCGAAAGCGTCTATTCTGTGGACGCCGAAGCCTTGAAACGCCTCGCTCCAGACCTCATCGTTACACAGAATTTGTGCAGCGTTTGCGCAGCCTCTCCCGAAGATCTGGCTGCAGTCCTGGCCACGTTTGATTATCGGCCTGAGGTACTGTCTCTCGATCCGCTCGATCTCGGCGATGTCTGGCGTGACATTCTTTGGGTCGGCGACGAAACCATGCGCGGCCACGAAGCCGAGCAGCTTCTGGAGTCCATTGGGGCCAAACTCGCCGCCGTCGAAAACGAAGTCGCGCAAACCGTTTGCCGCCCCCGCGTTGCCTTTCTCGAATGGCTCCAGCCCATCTATGTCGGCGGACACTGGGTTCCCGAAATGATCGAACTCGCCGGTGCCCGGGACATCTTCGGGAAACTGCGTACGCCGTCTTTCAGCCTCCCGCTTGAAGACGTCATCGCCGCACAACCCGAAGTCCTGGTCATCGCTCCCTGCGGTTACAGTGCCGATCAGGCGCGCGCGGAGTATCGCTCGGTCACTTTTCCGCGCCAGTGGCACGAAATGCCCGCTGTGCGCTACAACCAGATTTACTACGTGGACGCCAACGCCTACTTCTCCCGTCCCGGCCCTCGCCTCATCACCGGCGTCGAAATCCTCGCTAAGCTCTTGCATCCCGGCATCACCGTCAGCCCCGAAGCGGAACAGTCCATCCGCCCGCTCCAGGTTGCCTCCCACCACGCCTAGACTCGAGCCCATCCCTCCGTGCAGTTGGCAAACGAGGTCTTCCTATATATAAGACTCCTATATATTGTTGCCGCATGGTCCAATCCACAATCAAGCGTGGCGCAGCTGAACTCGCCGTACTCAGCGTTCTGGAAAACGGAGTGCTGCACGGCTACGAAATCGCCCGCCGTATCGAACAGCAAACCGAGGGTTCGCTGCATTTCACGCTCGCTGCGCTTTATCCGATGCTGTATCGGATGGAAAAAAAGGGCTGGATACGGGGAACCTGGGAAACCAGCCCAAATGGCCGCCGGCGACGGTGTTATCGGCTTACGCCGACTGGCAAGAAGAAGCTTTCTCCCTTACGGAAGCAATGGGCTGAGTTATTCGCCGCGCTAAATCGGCTTGCGGGAGTTTCCAGTGCCTGATTGGCGGGAATTGGTGCGAAAGCAGTTGGCGTGGATTCAGCTCACAAAGGGCGACGCAGCACAGGTCGCTGAAGAACTTGCAAGTCATCTGGAGCGTATGAGGCCTTGGTTTTGGATGGCCTTCCGAAACAGGCAGCGCTCCGGAGAGTATTGCAACAGGTGAATGACTGGCAGCACCTGAAGTCGCAAATCGAAATAGCCGGCAAAAAGGAGCCACCTATGAACAAGCGTGTCTCTCAATTCTGGTTTCCTGCGTTCTTGACGCTACTCCTCGCCATGGTTTTTCTCATGGCGATTGAAGAGCTTGGTCCCGAGCCCTGGATCTCTGCGGCGGCGGGCCATCCGCGGATGACGCCCGTCGCGGTTGTGCACTTCGCTTGGGTCATAACCCTGCCGCTGATAGGCGACCTGGGCGCCTACCTTGCCACTCGCGCTGGCGCAGCACCGCGTGCGGTGTTTTGGTCGATCATTTTTCCGGTACTCCCTTATTTCGGTTTCTTCGCCATCGGCTTACCGATCGCGGTGATCCGCGATGATCACGTCGCGCACAGCATCATGCTTCCGGCACTGGTCCTGGGACTTGGTGCATGGGTTGTACTGCCGGCCGTCGCTCTTCTCGCAGGCGGCATGCCCGTACATCATTTACTCAGCCGCCGGGGACCGCGCCGGGTCGTCGCCGCCTGAACTGCGCTGCGCCCAGTGCCAGTAAAACGGCAAGCCGGCGACAATCAGCAGCAGCCCGATTGAGGAGCGCCCAGGACGCTCTAACCAGAGGCTTACGGTAAGCGCCAGCGCGCCGGCAACGAAAATACCGGGCACCCAGGGGTAGCCCCAACAGCGATAGGGACGCGGCATGTAGGGTTCGGTCCTGCGAAGACGAAATAGCGCGACGACGGCGAGACCGTAAAAAATCCACGCCGCAAAAATAAACAGGTTGCTTAATTCTTCGAAGGTGCCCGTCAACGCCATCAGGCCGGATAAAACTCCCTGGAAGATCAAGGCGCGCGCGGGAGTAAGAAATTTTGGATGAATGCCGTCGGCAATCTTGAAGAAAATTCCATCGCGGGCCATGGCGTAGGGAACGCGAGCGCCGCTCAGCACGGAGGAGTTCAGCGAGCCGATTGCGGAAATCACCATGGCAAGAGTGACCCAAAATGCTGCGCCGCGACCTGCGACAAATTCGACGACATCCGAAGCAATATGGGAGGAATTGGCCACGGCTTCAAACGGGAGAACGCGCAGGCAAGCCGCGCTGAACAGTAGGTAGATGACGGTCACGACGGAGACGCCGCCGACCAGGGCCAGAGGAAAGTTTCGCTCAGGGTTCTTAACTTCCGAGCCTACCAGATTCAGGTCTTCCCAGCCGTCGTAGGCCCAAAGCGAGGCAGCTAATGCAGCCAGGAAAGCCGTGACGACACCGGCGCTCGCGGCCGACGGCCAGATGGGATCCTCAGGGTGGGTGGCATTGCCGGAAAGAAAAAACGCTACGCCGATGACAATCAATACCGAAGTGATCTTGATGAAAGTTAGAACGACCTGAACGGCGCCGCCGAGTCGCACCCCCAAATAGTTAACGCAGGTCATGGTGATTAACCACAACACGGCGACGGGTTGGGCCCAAGTGAAAACAAAGTCGTACGGTTTGATCCAACCGGCAAGACCGGAAAAGTGAAGAGTAAAAAGGGGAGTTCCCACGTCAGGAATCAGAAAGCCCAGGAAGCGCGCGATACCGGCGGCGATAGAAGCCATAGAAGCGGGCCGCCCCACGATTGAGTGCATCCATCCAAAGATGAAGCCCCAGGTTGGCCCGAAGCCGCGGCGCAGATAAGCGTACTCGCCACCCGCTTCCGGGATGGCCGCGCCAAGTTCGGCAAAGGAGAGTGCACCGAATATCGAGAGAATTGCGCCGACAATCCAGGCAGCGAAGACGATGGAGACGCTTTTGCCTTCGCGGGCCATTTCGGCGGGCTTGAGAAAAATTCCGGTGCCGATCATCGTGCCGACGACGATGGCGGCCGATGCCCAGGGGCCCAGGCCGCGCACCAGTTCGAGCCTTTTGCTCGCCGCTTGAGGGCCCTTCTGTACCGTCGAAGTTTGCAAGGTCAACTCACCTGTTTTGCAGTGGCGCGGCTAATGATAAATCCCACCAAAAACGTCACGCACGACCCGATCAAGACATACCAAGTGTAGGCGACGCTGGTCCATTTCCATATGGCGACCGTTGCGGACAGCCCGCAAAGCATACCGACGAATGCGCCCGAAGTATTGGCGCGTCTATCTATAGTTCCCAGAAGAAACAGTCCCAGCAAGCAGGAGAAGGGAAATGAAGCGACCGTAAGGCCAAGTTCGAGGACTTTGTCCCACCGCATGAAAACAAATCCTAGCGCCATCAAAACTACGCCCCACACAAGGGTCATCCATCGCGACAATGACAATAGCTTCTTGGCGTCCTGGCGACCGGCGGCCGCGGAGAAATCCAGAATGCTCGACGCCGCCAGCGAATTTAGCGAACCGCTGGCGTTGGACATAGCGACAGCTACAATCGAAGCGAGCATCAACCCTGCCAGTCCGACGGGCATTTCCTTCGCCAGGAAGAGTGGAAGTATGCGATCGGTTCGTTCACCCGGCTGTAAAAGTGGTGAGTGTCGCGCAAAGACGAAGAGCAAAACGCCGACCAGCAGGAAGAGGGTGAACTGGAAGAGGACTATTCCGCCACTGGCCAGCAGAGCTTTGCGGCTATCGCTCTCGTTCCTTGCAGCGAGCAGCCGCTGCACAATTGTTTGGTCCGTGCCGTGACTGGCCATAGTAAGAAAGGCTCCACCGATCACTCCCGACCAGAATGTGTACTTGGTGGCCCACGAAAAGGAAAAGTCCAGAAATTGCAATTTGTTTCCGGCCTCGGCGGCCGACCGTGTCACTTCGCTCCACCCGCCAGGTATGGCGTGCAGCAAGAACGCGAGTGTGACGGCGCTGCCTGTCAGGTAGAGCAGCAATTGGGCTACGTCTGTCCAGATCACGGCTTTCATGCCGCCTTCGAAGGTGTAGAGAATGGTCAGGGCGATCACGATCATCACAGCCAGGCGCTCTGAGGTTCCCAGCACGACACTGACGACCAACGCGATCGCCGAAACTCGCACGCCTTCGGCTATCGCCCGCGTCACCAAAAAGGTAGAAGCTGCCACGGCGCGCATACGCGGGCCAAAACGCTTTTCGATTAGAGCGTAGGCGGTGAAAAACTCTCCGCGAAAGTATCCTGGCAGCAGTAGAAGCACGATGAGCACCCGCCCCACTAGGTAGCCAAAAACGAGCTGAATGAAGGTCAAGTTTGTGGCATAGGAGAGTGCTGGCGTGCCGATGATGGTCAGTGTGGATGTTTCAGTGGCGACAATCGAGAACGCAAGCGCCCACCATGGCGCGGTTTTGCCACCCAAAAAGTAATCGCGCGCGTCCTGTTGACCACGGCGAAACCAGACGCCTAACGCTGTCACGCCAAGCAGATACGCAATCACTATGGCCAGATCAATTTGGTGGATGCGCATCTCTTATCGAATCGTCGAGCTCCGGCACTGTAGCGGAAGCTCACGAGGATAAGAGGAAGGCGGGTAGGCGTCAAGAAACTCGCCTTTGAACTCGCCTTTGAAACTCGCCTTTGCACGAGTCGACCATGACGTTGGTTCCAAGACGCCTTCTTATCCGGCCGCGCGATCCGGTACCGGGCTGGAACAAAATGCGGGTTTCCTAACGCTTGTCGGATTTGGCTTTGCGTTCACCTTACGTGCGGTTGTCCAATTTCCTGGAGTTGAAGGAGTCTTTTCGATTGCGCGCGTCCGAGGAAAAGCCCGGACCGCTCTTGAACGGCGAGTGTTGAAATCAAACCGAAGTTAGCTCCGAAGGTCCCGATATCCCTGGATACGCCCTAGGCTGAAGAGTTCCACTAAGCGGATCAAGCCTCGCAACGCCTAAAAATCAGGCCGCTCTGATAGAATTCGGCGCGACTGGAACAGAAGCTCTCAACAGGAAACGCTGTGGATCGACGAGCATTCGTAAAGCGAAGTTGTTTGGGCGGCCTTGCGCTGTCTCTTGACCATTGGGGAACCTCTCCAGCATTCGACCAGGATCTGATCCCTCCCGTGCCCCCGATCCACGTAAGCGAACCGGTGGGGACGCAGGTTTCACCGTTACGGATGCCCGGCCTTTACCCTGGCCGGGTGGTGGAAATTTCGGACGCTCGTTCCATTGCAGCGAACCGGGTTTCACAAGCCGTTGTTCGTGAAATGCTCGAACAGGGCATGCGTGAATTGACGGAAGAAAAGGTCCTACACCGGGCCTGGAGCAAATTCATTCAGCCGCAGGACGTGGTTGGCATCAAGATCAACCCATCGGGCGCTCCGGCTTGTTGCTCTTCGCCGGAAATTGTGCGGGAAATCATCACCGGCGTGCAGTCAGCCGGCGTACCGGCCCGCAATATTCTTGTTTATGACCGGTACGCGTATGAGATGGATATCGGCAGCTACCAGGCACTGGTGCCCAAGGGAGTTCGGGTAACTGGTATCCAGGAAGGCAAGCTGGATACGTCGGGGTATGACCCGAACATTTTCTGCGAAGCCAATTTTTTCGGGGAGTGGGAAACGCGCTCGTACATGGCGAACATAGTGGTTTCGGGGGTGACCAAAATTATTAATGTGCCGACGATGAAGGATCATTCCGCGGCGGGTGTTACCGGCTGTTTGAAGAACCTGGGCTATGGAACGTTCAATAATGTGGATCGCTCCCATCGCCGTCCCTTTTCTTTTACCGATCCATTGATCGGCATTATGTGTTCGGTAGAACCACTGCGTTCGAAAGCCGTACTCCATATCATGGACGGAACGCGCATGGTCTGGCATGGCGGCCCGCTTACACAGAACCAGAACTTCATATTTCCCGCCGGTTTGATCATGGTCGGCACCGATCCAGTCGCGATAGATACGATTGAACTCGAAAAGATTGAAGCTAAGCGAAGTAAAGAAGGCGCGCCTAGCGTGTGGGCCCGCGATCCCCAGAGTCTCACGAGCGATAGCGCAGCGTTTTACCAAGATGCAGCGAAGAATTTTTTTTACCGCCAACCACATCACATCGCCGCAGCCGGCAAACTCGGTCTCGGAGTATCCGAACGCAAGCTGATTGAACATAAACTGGTCCACATCTCCTGAGTGACACCTGGGAACTGTAGAGAAAGACTGCCTTGACGAGTAACCAGCAAAACTGGCCAACCTTACTTTGTAACAACGCCCGCAGCGGCGGGCAGGTTCCACAACCGTGGCGCGCGCCGCGCAGAGTACGTTGGCAAATCCGCCTGGAAGGAGCGGTACGCGGCTCTCCTATCCTGGACGGCGAACTTCTCTACGTCCCTTCGCTTGCGGGATTTTTGAATGCCATAAACATTCGTACCGGACGGCTGCAATGGAAGTTCAAAGCAACTGCGGCCATTCATTCAACTCCTTCTCTCAGCCTTGGCCAGGTACTGTTCGGCTGTGACGACGGCAAGGTGATCGCTATCGATGCTGCCTCCGGTACGAAGTGCTGGGAGATGGCGTCCGAAGACGAGGTATGGACCTCCCCGGTCATCCAAGACAGGACCGCTTTTTTCGGGAGCGCGGACGGGAACCTGTATGCCGTGGGAACCGAAGCCGGCGCGCAACAGTGGAAGCAGATGCTTGGCGGCAGAATCTATTCCACCGGGCATGTCGTCAAAGGGCGAATCTTTGTTGGATGCGGCGACGGAAATATCTATGGCATGGACGCGGCGACGGGGCAAGTCTTGTGGAAGACCGAGACCGGTAACGGAATCGATTGCTCGCCGGCCCTCGCCAATGACACTGTTTTTATTGGCTCACAGGATTTTGTTTTTTATGCTCTGGATGCCGGCTGCGGAACGGTTCGCTGGAGATATGAGGCAGAATTGGGCATCACTTCTGCGCCCGCGATATCCGGAGAGCTCATTGTTTTCGGATGCAAGGCCGGAACGTTGCATGCCTTGCACATTCGTACCGGAAAAGCGATTTGGAAAAGCCGCATCGGTCAGACGATTATGGCGCCCCCGGTCATAAGTGGATCCGTGGTTTGGATTCAGGCCGGGGATACTTTTGCTGTGAACTTGTTTGATGGAAGAGTTCTTTGGAAAGCCAATTTGGGGAATTCCGTGCAGTCGGCGCCGGTGGTGACCGAGGACGTGGTATATCTTGCCAGCATGGAAGGAGAAATCTATGCGCTGGAGTAGATTTCTGCTTGCCTTCCTGCTGACTCCTTGGCTCCTTTTCGCCGTGTCGGAACTATCCGGCCAGAGTATGCCTTTTGTTCACAAGAAGCGCTACGCCATGGGCACCCTGTTCGAAATTGTCGCCTACAACGATTCCTTGGCGCACGCGTCGTCTGCCATTGACCAGGCAATCGACGAGGTAGTTCGGCTCGACAACGTCATGAGTAACTTCAAGCCCGAGAGCGATTTGAGCAGGATGAATCGTGAAGCGCACTTTCATGTGGTGAAGATTCCGCCGGATTTATACAAGGTGATTGAAACTTCGCTAGTTTATTCGCGCCTCTCCCGTGGCGCATTCGACGTCAGCGTGGGTCCTCTGGTCGATTTATGGAAAGCGGCCCTTGCCGGCGGCGCGACTCCCGCTGCCGCAGAACAGGCACGCGCGCGCGCCTGTATCGGCTACGAAAAAATCGTGTTGATGGCGCCGGATCAGGTCGAATTCCGCTCGGACTGCATGCGTCTCGACCTGGGCGCGGTTGGAAAGGGATACGCCGTGGATCGCGCGATGGAGATCTTGCATTCCAATGGGATCAAGCGAGCTTACATCGATGCCGGCGGCAGCACGATCTATGGAATGGGCGCTCCGCCCGGTCACGATGGCTGGCTGGTGCATCTGCGTGACCCGTCGAATCGCCTGGATCCGCAGGTGAAGTTGAGGGGCAATAGTGTTTCGACGTCCGAACAGACACCCAGGAGCAGGCTTGAAGGCGACGCCCCCGGACACATCGTCGATCCCGCCAGCGGCGCGCCTCTGCGCACCCAGTACGCCGTCAGTGTGACCGCGAAATCAGCTACCGCCTCCGACGCGCTTTCAACCACGCTGCTTCTCGTTGGCCCCGAGAAGGGCGTGGCGCTGGTCGCGCGTCTCAAAAATGTCAGTGCGATATGGGTTTCTGCCGATGGTCGTAACACGACTGCGGGCTCGAAAACGACCATCTTCGTACACCTAAACTCTAGCTCGCCAACAACCGCGGTAACCGTAAACAGCGTTGGCCACCGATGGGAGAACCAAAACTAGCCATGTTTCTTAGGTCCTGCGCTTACCTACTGTTGCTGGCCGTTTGGCTCAAGGTCGAGCCTGCGGCCGGAAATGTGCTTTTGCGCATTACGCCTGGCCCGTTGCCTTCCGCCAAAGCCATCGGAGTCAGTGATATCGTCTTGCGTTGGTCGGCTAGTGAGACGGCCGATCTGGCGAAATGGCGCGCGCTCGGCTTTCAGATATTTTTTGAGGCCGGACCAAACAATCTTGCAGCGGCAGCCGCCGCCGCGGAAAGCGCCGGTGCCGCGGGCGTTATCCTCGAGGTCAACGGTTCCGCCGGAGTCGGCGAACTCTTTCGATCGTCCAAGACGGCGCACCCGAAGCTGCTTTTCCGTTTCTTGATCCCCGGTGGCAAGCAACCGCAGATGAGAGGGCGCCTGGTGGTGGATCGTGACGGAATTCTGCAGGTTTCTAGCCCTTCTTCTCAACCTTGGCTGGATACGAACCTGGCCCTCGTGAGGTTGGCGGAAACCTTTCATCCGGACGCGATACCCGTTCTCTACGATTTTCAGTGGGATCTTTCCGATTCCCTTCGCAAACAGCTGGGGCCAAGCATGGACGAGTACGCGCTGGCGATTGCCGAAGCCGAAGCAATTCGCGCCGATGTAATTTTGAATTTTACCGAGCCTCTGCAAAGAGCACTGGCTGCCGATCAACCGGATGCCTGGGCTCTTTGGAACCAGGTGAAGCGGTACATCGCGTTTTCTTCTCGTGTTCCCTCACGGGGCATACAATCCATCGCCAACGTGGGAGTTGTCACTTGCGACGAGCAGATGAACTATGAAGCGGTGAATCTGCTGGCTCGGCACAATCTGGCGTTCGAGACCATTCGCCCGCGAGATCTGAGCGCGGAACGATGGAATGATTGGACCGCGATAGTTCTTTTTTGCCCGCTGAAGAACGTAGAAATCGATTTATTGAACACTTTTGTCAAACGCGGCGCAATCGCTGTTCTGGTCAATCAGCGCGGCGAATATCCCTGGCATTCAAGCGCGCCAGTCCGTCAGGACACGTACTCGGCAACATTCAACGTCGGATCCGGACAAGTCGTCGAGCTTGGGGAACCGGTGACCGACCCCGAACTGTTAGCGCGCGACCTGCGGCGGCTGATCGGGGCGGAGCGCTCCGCGCTTGGTTTGTGGAATTCCCTGACCACCCTGGTGACCGGGTATCGCCAGGAACTACGAGGCGAAACGGTTCTAAATGTGATTAACTACGCCGGCGTACCTGAAACTGTACAAGTTCAAGTCAAGGGCCAATTCGCTTCGAGCGAACTGGAATCCCCGGAAGAAGGTTGTTGCCGCCCCCTGCAAGCTTTTGCACACGGCGGTTTCACTGAATTTACAATCCCTCGGCTGGTGATAGCAGCCAGGGTGCACTTGAAGTCTGCTGACATCCGGGGCGCAAATCCCTAGCGGCTGCGTGCGATTCCGAGATTTCGCCGGACTCGGAGCTGGTAGACGAAAATTACTCGATTAAGGGAAAGAGAACACATGTCGTCGTTTTGCCGAATCTACCTGCAATTTGCGCTGGTCGGAGCAACGTTCCTCGCGCTCGCCTCGCCGTCGGCCACCCAGACTCCAACCTACGACCTTTTGCTAAAAGGAGGGCACGTCATTGACCCCGGCAAGAATTTGGATGCGGTGCTGGACGTGGCCATCACCGGTGGCAAGATCGCCGCGGTAGGCAAGGATCTTTCCCCAGCCCAGGCTAAGAAGGTGGTCGATGTGGCCGGGCTCTATGTCACACCCGGCCTGATTGACATTCACTATCACATCGGCCACGGCGGCGCGCCGCTCGATTGGTTCACGCCAGAAGCGCGCGCGCATCTCCAGCCTCTCGGTATTCCGGCCGATTGGGCTTTGACTTCTGGCGTCACTACGATTGTCGATGCTGGTACGGCAGGCGCGGACACGTTTCTCCTCGAAAAAGAGGAAGTCATCGATCGCGCGCAGGTTCGCGTGCTGGCCTTTCTCAACATCGTTGCAAACGGAATGGACGGAGGACTCGAACAATCGGTTGACCAGATGGATCCCAAGCTCTGTGCGGAAACCCTTAAGAAGTTTTCCGACGTGATCGTTGGTGTCAAGACCGCGCACTACTGGACCACAGGTCCGTGGGATGGCGAACACACTCCTTGGGCGGCGGTTGATCGAGCCATCGCGTGCGCCGAATCAGCCAAGGTTCCCGTGATGTATGACTTTTGGCCGCGGTCCGATCGTTCTTATTCCGACCTGATCTTGAAAAAAGCGCGGCCCGGCGACATCCATACCCATGTTTTTGCGCAGCAATTTCCGATCTTGCTCAAAGACGGCAAGCTTAACCCCGTCTTGACCGAAGCAAGGCAGCGTGGCGTATTCTTTGACGTCGGCCACGGCGCGGGAAGCTTCTGGTTCCGCAACGCCGTTCCCGCTGCAAGACAAGCCTTTTTGCCCGACTCGCTTTCAACGGATCTCCACACCGGCGATTACCGGACAGTCAGCATGACGAATGTAATTTCGAAGTTTCGCGCCATGGGTGTTCCGCTCACGGATCTCATTCGTCGCTCCACCGTCAATCCAGCCCATGAAATTCACCGTGAGGATCTCGGCACACTGTCTCTGGGCAAGGAAGCCGACATCGCCGTGCTCGAAGAGCAGCACGGAAAGTTTGGCTACATCGACTGCGGTCTGGCCAAGATGAACGGCGATGTTCAGGTTATTGCGCGTATGACCGTACGTGCCGGCCGCGTCGCTTACGATCCCTCGGGCATGAGCATGGTCGAATGGGAAAAGGCCCGCCCGCAATATTTCAACAATCCTTCGGAAGGCAATCCTGCGCCGGCTACCGCCGAAGATTCGCCCGAACGCTGATTACGCCACGCCAAGGAGGAGAATCTGATGTCCGCAAAAATGAGTCGCCGCAAGTTGCTCCGCAAGGGGTCTGAAGCCATCGTTGCAGGAAGCATTGGTACCTGCGCGGCCGCGGTCGCCGGCTCGATCCCCACAGCCGCGGCTGCGGGCGGCACTCCAGTTCCAACGAAGGGCGTGGACTACTACGAGAAGCTTGGGCTGGTCCCGTTTATCAACGCGGCGGGAACTTACACCATTCTGAGCGCGTCCACCATGCCGGATGCAGTTCAGGCTGCCATTGCACTGGCTGCCAAAAAACCGGTTCATCTTCTGGAACTTCATGAAGCCGCTGGAACCTATCTAGCCCAAAAACTTCGCTGCGGTGGGGCGCTGGTTACTTCCGGGGCCGCAGCTGGACTCACCCTAGGAACCGCTGCCTGCATGACCATGGGCAACAAGGAGGCCATCGTCAGTATTCCCACGGATTTGAGCGGATTGAAAAACGAAGTCATCGTCCAGAAAGCACATCGCTATGAATACGACCACGCGATGCGCAATTGCGGAGTGAAAGTAGTCGAAGTCCAGACTCTCGAGCAGTACCAAGATGCGTTTACGGACAAGACGGTAATGACCAACTTCTTTAACGCTGTGGACGCACCGATAGGCCGCGAAGACTGGGTCCGGGTCGCTCATCAGCACGGCGTTCCCTGTTTCAACGATGCCGCCGCCGATGTGCCACCTATCTCCAACCTCTGGAACTACACGCAAATGGGATTTGACCTGGTGGCATTCTCCGGTGGCAAGGGCATGCGCGGTCCGCAGTGCACCGGCTTGCTACTGGGACGAAAGGATCTTACTGACGCCGCGCGCCTCAATAATTCTCCCAATTCCAACGCCGTTGGCCGAGGCTTGAAAGTCGCCAAAGAAGACATCATCGGTATGGTTGCTGCCGTGGATTGGTTTCTGAGCCAGGACGACGCCGCCATGGAAGCGGAGTTCCGCAAGCGCGCCGATCGTATCGCCGAACTGGTGAAAAAGGTGCCCACTGTCGAAACCACCATTTTTATCCCCACCGTCGCCAATCATGTTCCGCACTTGCTCGTGACCTACGATCCAGCACACGTTCGAACCACTGGACTCGAAGTGATGCAAAAAATGCGCGCGGGCAAACCTCGCATTGAACTCAACCCCGGAACGGGCGGAGGTCCCGCCAGTGCTGGATTGCCCGGAGGGGAACACACCATCATCGTCGGGGTCTGGATGCTCCAGCCGGGTGAGGACTTGATTGTTGGCCGCCGGCTGCGCGAAGTCCTCCAAAACGCGACGCATTCCTAAGTTTCGCAAACGCGAAGCAGGCGAAACAGAACCGGCGATAGAGAGGGGCATACCAAAGTCCGAGTACAGTATTCTTATGCCAGTCGGCGGGCGTTAGTGGGTGTGAATCTGACAGGCTTGTGTCCTCTATCTGTTGTAGCCACCGCAACTTGTCAAACGGAACGCACGAGGAACGGGGTGAAGGCTGAGAAATTTGCACTGCGATTCGCGCTTAGTTAGAAGAACGAGAATCGCACCCAATGCCGCCGGGGGGCACCCAATGTGTCCAAGGTATGGATAGGCCGTCCCCTCGTCAACTTAGTCCTGCATTGCTTCTTTCCTTTCATGGGATTAGACGCCAGAGGGGCAATCGGCTATCCAAAGACGCGCCATCGTCCTTTATCCTCGACTCAGCCGGGAGCCTCAAGAACATTCATTTTGAAATTACGGCTGCACTGTATTACTAAAGTGGCGGCAGTTGAAGGGGGAACCATTAATGCCCGCCGCATCAATTAAATCTGCAGTGCAAGGCATTGCGTCTCGAATTGCGCTCTCAGTGGTACTGATTCTTTGCGTTGACAATGTCCTATTCGGGCAGGAGCCCCTGCACGACCGGGCTCAAACGTTGGGTGGCGCATCGCCATGTCGCCCTGAGGGAGACACCAATTCTGTCCAAAAGGTGAGTTCCGGTTCCTGCACCGGATCGAACCAAACTGGCGACGGGAACACGTTTGTGACCGACAAGGATTCTCAGTTCAAAGGGCGGAACCCGTGGATTGACGGCCGCGCCTACGGTATGCGGGCAGTGACGAAAGTTCCTACGACAACCTGCTCGACAAGAGCGACCTCGACGACCATGACGCTGGGCGAGGCTAGCACTTTCCGGAATGGGGATGGCATTGTTTGCCGCGGCGCCGGTGCGGCTCTAACGCTGTCAACTCCCGGAGCTCCGACCGTTGTGGCGGAGAACGCGAGCGGCCCCACAGGCACGGGAAATTCTGTTGCCAACAGTTCTGGCGCGACTAGCTATCAGTATTGTGTGGTGGCTATGAAGCAGGATGGCAGCTTTTCTCCTTGCAGTGCCATAACTTCGATTGCCAACGGCCCCGCGACCCTTGGTCCGCAGCCAACGCTCAACATCAGCTCTTGGACGCGGACGAACAACGTAGTCACAGCCGCTTTCCGTTCCATACACAACATGGTAGCGGGAACTTACTTTGTGGTTCAGGGAGACTCAAGCATCAATGGCTGGTATACCGTCGCGTCCGTTCCTGACTCCACGCATATCACCTTCAAGACGAGCGCCGACACGCGTGTCGGCGCGCCAACTGGCAAAGCTTCCTCCGGCGCCACAGTAATTTTTTGGATGAGCAACCATGTGACGTGGACGACAGTGACCGGGGCGATGCGCTACTACGTCTACGGTCGTACATCCGGGGCGATGAACCTTGTTTGGGTGAGTCACATTCAAAGTTCCACCTACAGCATCAAGATCAGTGGAACGAAGATTCCCGCAAATGTATTCGACGATTACGGCCCCAGGCTCTGCCCGAACATTGATTCGGCCAACGTGCCCGATTATGTTCCGCTAACCCCGCCTGCGTCGGGTAAGAACGGCGACTTGGTTACGACGATCGTGGCTGGAGCCGGGACCACCCGCCTCACTCTATCAGACGCAGCCACAACCACCGTCTCCGGCGCCACGGCTAAGTTCGACAACGCTCCGACGCTCAAGGCAGCCATGACTGTCGCCGCTGCTTCCGCCTCCCCAGGGAAGGGCACGCTCTTCGTCCCGAACATGGGTGCGGCGGCCTTCGTTACCAACTCAGTGCTGGATTGGAATGGAGGTACGTTATCTATCGTCCAAGCGGGAATCTTCCAACCGAACGAAACAGTCCTGCTGCGCAGCAACGTAACGTGGACTGGGCAATTTCCCCTTAACCCGATAAAGAGCAGCTCATTCGCAACCCGTCCTTACCCCCAAATCGCTTCAGGCAGTGCCAATCCGTTCTTCTACATGCCGAACCAGCCATCGTTCTTTTCCTATTTGACCTTGACCTCCAGCATTCCCTCGTTCGGTGTGATGTTCTCAGTAGACCAGGGTGGAGGGATTCCGGCGAGCACTTGGGAGAACTTGAACCTTATCACCAGTATGGGCGCTTCAGATTACATGTCGACACCATTCCTGTTTCGTAGCGATTCCACGGGAGGAGCCGACTATCACTTCCGAAATATCAATCTCATCACCGGTCCAACTAGCCCTGTGACAGGTACCTCGTCAACTCCGGCCTTCCTGGGCGAGGCCATGGGTAATCCGCTGTTCTTCACGAATATTTTTCTAAACAAACGAACTTTATATTTCGACTCACAGCCGCAGGGTCTCGTTATCAACATTGACTCGATTTACGACCAGCAGGGCATAACGCCGATGGTCACAGTGAATAACACGTCCGGCGCGGCGGCCAGCACCAACGTATTCTTTCGCAATCATGTGCTTGACACGATGGCGAATCCTTTGCTCGCCGCAATTGGAAATGCAGCAGGAGCAATTGCTCCGCAGGGCGGAAATTTCCCCGGCGGCGGGATGCCGCTTATTAACCATTCTGGCGGCTTGACGGTCTTTGCGAATGCCCCGCAACAACTCGGAATGAGCAACGGCCCCATCGTTCAGCGGGCAATCGATGGTATCAAAACAACTTCATCGGCCAACTACGAACAGCAGCAACTCAACGCAGGATTGAGTCTCGGTGCGATCTACCAGGCGTTCGTTAACTCAACGGCCCAGCCCGCTCCGACGGTGACGGTAGCAGCAGGAGGAACTGTCCCCCCTGGCTCTCATACTGTACAAGTTGCTCCATCATTTCCATCCGCTCTCGGCGTAAGTGGCGAAGGACCGCTGTCGCCAGCATCTTCTTCAGTCACTACTTCGAAGGGCAATCAGACCTTGCAAATCTCCTGGGCACCCGTTCCCGGAGCCGTTGGCTACGATCTATACGTAGACAACGTTTCCATCGGCTGCACCGCTGGATTTGTCGGCAATGGTGCGACCACCAGCCTTTCTTGGAATGGTTCCAACCCGGCTCGTTGCGGTCCATCGGCAACCCAAATGGCTGGCAGCGGACCTAGCGGTATTTCCAAAGACCAAATCTGGACACCACGATTGACCCAGCAGAGCACGGACGGCGGCGGTCGCGTGAATATCACCATGCCGGTGGCTACTGCGACGCGGACACAGACTCGCCCTGACGCTTCGGGAAGCTATTTGCTGGATTCCACGATCGGTTCAACAGTGCGCGCCATCCTGACTTCGGCCTACACGAACGCAACAACTAAGGCCAGCAATATTACGGGACTGAGTTTTTCCGCGGCGGCCAACACAAATTACTCGTGGACGTGTGATTTGTACTTTCAAGGTTCGGCGCGTACTGCGGGACTGGATATCACGGTGACCGGGCCAGCTTCGCCCAACAACGTGTTCTATTCCTATGATGAAGGGTCAGGCGTAACCAGCGCCAATAGTGGAGTTGCGAACGCTTTTGCCACAAAGATCACAGGGAATGCGACTGTTAATGCAGCGACGAATCTGCACGCAAGGATTGCATTGGGGCTAATTAATGGCGCGAATGCAGGTACTGTGCAGCTCCAAGGTTCGGCGACCGGCGCAGGTACGGTCACAATTCAGCCGGGAAGTTTTTGCTGGCTGTTTTAAAATGCGATTGTCTCGATTTTCTTGGGTCGCACTAGACGCGCCTGTACGGCCTGTGGCTAAACATGCGGAATTAATCCAACCTTCCAAACCATGACGGGAAATCCGAAATGTTTCCTTACTACCGCAATTAAGGAAGCATTCGACCCTGACCTTTGCGCCTTTGCACTCCGGCACGCCTGGAACCGCGCCGCGCGCAAATTATACTTGTATATTTAAATACAATAACCTATTATTGCACATAAATATGCAATCTACAAAAAACACCCACGGCGTCCTCATCGCGGATGTAATCGAGTCTCGCTCACACTCGCACCTCCGTTCTTCTCTTAACGAGAAGCTTCGGATGGCCAGCATCGCACAATTGGATGACAAGCTTATCCGCGTGCCTTACGCGGTCACCGCGGGAGATGAATTTCAGACAATAGCACTCCGCGTGGACTCGATTCCCCAATTGATTCTGGACCTGCGCAGGCGTCTCCAACCGCTTCAGCTAAGAATCGCCATTGGAATCGGAACAATCCAGGGGGCCATACGCCCGCCCGCAAATCGCATTGCAGGTCAAGCCTTCGAGTCCGCGCGAGCCGCCATCAATGAAATTAAGGAAACGAGGAAGTACCCCACCCTGACTGCATTTCGTTCACAGAATCCCGAATTCGACCAGGTCGCCAATCTGGTTTACGGTCTCCATGACACGCTCCTGCTACAAATCACTTCCAAACAATGGGAGACGATTGCGACATATCTAGTGAAGGATCGTGTGGATTACACCGCCAAAGCCTTGTCGATTGATATCTCAACCGCTTCAAGAAATTTGAAGCGAGGATATTTTTGGCAAATCGAACACACCGCTGTGGTCATGGAAACCGTCCTACAGCAGGCGTTTTCATGATTGCGCGATTTCGTACAATGCTCGCTTATTGCACAAAATGATACATCCGGCTTACAACCTCTTCTTGGCAATCTACCTGGCCCATCTCCTCACCGATTTTGTTTTTCAGACCAGCCGACTTGTTTCTAAAAAGCGCCGCGGTGACTGGCACGGTTATGTCATTCACGGAGTCACCCACTACGTTCTCGTTCTGGCCACTGTCGCTCTCGCAGATCCACACCGCTTCCCAACCCCATCCTTCCAGTTGGCTGCCGTTTTTCTCACGGTCACTCATTTACTTGTGGACTGGGCCAAGGCCTTTTCGACTAAGTCTCGCTTACTCCCCGACAATGCACTCGTTTTTCTGCTGGATCAAGCGATCCACCTTCTCACGGTCATTGCAGCTGTCTCTTTCCTTGTTCACCCCTCGGTCCAAGCGCTTGCCTTCTGGCTGACTCGAATTCGCTCCCTGCAGGAAAAGATCCTGCTGGTGACCGTCGTTTATGTCTTTGTGATCTTTGGCGGCGGCTATCTCATTCGTGCGCTCATCGCTCCTCTTTGGAAAGAAGAGCAGGGGAAGGAAACAATCGAGCACGAGGAAGTTATTAACGCTGGCCTGTACATCGGCTGGCTCGAACGATTTCTTGTACTGACGGCGCTATTTCTGCAATCTCCCGCCACAGTCGGTTTCATTCTTGCCGCCAAGTCGATTGCGCGTTATCCAGAGCTCAAGTCCGTTCGTTTCGCGGAATACTTTTTGATTGGCACACTCGTCAGCGTGGCGATCGCCATCGGCGGAGCCGTTGTCTTACTGAAAGCTCTCTATGGAACGGTTTCTATCGGAAGATAACATTGGCTCTCGGGTTCTTGATCTTTTCCACAGCAAACGTCGCAGACCACGGCTCCATGCGCGCAGGCGAAAGCCCGCACCGAAGCCTAGGCCCGCTGGGAATC
Organism: Candidatus Eiseniibacteriota bacterium; assembly: GCA_035607085.1. Classification (GTDB taxonomy): domain Bacteria; phylum Acidobacteriota; class Terriglobia; order Acidiferrales; family UBA7541; genus Acidiferrum. The sequence goes on along the minus strand of DATMZI010000139.1, from coordinate 1,599 downwards.
TGTGTTCGCCAAAGTCACCTCACGTATAGCTGTCTACGCACAGACTCGAAGGGCAAACGGAAATCCAAAATGATCCGCTAGCTGCAAGGCACGCTTATCGCAAGACAGACAGAATCCAACCAACCAAGACCCACCCGCACAGCCCAACAAACGCCAACAGAAGCAGGCTCTCCGACGAAACTACAATCTGTTTGTACGAAGCCATAACCAAACTTTCTTGGCGAACCTGGGCGGTGAGAGGTTGAGGTAGTTTTTTCAGCTCGACGATACGTTGGGCTTACGCATAGGCATCTCACGAAAATTTCATAGGTACCTTAACCGTTCAGATGAGTGGAAGTCGAAATATCCGGCGAATTCGGATCTAGCTGGTTACGCATCGGCCGTGGCGGAATGCGTTTCTCGCGCAAGGACCACCGAAAGAACCTAGAGTCGCATCCCTCGCATCGAAACGGGTGCACGAAAACGATCTGCAACAAGACATGTTCTAGAATTCCTCTCTTTCTAGAGCGGTAAATCAGCAGGCTTCCGCAACTCGGGCAACAAATGCGCATGTTAACTCTCGTCTTCTTTGGCGACACGGTTTGAATTGAATTCGTGGCATCACACACAGGCTAATTTTACCGCTTTCCGACGATCATAAGATTGGTCAGAATGGCCGTTTGCGTCCAGCCACGCCAGGAGACAGCGAATGCTGCCGTGCGCCAACGCTATGCTCGAATCGGCGGCACCGTAGTACAGATTGATGGTGTCGCCGTCCGGCGCAATCGTGTAGCCACAGGGAAACACAACGTCTTGGACATCTCCACGACGTTCGTAATCCTCCTCTGGAGCGAACATCCAGGAATCACCTCGAATTAGACATCTTTCGGGTTGTTCAAGGTCAAACAGGGCGAGGCCGAGTCGATAGATCGAGCTTGATGGCGTCCTTCGCACACCGTGATAGATCATCAGCCACCCTCGAGGTGTTTCGATTGGCGGAGGCGATATGCCAATCTTGTTTGCATCCCACCAGGCGCCTCGGCGTGCTTCCAGCATGAGCTTGTGATTACCCCAGTGCCGCAAATCGGGAGAGTACGAAATCCAAATATGAGCTCCGAGAGGGGTCATGGGCCGATGTATCAGTGCCCAGAAGCCGTTGATTTTTCGAGGTAGAAGCGCCGCGTCTTTGTCGTCCGGCGGCATAATGACACCGAGTCTTTCGAAGACGAGAAAATCCTTTGTGAGGGCCAGTGACACACCTGGGCCACCCCGCGAGTAGGAGGTGTAGGCCACAGCATATTGCTTGAGTTCCGGCACGTACGTGATACGTGAATCTTCAATGCCCCATAGCTCTTCTGGATATTTCTCTGCGTCCGGCAGGAGTGTCGGCTCGCTATCAATTTGCCATTGATCAACGCCGTTCACCGAGCGCGCCACACACAGGTGAGAAAGGCCGCGGCGATCTTCCACGCGGCAGAGTAGCAGCGTCGAACCGTCCGGCAACAGTGTGGCACCCGCGTTGAAAACGCTGTTCATCGGGTAAGGCCAGTCTTTAGCACTCAAGATGGGGTTCGCGGAGTGCCGGCGAAACAAACTATTATGTTCGGTCATTCTCTCTCT
>DATMZI010000127.1:0-19184 GCA_035607085.1 Candidatus Eiseniibacteriota bacterium | reverse complement strand
AAAATCAGAAGCGCTCGGCCTCACCTCCGCCTGATCATTCTGACCGATCAGTGGACTCCAGGAGACATCATCGCGGCCATGCGCGAAGGGGCCTTCAGTTATTTCGTGGCTCCCTTTGACGCTTCTGCGCTCGCCGAAATGGTGCGTGCGGCCATGGCTCAGCCCTACTGGGATGACGGCATCGAAGTCCTTTCTGCAACGCCCGAATGGGTTCGCTTGACAGCCAGATGTGATCTACTTACCGCCGATCGCCTTGTCCAATTCCTGTACGGATTCGGAGGCATTTCCCAGGCTGACAAAGACCAGGTGATCTTCGCCTTCAGAGAAATTCTCATTAACGCCATGGAGCACGGCGCGCATTTCGATTCCAGCCAGCACGTTGAAATCTCATTCATCCGTTCTCGTCGTGCGATCACCTGCCGCGTCAGGGATCCCGGGCGAGGATTCTCTCTCTCAGAACTTCGCCACGCAGCAATCGGCAGCTCACCCGAGGACTTGTTTAGCCATATGGCGGTTCGTGAAGAGCAGGGCTTGCGACCAGGCGGCCTGGGCATGCTGCTGGTGAAAAAGCTCGTCGATGAACTGATTTATGACGAAAAGGGCAACGATGTGGTGCTTATCAAATATCTTGATCGGCCTATACCACCAATTGTTCACCGCTAGTTGGTTGCCGCTAATGACCCTTGAAAGCTGTTGACAGCGGCTGCTTCTGTATCATAAACATCGAAGACCGTCAGTAGCTTGGTGATTTGCAGAACCTCGTAGAATTTCTCCCCCAGATTGCAAAGGCGCACGGAGGCGCTCTGAGTTTTGGCGCTGTAATGCGCGGCGACCAAAGCGCCTAGGCCCGTGCTGTCAATATATTTGACGTCAGCCATATTCAAAACAATTTTCTTCTTTCCTTCGGCAAGTACACGGTTCAGTTTCTCTCGAAAAGAATGGCTCTCTTCGCCAAGAACAATGCGACCCTCTAGTGTTACCACGAACACGCCATCCACTTCGTGGCTTGTCATTTGCACAGTCATGCTCATTCCTTTCTCTCTCAATAAGTACTCGTAGGCTTCGCTCTGCCTATCTCGAAATATCACGGTCAGACGTTAAATTGGCCCGCGGTGGGGTACCTTCCTTGTTCCTTCTGCGAACCGGTCTGATCGATCAGGTGACCCGAGGATACTGAACGAGGTAACCGAGTCGCACTGTAAGAATTACCAGCGCCCAGGTGAGCTACCCTGGAATGCGCGTCCCGGTAGGCGCATTTCTAGAGACGCTCGCGGCAAGTCTGCCAGAAGTGCTGATGCGCAGAGCGATGGTGACTCCCGTGACTGTTTCCAAAAGAAGCCTCGGCAATAATGCCTCCTCTAGCCGCCTGGAGCGCATCCTGGCGCGGATGGAGCCAAGTGGCTAATACACGGGCTTGAGCTCCGTGCACGCGCCGAGCGCATCACCCAATTGTTCCGGTGTGGCGCGCAACCTCTCATGGGATAAGGCGGCCAGAGCTGCGGGATTGGCTTCTCCGTCAGCCAGCACCTTCAACATGCGCCTGGCAAACATGCACCTGGCACTGACGCCAAGCAGATGGACAACTTAATATGGACCTCTTCCAGAAGTGACTCCAGTTGGTTGTTTAACCGCACCAGGTCGCGCCGCAGCTGGTGCTTCTTGCGCGTTACCGTTGGCCATGGACGTTGCTCGGCACCGGGCACAAAGCTCAGCGCCAATTCTCGAGCTACGAGCCAATTTCACCAGCCGCTCGGCATCGATACGCGCTGTGGCCTTGAGAGTTTTGATCCGGTCAGCTGAGTTCGACCGCCGAGTCCAGGTGACTGCGATCAACTCCTGGGGCCCGACCCAACCCAAAGGTAGGAGGAGAGGTCGATTAGCAGGTAGCAGCACCTGCTGAGCGAAGACACCCGTGGCACCGAGCGAGTATTGCTCACAAAGAGTGCGCATCGAAGGATGGCGAGATGGCGGTTTAGCTAGCTAGCTAAACGGGAACAGAATCACGGAAAGAAAGAAAGTGAAAGTGCCTTGACATCAAGCGGCCTTCTCATGGAAGGAGTTGACCGCTCCTTTGGACGCCCGCGGAGATCCGTCGGATGAATTTGGATAGACCTGCGGAGACTGTGACTCTTGACAGTTCCTTATGGGGTTGAAATTCAGTAATTTGTTTCTTTCACGACACGCCGGGCGATTCAAGACCTTGGCACAGGGTGCGCGTCCATGGCTCAGTCACAAGATCCCGAACCCAACGGCCGACGCGGATTGAGTCACGCAGACCCAGTCCGTGTTCTGGTTGCGGAGGATTTCGTCCCGTATCGGCGAACTACCTGCTCGACACTAGCGAACCTGTGCGGCTTACAAGTCGTAGGCGAAGCCTGTGACGGACTGGAAGCGATTCAGAAGGCAGTAGCATTGCGACCGGATTTGATTGTGCTAGACATTGACCTCCCGAGCCTCGACGGAATCGAAGTCGCTCGAGAAATCCGGAGTCTGGTCCCGGAATCTATAATCATTTTCTTGACGCAAGAATCTTCCAGCGATGTGGTGCAAAAGGCCTTTAGCGTAGGCGTGCGGGGCTACGTTGCAAAAAGAAACGCGGTCGCGGACCTTTTGACAGGCGTGGAAGCTCTCCTTGTGGGAAGGAAGTTCGTCAGTAAAGCTGTAGGCAACGGACACCTTCAACTTCCCCCTCTGCTCCGAACCTGAGACTCAGCTCCCCGACGGAGTGCGACATCGTCAGCACTCTACTCCAACCTAGACGATGTATCTGCCAAAGTCGCTACCGCCGCCAATTCCTTTTGAGGAAGATCTAAGTGGGAGCTACCGCAATCCAAGCAGACCGAAAGCTTCGAGAACACCCAAACCCCGGGTTTGTCCAGATTTTTGAGGCCGGAGAAATGGAGGACCATCTCCGTATCGAGTTCAGCCTCATTGCTCGACCTGCAGCGTAGACAGGACATAATAACCTTCATTTCGTAACAGTTGAGGGGGGCGTCGGTGCGTCATGTCGCTCAGACACACATATACTTGTGTACGCACAGGCGATTCAGATCAGGAAGACCAGCGAAAGGGGCCGGGACCGTGCCCGATCTAAACACCGGAACGGCAAGCCTCATAGTCACGCTACTTCGTTCACAGACGTGCATTTAGGAAACAAAGTCGGGCAGCGGATTGGAAGCGAACTTTCGCTCCATTGCGCGTCAGTGTGGCCGTCAACCTATTGCAACGTATCGTGCCTGTCAACCAAAAATATGCCAAAAATATGAATATAAGTCGCATCTGGCACAGCCGTTCACCCAGGCTCAACTCCATACCCATGCCGGCAGGGCTTTCAGAGAAATTCGACGGGGTAGCTGAGAAGAGTAGTGATTGCAGGCCGTAAGACGTTTCATCATGCTGATCGTACCAATATACTAAATTGCGTCTCTGCCGGGACCGGGTGGGTGTGAAGCTGGTCAGCTAACAACCTCTGCTCAGGAAGGTTTTTTGCGGGTACCGGCTGTCGCGGGGAGCGCTTTCAATTTGTCCTGTGCATAACTCTTATAAGGGCTGTTTACGGACGCGGCCTCGGTAAACGCAGCCTTGGCTTCCGGGATCTTCCTCAGATTCAGCAACGCGAATCCCAGCCGGTACTGGTTGCGCGCGAAGCTTGTGTCATTGGATTTCAAGAGTGGGGCCGCCGCCTGGAAATTCTGAACCGCGGCTGCGTTGTTCTTCTTTTGCAAATTGACTTGCCCGAGTGTACTCAGCGCGAGGCCCTTCTGCAGGGAGGTCTGCTGTTTCCATTGATCTTCAGGTACGTCGTTCGGCCGCGCAGCGCTGTCGGCCACCGTTGCCGCCTTCTGCGCATAGCTCTCGGCTTTGTCCAGTTGCTCGCCCTTCTCGCCGTAGTAATCCGAAACCAGCAATAGCATCCCCAGGTTGTTGGGATCTTTCGCCAGGATGGCGTTCGCAACCTCCATCATTTTCGGCGAATTTTGCGCCTGTTGATAGGAACTTGCCGCCACTCCCAGAGCCTGCATCGCATACGGTGAATCGGGAAAGATCTTCGCGAAGCGCATTAGTTGGTCGGCGCGTTTTGCCGCGTCCTTGGTCTGATATACGCCACCGTATACCGCCTGCTGCACGAAACTGAAATTGTCCTGATTGCTGTCGATAGCATGCACTTTGTCCTGCTGCCAACGCTCTGCCGCTACCCCCTCCGGTGGGGGCGACGCTTTGTACGCAGTCATGATGCTTTGCGCTTTCTCGCCGTAGCTCAGCAACTTCTCGGTATCGCCTTTTTCTGAAGCCGCACGAACCATGTTTACCGCGTTGTTGAAATTTCCCGGATCGAGCGCGAACAGTTTGTCACCATACTCGAACGCTTTGTCATATTGCTTTTGCGCGATGTAATAGTTTACGTAGGTTTCGTCTGCGACCAGTGCCATATCCCCTTGGCCAAACTGCGTTGCAAATTTGTCGATCAGCGCCAATTTCTGTACGCGATCAGTTTCCGCGTTGATCTCCGTCATTGCGCGATCGGCGTCCGAACCCGCATTGATCGGCACGTATTTCCCGATTTGCTGCGCGGCCGAAATGCCGCTCGACAGCAACAACGAAACAATCAGCGTCATATGTTTCCCGTAAGTTCGCATGGCCACCTCCGGATAGACCGCCTGTGGAAGGATATTGCGCGCATCATAGTTCCCCTTCTCTCTGGAAGCAATCCTCTTTGCGCTTTGCTTGCGTCTCGCCGAGTTGTCTGCCATCTTCAAAACTGCTGTGGAATTGGCGCACGCATGATCCTTCGAACGGTTGAACAAGTCCGGCGAATTTTCCGAATCGTCGCCGGATTTACTTTGCTTCTCGCAGGTGTGGTGATGTTGGTCACACCCGGTCCTGGCTGGGTGGTGATCCTGCTTGGTCTCGGCCTGCTGGCCGCCGAGTTTGTCTGGGCCCGGCGGCTCATGGATCGCATCAAGCATGAAGGTACGCGAATCAAGGATACGGTCCTCGGCAAACCGGAACCGGCAAGACCAAACGATCCACCACAGCCGCCAGCCCAAGGGTCGGCGCCTGGCGACCAAATCTCTTAAGAATCCACAAAAGGAACCTGATGAGGGCCGAATGGAAGGGGAAGTGGGCACTGGTGACGGGTGCCAGCGCAGGAATCGGCGAAGCGCTGGCGGTAGAACTCGCCAAAGGCGGCTCGAACCTCGTCCTAACTGCTCGGAGAAAAGATCGTCTCCGGGCGCTCGCGCAAGAACTTACCGCAAAGCATAGGGTTCAGTCGGAGATATTCGAAGCGGACCTCTCGCAACCTGCTGCTCCGGAAGCCATATTTCAGTTCACTAAAGAAAAGGACCTCACCATCGACTTGCTGGTGAACAACGCTGGCTTCGGACAGTATGGCGAATTCCACACGACCGAAACCGACCGCTTGCAGCAAATGGTACAAGTCAACTGCACAGCCGTTCTTCATCTGACGCGCCTTTTCCTACCTCGAATGGTCACTCGCCGGCGCGGCGACGTGCTTATTGTCGCCTCCACAGCCGCGTTTCAAGCCGTGCCCTACATTTCCGCCTACGCCGCCACCAAGGTTTTCGATCTGTACCTCGCCGAAGGGCTGGCCGAGGAACTTCAACCCTACGGCATCCGCGTGTGCGCGCTGTGCCCCGGCACTACTGCTTCGGAGTTCCACGAAATCGCGGGGCATCCCGCGCATTCGAAGGGGCGCGAACAATCTGCCGAAACGGTTGCCCGCAATGGCCTCAAAGCCCTGGCTGCTGGGAAAAGCTACTTGATCTCCGGACTAGGCAACTATCTCGGGGCTCATGGCGAGCGATTGGTCCCTCGGCGTTTCGTCACCCGAATCGCAGCCAAGATGTTTCGCCCGTCAGCATGGCGCCCACGTTGAGGCCTTTAGATTCGCCATTTCTTCGCCAATAGCGCGTTTCTGTGGGAACTTTTTCCCAGCCGTCTCGGAATACCCATAAGAGAGCGGCGAGGCGTCTAACCCGAGTGATGAAAATCTTGGACGAGAAAGAGCCTGCGCTGCTCAAGCGGGCGGTGCGTGGAGACGAAGGGGCTTTTCTCGTTCTCTACCAGAAACACCAGGCGTCCCTTTACCGCTATGCCCTGCGCATGACTGGTTCACCCTGGGCTGCGGAAGAGGTGGTGCAAGAAGTCTTTCTCTTGATCATTCGGGAGCCGCAAAAGTTTCAGCCGGATCGGGGTGCGCTGGGCGCGTTTCTGTTTGGCGTTACGCGCAATCGCGTTATGAAACACCTCGAGCGGCTGCCGCGAGAGGACTCGTTGGACGCCATAAACGCGCATGGAACCACTTGGAGAGAGCCCGAGGATCCTTTGACGCCGATGATGATTGCCGAAAAAAGCGAACGCATCGAACAGGTACGAGAAGCCGTCCTCGGCCTCCCCACAGAGTTTCGCGAGGCCGTCGTGCTCTGCGAGCTGGAAGAAATGAGTTACGAAGAAGCGGCGCAGGCTTGCGGGTGCCCAGTGGGGACGATTCGATCCCGGCTGCACCGCGGTCGTGCGTTGTTGCTGGCGAAGCTTGAGCTTCTGCGCGACGCGCCACGCCGAGCCAGCGCCGGCGCGAAATAGCCTTCAGTCAAGGAAGTAGGAAGCAGTGACGAAAATAACGAGAATGATGAGTTGCGAACAGTTCGAGCTTTTGGGCTTGGACATGGATCGACCTGACGCCCAGCCGGAAGAAGCCGTATCGGCTAGGGAACACGCAGCAAGCTGCGAGCGCTGTTTCGCCTTGTTGCAGTCGTGGCGCGAACTGCAGCAGGATCTTCGGCTTTTGCAGGAAAATACGCGCTTCCTGTCTGCGCCGGCACGCGTGGAGATGCGCTTGAAGCAAGAGCTGCGCACTCGCCGTGAGGCTCGCGTTCCTCGCAGCACCGTCGCGATGGCCCCTTGGGCGCTTGCCGCAGCCGGCGCGTTGGCCGTTGCCGTCGGCTGGATGCACTGGCGCGATGGCTCTCCGAGCAGAATCGTAAACAAAGCAGCGGTCTCCAATAGTTCACGCTCGGGGACGATTGCGCCAGACAGCCCCATGTTGCTGGCTGCCGATTCAGACAGCGGCGCGTTCACCCGCTTGCCCGCCAGCATGCCGAGTCCGTACGAAAATCGGGAGATCCTTCAGGTGCGTATGCAGCGCGGTGCATTGGGGCGCTTTGGTTTACCGGTCGCGCAGGACCGCGCCGCCGAGTGGGTGCAGGTCGATTTTTTGGTAGGAGAGGACGGCGTACCACAGGCTGTTCGTCTTCACGACGACTCGCAATTGGACTCTACGCTTCAATAGAAAGTTGAATGGTATTGGTGGGATAACGGAGAGAAGAGGAGAGACACTAGCATGAAATCAACGGTACGTTGGGCGCTTGGCTTGGGTAGTGCGCTTTCGCTCGTTCTCTGCGCGCGGGCACAGGGACAAGAAGGACCGGCGCCGGAAGGCGGCCAGGTGGTTATGGTTCAACCCGGCATGCCCGGAATGGGGCCTGCCACCGTCGCTTTCGGTGGCGAAGTCGAACTGCTCGGCTTCGGCGGTGTTGGCGGTGGCAAGGTGGTGAAAGGCGCTCCGTTCAGCGCTGTTTCAGCTGGCGAAACCAAGCAGACTCTCGCTGACGGCACTACCATTACTCACAAATTCCAGAACAATCTCTATCGCGATGAAGAAGGTCGCTTCCGCAAAGAAGCCACACTGCCGGCTATCGGTCCTCTTGCCGCCAGCGGCAAACCGCATACCGTGATTATGATTTCTGATCCCGTTGCGGGAACAACCTATGACCTGAATCCAGATCAAAAGGTCGCTTACAAGCTTCCTGTTCATAAAAGGGGACTTGGGCCACGCAAGTTTTCTACGGGAGCTGGTCCCGGCCCCGGAGCGGACGTCAGGTTTGAAGCCGGCCCCGGCGGCGTTGTGAAGTATGAAAAATTCGGGCCCGAAGATAACGCCAACTTGAAAAAGGAATCCCTCGGCACACAAACCATCAGTGGCGTAAATGCCGAGGGCACCCGTTACACACGTACTATCCCAGTAGGCCAGATAGGCAACGACAAGGCTCTCACCATCGTGAAAGAAGAGTGGTACTCGCCCGACCTGCAGATGGTCGTGCAAAGTAAGCGTACCGACCCAATGTTTGGCCAGACTCTGTACTCGGTCACTAGCATCCAGCGCAACGCTCCGAACGCGAATCTCTTTACCGTCCCCTCGGACTACACCGTGAAGGAAGCTCCGGCGAAGCGCATGTTCATCAAAAATGGCCGTATGCGTAACGGAGGAGAACCGCCTCCACCGCCCGCCGACGCTCCTGGCGGACCGGAAATCTAGCCCGTCGCCAAGATCTTCTCTCCTGAAGACAGTGCGCCCTTCTTTCTTCCGTGGCCAGAAACGGAAGCGAGGAGGGCGTCGCTGTCTTTGGACTCCGTAAATTCTTCTATTCAAAAAATTCATACCGCCGTGAGAAAACCGAAATTTGCGCCGTAGTATCCAATTGACATGGATGCGAAAGAAGACGAGAAGGCGGTCGTTGCAGGCCTGCAGGACGAAGGCTTTTGCCGCACCTACGTATGGCAGGACGGTCCAAATGTGTTCTATCCAGATCACCAGCACGCCGAAGAAACCGCGCATGTGATCTTGAGCGGGGAAATGACGCTCATCCTCCACGGCGAGGCGAAGACGTATCGCGCCGGCGACCGCTGCGATGTTCCCGCTGGGGCCACCCATTCCGCTCGCATGGGCCCTCGCGGTTGCCGTTATCTTATTGGCGAACGTTGATTAATTTTGACGGATGTTGATCAACGTCATTTTGCGCTCGCCTCCTCTATCGCCTGATCCAGTATCGCCCGGTCGAGCAATTCCATTACGTGCAAAACCCTCTGCCCGGTCTTGTATATGTGCGCCCCGGCCCTCATTTGCAGCAGGCATCCCGGATTGGCCGTAACGATAGTCTCCGCGCCCGTGGCCGCCGCGTTTTTCATTTTTTCGGCGAGAAGTTCCATCGACGCCTCGGTCTCGGTAACGTTATACACGCCCGCCGAACCGCAACAGATCTCCGAAGACGGCAACTCCACAAACTCGATCCCCGGCATCGCCTTTAGCAGCCTGCGCGGCGCCTCGCGCACCTTCTGGCCATGCAGCAAGTGGCATGAATCCTGATAGGTTATCCGCGTCGCAAGCCCCTTCATCGGCGCTACCAGTCCCAGCGTGTTCAAAAACTCCGTCACATCCCGCACCCGCGATTCGAACTCTTTCGCTGCCTCATACTCCGGCTCGCCTTCCGAAAACAGATGCGAATATTCTTTCAACGTCGAACCACAACCGGCCGCGTTCGTCAGGATCGAGTCAAACTCGTCTCCGCCAAACGCGCGCAAATTCCGTCGCGCCCCGCCCCTCGCCGCCTCGCGGTCCCCGGCGTGCGAAGCCAGGGCTCCGCAACAAACCTGCTGTCGTGGCACAGTCACCTCACAACCATTCGCCGTCAGCACGCGGATCGTCGCTTCGTTTAATTCAGCAAACATCACCTGCGCCAGGCATCCCCCAAAAAACGCCACCCGCGCTCTTGTTTCGCCGAGCGCAGGAAAGGTCTTGCCCAGTCGGCGAAAGAAGAATTCATCGTCCACTCGCGGCATCAGCGCTTCGCGCTCGGCCAGCCCCATTGCCCTTAACACACCGGTCTTGCGAGCCAGCGTCTGCAAGCCGGACTTCTGATAAATCCGAAACAGCCGCGCGAAAAACGCAATTCGCCCGGGTCGAGGTAATAGCCACCGGTAGACAAACTTCCGCGCCAGACGCGAAAAAAATGGCCGCTTGTACTCCACCGCAATCCGCGCCCGCGCAAACTCCACCAGCTTTCCATATTCCACGCCGGAGGGGCATGCCGTCTCGCACGCCCGGCAATCCAGACATTTATCAATGTGCTCAACGAAAGTCGCGTTGACCGGCGCCTCGCCGTCCTTCACGCGAATCATCTGGAAAATTCGCCCGCGTGGCGAATCCGCCTCCAGATGCCACAACTTGTAGGTAGGACAATGATTCAGGCACAGCCCGCAGTGCACGCACCTTGCATAATCTTCGTAACTTGGCTGCAGCCCGGGAACCCCTGACCCCTGGGAAATGGTTGTCTCGCTCATGTGGTCACATTCCTCCCACAAACCGCCCGCGAGCGAGCACCCCGTTCGGATCGAACGCCTTTTTCACGCGCCGTTCCATCTCCAAATCAAAATCTACATGCTCCCATACGTTCAAGGCAGCTTTCCACTTCGCCGGACAGAACACCATCGATCCGCGAAACTCCAGTTTGCTCCGCAGCGATCCCACGCTCTGCCAAAAATATTCCATCTGCTTAGGCACCGTGTCATCTCCGGCGCGCGGCAACAATGCCATGTACACCACCGACTCGCTGCGCGCCAGCACTGGCGCGGTCATCCACGACGATCCCGCAAAACTCCGCACCGCCCGCAGTAGGTCCCCCAGTTGCGAGGGCAGCGCAGCAAACCGCATCACCACCGCGTCTGCCGCGGCGTCCCGCATCGTTACCGGCGCTTCGCGCAAGATCTCCAACATCGCGGCGAATTGCTCATCATGCATCGCGACGGCATTCTGCGCGGCGGCCTCGCGCGCCATTCGCGCCAACTCGCGCGCATACCGCTCGCAAACTTCGCCACTCCCCTCGAACCCCACGCACAAGGTCCACTCGCCACGGCTCTGCGCCGCGCAAAACGACGCAAATGGCGCATACCGCGCAAACAGCAGCCCCGCGCACTCCGGCGAAAGCATTTCCACCACGATCGGCGTTAGCGCCGAAGCCGCGATCTGCTTTGCGAACTTCAGCGTGCCCAAGTCATCCGCAAACGACGCCAAAAATCCGCGTCTCGCCGCTGGCACGGGATACGTCCGAAAATTCAGCCGAGTAACCACCGCCAGCGTTCCCAGCGACCCGTTCAGCAATTTGTGAAAATCGTAGCCCGTAACATTCTTCACCACCCGCCCGCCGCTCTTCGCCTGAGCTCCCGTCCCATCCACAAACTCCGCCCCAATCAAAAAGTCCCGCGGCGCTCCATAAAATTGCCTCAGCGGCGAATCGAGCCCGCACGCTATCGCGCCACCGATCGTGGCCTTTTCAAAAAAAGGCACCTCCAGCGGCAAAAACTGTTTGTGCTCTGCCAGCACTCGCGTCAATTCTGCCAGCGGCATTCCGGCGTTTACACTGACCGTCAAATCCCCGGCGTCGTAACCCGCAATGCCGGTCAGCCGCGTCATGTCCAGCGCGACATCGTAATCCGTCGGCGGCATCCCAACGCCCATTGCCGACCGCGCACCGCAGGCGATCACACCTAACTTTTCCTCCATCGCCGTTCGAACCACTTCCGCCGCCTGTGCCGCATTCTCCGGCCGCGCTATCATCTTCGGCGAAACGCCATCTACTACATACCCCGCCACCGCACCGGCGTCCGTTCGAACAAACTCCGCTCCCACCGTCGCTTCCATACGCGTGGCTACCGTGACTTTCGTCGTGGTACTCACGCCGGCGCTCCTGCCGGCGTTCCCGCATGCATCGAAGTGGCCATCGAGCCAGTCCGCACGCGCGTCTCCCCGCATCCTTTTCCCATCGGAAATACTTTCCCCGGATTCAGCAGCCCGGTCGGATTAAACTGCGCATGTACTCGCCGCATCAGCGCAAAGTCCGCCTCCGAAAACATCAGCGTCATCAGCTCCGCCTTTTCCATTCCGACGCCATGCTCGCCCGTCAGTGCGCCCCCAATCGACACGCAGTAGCGCACGATCTCTTCCGAAGCCTTCACCGCTTTTTCGAATTGCTCTTTATCGCGCGGATCAAACAGCACCAGTGGATGTAAATTCCCATCTCCCGCATGAAAAATATTCCCCACCTGCAGTCCGCAATTTCTCCCAATCTCCAGCACACGGCGCAGGGCCTGCGGCAATTTCGACCTCGGAATCACCGCATCCAGCACGTAATTGCTCGGCGACAATCTCCCCAGCGCTCCAAACGCCGTCTTCCGCCCCTTCCACAACAGTTCGCGCTCTTTGTCATCCTTCGCCGTACGCACTTCGCGCGCCTGATGCAACTTGCAAATCTCATCAATCGCCACCGCTTGCCCCGCCACCGCCTCCGCGAGTCCTTCAATCTCAATCAGCAGCACCGCGCCGCAATCTCGTGGAAATCCCGCATGTACGTAGTCCTCAATCGCGCGCAGCGTCCAGCCGTCCATCATCTCGCACGCTGCTGGAGTAATCGCCCTCGCCGTCAACTCCGTCACCGTCTCCGTAGCGTCGTCCACCGTTTCAAAAATCGCCAGCAGCGTCTTGATCGCCTCGGGCTTCTTCGACAGCTTGGCCACAATCTCCGTCACCAGCGCCAGCGTCCCTTCGCTTCCCACCAGCAGTCCGCACAAGTCATAACCCAGCGGATCGCTCAGTTTCCCGCCAATTCGCTGCACTTCGCCGTTCGGCAGCACCAGCTCCAGCCCCGTCACGTGGCTGCTCGTCACCCCATATGCCAAAGTGTGCGGCCCGCCCGAGTTCTCACTCACATTCCCGCCGATCGTGCAAGACTTCTGGCTCGACGGGTCCGGTGCAAAATAAAATCCCGCGTGTTCCACGGCGCGCGTCAAATCAGAGTTCACCACTCCCGACTGCACCACGGCTCGCCGGTTCTCAAAATCCACCTCCAGAATCTTGTTCATCCGCCCGAACGCGAGCATGATGCCGCCGCCTCGCGCCAGCGCCCCGCCGGAAAGCCCCGTTCCCGCTCCCCGCCCCACGATCGGCACGTCGTGCTTCACCGCCAGCTTCACGATCAGCACCACGTCCGCCGTACTCGACGGAAACACCACTACCTCCGGCCGCGCCTTCTCCACCGAACCGTCGTACTCATACAAGACCAGGTCCTCGGGCTGCGAAAGCACATTCCGAGCCCCCACAATTTTTTCCAACTCTGAAACAATCGATTTGTTCAAATCGCTCCCGCCCTCTACCCCGCTTTTTCGATCTCTATCTCCGCCTCTTCTTTACTTTCGCGAGGTTCTACACTGCGCCTCTGCGTCCCTATGCGACAATCGCCTTTTCTTTCCTCTCCTTTCTTGCTTCCAATTTCCTTCTTCTTCCTAATCTCGGTGTCCCTGGGCATCTGTGGCAATCTTCTCGTCTTCTCCCCGCCACTATAGTAATTCGCAACGCCTCCCGCAAATCCCGCAATCTCTGTCCCGCCTGTGTTACCGTATTTTTCAATCACCAGCACGAGCGACCATGCCGAAAGCCAAAATCTTTATCACCCACCCGCTGTATCCCGAAGCCCAAACCCTCCTCCAGTCCGCTTGCGATTGCGAGTTCTGGTCCAAACAGGACCGCCCTCCTAAAGACGAACTCTTGCGCCGCCTCAAAGACAAGGAGGGTCTGGTCTGTCTGCTCACAGAACGAGTCGGCGAAGACACCCTCCGCGCCGCTCCCAAGCTTCGTATCGTCGCCAACGTTGCCGTCGGTTACGACAATGTCGACATCCCCGCCTGCACTCGCCGCGGCGTTCTCGTCACCAACACTCCTGGCGTACTCGACGAAACCACCGCCGACTTCGCCTGGGCGCTCATGCTGGCTGTCGCGCGACGGGTCGTCGAGGCGGATCATTACGTGCGGGCAGGGAACTGGCAGGGCTGGAACTTCGACCAGTTCTGCGGCACCGACGTTTGGGGGAAAACTCTGGGCCTTGTCGGTTTCGGCCGCATCGGCCAGGCCGTAGCCCGCCGCGCGCAGGGCTTCGGCATGAAAATCATCTACAACAGCCGAAAGCGTGTCGCCGACGAGATCGAAAAACAACTCAACGCCGAATTCCGCGACATGAACCTTCTCCTCGCCGAATCCGACTTCATCTCCCTCCACGTTCCGCTCAATGGCGACACTCGCCAGCTCTTCGACGCGCCCAAATTCTTCCGCATGAAGCCCACGGCTTTTCTCATCAACACTTCCCGCGGACCTGTCGTTGACGAAGCCGCGCTAGTCCATGCCCTCGAATCAAAAAAGATTGCCGGTGCTGGCCTGGACGTTTTCGAACAGGAGCCCTTCGTCCACCCCGGCCTCAAACGCCCGAACGTGGTGCTTGCTCCCCACCTCGGCTCCGCTTCCATCGAAACCCGGGGAAAAATGGCCCTCACCGCCGCCCAAAACATCGCCGCCTTCTTCCAGGGCCAGCGCGCTCCCAACCCCCTAAACCCCGAACTCCTCAAGTCCTGAAATCCTGAACAAGCCCCGCGCCAGGTCAGAACTTGGTTGCTCGCCTTTCTAGGATCAGCAGCTCTGTGGCCTTGCTTGCGCAAGAAAAATCTCTTGGCGCTCCCCAGAATCGAGAAGCCCGAGCGCCGAACGAGATCCGGCAAGTAGTGAAGTTCAAGCGCAGTTCTCTCGAGCGATGCAGTAAGAACCCTTAGATGTAAATTCTCGGGTGCACTATCGGCGCACTGCGTGGCGAAATGCGCGCCCGCTTCTCCGTCCTGGCACTCGCCACCGTCACTCTTGCGAAAACCACCCCAAGAAGCCCTTCTTTCCTCGTTTCTCTTGCTCTCTGCGGCTCAGCGCCTCTGCGGGTCATTCGCCTTCCGGCTCGTCAAAACAGCTTCGGCTCTCGCGGCCCTTCGTCCGCAATCTTTTCCAGCTCCGGAAACCTCTCCCGCAGCTGCTCCGGCACTTTCACCTTCGCATTCTTCAGCATCGCAATCAGTTCCAGCGCATTCACGGCGGCTTTGCCCTGATAATGATTATTCGTGATCACATAAACGGCGCTCGCGTCCTCCGCCACTTGCTTCACGCGCGTAGCCCACGGCTGCAGCTCTTCGTCCGAGTACAGATAGTTATACCGCTCATGCTGCGGCACATCCGCATCGTCGGTGAACCACGTGTCATACCGGCGCCCGTGCAGCCGCACGTATCCAACCGGGGCCGTCCTTTCCGCCGACGGTTTCAGCGATCTTCCGATCAGTGGCTGATCAATGTTGCAAAACCCCACGCCGCGCTCGCGCAGCAGCTCGAAAACTTCTGGAACATTCCACGTCGCGTGCCGCACCTCCACCACCAGCGGATACCCGGCAAATTTCTTGAGCAATTTTCCCAGGTAAGAGGTCGTCTCTTGCGTCCTATGAAACGAGAAAGGGAACTGCAGCAACACCGCTCCCAGTCTTTCCGCCGCATGCAGCACGTCGAAGCCAACCCGCACTTCTTTTTCATCAGTCGTAGTAGCCGTCAAATCGTGCGTAAACCGTTGCAGCAATTTTGCGGTAAACATAAATCGCGCATTGGCCGCCACCTTCTCCAGCCACAGCCTCGCATGCTCCGGGCGTATCGGCCCGTAGAAACTCGTGTTGATCTCAATGGTGTCGAAAAATTGCGCCAGGTATTCAGCTTCGTGAAACCCCTTCGCCTTTCGCTCCGGATACACGTATCCCTTCCAATCCGGATACGACCAACCGGCCGGCCCCACCCGCACCACCGGACCGCCAGCAGGTCGACTCTGCTCGGCGCTTGGTTTGTCAGCGTTCTTCATGAATGAGGCATAAAGTATAAAATACCAAGTACAATTCGCCGGAGCGTCCTCGCTTTAATGGTTGCGCGTGGTATTTGGTACTGCCGTTCTTGGTACTCTCCTTGCGACGCACGTTGCCCCTTGCTATGCTCCCCTCGATGCGGCGCCGAACTCCAGTCCGCGTCTCGCCCGATTACCCGCCGGCGCAAGCCTGCGAGTTTACCCCTCAAAATTCCTACAGGTGCGCTTATGAAACTCTCCGTCAGTTTCAAGGAAGTCGAACGCCACAATCCCATTGACAAGGAGCTCGAACGCGCCGTCGTCAAACTCAATACACTTTTGAAATGTTACGAACCCGATTTGGTCCAGCTGCATGCGGTATTTTCAAAGGTTCCCCGCACCCAGGAACACGCACTCGCGTTGAATCTTGTCCTGCCGACCGGCACGCTGCACGCTACCGCTAGCAACCAACACCTGCGCGCGGTCTGCAAGAAAGCGTTCCACGAAATCGAATCTCAGGTGAAAAAACACCAGGCGCGCCTGCGCAAGGACTACGAATGGAAACGCCGACGGCCCAAAGCCCGCACGGCCGAAGCGTTTTCATGAACCAAACGCAACGGGCTCGCCGTCGCGATCAGTTGCTGTCTCGCAGTGGCTTGCCCGCCGGTTGCTTGGAAAGTTTCGCGATGTCTTTCGCATAGGCCCGCAAGCCGAACGTAGCGGTGCTTTTTGAATACCCCGCGACCAGCTGATCCTGGTAACGGTCCTGGTCCCAGTCCAGCGGATCTTGCGGATCAAGATCAATCACCATGAGATCGGTATTCTCCATCGTGAGTTTGCCAAACTTCACGCGATGGCCGCGAAACGCCATGTAGTTGCCAGGCGGTGGCGCGTCTCCCCGCGCGCCCGGCGCAGCCGCGCCGCCCTCGCCCCGCATTTCGGGTTTCGCAGCGGCCGATTTTTTTCCACCCTCGCCGTAAACAAGCACGATCAGGTTGCTTTCCAGTCGAGCGGACGCGATTCTGCCACGGATGTGCGGAGGCGGCAGCAGGACGCCCAGGTCCAGAATCAAATCGTTCTTGTCCGTATCCAAGCCTGGAATTTTGCTGGTGTTGACCAGATTGGCGAGGTCAATTCCGAAAAGTGCCATCACTTCTTTCACCGGCACTTTCAGGGCCTTCACTTTTTCGGTGTGCAGCCGCAACCGCCCATCGGCGTTTACCGACATTTCTGCCGCTGTTTCAAACGGCAAATCGCCTTTGCTGTGCAGTTTGCCCTTAATGAGCAGGCGATCCTCCTTCATTCGAATCGAAATATCTTTCATCGGCGCGTCGCGGCGAGCAAAGACGATTTCGTTCATGATTGTAGCCAGTGCATCGGGCTTGATCGAAACGGTTCCATTGGCGACGTGCAGCTCGAACGAGGCTTTGTCATCGAATACTGGCATGTCGTATTTGCCGGCCGGCCACAGTTCTCCGGAAACAGCTTCCAGGTGCGCAGCCGCATCTGGCGTCAGATGGAACATGACGTTGCGAAATTCCGCTTTCACCGCTCCGCTGTCGGTTCCTCTTTGCGCGGAAGAAACATCAGCGTGCTGGTTCTCCTGAGTTGCCGGCGGAGCTGCCGCTGGACGTGGCGAATGTTCATCCGAAACCGGTTGTGATCGCTGGCAGCCGAACCATGCGAAACATAGCGATACGGACGCCAGAAGGGTAAGCAGGGAACCGCGCCAGGGCGCCTCTTCGAAAGACGACCGGCGATTTGGACAAGTGCGGCGCATAGTGAACGCTAGAGCGTAGCAGGCGCGACAGCGAGGCCGAATCCGTAGTTCACTTTAGAAAGAGAAGCGATAGCCGTAGGTGGCCTGCAGCCCGTCAGCGAATCGCGTAAGCTAAAAATATGAAGTGTGTTCTGGGATTCGATGGCGGGGGCAGCAAAACCGAATGCGTCGCCATGGATTTGTCCGGCGCCATCGTCGCGCGCGGGCGAGGGCCGGCTTCTAACCCTACCCGAATCGGATTCGATTCCGCCGCGGCAGGAGTGGAACGGGCTGCCGACGTGACACTAGAAGTGCTAGGCCAGCCGGCGGAGATAGTTGCTTTGTGCGCGGGGCTCGCGGGCACGGCGCAGCCGGGGAATCGTGATCGGATGCAGCAACTGCTGGCAGGGAATTTTCCCGGCACCATCATCAGAGTGTGTACGGACCTCGATCTGGCGCTGGCAGCGATGCCGGATGGACCAGCCATTGTTCTCGTGGTTGGAACGGGCTCTGCAGCTGTGGGACGTGATGCCGGCGGCAGACAGCTGCGGGAAGGCGGCTACGGCCCATCGGGAAGCGACGAAGGAAGCGCGTTTGATATTGGGCGGTCTGCGGTCGCGGCGGCGCGAGAACAAGGTGCGAGCGATGCGGCTGTTGAAGCCGGCCGTCAGATTCTGCGACACCTTGGATGTGCGAATTGGGCGGCCGTGGACGCGAAAGTATCGCTTGGCGCCGACGATGTATATCCGCGTGTGTTCCCGGTAGTGGCGGCGTCGGCGGACGCGGGAAATCCCCTGGCACAAGCCTTATTGAAGGTGGCCGCCCAGAAACTTGCTGTGACCGCTCTACGGTTGGCGGAATCTCTCGATATTGCCCGGCTGACGTTCCCGCTGGGTAAAACAGGCGGTACGGTAGGACGTTCGCAATTTTTCGACCAAGCGGTTGACGCCGAACTGCGCCGCGCCTTGCCAAGTGCCGTCATCGGACTTGTTCGGGCAGAGGCTGCCGAAACCGCCGCACGAATGGCCTTGCGCCAGATTACGGGCAGGGATGAGGCCATCCGATGAGCAGCGCGGGCGACGAGCTGCGCACGGCGAGCGGCGAGGAATTTGTCCGGCTCATCCAGGAAACCTTTCCCGGCGAATTGCTGCCGGCGCTTGAAAATCCGGCCCTGAACGAAGAAACCCTGTGCCTGCTGTTGCAGCGCAAAGACGCACCCGGGGAGTTTCTGCAGGAAGTATTGCTGCGGCGCCACTTCCTGAAAAGCTATCGAGTGAAAAAAGCTCTGGCGTTTCATCCACACACACCGCGTACCGAGGGATTTCGTTTGCTGCGCGAACTATACCTGATGGACCTGGTGCAGTTTGCGATTTCGCCCGGCGTCTTGCCTGACATGAAAATAAAAGCGGAAGGGCAAGTGATTGCCAAGCTGCCGCAGTTACCGCTGGGGCAAAAGATTGCGCTGGCGCGCCGCGCGCCCGCCCGCATCACGGGGGCGCTGCTGGCGGAAGGGCACCCACCGGTGGTCAAAGCGGCGCTCAGCAATCCCAATTTGACGGAGGCACAAGTGCTGCGCGTGCTATGGCGGGACAAGCTTTCCACTGTGGTCGTGGAATCCATCGCACGAGATGCGAAGTGGGGCCACGTTTATAACGTGCGCATCGCGCTCATTCGCCAGCCCTCCACTACGCTTACGACCGTGCTCGCTTTGCTGCCCGAGCTGACAATTTCCGATCTGCGCGAACTGGTTGCGCCGGGCATTCTGCCGGAGAATCTTCGCCATTACTTGCAGGACGAAATTCGGCGGCGTCTAGACAAAGGACATCTAGACAAAGGAAGCTCAAAAGAATCCGCAGAGGCAGCCGGCGCGGGTGAGGATGCAGAAGGTC
>DATMZI010000034.1:0-30757 GCA_035607085.1 Candidatus Eiseniibacteriota bacterium | reverse complement strand
CCAGATGCGGGCTTCAGCGAAGCGAATCTCTGACTTGACTCTGTCGAATCCGACGGAATGCGGGTTTCTCTACGAGGAGAAGGAAATTCGGGATGCTTTGGGGTGCAACGGGATCGTCGAGTATCGGCCTGCTGCGTTCGGAATGGCGTCTGCCCGAGAGGCAGTAGCAGGGTACTACCGCGCACAGCATGGTCTGGAGATCCACCGCGATAACGTAGTTTTATCTTCTGGAACCAGCGAAGGATACTCGTTCCTGTTTCGGCTGTTGTGCAACCCGGGCGACGAGGTGCTGATCGCTGCGCCGGGATATCCGCTGGTCGATTTTCTGGCGGATCTTTGCGATGTGAAGCTGGTGCGGTTTCCGCTGAGTTACGATCACAGGTGGCAGATTGATTTTACGGCGCTGAGTGCCGCCGCGAGTGCACGCACTCGGGCAGTGATCGTAGTGCATCCGAACAATCCGACAGGACAGTACGTAAGCGCACGCGAACAAAAAGAGCTGATGGAATTCTGTGGTCAGCGGGGAATCGCGCTGATTGCGGACGAGGTGTTTCTGGATTTTTCCTTCCGCGATGGGGAACCTGTGCGGAGTTTCGTCAGCTCGGGCGAGGTGTCGACGTTCACGCTGAGTGGTCTTTCCAAGATTTGCGGAATGCCGCAGATGAAGCTGGCTTGGATCGTAGCCAGTGGACCCCAACCGGAAAGGCGGGAAGCGCTGGCACGACTGGAAGTGATTGCGGACGCGTACCTTTCCGTGGGCACACCGGTGCAACTGGCCGCGCGTGAGTTGCTGGAGATGCGAAAAACTTTTCAAGCACAGGCGGTGGATCGGGTCCGCGCGAATCTGGCGGAACTAAATCGTCAGCTGGCCGAGCAAACGGCTTGTACTCGGCTGGAATGCGAGGGCGGGTGGACGGCGGTGCTGCGCGTTCCGGCGCTGCAAACAGATGAAGAGTTGGCGATCACGCTTTTGAAAGAACGGGGCGTACTTGTTCACCCGGGACATTTTTATGATTTCGCGCGGCCCGGCCACGTAGTCGTGAGTTTGATTGTGCCGACGGAGGAGTTTGCCAAGGGGATTCGATGCGCCTTGGCACACTTTAAGTGAGGACACGCGTTGCGTTACCTAGCCGTGGCTAGGTATCAGGCGCGAGTTTGAGGGGAACCCGGGGGCCGTCGAGAGTTGCCCAGAGATCACGGCTGGGCGGAGTGACGATGCGAGCTGGCTTGGCTTGCATCACTTCCTTAAATGCCGCCTGGAACTTTTCCATTTCAGCTTTGGTTCCCACGGTGATTCGGACGTGCGTAGGCCATATCGGCCAGGCGCGGCCGATGAAAACGTTGCGTGCCGCCATGGCGTCGATGATTTCCTTGGTGGGGCGCTTCGTGTCTAGCATGAAGCAGTTCGAAGCAGATGGCGTGTAGCTGTAGCCGTTGCGTTCGAGCCAGGCAAAAGTTTCGCCGCGCGCCGAGGCGTTGATCTTCTTGCGCTCCGGAACCAGTGCGGGATCGCCGAGGCTGGCGATTGCGGCGGCGACAGCGGTGACCGGCAAGCTGTTCCAGCCGCTAAAGCTGGAGATCCTTTCGAGCAGGTCGGGACGGCCGATCGCCAACCCGCAGCGAAGTCCGGCCATTCCATAAATCTTGGAGAAAGTACGCAGGACCACGATGTCTTTATCTGCTTTCACTAGATCAGTCGCGGTCGTAGCGTCAGAGAAGTGGATGTAGGCCTCATCGACGAGAACGATCGAACCCTTGGGTTTGTGTTCGACTAGATATTCAATGTCCGAGTGTGGAGTGAGCGTGCCCGTCGGATTGTTGGGCGTGCAGACGTAAAAAAGCCCCGCGTCAGGTGCTGCGGCCACCATAGCTTTCGCGTCGTGCGCGAACGTCGCGGTTAGAGGGGTTTTGACCACGCGCGCGCCCGAAATCTTCGCGGCGTGCATGCCGGCTTCGTAACCTGGATCGGCGGTGACATAGCTACGCGCGGCGGAAGTGAACGCCAGCACGGTGAAGTGCAACGGTTCGCCGGAACCGGGGAACGCGCGGACGTATTCAGGTTTGAGCCCCTCCTGCTGCGCGAACTGCTTGGTCAGATCTTCGGTAAGCCAATATTGATAGCGGCCAGAGTTGGCCGTAATTTCGGAGATGGCTTCACGGGCGACGGAGCAGGGGCCCAAAGGATTTTCGTTTGCATCGATAATGACTGCGTCTTTCGGGAAAGGGCCGTGAGGAAGGGAAGCGGCGCGAGCGGAGAGCGCGAAGAATGATTCACTGAGGATTCCGGAGGCGAGAGCAGCTGAAGCGGCACCGCCAAATTGAAAAAACGACCTGCGCGAGGCACTCAGGACAGCATATGGTGAATCGCTTTTCATGAAATTTCCTCCGAGGACGTCGCAGGAATCACCTGACGCAAGTGTGACACAAAGAAAGGATTCCGGCGAGCGCCAGCACGCGCCGGAATCCGAAGACGAACCGAGGTATGTCAGAAAATAATCTTCAAGCCAAGCTGCATGTTGAACGCTTCGCCCGGCCCCATGCCCGGGGCGCCGTTCCAGTCGCCAATCGTATCGGCGGTGATGCCGAGGCCGCTGCCATTGGTTGTGCTTGGCGGCGCCAGGTTGACGCGGTTGAAGAGATTGAACATTTCGATCCGCAATTGGGTGTTGATCCGTTCCGTGATCTTAGTGTTCTTCAGCACGGAGAAATCAACGGACGCATAACCGGGCCCGTAGAATGCATTGCGCCCGCTGCTGCCGAACAAGCCCGCCGCCGGATCGGCGAACGCCGACTGGTTGAGCCACGTAACACCGCCCTTGTTGAAGGCGTGCGAGACGCCCGCGTAGGGATCGCCAATAAGGTCGGCGCGCTGCGCGCCTTCACCCGTGCCGCTGGTGTCGTTCGATGAGAACACACTGAATGGCTGCCCGGTATGGATCGACACCAAACTGCTCAGTGCCCAGCCGTTCAACAAAGGCCGGAAACGCGAGGCGCTGGGCAGATCATAGTTGAGCACAGCAGTAAAGTTGTGACGGGTGTCGTAGTCCATGCTGCCGTAGTCGGCCTTCAAATTGAGGCTGTCCTGCGGAAGTGTGCCGCGATACTGCGTCATATCGTCGAGACCGTGCGCCCAGGTGTAGGTAAACTGGCTGGTGAAGCGATGCCACTCGCGGACCTTTAACACGGTTTGCAGGGAGCTGTAGTTCGAATTGCCGTTCGTAGCGATTTCATTGATCACTCCGAAGTCAGGGAATTGGGCAAAGTAGGGTCTTGCCGCCTGCTGCGCAGCATCGCTCGCATAGATTCCTGGCGCGGGCTGGTTGATATCGGACGTGGTCATGAGCCGGTGCCCTGTGCTGCCTACGTAGCCGATCTGCCAAAGCAGCGAATTGCCGAGCGACTTTTCGACGTTCAGGTTGTAGTTGTAATTGTATGGAGTGCGGAAATTCTGGCTAACGGAAAAAATGTTGTAAACCTGTCCGCAACCGCTGCCGGTAGCGCAATTCGTCGTGGATGGATTGAAGATCGGAACGCCAGAGGTGATGGTATATCCATTCGCCGGAATGGTTTGGACCGCGGTCGGTCCAGCGGGGTTGCCCTCAAGTCCGTTGGGTGCGCCGTTGGAAGGGCGGTTATCGAGGAACACGTTGAGGTTGGGCGTATCGAAGTAGACGCCAAAACCGCCGCGGATCACGAAGTCGCCGCGCTGGCCCACTTTGTAAGCGAAGCCCACGCGCGGCGAAAGATTGCGAAAGTTTTTCGGGTAAACGGTGTCAATTCCGTCGCCCTGGAACACCACGCCACCCTGGCCCGGGTCAAAGATCGAAAGGTCCTTTTCGCCGTTGCCTAAAGGTCCTTCATAGTCCCAACGCAGTCCGTAATTGAGGCTCAGTTTCTGGCTGACCTGCCAGGAGTCTTGCGCAAACAGCGCGAACGTTCTTACAAAAACCAAGCGAGTCGGATCGCCAACCGCGATGCTCGACCGCGCCACGTTGCCCGCAAGAAAGTCAGAGAGGGCTAGCACGTTGCTGTCTACGCTCGAGTCGCCCGCCCAAGGCCCTTGCGAACCGTCAAACACAAAATTGCCCAGTGCGTGGCGGTGATAGAACTCTTCCAACTGCGCGCGGCGAAATTCTCCACCGAAGCGAAATTGGTGCTTGCCTACGGTGTATGACAAAACGTCGGTAAGGTGTCCGGTGATATCTTCGCGGCCTTCTGGAGGCGTCAGACCGATGGCATCAAATCCGGTGATTGCAAGGTTGGGAGCTCCGGGCAGGTCAAATCCATTGTAAAGACTCAGACCGTAAGAGCTCAGATCAAAGTTGGCGTTGAAGTCGCTAAAAATCTGCCGGAAGTAGTTGACGCCCGCGAGAAGCTGGTTGGAGAATCGCGGAGAAAAAGTAGAGTTCCAAGCCGCTGCATAATTGGAAACGTGGAGCGGTGCTACTTCGTAGTAGTCCTTTACCGCGGAGCCGACTGGCGCCACCTGGTTGCCTTGCCCAATGAAGTAGTGGAAGGAAAACGTATTCTTGTCATTGATCTTAAAGTCGAGTTTGGCCAAGCCGTTGTAACTATAGCCATACTCCGGGTCGGGACTGGAATAGTTGTTCGGAACGGCTGCTCCATTCATGGCGTAGCTGGGCCATAGATTGGCGATCAAGTTTGCGGAAACTGGATTTTTGGATACGCCGAATTTCGCCATCTCGGCGAGTGCCTCCGCCTGATAATCCGCGGAGGGCTCGGTCGCCAAGCCGGGTAGTCCAATCACGAATTTCTGTTTTTCAAACGTGGTGAAGAAAAAGAGACGGTCCTTGATGAACGGCCCGCCAAAGGAAAAGCCGAACTGGTGGTTGCGGTTCTCCTTCTTCGTTTCGGAAAACGGAGAAGCCGCCGCGAACGCTTCATTCCTCACGTAGTAGTAGGCTGAACCGTGAAACGCGTTACCCCCCGAGCGCAATGCCAAGTCCACCGTGCCACCCGGGTTGCGGCCAGATTCCGGCGCCCCTTGCGTCTGTACCGTAAATTGATCGATCGAGTCGATCGGCAGGACAATGCCGGCGATGCCTAGCACGCCACCCTGATTTACAGCCGGAATGTTGTGCCACAAGTCGTTGTTGTCCACGCCGTCAATCTGCCAGTTCACCTGGTTGGCGCGGGTGCCATTTAGCGAGCCAAACCCTCCGGCCGAATAGCCGCCGAATCCTGCCGACACACTGATAAGTTGCGTAAAGTCGCGGCCGTTCAATGGGAGTTCCTGCAAATCACTTCCGGTCACCAACGTGGTTTGCGTCGAGGTCGTGGTATCGAGCGTCAGAGCTGCCGCCGAAACTTCCACGATGGTGGACTGTTGCGAAATTTTAAGTTGCACCGCGAGTGTATAGATCGCTCCCTGCGCTACAGAAACGTTGTCCACTTCAAGCGTGGGAAAGCCCGCCGCCGAGACTCCTACTTTGTAGGATCCCACCGGCAAATCCTGAAATACAAACTGTCCGTCCGAGGTGGATTCGGTTGCGTAATCAATGGATGTAGCTTTGTTTGTAGCCTTGACATGCGCCGCAGGCACGACCGCTCCCGATGGATCGGTGACTGTACCGTTGATTGCTCCGCGGAAGGTCTGTGCATTGACTGGTAAGACGAACGCGAGTAGCAGAAAAAGACCGACGAACAATTGCTTCATAGTTTATAGATCCCCTCAATGAAACGATTTCGGCATTGCACCGTGTGTTTTCCCGCAAAACGATGCACCCGCTTTGCGTCGTGGTTTGCCACTTCGAAAGACACAAATCCCTCAGAGCATTTCTGCCCTTTGTTCGTTCGTGCGTTCTCTCGAATGCGTCGGCCCGAAAGCTGCCCAGGACATCCCGCCTGGAGTAGGGCGGAACGTCCGAAGGCTTAATTGGGGGAGTACCCAATAAGGGCCAATCTGGCCACCACAAGGTTCCGCGCAGAGTACGTTCAGTGCTCGCGAGTGTCCAACGCAAATTTTATATGGATTCGATTCGAATGCTGCGCACGTGAGAAAAAGCCGATACCGCCGATCGGAAAATCAATGCGGCGGCGTGGGGAAACAATTCCATGATTCAGACGGGCGGTTGCTCGCGGCGCAACGCAGCCGCTTTTCCGCCACCCGGAATCAACGCCCGCACGACCGCATAGAGCAGCGGAATAAAGATCAGGTTAAGCGAAGTCGCCGCGATCATTCCGCCAAACACCGTCGTGCCGACAGAAACGCGGCCCGCTTTGCCTGCCCCGGTGGCAAAAACGAGAGGCACAACACCCAGGATGAACGCCAGCGAAGTCATCAAGATCGGCCGCAGCCGGATGCGGGCGGCTTCCACCGCTGCTTCGACGATAGACCGCCCCTGCGATCGCAGCTGTTCCGCGAACTCCACAATAAGAATTGCGTTCTTGCTGGAAAGGCCAATCAGCATCACCAGCCCTATCTGGCAGTACACATTGTTATCCAGCCCGCGCAGTGCCAGCGCGCCCACCGCGCCCAGCAGCGCCACCGGCACAGCCAGCAGCACGATGAAGGGCAGCACGAAGCTCTCATACTGCGCGGCCAGGGTTAGGTACACAAACGCCAAGCCCAGCGCAAACAGAATGGCCGCCTTGCCACTCGATTCCAATTCCTCCAGCGAAAGTCCGCTCCATTCGTAGGTCATTCCGTTTGGCAGAGTCTTATTGGCCAGCGCCTCCATGTCCGCAATCGCCTGACCGGAACTGCGTCCCGGCGAGGGCGATCCATTAATTTCGGCGGAACGGAACAAATTGAAGTGGCTGATCACTTGCGGATTGGCCGTCTGTTCCACTCTTACAAAGTTATCCAGCGGGATCAGGCCGCCTTTATCCGACTTCAAATAGTATTGGTTGATGTCCTTGGGCTGCGAACGGTAGCGGCCTTCGGCCTGCACGTAAACGCGATAGGAGCGATTGTTGAAGTCGAAATCATTCACGTATACCGAGCCCATGTAGACCTGCAGAGCGTCGGTGATTTGCGTGAAGGGAACAAGCAAGCTCTTCGCTTTCTCGCGATCGATCTTCACCAGGTACTGTGGATCGTTCGCGGTGAAACTGGTAAACAGTCCCGTCAGCGTTCCACTGGTGTTCCCCTGACCAATCAATGCGTAAGCCGAATTGGCGATCTGTTGTACGGTGTTGCGGCCCAGATCCTGCACTTCAAACGTAAAGCCGCCAAAATTGCCGAGGCCCTGCACCGCCGGTGGATTGAACGGTACTACCAGCGCGCCCTGAATTTGCGAAAGCGGCCCGCGCATGCCCTGCAGGACTGTGGCGGCCGAATGCGCATCGCCTTTACGCGTCTCAAACGATTTCAGCGGAACGAAGACGATGGCCTGGTTCGAAGCGTTCCCGCTGAAACTGAAGCCCACTACTGAAAACGTTCCTTCCACGTCGGGATTCTCCAGCAACTCCTTTTCGATAGCGGTGCAGACCTTGCCGGTGTATTCGAGCGAAGCTCCCTGCGGCGCCTGCACCACCACCATCAAATAACCCTGATCGTCTTCGGGAATGAAGGCGGTTGGGACTCGCGTGTACACCCAATAAGTCAATCCGAGGGTCGCCAGAAATCCGATTACCGCGACCGCGCGCCAGCGCAGCACATGCTCCACTACGTTTTCGTAGGCACGAGTTCCAGCGTTAACGACATTGTTGAACCAGCGAAAGAAGAAGCCTTTGGCACGTTCGCGATGCTTGCCCAGAAAAATCGCGGAAAGGGAAGGAGTCAGCGTCAGAGCGTTAAACGCGGAAATTGAAACAGAAAAGGCAATGGTCAGCGCGAATTGCCGGAATAAAATACCCGTCGTGCCTGGAAACAACGCGACCGGAACGAATACCGAAACCAGCACCAACGACGTCGCAATCACAGCACCGGCTACTTCCTGCATGGCCACAAAAGCAGCGTTGTGCGGCTCGGTGATGCCCTCGGTGATGTGGCGTTCCACGTTTTCGATCACCACAATGGCGTCGTCCACCACCAAGCCGGTAGCCAGCGTGATGCCAAACAACGTCAGCGTGTTGATAGAAAACCCAAAAGCTTTGACGAAAATAAATGTTCCGACAAGAGACACCGGAATGGTGATTGCCGGAATGAAAGTGCTTCGCCAGTCCTGCAGGAAAATATAAATAACGATAATGACCAGGATGATTGCTTCGATCAACGTTTGCAGCACATCGCGGATGGACTGGCCGATCACCGTGGTGGTATCGAACGCCACCGCTACTTTCAGGCCCGGAGGGAAATTTTTCGAAAGGCGCACCAGTTCGGCTTTGGCCAGGCGGTCCACGTCCAGCGCGTTCGCACCGGGAAGCTGTGTCACGCCCATGCCCACGGCATCGTGGCCGTTAAACCGCAGAATCGAACCGTAATCTTCCGCGCCCAGCTCGGAGTGTCCGACGTCCTTCACACGTACTAGCGTTCCATCGAAGCCGGTCTTGACGACAATATTGTCGAATTCGGACGCTTCCGAAAGCCGGCCAACCGCACGGACACTAACCTGATAGGCCTGGCCCGTCGGCGACGGCGGCTGGCCAATCTGCCCGGCGGCGACCTGCACGTTTTGTTCTTGCAGCGCGCTCACGACGGTCGATGCCGTCAAGCTGCGCTGCGCTAACTTCGCCGGGTCGAGCCACAAGCGCATCGCGTACTTGCGCTCTCCAAAAATAATCACGTCGCCGACGCCGGGCACGCGCTTCAGCGCGTCCTTGATGTACACGTCAATGTAGTTGCTCAGGAACAGGCTGTCGTACTGGCCGTTTTCCGAATACACACCGCCGCCAAACACGAAACCACTAGTCTGCTTGGTAATAATGACGCCCGTGTTTTTAACTTCGTTCGGCAGGCGAGCCAGTGTCTGATTCACGCGGTTCTGCACGTCTACGGCCGCCAGGTCGATCGGGCGCGTCACTTGGAACACTACATTGATCTGACTGACTCCGGCGTTGCTGCTAGAGGAAGTGATGTACTTCATCCCTTGCACGCCGTTGATGGCCTGCTCCAGCGGGATCGTTACAGCTGATTCCACGGCTTGCGCGTTCGCACCGATGTAGGTGCTCGTGACAATCACTCGCGGCGGCGCCAGGTCCGGCAGTTGCGCAATCGGAAGTGTGGGAATCGAAATCGCGCCTGCCAGCACGATCACCATGGCGCAGACCGTCGCGAATACCGGCCGTTTAATAAAGAAATCAACGAACACTGAGAGGCTCCGTCACAAAAGACTGGGTTTCAGGGGTTGCTTGGCAAGCCCCTAGAAAAACAAGCTGTACTTGCCAACCCTGAGCAAACTTGTAGCGGCTGTGGCCCATAGCGACTCGGGAAACCTAGTTAGACGACTCTTTCGAATTAGCGGGCGATGCTTGTGCGTTCGCGGCTGGAGAAGACTGCTCCGTCACCGGCATGCCATCCTGCAAGAATTGCGTACCGGAAACGATCAGGTGGTCGCCTGGCTTGATGCCTTCGAGCACTTCGACATCGTTGCCGACGTTGTCGCCGATCTTCAGGAGTTTCTGGCGCGCCACCGTACCTTTGCCCTCGTTTGCTGAAACGAAAGCGAAGAATTGCCCGTTGATGCGGTTCATGCTCAGGAACGGAATCGTTGCGCCTTCGCGTTTTCCCCAGTTGACCTGCGCGCGCACCTGCTGCGAGACGCGCAATTTGACTTGTGAATTGGGCGCGGCGGCTTTGGCCAGCACGGTTTGCGTGTCGGAATCCACCTGCGGCGAAACGAACGTGACGGACGTATTGGCCAGCAGTGTCCCGCTTGGATCGAGCAGCTTGACCGGAAGGCCAAGCCGTAACGAGCGCGAGCGGTTCACCGGCACGTAGATGTAGGCCTCGAGCGCTCCGGGCTCGTCCACCGTGGTCAGCAGCGTGGTCACGGCCACGCGGTCGCCCATGCGCACCGGAATATCGCCCACGATTCCGTCCATCGGGGCAGCCACCGAATAATATTTCAGCTCCGCGCGCTGGGTTCGAACCTGCTCTTCCAATGCTTTCAGTTGCGCGATGGAAGAGTCATAGTTCGATTGAGCGGCGTCGAATTCCGCCTTGCTGATAACGCCCGCCTCAAACAACCGCTTCGACCGTTCGAACGAAATCTTAGCGAGCGCGACGGTAGCTTCCTGGGCTGCTCGCGAAGCTTCCTGGCTGCTGACCGTGGCTTCCTGCTTCAGCGGATCAATTTGCAGCAGCGGCTGGCCCGCTTTGACGCGGTCGCCTGACTTCACAAAAATCCGCACGATCTGGCCTTCCACTTGTGGATTGATGTTCGCTGAATGTCGCGACTTCAGGACGGAAAGATATTCCGTGGTGTCGGGTATAGTGACCGCTTTGACAGGCTGTACATGT
The DNA here is from genome assembly GCA_035607085.1 of Candidatus Eiseniibacteriota bacterium. Taxonomy (GTDB): domain Bacteria; phylum Acidobacteriota; class Terriglobia; order Acidiferrales; family UBA7541; genus Acidiferrum. The sequence goes on along the minus strand of DATMZI010000034.1, from coordinate 20,391 downwards.
ACGGGCATGGCGCCGCCCGCCTGGTTCATAACGGGTGCCTTTTGCCCGCACCCCACCAGCGCGATCGCGGCTACGGCGCCAAACTTGAATGCCAAAGCGCGTAGATCCAGGCGCTGCCGGGCTGCGATGAACTTCTTCTTCGCGTCTGAATATAGAACTAGCATGCTGCCCCGGGTCTCCGTACTATTACGCTGAGTAATCCAAGAATGTTACGACATCAGCGGCATACGGCAAAGGAATGCGGGAAAGCGCCGCTCGCGGTCTCTTGGTTAGACGCCGTCCAAATTCAACGGTTACATGGTTTTACGCTCGCCCTGCAGTTCCTGTTCTGCATTTACGCTCGCCCCGCGGCCTTCTTGTACCGTTCCCCCCTGGCAGGCGCTCACGCCGCCCGTCATTAGTAAGACGTTCAAACCATACGCAAATCGACAAAGGCGCAAGCGTCGGCGTAGTACCCCGGCCCGCGAACTCCTGTTCAGGTGCGGCGTTGAGGTTCGGCTATTTCACTTCAGGCTTAGGGAAGATTCCTGGGAGGGTAGCGAACCGTAGGTTGGCGGATGGAAAGAGAGTATTCAGCCAACTAGTAAAAATCGCGAGGGTCAATGCGCTTGCCGGAGAGGCCCAGTTGCAGCACTTCCATATCCTCGGGCCGGTCGAAAACCTTTCCTGGGAACAGACGTTTGGTCAGGATCCGCACACCGCCGAACGCAAGCCCCAGCACCAGCGCCAGACCGCAAAACGCGAAAGTCCCCAGAAAGATGTTTTTCAACACCAGGATCCACGGCGGATCGGTCAGCGTGTGTGAAGGCTCATTCCACGTTACCTGCGTGCCGTAGTTGATCTCGTTGCGCAATTGCTGCGCCGCCTGTTCACTCAACGGCGAGAGCACTAGCGAAAGCAGAGACCCCCTTCGCTCCACGGTGGTGCTGGCCAAGTCGGGATTTGCTGACAGAATGGGTTGAATGTGGCGTAGGTGCTGCTCGGCTAGTTGTGGCGTCGGATAGTCGAGCAGCAGCAAGGTCTGGGTTCTGTTTCCCTTCAGCGCGTAACTCGCCAGCATCGCTTCGGCGCCGACAGGAAACCCGAGCTCACCGGTTAGCGGCGCAAACTTGTCATGCCTCAGGGCACCCAGCGCACTCTGGAACGCTGCTGGACCCATCGCATAGCGTTGCGTGCCCTGCACCATTCCTTCCTCCGGAAGAAATCCCCGAATCGGCGGTAGTGGCGACGCCATGGCCTTGACCTTAACCGGCTTAAGCAGCAGCAGTAAATCCGCGTCTGAGATGTTCTTAGGCGGCGAAACCGAAACCACGAAATTCCCGAGCAGCGTCAGAAGACTCTCCGAGTCCACTGCCGCCGCGCCACCCAGCGTGGTCGCGCTCATTCCGACTTTCAGCTCCGACGTGTAGAACTCATAAGCCCCGCTGGGCTCGCCGAATTCTCTGGCGATGGCAGTCACACCCGTGTTGCCGTTGCAATAGAATTCATCATCCACAGCCCTTTGTTTGGATTCTTTGGAAACCGGCGTGTCCGGAAAGACCAGCTTGCCTTTCCAGCCGGGGCACGTGCCGGGTCCCCAGTCGCCGAAGCGCTCCGGCAGAATCCGCTGTGCCTGCGAAGCTGGCGAGGCGGTCAGCAAAGCGACCGCCCATAAGGCGCATACAATGACCACGATGAAACGCTTCATCCCTGAATGGCTCCCCGCTATCCCTATTAGACACCAGAAGGCTAGTTTCGGTTGCGAGAAGCGCCTGCTGCCGAGGCTGACGTAGTGGTCTTGCGAGGAGCGGGCGAATTGGTCTGATTTACCGTCATGCTGTTCAGGCTCTGGAGGTAGCCGGCAATGCCCTGAAAAATGCCTTCGGCGACTCGCTGGCGGTGCTCCGGCTGCTTCAGCAGCTTTTCATCGGCGGGATTGCTGAGGAACGATATCTCCGTAAGGATGGACGGCATGTCCGCTCCGATCAGTACCACGAACGGAGCTTTGCGCACGCCGCGGTTTTTCACGACCTTCGCTGTCTTTTGCACGCGCTTCGAGAGCGAATCCTGCACGTCTTCGGCGAATTCGCGCGACTCGTCAATTTTCTCCGTGCGCGCAATCTGCTTCACCAGGTCTTCCAGTTCGTGGATGCCCTGATCCGACGTAGCGTTTTCGCGCGCGGCGACTTCCATGGCCTCCGGCGACCCTTTCAAGTTCAGGTAATACGTTTCGATTCCGCGGGCCCCGCTATCTTGACTCGAGTTCGCGTGAATCGAAACGAACATATCCGCCCTGGCTTCGTTAGCGATGTGCGTCCGTTCTTCCAGCGGAATGAACGTATCGTCCGAACGCGTGAACAGTACGTCGGCGCTAGGCAGCCGCTGCTGAATAATCTTTCCCAGCCGCAATGCCACGTCGAGACACAAATCTTTTTCCATCAATCCCGTCGGGCCAATCGTGCCCGTATCATGGCCACCATGGCCCGCGTCAATTACGATACGGCCAATCTTCAATCCCAGCGCACGCGTCAGCGTGGATTGCCCATCGCGCGTCGGTTGCGGCGCGGAAGCTGGCTGTACCAAGTCCGGCTTCTTACCGTTTTTCGAAGAGCCCAGCGTTCGTTTCGGTTCCGGAATTGCCGTCGCTGCCGGAGCATCTTCCGTATCGGCCTTAGCCGACTTGGTTGCGGCCGGCTGGGTCTTGTCGATGGGCGCGGTCTTCGCCGGCTGGGCCGCGCTGGAGCCGGCATCGCTCGGCGCATCAGTGGACTGCGCTGTCTGCGTTGGCATGGCCTTCCTGTCGGCGTACAAATCAATCACCAGTCGGGTGGGCCCATCTTTTCCGGAATTATTCAGCAAAGAAGCCGTGTAATCCTTCACTCCGTTCACATCCAGCACCACGCGCACAACACCGTTGGCGCTCTGCGCGGTGCGAATCGCCGACACTAACGGGCCATCGGCTTCAATTTTCTTGTGCAGCAGCGGTTGCGCCAGCCTTGCTGCGTGCAAATCGAAGTAAATCCGGTCGGGATTCGCAATCCGCCCGGACACATACTGCACGCCGCCGTCAAATTCGATGATGACCCGCATCGAATCAGCGGCCGATTTCGCACTGATCTTGCTGACTTGCGCAACCTTGCCGTTTACTGGGCTGTTTACGGGCCGCGGTTCGTTGTCTGCATCCCGATCTTCGCCGGGTTCTGCCGGCTTCGAAGCGGTGCCCGCTTCTCTTGTTGTATCGCGCGTTGTATCCCGCGAAATCACGGGAGGCGGGATTTCTTTAGCGGCCTCCGCATCGGCACTCTTCGCTACGGTATTCCGGCTTCCATTGTATGGGGCGGAACGCTGCAGCAGCGCCAGTTCCGCGCGCGCTTCCTGTGCTTCCCGCCGTTGTTTGGAATGCGGAAACTTTTTCAAAAACATATCGTAAGTCTTGGCGGCACCGGCCGTATCGCCCAACTGATCCTTCTGCAGTTTCGCCGAACGCAGATACGCATCCTGCAGATACCGGCTGGTCGGATACTCGCGCATCAAGAATTGGTAACTGTCGACCGCCGACTGGTAGTACGCGCGACCGAACCGGTCGCCCATTTCCGTGTACAACTCCGCCACAGCGAGCAGCGAGTCTGGAACTTCGCTGGCGTGCGGAGTAATCAGGTACACCCGCCGGTAGCTGCTGACCACCTGCTTGTATTCGTTTAGCGTGCGTTTGTCCTGCGATTTGCTGTTCAACGTCGCGCGTTGCTCTTCCGCGCGCGCGAATTGCGAACTCGCTGCTTGCCGCCGCTCCGCGGCGCCGGGGTCCGCCGCCGCGGCTTTAGCGGAATTCCCGGAATGGTCGGAAGGCAGAGCCGCCAAGGACGGGGAAGCAAGGAAAGCGCAGCTCAAAGCAACTACAGCAAAAACCGGCGAAACGTGGGCGAAGCCCCTGTTGAAAAAAATGCCCGCAGACACACTGCGAGCATCGGGAAAATCGTCGCGCGAATTTTCAGCGTGAATCCCGGACTTCATCCCCCAACCCATGCCCCAACGGTGTAGCCGTTTCGCTTCTTCGGCCGCTCGTAAAACATCGCCAACTGTAGCGCCAGGCAATCCTGTCCGCACTGCTCAGTCATTCGTAAATATCGTTCGTCCGGCTGGGTCGCTGGTCCTGCGGATGGCGTGAGGATTCATGAACGCGCCATCCAGGCGCCCCGATCCCGGCCGAAAGTATGCACTCTGCACCCGCTGCACGTAATCCCTTGTTTCCCTGAAGCGCGGGATGCCGTGAGCGCGGTCCACAGCCCCCTCACCCGCATTGTACGCCGCCAGGGCCAGTTCCAGATTGCCATTGTAGCGTTCCAGCAACGTCTTCAGAAATCGAACACCGGCGTCGACGTTCTGTTGCGGGCTGAACAGGTCATTCACACCGAAGCGCTGGGCGGTTGTGGGAATCAACTGCATCAGGCCAACCGCTCCCTTGCGGGAAATCGCACCGGGGTTCCAGTTGGATTCCGTCTCGATCACGGCGCGAATCAATGCCGGATCCACGCTGTGGCGTTCCGCTGCTTCGCGTACCAGCTTTTCCGCGCCGTCACGATTTAAATCCATCGCCGGACGCTTGTCACCAGTCAGAGAAACTTCGGCTGGCAGAAAAATCCCGCGCGGCTTGCGCGAAGCGAATTTCAAAGCAGCAGGCGGGTCCGCATTGACGAAGAGCAGCCGGCCATCGTTGTTGGAAACTTTGGCGATTTGCGCATTTGTGGGGGCTGCGAGAAATACTCCGCTGCAGGCGAGGATCGCCGTGGCGAGAAGGACCGGGTTGGAGCTTCGTTTGCCCATGCTTTTTCAGCAGCCGCTTTTGCGCGGCTACGTGCCTTTGGGGAAGGCATGCAAGTTCAAGGTCTGTACGGCTTTCATACCACAGGCGGCAGCAGCTAGGCTGAGGCCGTCCATTGCGAGAAGCTTTGCCTACGTCGGGAACTGTCCCCGAATAGACACGCTTCTGTCGCTGGCTCATCATAGCAGCGGCTCCAATAGAGCAGGCACTCCCCCAAGAGTACTATTTAGGGCTTTTGTGTCCTCTCCGCCACCCTCGGCAAGATCGGGTCTGCCGCCGCCCTTTCCGCCCACTTGTTTGGCTAGCGTCTGTATCACCTTGCCGGCATGGACCTTAGGGGTGAGGTCCTTGGTGACCGCCGCGATTAAGGCCACTTTGCCATCCTCGGTTTGTCCGAGAACCACCACGCCGGAGCCGAGCTTCTGACGAAGGCTGTCCACCAGCTGACGGAGGTCCTCCCGATTCACGTTTTCGACCTCGCTGACGACCACCTTGGTGCCCCTGATGGTCTGCGCTTTCGCGACCAAGTCGTCGAGCTGGTTCAAGGCGCCTTTACGGCGCTGGTCGGTGAGCTGCTTTTCCAGCTGCCGGGCGGTTTGCGTTAGCTTTTCCACTTGGGCCAGAATTGCGCCTTCGCCGACGTTCAATTGCTTCGCCACCGAAGCGAGGACACTGGCCTGGTGCTGGTAATGTTCGAGCGCGCCGATGCCCGTGATGCCTTCCACGCGGCGGACGCCGGCGGCGACCGATTCTTCGCTGACGATTTTCAACACCCCGATGTCGCCGATGCGCTTGACGTGGGTGCCGCCACAGAGCTCCTTGGAGTAGAAGCCACGCGGCGCGTGCGGATCGGGAATGGTCACCACGCGGACATTGTGCTCGGGGTATTTGTCACCGAAAAACGCCAGCGCTCCGGAAGCCAGTGCATCGTCGAGCGTTGTGACGGTGGTTTCCAGTTCGCTGTTCAGGCGAATCTCTTCGTTCACTTGCTGCTCGATGTCGCGCAGCTCTTCGGCATCCACCGGCGCAAAATGCGAAAAATCAAAGCGCAGCCGGTCGGGGGCGTTCAGCGAACCGGCTTGCTTCACATGCGTGCCTAGAATATTGCGCAGCGCGGCATGAACCAGGTGTGTGCCGGTGTGATTGCGCATCACGCGAGCGCGGCGGTCGGCATCCGCCACAACCGCGACGCGATCGCCAATGTGTAAATCCTCTTTCGCCGTAACGCGGTGCGCGACCAATCCCGTGACTGGATAGTAGGCGCCGGAAACTTCGCCGAGCAACTGCGTCTCAGAGTCGTTGTAAAGCGCACCGGTATCGTAAATCTGTCCGCCGGATTCCGCGTAAATGGCCGTGCGATCCAGCACGACTTCGCCTGACTCCCCGGCTTTCAGTTCGTTGACCGCGCCCGATTTTGTGATGATGGCTTCAATCCGGCAGTCTTTGGCGTGCGTGCCGTAATAAAAGCCCGGCTCGGTCTTGTAAGTCTCAGCGATTCTGGCATAAGCCGGGTTCGCCGCTTCTTTATGCGCGCCCTTCCACGAAGCCCGCGCCTTTGTCTTCTGTTCCTCCATTGCATCCTCGAAACCGACTTCGTCAAACTGGAGTCCGAGGTCGCGGGTCGTATCTACAATGAAATCTCTCGGCAAACCGTAGGTGTCATACAAACGAAAGGCCTGGGCTCCCGGCAGGATCAGTTGTCTTGGGATTTTGGCGAAAAACTGAATGACCGCGCGGGCCGCTTCGATCTCAGTCATGCCCGGAAGAGTCAGGATCTCATCTACAGATCTGGCCGTCTTCTCATCGAAAGCTTGACGATTCCGCTTAAATTCTTCTGTCACAATTTGGAAAATGAGGTTATCCAACCTGCCTAGACCAACTGTGAGCGTGCTGTTAAACCTGCTTTCCTCCGCCAGCACGATTTGCGGTACACGGCTCGCGGCCGGCTCCAGGAGCTCTGGATATGCTCGACCCATCTGTTCTCTAACAGTATTTACCATCTCTGCGACGAATGGCTTCGTCGCTCCTATCAGTCGACCGTGCCTAATTGCTCGTCGCATGATCTTTCGTAGCACATAACCACGGCCATCATTGGAGGGCACTACACCGTCTGTAATCAAGAAGGCTGTAGCGCGAGAGTGGTCTGCAATTATTCGGAGCGATGCGTCTGCAAGGGGGTCTTCGATGAGCGGTTCGCCTGTTGCTACCCAGGCCTTTTTCAGTAAACCCGTGAAGAGATCGGTTTCGTAGTTGGAAATGACACCCTGCAGTACGGCGGCGACGCGCTCAAGGCCCATTCCGGTGTCCACGCAGGGCTTTGGCAGGGGGGTGAGCGTGCCGCTGGCGTCGCGGTTGAACTGCATGAAAACCAGATTCCAGATCTCGACGTAGCGCCCGCAGTCGCAGGGAAAGTGGCAGTCGGCGTGTCCCTGCTCGGAAGCTTCCGGTCCCATGTCGTAATGAATTTCGCTGCACGGGCCGCACGGCCCGGCATCTCCCATGGCCCAGAAGTTATCTTTCAATCCGGGAATAGGGACGACGCGCTCAGCCGGGACGTTTTGTTCGAGCCAAAAAGCTTTCGCTTCCTCATCCACGCCAAGCTTATTGCCCGGCGAAACCTCGGCTCCGCCAAACACCGTGACGTAGAGTTTGTCCTTGGCGATGCCGTACCAATCAGGCGAAGTGACCAGTTCCCAGGCGTAGGCAATGGCGTCCTTTTTGAAATAGTCGCCAAAGGAAAAATTGCCCATCATTTCAAAAAATGTGTGGTGGCGCTTGGTAAAGCCGACATTTTCCAGGTCATTGTGCTTGCCGCCGGCGCGCACGCATTTCTGCGCGGTGGTGGCACGTGTATAGTCGCGCTTTTCGAGGCCGAGGAAAACGTCCTTAAACTGGTTCATCCCGGCGTTGGTGAACAGCAGCGTGGGATCGCCGTGGGGAACCAGCGAGCTGCTGCGCACGCGCCGATGGCCTTTGGATTCAAAGAACTTGAGAAAGGTCTCGCGAATCTCGTTCGCTGACCAGAATTTTGTCTTTGTGCTTTCGACCGTCAAGCTGACCTCGCACGAGAGAAGTTGGAGGGAATCATTATCGCAGACCCCGGAAGAAAGTGGCGAACGCGACATGCGCGGTCCGAACGGGTGCACCCAGGGCAGTGCCGACACCGCGCATCGGCCGAAGCCCCTGCTGCCTCGGGGAAACAACGCACGGAGTCGTAACGGTGGCCAGTAATCCGTTCGCCCCACGGAAACTGTCAGCGCCGGGGTGATCGGCGCCGGCAGGCAATCGAGTGTCTAGTTGGCGCAGGCTGCAAGATTCGCAGCGCAGGCGCTGGCTTGGCCGAGCGGAGTCTGGCTGGAATCGATAAGCTGATTAGTTTGTTGTTCGTTGATGGCTAGGCCGCTGAACTTCGCGCCTTCCAGCAAGGATTTCATCTGAGCGGCCAAAGCGTCGCGCTGGTTAGTCCAGGAAGCGATTTTGCTTTCGAGACAGGTGTAGACAGCGTCGCCTTCGGAAGTGCTTTGCAGAGCGTAGTTGGAAACATTGATTAAATCCAGTAAGGGCGACGCCATTGTAATCGGTGAAGCCGCCGAGGACGGGCGCGATGTACTTGAGCCCGAAAAGAGCCTGGTACCCGGAATAGCCGCCCGGTTCGTCCGGCAGGAGGTCTGCGACCGCGTTGTTGGCGGGCGTGCAAAGAGTGCTTCCGATGGCGCAGTGAATTGCAGCGCGAGCAGGCTGGACAGCATCGAGGATATGGGAGGAATGCTGCTGGTTGCACGGGCCGCACAACAGGGGTATCACGCGAGATTCCTTTGCAGAGCGGCTTTTATTCCATGTATCGGCGCAAGCGGGGAAAACAAAGCGGCGGAATTGTCGCAAGCCTTTCGGCGCGGCGACGCGCGCCTTGTGCAGTCACTGCGCCGCGGCACGGCGCCCGACAAGTCCTGTTGGTTTGCCGGAGATGGTTGGTGGCTTCCCCGCGTGCCCGCTGGCTAGGTGCCAGGCCGAGAAAGAACGCCCGAATCGCAAAACCCGCCAGTGGCCAGAAATCGCTGGAGGTCATTGGTCGGAAGCGATATCGGCTTCAGGAACTTCCTCGCTCGTGAGGCGTTTGAGTTCGCGGCGGATGACATCGGAAGGGAAGCCGGCGCGTAGTAGAGAACCGTAGATAGAGGCGATCTTCTTGCCGTCAATTTTGCCACCGCTTGATTTGAGTTTGCGTTCGATGCGCTGGCGCACCATGGCGGCGGGGTCCGATTCGGCGGCGGAGGTTTCCAGCGCCGAGTTGATGTCGGCATCGGCAACGCCGCGGGTGCGCAGTTCTCGGGCGATGCGGAACTGGCCCTGCTTACGGGATTGCGTACGGTTACGTGTGAACTGCTGCGCGTAGCGCGCATCGTTCAGCTGGCCGTTTTCTTTGAGGCGAGCCATCACCAAACGAACCAGCAGCTCGTTGCGCGTGTAGCGCGAAAGCTTCTTTTGCATTTCCTGCACGGAGTGCGCGCGACGCATCAGTGCGCGAAGAGCGACGTCGTAGAGTTCTTCTTCGGTTTCGAGCTGGCGCGGACGGGAACGGGAAAACACGAGATGAAGATAGCAGAGAACGACAAACTGCGGACAGGAACTCGCAACCTATCGTACCCAGGCGCGCGATTTTGTCTTTGGTGCTATTCGCTGGAAGGCTTGGCGCCGGGGAGGCGTCCCTTCAGGAATTTGATCTGGCCGTTGTGATTGGATTCGTGTTCGGCTACGTGGAACCATTTGGCGAAGTTGTTGGCGCCGGCGTCGGTATCCATGACGGCGAGCCATTTGTCGTCTTTCTTCTTTAATTCGGCGAGCGTGGCTTCACGCGTGGTATTCAGCAGCCCGGTGTAGTAGTCGAGGCTGTTGCCTTTTATGACTTTGCGCGCCGGTTCGCCGAGGTTCATCGGGACTTCCCATTTCTTCTTCACATCGTCAGGAATTTTCTCCCAGCTGAAACCGCCAAACACGTTGGCGTGGTAGAAGGCGTCTGTCGCGGCGAGGTGGTTGAGGAGCGCGCCGATGGAATTGGCTTTGCCGTCGATCAGCCAATCGAGGTCCGCGACGGTCATGCCTTTGACCGAGTGCAGCACCTGCATTCGGGTGAAAGCCAGCATCGAGACGAGCGTGCCGACGTTGGGCGAATAGCCGGGTTGTGGTCCGATGATCCAAGCATCGTTGTCCTGAGCGGCTGCGGGCTCCGAAAACAGGGGCAGCGCGGAGGCGCTGGCGGCGAAAGCCGCGGTGAACCTCAGAAAGCTGCGGCGATCGGGGAGACATTGTTGCAGCAAATGGCTGGACACGGTGACCTCCGAGCGAGGCGTTACTTGGAACCCAGAGCATAGAAGAAGAACACCCGTTGCGTAAAGTAGCTTACCTGCAAGCTGCGCCTTCCCCCGGATGGATGCGCACTTGAAGTTGCGGTGTGTTCAGCGAAGAATTACTCGACGACCAGGAAGGCGATCAGCGTACAAAGCCATGCCGCGCTCAACACCGCCGCGGTGGCAATCTTCGTGGACCTGCGAACTCTTTTGTGCCGCACAAACATCAAAAGAAGCACGCTGCCTGCAAAGTTAGCGACGAGCGAGAGCCAGGGAGCGGCGAAGGTGTCGGCGGCCCATGCAGCGCCGCGGAACGCCGGCCACCTGGCCTCTTCGCCGTGGACGAAATAGTACAACACAGCGTTCAGGGCCACGACCGCCGACGGCACGCATAAGGCATAAATCCACTTGTGCAGGTCCGGGTGCGCAGAATTCAAGTGGAATCTTTCGCGGAAAGTGATTCCGAAACTGGAACCGGACATTCTCGTTCTCTGATCGAGCTCAGTCACGATGCAGGCGCCTCCGTTCTCCGGCAATACGGATTGTGCCGCACGCGGCCTGCAAAATCCACTGGTACGCCGGTACCTAAACTCTTATGAGATACGGGCTTAAACGGGGCGGATTGGCGAGTAAAAGTGTTTGCGGCGCTCGCTATTCGCACGCGGCGTCGACGGCGCGCGCCTGGATGCGACGCTCTAAGTCATCCTGCCATTTGAGCCACCCTGCTTCCACTTCACGCGAGGCTGGCCCGTTCACATGACGATGAATGAAGTCCAAGGTGGCGCTAAGCTCAGCCATGGCCTGCGGGTGGTCCCCACGGATGAACAGAGTCGCGATGGAAATTCGTGTGCGCTCGATCGGGTGAAACCAATTGACGCTGATGAGTCTCTTGAACCAGGTTTCGGCTTTGTGCCGATCAGGTTTTCTGCACGCGTGATGGACAAAAGCTTCGGCTATCACATGATTTCTGAAAACGTCATCCATCCAAGGGGAATATCTAAATAACTTTTCGAGGTGTTCGGCGGCGACGTTGCAATCTTCGGCCTTTCGATAAAGCTCATATTCCCGGACGAACTGCGCGTGTATGGCTGTCGATTCCGCAGCAGCCCGCCGGCTCCATTTCTCGTGGTATTCAGGAACAATCGGCGCTTTGCGTATGGCGCTTTCTAAGGCATACGCCGATATGAAGCTAATAGCACTTTTCCTGTCGCAACACAGTTTGCGTAGCAGGAAGGCATCATTGCCGTGACCTCGGATGGAATAGGGAATCGAAGAGAGCACGCCCAAAACGACGCAAAAAACACCAAAAAACTCGAGAAAGGTGGTCCAGCCGATCGAATCAGATTCCCGATACATCTCGCCGAACGCACAAGCAAGCAGGCCAGCCGCGAAGCTGGAAATCGGTCCACCGATAACGAAAACAGCGAGACGTTTGCGCATTCTGCGAATTCGACCGAGGCTCATCATGGCTTGTCCGCTGTGAATCACCGGCCGCAGCCTGAGCGCCCATGTCCCGTTAATGTTATGTGCGACGAGCGGCCCGGCTTGGACTCCAACGAAGCTCATGCCTACCGACCAGCCAGCGATTAAGTGGCCTAGCTCGTGGATCGCTACTCCGATGACTGCGATCGCAAGGTAGCCGAATGGAACGATTAGAAAGTAAGTGTTACCGGTGAAAATAATCAGCGATACAAACGTAAGAAAAGGCAGTGCAAATCTTCCTGTTACGAGTCGATCGGCTGGGGGAGGGACGGGCTCAAAGAGATCAAGGATAGGCGTTCCTGATGCCGGTTGTGGCACACCTTTTTTTCGAAGGATTCCCGCCACAACTGTGGATTCCATTGGCTATCGGGGTTATTTTCTGGCGAAGCGCTCGAAGTCGGCCATCTGGCGTTCCATTTCTTCGCGCGCGGCATCGGCGGCGGAGCGGACTCCCTGGATGCGCAGTTTGAATTCGTCAGCGTTGGAGGCCCGCAGGAGAGCTTCATCGAGCGTGATCAGCTGCTTGCTGTAGAGGTCGAAGAGCGACTGATCGAAGGTTTGCATTCCGTACTGCGAAGTACCGGCGGCAATAGCGTCGTGGATCAGGCGGGTTTTATCGGCGTTAATGATGCAATCGCGGATGTACGCGGTGGCAACCATGACTTCGACGGCGGGCACGCGGCCTTGATCGTCGGCGCGGCGAACCAGGCGCTGTGACACGACGGCTTTCAGAGTGGCGGCAAGCTGCAAACGAATCTGCTTCTGTTCCGGTGGAGGAAACACTGCAATGATGCGCTGAATGGTTTCCGTAGCGTCCAAGGTGTGCAATGTCGAGAAAACTAAATGGCCGGTTTCTGCGGCCAGCAGCGCAGTGGAAATCGTTTCCAGGTCGCGCATTTCGCCGACCAGAATCACGTCCGGGTCCTGACGCAAGGCAGCCCGCAACGCGGTGGAGAAGTTCGCCGTGTCCACTTCCACTTCACGCTGGTTAATGAAGCTGCGCTTGTCGCGGTGCAAGAACTCGATGGGGTCTTCGATAGTAATCAGGTGGTCGGAGCGATTGGCGTTGATGCGATCAATCATCGCTGCCAGCGTCGTGGACTTGCCCGAACCGGTGGTGCCAGTAACCAGCACTAGGCCACGCTGTTCTTCGCAAATTTTGTTGATGACCGGAGGCAGGTTCAGTTCGTCGGCGGTGCGAATTTTGGTGGGAATAACGCGCAATACCATGCCGACGTTGCCACGCTGCTGAAACACGTTCACACGAAAACGGCCCAGGCCGGCGACGCCATACGCCATATCCAATTCAGCGGTTTCCTTGAACTTTTGTTTTTGCCGGTTGGTCATCATGCTGAACGCCATGGATAGCATCTCTTCCGGCGTAACGCGGGGCACATCGGTGACGGGCTGCAGCAGACCGTCGACGCGGAGATAAGGGTGATTGCCGACTTTCAAGTGCAAGTCGGACGATTTCAGTTCGACCGCGCGGCGAAGGAGGTCGTCAATGCTCAGTGCCATGGAGAATTGCTCTCGGTTCTCAGTTTTCCGTGCTCAGCAAAAATGTCGTGGTACGTGATGGCCTGCAGCGAAAGTAGCATCGGCACTTAGGTCCAGCAAGCAAGTCGTCAGGCCGGGTAGCCGTCTAGTTACCCTGAGCGTTGGGACAGGGATGATGATCTAGTTTGTGGACCCCGGACGGCCTGGAACCGGGCACAAAGCTGAGAATTGCGAACTTTACTGCTGCTTCTTGCCGTAAATTGCGTCGTAAATCGGACCGGCCAGCCCGCCAATAAGCGGACCTACCCAGTACACTCCCTGATTTGCCCAATGCGTGCTGGCCAGCGCCGGACCAAAAGCCCGCGCGGGATTCAGCGCCGCTCCGGTGAATGGACCCGCCACCAGAATTCCGAGCGTATAGATCAGGCCCACTGCGAATCCAGGGCGCGCGCGCGACTCAGTGTCCTCCTCGGTCCGGGCGGCGAAATAAACGAACACCAGAAAAAACGAGATCAGCGCTTCCAGGCCGATTGCCGGCAGTCGCGTGAAATCGCGAACCAGATCGGGCGTGCCGCCAAGCACCGGCTGCCAGGCTTCGTCGCGCGGCAAAATGGCCTTCAACAAAAACGCCGCGGCTACTCCGCCCAAGATCTGCGCGATCCAGTAGCCAAAAGCTTCCATGGTGTTCACGCGCTTGGTGATCCAGAGGCCGACGGTGATGGCCGGATTGAACTGCGCGCCGGAAACCGGCCCCAGCGCCGTGGAGAAAATGGCGACCGTCAAGCCGGCAGTGAGCGCGATGCCCAGGATTCCGCCGCCGGCGCTTTGCAGAAAACGATCCGCGCAAACCGCTCCAGCGGAAAAAAACACAAACGCAAAGGTGCCAAGAAATTCTGCGGCCAGCTTTTGAGGCGAGTTGTACAAATCCATCTCCCGGGCAGCGTGCAGAAGAACGAGAGCGATTCTAACAAAGAAGCGATGAGGAAAAGGAATGAAGTAGAAAGAGAATGAGGTAAAGAACACTTGCCCGAGCAGCGCATAGAGAGCCGCGAGCGGAGCGCGAGGCGCGCTGCGGTGAAACTGGATTCTTCTTCCTGCCGCTCGCCGATCGTGGTTCCCGCCGGTTAGCGGGCGGTGGCCACTGGAGCATTCGCTGGGGTGAGCCAGCTGTGCCGATCGGGCTTGCTGCCGCTGGTGATCGCGAAAAACTCTTCCTGCAGCTTGCGGGTAATCGGCCCGGCCACGCCCTTGCCGACCTGGATGTGATCAACCGACCGGATCGGCGTGATTTCGACGGCCGTGCCCACAAAAAACACTTCGTCCACGATGTACAGCATTTCGCGCGGAATAACCGTCTCTTTCACGGTGATCCCAAGATCTTCAGCCATCTTCGCCACCGTGTCGCGCGTGATGCCGGGCAAGATGCTGGTCGCCAGAGGCGGCGTATACAGCACGCCATCGTGCGCCAGAAACACATTCATGCCCGAGCCTTCACTCACATGGCCGCCGGAATCGAGCGCAATCCCTTCCGCGTAGCCGTTGAACGTGGCCTCCATACGAATCAGCTGCGAGTTCATGTAGTTTGCCGCGGCCTTGGACATCGCCGGCAACGTATTGGGCGCAATGCGCGTCCACGAACTTACGCCGATATCCACGCCCTTGGTCAGCGCTTCCGGACCGAGATACGCACCCCAGGACCAGCACGCCATGTAACATTCGATTGGCGAGTTCAGCGGGTTCACTCCCACTTCGCCGTAGCCGCGCAGGACCACCGGTTTCACGTAGCACGCATTCAGTTTATTTTCGCGCACCAGTTCGCAAGCTACGCTGCCGAGGTCGTCCGCCGAAAAGGGAAGCTCCATGCGATAAATCTTCGCGGAGTTGATCAGCCGCTGCATGTGTTCGCGCAGCCGAAAAATTGCCGGGCCCTGCTTGGTGTCGTAGCAGCGAATGCCTTCGAATACGGCCGAGCCGTAGCTCACCACATGCGAGAGCACGTGGATATTCGCATCGTCCCACTTGATCCATTTTCCGTTGTGCCAGATTTTTTCTGTCTTCTGAACCGGCATAAGTGTTCCTCTCAATGCGAAAATCCACTCGGCGTAGCAAACGGCACCCTGCTGTGGGCAAGGTCAATTCTCACGCCAGGCCGCAAAGCGGTCAACTCAGTGTGCTCTGAAAGGCGTGAAGGGCCAGAACCAATTTGGCGCACCAGCGAACTGTGTCGTTAAGCCGTCCGCTATTGCTGCGGCCTCGAGTCGTCTAATCTGGTCGGATCGGTGCTCTGATCCTGGTTTTTTGGCTTGCGTGGCTTTTCCGCCTTGTCCGAATCTTCGACACGCTGCATCGTCACTTTCTCTTCCGCGATCACCCGGCCGTAACGGGCCTCCCAAACGCCAAGAAGAAGAAAGGGAATTGCGGTAGCGGCAACGTAGAGCTTGGCGCGGCGGCCGATTTTAGCTTCGGGTTCCCAGCGAAAAAGTTGCGAAGAAAGAAAAAGCGTAAGGACGAACCACATAGTAAGCGAAATCAGCGGCAGCAAGATCTTGGCCGGGCCAAATGCATTGACGATGGCATTTTTCAGCCCGTGTACCAGGTAGGTCGCGGGAAGGAACAACGCGATGTGCTGCACGGTCTTCGACAAGGACGTGAAGGGAATGGTCGCACCGGAAAGAAAAATCAACGGCAACCACAACAACTGGTTCAGGACCTGCGTCTCTTGCATGGTGTTGGTTACGCTGGCAATCACCAACCCCAGCGAACCAAAAGAAACCGTGCCGACGGAAACCAGCAGAAAGATTGAAACCAGGTGGCCGAGACTCGGCACATGGAACAGAAATTTCGCCAGCAGCAGCTCCGTGACAACTGTCGGCAACGTCAGCGCATAGTTCGCAAGAATGCTGGACACCAGCATGTCCGTTGCGGTGGCCGGCGTAACGTGAAACCGCCGCAGGATGCCTTGTTCGCGGAACGTCACCAGGGTTGCGCTCAGGCCCCAGAAACTGCCCATCACGTTCAAGCCCAGGACCGGACCGAGCAAATAAGCAACGACGATTGGCTCGCCTTTCGCGAATACGCCCGAATACAAAAAGAAAAAGCCGATCGGCATGATGATGCTGAAAAAGAAAAACATTTTGTTGCGCAGCGCCAGCCGCACGCGCATGCGCGTCAATGTCAGAAGGTTTGTCAATCGCGCAGCCTCCTTCCGGTAAGTTCGATGAATACGTCCTCCAGCGAAGGCGTGGCGATTTCCAGACTTACCAGCTCGTTGTTCTGGGCCTCTAAATACTTTACGAGCGAAACAATCGCTTGCGGCGGCCTCTGGCAATGCAGCACGTACAACCCGTTCAAAGCCCGGCAGTCTGAGACACCTTCCAAAAGCTTGAGCGTCTGCTCCGATTCTTCCCGCGCCAGCCGCACTTCAATCCGCGTCTTATCCGCCGAAGCCTGCTTCAGTTCGCGTGGCGTGCCCTGAGCAATAATTTGACCATGATCCACAATTGCCACGCGGTCGCAGAGGCGCTCCGCTTCCTCGATATAGTGCGTGGTCAGCACGATGGTCTTTTTGTCGCGCCGCAGCTCTTCGATTACGTCGTAAATTTCGCGCCGCACTTGCGGGTCTAGCCCAGCTGTCGGCTCATCCAGAAAAACCACTTTAGGATCATTGATCAGTGCAATCGCCAGCGCCAGCCTCTGCTTCTGTCCGCCCGACAGTTGGCTGTAAAACGCGTTGCGCTTTTCTTCCAGGCCAAACCGTTTCAGCAAATCCTCGGGATTCTTTCGCCGCTTATAAAATCCCGCGAACAGGCGCAGTGCTTCCGTTACTTTTAGTTTGTCCGGCAATGCTGTCGATTGCAGCGCGGCCCCGATTTCATGCTTCAGCTCGTCGCTTTGGGTTCGCGGATCAAAGCCGCAAACGGAGACCGCGCCACCGTCGGGCTCGCGTAACCCTTCCAGAATTTCTATGGTGCTGGTCTTTCCAGCACCGTTCGGCCCCAGCAGACCAAACACCTCGCCTTCCGCCACCTGAAAGCTGATCCCGCGCACGGCCTGCACGTCGCCGTAGCGCTTAGTTAAGTTTTCCACCTGCAAAACGGAATTGCTCATAGAGTGTGGAAAGTCTACAGGAAATGGCGCGCCAGCGCTCCCGTCGCTAAGCTTGATCTTGCTGACGGCCTTTCATCATACTTACGACCGCTGGCAGCAGGAAATTTCATCAAAGCTCAAAGCATACTTTGCATAGACTTTAGCGCCTGTTTGGGACAACGTTGAATTTAGCACCGGGTTGAGCAGTTTCGATCGGGGGTGGTGTGGGCAAGCGCATCGCGGATTTCCTGCGTTCGGACTTGGGTGTCTTACTGCTGATCGCTGGTGCCCGCGTACTCTTTCACGTTTTCACGAACGGCCAGTACGGATTCCACCGCGACGAACTGCAGACGTTGGACGACGCTCGTCACCTGGAGGGCGGATTCGTTGCTTACCCTCCTATCGCGCCGCTGATCGGGCGGCTCGAACTCACTTTGTTTGGCACATCGCTGATTGGCTTCCGGGTTTTTGCGGCCGTTGCCGTTAGCGGCGTGATGGTCCTTGCCGGTTTGATTGGGAAAGAACTAGGCGGCACCCGCCAGACTCAGGTGCTGGCCGCCGTCGCTGCCGGAATCTCTCCGGTTTCACTTACGCAGGGCGCAGTTTTCCAGTACGTGTCGCTTGATTATTTATGGGGAGTGGCCACGACCTATTTCCTGGTGCGGCTTGCGAAATCTGATGACCCGCGCTGGTGGCCGGCAGTCGGTGCAACCCTGGGCCTCGGCATGGAGACGCGTTACACCGCCGGTTTTCTGGCGCTCGGCATGGTCGGTGCAGTGCTGCTCACTCCAATCCGGCGCCACCTGCTGAGCGGATGGCTGTGGGCTGGCGTCGCTTTTTCGATCTTGATCTTTCTGCCGAATCTTGTCTGGCAGGGGCGCCATCACTTCATCTCGCTGGACTTCCTTTCGCACCTCCACGCGCGCGATCTGCGGCAAGGCCGCTACAAGGATTTCTATATCGGGCAGCTGCTGGTCTGCTTGAACTTCGTCACCGTGCCACTGGCTTTCCTCGGTCTAGGGTTCTATTTTCGCCGCCCGGTTCCCGCGTTGCCACTGGAAAACCCCGATCTGACAAACGAAGGGCTGCGGCTTCGATTGCTCGGTTGGACCTTCCTGCTGACGTTTTTGCTTTTCGCTATCGCCGGATCGCGGTCCTATTACACAGCGCCGCTCTATCCAATGCTGGTCGCAGGCGGCAGCGTAATGTTCGGAATCTGGGCGCGCCGCCGGCAGCCGCGGAGTGCGCGACTTGCCAACGGGCTGCAATGGAGCGCGCTCCTGGCCGCCGGGGTTTGCTTTTCGCTCCTGCTCTTGCCGGTTGCGCCGATCGGCTCTCGCGTGTGGAGAGTAACCGCCAAACTCCACGATCAATTTCGCGAAGAGATAGGCTGGCCGGAGTTGGCTCAGTCAGTCGCCGCCGTATATAACGCGCTGCCTCCGGAAGAGCGCGCCAGAACCGGAATTCTGGCGGGAAACTACGGAGAAGGAGGCGCACTCAATTTGTACGGGCCGGCGCTCGGCCTTCCTCATACCATGAGTCTCACCAACTCCTTCTGGTATCGCGGCTACGACCCGCGCCTGCCGCAAACCGTGATTCTCACAGGCTTCGACCGGGAAGAAGCAGAAAAGGTTTTTGCGAGTTGCGTTCTGGCGGGGAACAATGGGAATCCATGGGGAGTCGACAACGAGGAATCGCGCGAACATCCCGACATTCTGGTGTGCAGGAATTTGAAACCGTCCTGGCCGCAGTATTGGGCGACGCATCGCCGCTTCGGATGAAGTTCTGTCAGGTAAAGAGATTTAACGACTGCGGGAAGTCCGCTTGTTGGACCGTGGCGTAGGCCCTGTTTTTTTCGGCGGCGTCCAGGCGTGCAGCTTCACGTTCACTCGGTGCTCGGTCAGTTGCACTCCTTCGCTTTCCAGTAACTTGCGCTGCAAGCTGGCGTAAGGTTCCCGGATGAGCAATTTTCCGCCGAAGCCCACCACGCGATGCCAGGGAATCCCTCGGCCGGAAGGGCTCGCGGCCATCGCTCGCCCGGCGCTGCGCGCTCCCCCGCGGAGACTCAGAGCTTTGGCCAGCGCTCCGTAGGTGATAACCCGCCCGCGCGGAATTTGTTTCACCAACCTATAGACGGGATCCCAGGACATTCTGCAGTCACCTCTGCCGGCCAGCGATGCTAGGGTGCTGGCAGCCCTAACGCAAGAGTGGAAATGGTCGCATTCGTGTTAGATCCGAATGAAGACCCATAAGGCGAAAAATTCAACACTCGAAAGACGTAATAACATCAGGGAAACAAATGAAACGCAGCGGAAAAAGTGATGAGAAAACGCAGGGAAATGACGTTACGTTGCAAGGCATCACTTTTAGGACACTTTTTGACGCTGTCAGGCATCTAATTATTGACGCCGTAGTGGAAGGTCAATACACTACGCGCCACGCAGACAGATTTGCATTGGCGGGCTTTGGGTGGCTCGCAAGAAGTGGTAGCCAGGGGTGGAGCATGGCATTTGTTCGCCGCAAAGGGAATGCCTACTATTTGGTGCACAACGTGCGCCGCGGCGGGAAAGTGCGGCAACTGCACTTGGCGCGCTTGGGTGATCGCGCAAAAATTACGGATACTATCGTCCGGGAAGTATCAAAAAAGCACCCCTTCGTGGAATTGAACTGGCGCGCTCTGCGCGAACAGTTGAGCCAGCAGATCAATCTGGCTGATCCACAGTCGCCGGAAGTGCAAAAACTCATCGCAAATCTTCGAGCACTGCATCTCGATTTGGCGGACCTGTTTCCGCCGGTGCTCCAAATTTCCGAATCGCCCGCAGTGGCCAAGGAGTTGCTGGTACAGTTGCAGCTCCTATACTCCACGATCCAGGTCAAATTGGAACAATTCAGACCAGGACGCGGGCGTTTGGGAATTGCGTCGTTGCAGGGGCGCGACGCGAGGAGGCGGTCATGAGCGGCACACAAATGCTTCCGCTGGATCCAGAAAAACGCAGCACCGACACGATGGAATTTCAGACGGCGCTGCGGGCAAAGATCGTGGGGCAGGAAGAGGGTGTGCAGGCGCTGGTGGATCTGTACCAGGTGTTTTGCGCGGGGCTGAATTCGCCGGGGCGGCCGGTGGGTAACCTGCTGTTTCTGGGGCCAACCGGATCGGGCAAGACGCGTATTGTGGAAGCGGGA
>DATMZI010000192.1:0-30560 GCA_035607085.1 Candidatus Eiseniibacteriota bacterium | reverse complement strand
CAAAACTCCGCGATACGCCAAACAGCACCGTGCACAATCCGAATCCCGCAACGCACCACAACATCGTGGCACCAGCCTTTTTCTTCAACGGGTTGTGCGCGATGGCAATGGCCATCACGCCGGCGCCGACGCCGGGTGCGCTGCGCAAAATTCCCAGTCCCCAGGGACCGGCTTGCAGAATCTCGCGGGCGTAAACCGGCAGCAGCGCCACCGCTCCACCTAGCAACACCGCGAAAAGATCCAGCGAAATAGCGCCGAGAATCATCTTTTCGCGCCAGATGTACCGGAAACCTTCAAAAACTGTATGCAGCGTTGCCGATGGCTTGTTCCGCTCCTTTTCCTGTGACGGAACACGCAGCATTAGGACAACCGCGATCGCGGCTGCGAGGAGCGAACAGGCGTAAACTGCGGCTGGACCAGCGCCGTGACCAAACACGCGTTCGGTAAACGCGTAGAGCATGCCGCCGACAATCGGCCCCAGAATCGTTGCGGCCTGCCAGAAAGTAGATCCCCAGGCCACTGAACTAGCGAACACTTCCGGTGGGACGAGCTGCGGAAAAATGGCGCGGCTCACCGGGCCATTGAAAGAACGCACTACTCCGAGCAGTACCAGCACGATGTAGATCGAAATGGTGGCGACGTTGCCACGGAGCGTGATGGCGATCAGCAAAGCGAAGCAGAGGGCAAAGCCGAAGTCACAGAGGAGCAAGACGTTTCTGCGGTTGAAACGATCCGCCGCATGGCCCGAAATCAGAAAGAGCAGGATGCTGGGGAGAAATTGCGCGAGCCCGACCAGTCCGAGGTCCAAAGGACGCTTGGTGATTTCGTAGACTTGCCAACCGACGGCGACGGCCTGCATCTCCGTGGCGACGACGATGCAGAAACGTGCGAATTGATAATTGACGAACGCGGGATAGCGGAACGCCGCACGGGCGTCCGATTTAGCTTCTAATGCTTCCGTTTCTCCGTTAGTCACCGATTCGGCTGCTCTTGCCCGGGCACTGGCATTGCGAGGTTATTCGCCGTAAGGCACCCAAATGTTCTTGACTTGATAGGCGCGCTGCAGAAACCAGCGGCCTTCACCTTGCGTCGCGTCGAACCAATCGATCCTGCGGCCCTCGTTGGTCCACACCTGTTTGAGATTACCGGCGGACAAAGCTTTAGCAACGGAGCAAAGGGCCACGTCGCCGTAGCACCAGATGGCGTCGAGGTCGTCATGTTCCGCAAGAACTTTCAGCAACTCGGACGACCTGCCAGTCACGAGATTTAGTACGCCACCAGAAAGATCGCTGGTTTCAAAAATCTGGTACAAATCACCCGTGATGAGCGGATATTTCTCGGACGGAATGGCTACCACGGTGTTTCCCGCGCAAATGAGCGGCAGCGCGAGCGAGAAAAATCCGAGCAGCGGCAAATCGGATGGGCATACGACGCCGACGGTGCCGATTGGCTCGTTCATGGCGATAGAGATGTTGCGGAACGGCGGATTGTGCACGGCGCCGTCGAACTTGTCGCACCACGCGGCGTAGGAGAAGAGGCGCTCGATGCTGGCATGAATCTCCTGCGCGGCTTGTTTCTCGCCGACGGCGGCGGAGAGACGTCTGGTGATCTCGTCGGCGCGTTGGGAAAGATTTTCGGCGAGATAGAAAAGGACTTGTGCGCGATTGTGCGCGGTCGTTTTAGCCCAGCCTTCGGCTTTGCGGGCCGCCTCCACGGCGTTGCGAATGTCTTTGCGGTTGCCGAGTGGAGCTTCTCCGAGAAGCTCGCCGCTGCGTCCGTAGACGGGAATGCTGTAGCCGGAATCGGGGCGTGCTTGTTTGCCGCCAATGTAGAGTTTGACGGTGCGATCAATGGCGGTGATGGGATTCGCTACGTCGGGCGTATCGGCTACAGCCGCGGAAGTTGCCGGGCTTAAGCCCGGCGCTACATGTGCGGCTACGGCGGGAGCGTGTTTGAACCAGGCGGGTTCGAGATATTCAAGGAGGCCTTCCCGGCCGCCTTCGCGGCCGTAGCCGGATTCTCGATAACCGCCGAAGCCGCAGGCTGCGTCGAACAGATTGGTGCTGTTGACCCACACCACGCCGGCTTTGATTTGCGCGGCGGCCTGTAACGCGACGTTTACGCTTTCACTCCAGACGGACCCAGCGAGGCCGTACACGGTGTTGTTGGCGAGCTGCACTGCTTCCTGCGGCGTGCGGAACGTCATCGCGGCGAGAACGGGGCCGAAAATCTCCTGCTGGGCGACGATGGAAGTGGGATGAACGTTGCTGAGTAAAGTCGGTTTGTAATAAAGGCCTCGCGAAGGAAGAACAATTTCCGGCTGCCAGCAAGTGGCCCCTTCGGCAATTCCCTGCTTCACCAGGCCGTCGATGCGCTCGAGTTGGACGCGCGCGATGATGGCGCCGATGTCGATCGATTTGTCGAGAGGCGAGCCGACACGCAACGTGCTCATGCGGGCTTGCAGTTTGCGCGTAAGTTTTTCGGCTATGCTTTCCTGAACCAACAGGCGTGAGCCGGCGCAGCAGACTTGTCCTTGATTGAACCAGATGCCATCCACCAATCCTTCGACCGCAGAGTCGAGGTCGGCATCTTCGAAAATGAGAAATGGCGATTTGCCACCGAGTTCGAGGGAAAGTTTTTTGTGAGATTGCGCGGTGGCGCGGCGGATGGCGCGGCCGACTTCGGTGGAACCCGTGAAAGCGATCTTGTCGACATCGGGATGTTTGACGAGAGCTTCGCCAGTGGCGCCGTCACCGGTGATGATGTTCACGACGCCTGCGGGCAAGCCGACTTCGTTGCAAAGTTCGGCAAAGGCAAGAGCGGTGAGCGGCGTGAATTCGGCGGGCTTGAGAACAACGGTGTTTCCCGTGGCCAGAGCGGGTGCGATTTTCCACGCCAGCATCAGCAGGGGAAAATTCCACGGAATGATTTGACCGACCACGCCACAGGATTCGCAATCGGGAAATTCCTGGGCCAGAAGCTGCGCCCAGCCAGCGTGATGATAGAAGTGACGGACGACGAGCGGAACATCAATGTCGCGGCTCTCGCGGATGGGCTTGCCGTTGTCGAGGGTTTCGAGAACGGCGAGGCGGCGCGAATGCTTTTGCACCTGACGCGCGAGCGCATACAGAAATTTGGCGCGTCGATGGCCGGACAGCTTTTGCCACGCCGGCAGCGCGAGGCTTGCCGCTTTCACCGCGGCGTCAACGTCGGCGGCGCTTCCCTGCGCAACATCCGCGATTTTTTCGCCGGTGGAAGGGTCGGCGGTCTCGAAGTATTTCCCTTCCACGGGCGATTGGAATCTGCCGGCAATGAAGTGTCCAAACTTACGCTGTCGCGCATCGAGCCAGAGCAGCGATTCCTTGGGATCCTCGGGGGCCGGACCGTAATCCATGGTGGTGAATTTTTCGATGACGCTCATAGGTTGCGTTTCCCGTTCCCCGCCATAAGTCTTGCCAGGATGGGGCGCAGCATGCTGCGCCCGGCCAACAAAAAGCAGATTCCTTGCGGCGCTCGCAGTGACCAGGTTGCGCCTGTCGACGGGATGAGGGTGTGCGTTTTGGCAGTCATGCGAGGGGATGACGATGGTCCGACGAGTAGCGGCCGGTCGAGTGAAATTCAAGTTGGCGCTCGATGTCGGCGAGCATACCGCTGGCGCCGAAGCGGAACAGATGCGGCTGGAGCCAGCTGTTGCCGAGTTCTTCTTTCATGAGCGACATCCATTCCAAAGACTGTTTAGCGGTGCGGATGCCACCGGCGGGCTTGAAACCGACGGCCATGCCGGTTTCTTCGGCGTATTCGCGGATGGCGCGAACCATGACCAGACCAACGGGCAGTGTGGCGTTGACGGTTTCTTTTCCGGTGGAAGTTTTGATGAAGTCGGCACCGGCCATCATAGCGACGAGACTGGCCTTGCCGACATTGCGAAGCGTGACTAGATCGCCGGTACCGAGGATGACCTTGAGGTGAGCGGGACCGCAAGCGTCCTTGAAGGCAACGATTTCGTCGTAGAGTTTTTGCCATTGCGCGCCGAAGACGTGCGCGCGGGTGATGACGGTGTCGATTTCCTGCGCTCCGGCTTCGACGGAGCGTTTGATTTCGCCGATGCGTTCTTCGAGCGGAGAAAGGCCCGCGGGAAAGCCCGTGGAGACGGCCGCGACGGGAATGCCGCTGCCTTGCAACGCCCGGACCGCGGTTTCCACAAAAAGGTGATAGACACAGACGGCGCCGACTTTGATGTGAAGATCGCGGACGCCGAGTTTGTCGAGAAGTTCCTGTTGAACGGGCCGGCGCGCTTTGGCACAGAGGCGACGGACGCGTTCGCCGGTGTCGTCGCCGGCGAGCGTGGTCAGGTCCATGCAGGTGACGGCGCGGAGGAACCAGGCGAGCTGCCAATCTTTTTTCACTGTGCGCCGGGTGACGAGGGTTGCGGTGCGGCGCTCTACAGCGGACGTATTGACGCGAATAGACTCGATCCAGTCGAGATTAAGGGAAGTGCCGCGATTGGTTTGCAGCGTCCGATTCGCGAGCTGGGCAATGGCCGGGGAACCGGAAACGGACTGGACGGGAGCGACGGGCGAGCCGTCGCGGTTGACGATTTCCAGGCGAGGAGGATTTTCAGAAGGCGTCATGAGGAGCTCCAGCAGCAAGCGAAGAAGAAGGATAGCACCTGAAGCAAAAGAGAGGCGAGAGGGCCAGTTGCCGAGGCGCGTTCCAAATCGGGAAAACTGTCCGGCAGTTTCGTGCCGATTTCATAGCTGGCCGAGGGTACTCCAAGCTGTCTTGCGTAAGTACGGCAAATAAGCGACTTACAGGATCAAGGGGAACCGAGAGAGGAGAAAGAGCGGTCCGGACGCGGCTGATTATATCTGTTCAATATATAGGTATTTTAAGGTAAATACAGGTAAAGGAAAATCTTGTTCAGGAGCCGGAGTAGAGGAGGAAAGGGGCCCAGTAGAAAGGGCGGCGGTAATTGCCGGCGGAGTGAAGAAGCGTGAGTTTGGCATTCCGGAGAGCGGTGGCAGGATCCTGACCAGCGTGGAGGTTTTTGTACAACTCGTCCATGAGCTGAGGCGTCGAGGCGGCACTTACTTCCCAAAGGCCGGCGATGACGTTGTGAGCGCCAGCACGAAGAAAAGCCCAGGCCAGGCCGATGAGGCCCGCACCGGCATAGGTTTTGATGCCGGCGCCGTTGCAGGCGGAAATAGTGACGAGATAAGCGGAAATCGGACGGCGGACAATGTCGCGGGCATAGAGCTTGAACGAGTCGCCTTCGGGCGAGAGGATGACGGCGGACTCCAGGGGGCGTTGGCGGCTGGCTGTGCCATGGGTGGTGAAGTGAAGATATGCGAATTTTTCCGGAGCGCTCGAGAAGTAGGCAGCCGGAACGGCGCGCTCTTTGGTGAGCTCAAGGCGGCGTTCAGCAGGAAAATATCGTTCCAGCAGGCCGAGTTCCTTAGCAGCCTGGGGCAGAGGGGGAAAGTCCGGGCTGGCAAAAAGCGGGTCGCCAATGAGGAGCATGGTGTTGGAAATGGGCGGCTGCTCGAAGAAAGCACGGGAAAGAAGAGAAATGGAACTGGCTGTAACAACCGTAGAGTCTTCAATCCAATAGTGAGGCTTGGGGTCTGTCACGATGAGCGATTCGAAGTTGAGAGTGTTGAGGGCGCCGTCGGGCAAGATGACGACTCGAGGATCGGCCGGCAGAAGTTTCGCGGCCGGCTGGACCAGGATGGCGTAGAGCTGTTTGCCGTCGGAGTCATCCGCTTCGACTGGATCGGCCGGCAAAATGAAACTTTCGCGGTAGGAACGCACCAGTGCTTCGATCTGGGGACCTGGCGGGAGCGGCAAGAGAGAGATGCGCGAGGGAGTGATGACCCAGAGCCAGGACTTTTGGGAACCCAGCCAGTAATAGAGCATCGTGGAACGAGTGCGCCGGGCGACCGATTGGGGATCGAAACCCGGTGTCTTGGATCGGGGGCGGGATGAGGGCGGCGAAGAGGGTTCAAGAGACTGTGAGCGACTGAGATCGGCAATTTTCAGAGCATCCAGGGGGCGGCTTCGGCCGATCAGAAAATTGACGTAGGAATCATAAAATTCAATGGCGCTGGAAAGAAATGAGACTTGAAAATCGTTACTTTCGATTGCGGAACGCGCGGATTCCACGGTATTGATGGCGATATCAAATTCGCGCTCGGCTTTCTGAAGTTGTTGATCGGCCGCAAAGACCTGGGCCAAGCGAGCGTGCGCTTCCCACTTCAACGGTGTTTCAACGTTAGGGTCGGTGAGGACCTTGCGAAAAGCGGCTTCCGCGGCACGGTAATCGCGCTTGCCGAAAGAGATGCGACCGGCCAGCAATTGCGAGTAGTTGATCCCGAATTGATCGAGGCCTGAATTTTCAATTTCAGAAGCACGCAGGTTGAAGCGCTCGGCGTCGTCGATTCTTCCGGTAAGCAGGGCTATTTGCGACAGGGTATTGAGACAGGTGGTCAGGGTGTTCTTGTCGTCGTGACTTTCTGCCAAGGTCAGCGACGATCGAGCCAAAGAATCCGCTTCGGGATAGCGACGTTGTTGAAAGTAGACCTCCGCTAGGGCGATCCTCCAATACGTCTCGTCCTCGGGCAAACCAGCCTTGGCCGCCTTTTCGGCAGCATCCCGGAAAGAAATTTCCGCGTTATCGAAATCGCCGACCGAAGAATAGCTCCAGCCAAGATTGCCAAGAGCCCTGGATTCGGCGTCGGTCGCGCGCATCGTGCGTGCTTTATCGAGAGCCACGCGGAATCGGTCCGCGGCTTCGTCATAGTGTTCCTGCCACATCGCAACGTTGCCCAAATTTCCGAAAGCATCCAGTTCAGCCCGCGGCAAACCGTGGTCCCGGCCAAACGCCGCCGCCGACCGGAAAGCGACTGTGGCCCGCGCATAATCCTTGCGGTCAACTTCCAGCATGCCGCGAGTCTGCGCAACCGCTCCGGAAAGCGCGGAATTAATTTGGGAAGCGAGGCTTTCCGCTTCGGAAATCGCCTGGTCGGCCGGATCAAACTGCTGCAAATAGGCGAAATCCAGTCCCTGGACCATTTTTCTCTCAACTTCAGTATCGCTGGCGCCGAGCGTAGCTGGCAGAGGTTCATCGGACAAGCGAAGGGACTCTGAGTAAGCGCCACGTGTCATTAACACGCGCGACTTAAAGACGCGAAAACGCGCTGCCCAGGCAGGGTCCTTCTTGTAGAGTTCGAGAGCGTGATCCGCATCACGAAGAGCTGCATCGAGCTGCCCGAGGCGCAGTTCTTCGCGAAGATGGAGCAGGGTCGCGTCGGGAGAAGTTTTGCCGCAAGCTGCAATCAAAAAGCAGGCTGCGACGAGAACAAAGTATGTCAGCTGCCTGGCGGCCACTGCTTGCCGTTTGTGGTGGCTGCCGCGGCGGAACCGCCGACACTGGTGGTCGAACCGAGCTCGAAACGAAGCATCGTGAGCGAGCGCGTACCATGGCTGATCACGGTTTCGGCAAGAAAGACCGTGCCAAAGCCAGGAACATAGAGCGAGTGGCCGGACCCTTTGACGCCCGGCGCATGGGTCTGAATACTGCCATTCTCGACCAGGGAACAAAGGAACGCTCCGTTACATTTCTGCTCCGACAAAACTGCCCCGGATTGCAAGGGCGCCAATGCCAATCGCCTGAACTTGTCGTTCGATTTGAACGCGGCCTGAGCGTGTTCGAAGGTCTGGATATCTTCGAAGAGACCGAAATCGAGATTGATGTTAACAGGTTGGCCGCAAATGGAAAGATTCTCGAATTTGCTGCCGTGCATGGTGATGTGGCCCTCCGGTGCATCCTTGGGGTGCTTCGAATAGAGGCGGCAGACGATGCGATCGGCGGTGAGGATGTCCATCATGTTGAGGCCCTCGATGACCGACGTGACGAGGGTGTTGTTACTTTTGTCTTCGACCTGAAAGCCGCCCGAAACGTGGGTGTAGGCGCGCTTGAAGGAAATAAACTGGCGGAATCTGAAATTTTCGTGAACAGAGTGGCCGTGTCCGCCGGTGGGAGGGAGGGCGGAAGCGGCGATGACGTCAATTTGCTCGTGAAAGGGCCGGGTGAATTGGGCAGCGAACGCGTGAGCGCAAGCGTGGTAATGAAAGTGCGGCATGGATTCAGCGGAGTCGGGGGATTTCGCAGGCATGGGACTGTCCTCCTGGTACATTCACTAAATTGGGAGCCATTTTCTAGAAACTATTGCGAGAATGCAACCGAGAACTGAAGACGAGCGAGTTCCTTCGCGGACGAAGGATCCGCCGAAGGGCTCGCCAAACCGAAAACGATGAGGGCGTACTTTCCTGCCTGCCGGCCTGGGTTGACCGTAATGATCTGAGTTTTTTGGGCCTCGGCGGCGTTGAGAGAGCGGAGAGGAATGGTCGCGCCAGATGGAGATACCAGCTTCAGCAGGTAGATCGGATAGGCCGGGTCAAACGGAGCGTCAACGTAGAGACCGAAGGGCTGGTTTGCGGGTACGGTGAAATTGAGACTTTCGTCGCCCAGAGTGTTTGCAGTGATTAGAGAATGCATGGCAAGGACGCGTGGAGCGGCAGCCTGCTGGTATTGGGGAATCGTGACGAAGTTCTGATAGCCGATGAAAACAAGGAGCAGGGCGAATGCCGGAACGGCGAAAGCGGGCTTGAGCCATGCAAACCAGCCGGTTATGCCAGCAGACTGTAGTGCGGTGGTAGGGGCAGCTGACGTGAAGACTTCGCGGGAGGCGCCGAGGAATTCGGCTGCGGAGCGCAACTGTACGGCGCATTCGGGGCAAGAGAAGTAGTGTTCTTCATAGGCGTCGCGGAGGGTGGGTGAGAGCTCGCCCAAAAGGTATTTTTCACAGGCTTGCGATTGCAAGGCTTCGTTGTGGTCCATCGTGGATCGTCCCATGTCGTTAGATAGTGGCGAAGAGGGCTGATTCGTTTCCTATTCCCCTCAAAAAAGATAGGAGCCTTGTTTACATACGGTTAGGGACCGAGAAGCGAGCGAAACTTCTCCTTGGCGCGGTGGACCAGAACCCGTAAATAGTCGCGAGTGACGCCAAAACGGAGACAAACTTCGTCTTTCGGCTGCTCTTCGAGAAAGATAGCACGAAGGATCGATTGGTCGCGTTCGGGAAGCTGGGAGAGGAGTTTGCGGACGGTAGCGCGAGTTTCTTCCGCGATGGCCAGCTTTTCGACGTTGATGACCTTGTCCTGGATTTCGGAGTGATCCGATTCCAGGGGCACGCTCTTGTTGCCGGCGCGGTAATGCTCGAGAAGAACGTTGTTGCATACGGAATTGACGAAGGCGCCGAGGCGGGTGGCCTCGCGAATGCCCGCATCAGAGCGGATGGAACGAATGACGCGGGTGAAGGTTTCCTGGCGCAGATCGTCCACCGCGTCGGGGGCGAGAAAGCGGGCACGCAGCTTTAGTTGAAGGAGTTGAGAGAAATAGACAACAAAGTGACTCTCCGTGGAAGGATCGCCATCCCGGAGGCGCTTAAGATAGGAGTCGTCAAAGGCGAAAAGTTCCAAAACCTCCCCCGAAGTGCTGGGAAGTATAGCCGTGACAGCCGGGGAGTGGCAATGCACCGGAGAGAGGCAGAAGGTGAATGGGCCGAACGAAATTTCATAGTGAAACGGATGGAAGACTTAAAGCACTACTGGGTATAGGACTCCTGGAAGGCTCCGGAGACCTACACGCCTGGACGACAGTCCCCTGGCGTGCCCCTGAAGTGGCGTCCGGTGCTGATTGCTAGAGTCATCGCCGGACGCTGAAATTGCGGAAATCAACGAGGATGGTGGGCCCTTGTATTCGAAGCTGAAATCCCCCGGTAAGTCCGATAGTTCGGTTTGCGCACGCAGCAATCCCCTAATGAACATGCAAAAGGCATTTGGGGCTGTGGCGCTGCATCTGGATTTTGTGGCGAAGCCCGAAGGAGCCAGCGCCCTGAATCGGGAGCTCGGTTTGATTCTGAAGGATGCGGGCCTGGTCGAGGAAGGGCTGGAGACGGGGCTGCTGCTGGTTTCCGATCGTGAGGCGCGGCTGGTGACGCTGCTGACATTTTGGGATGCCCAGCGGTTTGCAGGCGGGCGGGAGAGGCGTATCGCGTGGATGCAGAAACTGCTTGCTCCGTTCGCGGATGGCCCGGTTCGCGCGCAAACCAGCTTGCCGCGATTGGTGCTGGCCGAAGTGGCAACACAATTCGGTATGACTGCACCCGGAGTGGATGAGGTGGCGGAATTCGCGCAAGCCGCGAGCTAGTAAGCGAAGTCGCCGAAAGAAGCTGAGAAAGAATTCTTGAAGGAAGAACAGGTGGACATGGTTGCAGCGGGTAAACCCTTCGCGTCACGTCAGGGTGAAGGGGACCAGGGGCCGATGATGCAAGCAGAGTGGTGTAATCGCGCGAATTGCCCACACAAGGCGGTGACGTCTTTGGGAGAACAAAACTACTGTTTCGAGCATTTTTGCATCGAGTGTTATGAATTGCTGGAACGAGCCGAGGGCGAAACGGCGCGAGGGCCTAGCGCTATGCCGACTTACCGTGAAGCGCTCTTGTCTCTGGACGAATGCGCGCAACGCGCACTGGAGATTTCGTTTAGCGCGATCGAACTGAACAATCTCGATCGAGCGCGATTACTTGATATTCTGTTATGGTCGGGAGATCTGGCCGGCATGCTGCGGATGCGACGTTCGCAGGCCTCCTTCTCCGTTGCGAATTAGGAAGCTAGACAAGAGAGAGCGGGAAGGCATCGAAGTCGTGAGCCTCCAGCGACCCGCGCCAATCAGCAAGCATGCAAAGCGCCATGCCCAGCCGTATTTTAGGCGCGATGCGAGGCGACCTTAACTGATACGGCAAGAGTTACAGAGGGTCTGCAGAAAACACCGAACGAGCCAAGCACCGTTAACTTTCAAGCCACACAAATACAAAGACTTACGACGGGGATATCCGTGGTACTACGCATGCATATAACAAGGATAGTGCATGGGCGGAGTTATAGTACTGACTACCGATACAGCACTAGGTCCCATCAGTTTCTTCGCCCCACGCATCGGAATGCACGGCGAGCAAGGCAGAGAGGAAGCGATCTCTGCTCCATGCTGATGGTGTAAGCGAGCGGCTGCTGACCGCGCAAGGAGAGCGATCCTGGAATCACAACCGGCCAATCCGATTCCTCGCTGGAAAGAGCGCCTAACGGCGCTGCGCAATACCCTGCCGATTTTCAGGATGGTGTGGGAAGCCTCGCCACAGATCGTGGCGGCCAATGTCAGCGTGCGTCTGGTCGTGGCGCTCTTGCCGCTGGCCATGTTGGCGGTGACGAAAGTCATCATCGATTCCATTTACCAGTACACCGCGTATAAAACCGCGCTGCCGGCTTATTTTTGGTGGCTGGTGGGATCGGAATTTGCGCTGGCTTGCATCTCCACGATTTTGGTGCGCGCAGGCGATTACTGCGACACGGTGCTGGCGGACAAGTATGCCAAACATGTCAGCATCCGTATCATGGAGCACGCTTCGCGGCTCGATCTGACCTCCTACGAGGATCCTACTTTCCAGGACAAGCTGGAGCGGGCGCGCGTACAAGGCACGGACCGGGTGCTAATGATCCAGGCTGCCGGCCGGCTGGTGCAGCAACTGGTCACTACGGTCAGCATGGCGTTGAGCGTTTGCTTTTTCTCGCCGTGGATTCTGGTCGCGTTGGTGGTTTGCATCGTGCCGGCGTTTCTGGGCGAGACGCATTTTGCATTTCTCGGTTATTCGCTGAGCTTCGCGCAAACCCCCGCGCGGCGCGAGATGGAATACTTGCGGGTTCTCGGCGGAAGCAAGGAAAGCGCGAAGGAGTTGAAACTGTTCGGGCTCGGACGCTACCTGGTGGAACGGTTCACCAACTTGGCGTTGCGGCTGCACAAAGAGACAGCGCGGCTGGCGCGGCGTCGCTTGTTCGTCGGTTCTCTGCTCACGCTGCTGGGCACGCTCGGGTACTACGGAACTTATGCGTTTGTGATTTACGAGACCGTTACGGGACGGCTGAGCATGGGCACGCTGATCCTGTTGTCCGGAGCGATCGCGGCGGCAAGTTCGAACCTGCAGATGGTGTTCTCGACTTTTTCGACCATCGCGGATCAGGCGATGTTCATCGGAGATTTGTTGGACTTCTTTGCGGTGAAACCTGTGGTGTTGTCGAAACCGAACGCTTTGCCGGTGCCGCAGCCGATTCGGCACGGCTTTGAGTTCCGCAATGTTTCGTTTGCCTACCCCAATGGGCGGCACGTGCTACATAACGTGACTTTCAAGCTGGAGCCCGGCGAGCGCATTGCGCTGGTCGGCGAAAACGGCCAGGGCAAAACGACGATTGTGAAATTGTTGACCCGGCTGTACGACCCGACGGGCGGGCAGATTTTGCTGGACGGAGTGGACCTGCGCGAGTATGACCAGGAAGATTTGTGGCGGGAGATCGGCGTCATTTTTCAGGACTTCATGCGCTACGACATGACCGCTACCGAGAACATTGCTATGGGGCGCATTGAGGAACGGAACAATATTTTCCGGATTCGCTCGGCGGCGCACAAGAGTCTGGCTGAAGACGTCATCCGCAAGCTGCCGAAAGGATACGAGCAGCAACTGGGCTGCCGGTTCGATGGCGGCACGGACCTATCTGGCGGTGAATGGCAGAAGCTGGCACTGGCGCGCGCTTATCTGCGCGAGGCGCAAGTGCTAATCCTGGACGAGCCGACGGCTTCGCTCGACGCAAAATCCGAGCACGAGGTGTTTGAACGGTTCGCGGAGTTAACACGCGGAAAAATGGCCATGCTGATTTCGCACCGTTTTTCGACGGTGCGCATGGCCGACCGGATTTTTGTTTTGCAGGACGGAAGAATCGCTGAAGAGGGTCCGCACGAGCAGTTGATGCAGAACGGCGGGCGGTACGCGGAGATGTTTGAGCTGCAAGCGGCGAGCTACCGGTAGTTGCCGGTCTTTTGGGGGAAAGGAAGCAAATGGCGACGGGGATGGAGTTGATTCTGAACCTGCGCAGCGCGCGCGAATGGCACAGCGCGCTCGAGGAAAGCGGCGAGCGGAGTGCGATTCAGGCTGCGGCGGAAGAAACAGCACGACGGCTCGAGAGGATTCTTGCAGCGGCGCGGCGCGATGCGCTGAAGACACAAGCTAAACAGCGGCGAAGAGTCACTTCGCCCATGGCAGACGATCTGGCGTTGCACGAAGCGCAGATCAGCGGGGCGATTCAATACCTGCAACGCCGGCAGGCGTCGGGCGCATTTTTGGAAGGCGACTGGCGCGCCCTGACGGCGAGCAACAAGGTAATTGAAGAGGCGTTTGGCGAAAGCCGCGCCGCATTGCGCTTGACCGAAGAGCTGCCGCTGTTGGCCGGAGCGCGAGAGGGCCAGCTTCGCATCCGGGTGGTGGGGGAGCGGTTCCTTGAAGCGGCCGAGTTCGTTTTTGAGCGGCAAGAGCTGGTTGCATTTTTAGCCTCGTTGCAAGAAGAGGCCGAGCTAACGAACGCGGAAGTCGCCACGCTAAAGGGATTTTTGAGTCAAGTATTGCTGGAACAGGTGGCTGCCCATGCGCGCAAGCTGGTCATGCCCGGGCGGAATACCAGCGCGTCTCGCGAAGAAGCGCTGCCCGGGCTACGCCTCACACTTTCCAGCCTAAAAAGCCTGGTGCTGACCGATTGGGACGAACTTTTTGTGGAAACCAGCTTGTGCGAACAGGCACTGGCACAGGATCCAGCGGGTGCGTTTGAAAAGATGGAAAAGGCGGCCAAGTCCGACTATCGGTCGGCAGTGGCGCAGCTCGCAAGAGATTCCGGGGAAAGCGAAGCGGAAGTGGCGCGGCGGGCTGTGAAGCTGGCGAAGACTCCCTATGTCGGAACCAACGCAAGAGCCAATGAGCGCAGGTCGCACGTGGGCTTTTATCTGATCGGAGAAGGACATGCGAAGCTGGAAGAGGCGCTGGGCGTTCGCCGGTCTGTTTTCACTGCTTTTGGGCGTTTCCTGAAGCGCTGGCCGGATGGGCTGTATGTTGTCGGCATTGAACTGCTGATGATCGGTCTGCTGAGCGCGGTGGTGATCGGGGCGGAAGTGCGCGTGCCGACTTTTTTGGTGATGGCGTTGTTCCTGCTGCCGGCGGCGGAAAGCGCGGTGGCAATCGCCAATCAACTGGCGGTGATGTTCGCAAGACCGCGGGCGATGCCGAAGATGGATTATTCCAAGGGCATTCCTGCAGAAAGCAAGACGCTGGTGATCGTACCAACGCTGCTGATCAACCGCGGGCAGATGGAGCGGGCGGTGCGCGACCTGGAGATTCGTTTTCTGGGGAATCGTGATGCCAACCTCCATTTCGGCTTGCTGACCGATCCGCCGGATGCGCCCACGCAGTTCGACAAGCGTGATGAACTCGGTCCGGAATGCGCGAAGCTGATCGAGGGCTTGAACCGGCAATATGCAGGGCAAGGTAGAGGGAGTTTCTTCCTTTTCCACCGCAACCGAACGTTCAATGCGGTCGAAAAAATCTGGATGGGATGGGAGCGCAAGCGGGGCAAGCTGCTGGACTTGAACAACCTGCTCCTTGCGCAGAGCAATAATTTTTCCGTGATCGCGGGCGATCAGTCCCTGCTCGCCGGTTTTAAATATGTGATCACGCTGGACGCCGATACGCAATTGCCGCGTGATTCCGCGTATCGCCTGGTGGGCGCCATGGCCCATCCCATGCAACGCGCGGTGATTCACCCGGTGTCCAACGTAGTGGTCGAGGGCTACGGAATCTTGCAGCCGCGTGTGGGTATCAGCATTCATTCGGCGAACCGTTCGCGCTTGGCTTCCCTTTTCTCCGGCGACTCAACATTTGACGTGTACACGCGCGCGGTCTCCGACGTATACCAGGACCTTTTCGGCGAGGGCAGTTTCACCGGAAAAGGGATTTACGAAATCGAAGTATTTCAACGCGTGCTGGAACAAAGATTCCCGTGCAATTCTATCCTCAGCCACGACATGATCGAAGGCGCTTACGCGCGCGCCGGCTTGCTTTCCGACGTGGAAGTGATCGACGACTACCCCTCGCGCATCGCCGCATACAGCAAGCGCAAGCATCGTTGGGTACGCGGCGACTGGCAGATCCTTTTCTGGCTATTTCCGCGTGTGCCGGATTACTTCGGCAATGTGGCGAGGAATCCGATCAATCTGATTTCGCGCTGGAAGATTCTAGACAATCTGCGGCGCAGCCTGACGGAGATCGCCACTTTGGCCATCCTGGTAAGCGGCTGGCTGTTTCTGCCGGGAAAAGCGATCTATTGGACCCTGGCCACCCTGGCCATGTTTGCAGCGCCTGCCTACCTGCAATTCACCCTAGCGATCTTGCGCAGCGGGAACAGCAAATTCACCGCGCGGTTCTGGAAGGAATGGTTCGCCGACTTTTCTGCGGGCCATGCGCACCTGTTCATGCGGCTGGTATGCCTGCCACAGCAGAGTATGGTGACGCTGGACGCCATCGTGCGCGTCGTAGTGCGCATGGCGTTGACACGCCGGAAGCTCCTGGAATGGGAGACTGCCGCGGAGGCGGAGGCGGGCAAAAAGCGCAGTCCGGTGGACATCTATCTCGCAGCAACGCCGTGGCTGGCTTTTCTTGGCGGCGTGTTTCTGGCGATCGACCGGCCGGACGCGTTTCTCATCGCCTGGCCCCTGTTGCTGTTGTGGGGCGCCTCGCGAGAGTTTTGTAACTGGCTCGATCAGCCTCTGCCCGAAGATGGCTTAAAAATCAGCGATCGCGACGAAGCGCTGCTGCGCAATTCGGCGCTGCGCACCTGGAGATTCTTCCGCGAAATGAGCAATGAGCAGGAAAACTACCTGATTCCCGACATCTTCAAGGAAGAGGGTAAGCTGACGGCACACCGGGTTTCTACAACGAATCTCGGACTGCTGCTGAATGCCCGGGTTGCCGCCGTGGACCTGGGCCATCTAACCTTCCGCGAATTCATTGCAGAAACCGAAAAAACGCTGGCCACGGTGCGGCGGCTGCCGAAGGCGCACGGCCATCTTTTCAACTGGTACGACAATCGCACATTGGAACCAGTGGGTGATCCCTTTCTGTCGACGGTGGACAACGGCAACCTGGTGTGCTGCTTGTGGACTTTGAAGCAAGCATGCCTCGAAGAACTGAAGCGCCCAATTTTCCGCAAGGAGCTTTGGGCCGGCATACGCGACCATGCGCGGCTAATCCAGCAACTTGCGCCAACCAAGGAAGTGCGCAAGGCCGTACGCGGCCTCGAAGAGTGCATTGCAAAGAGAGGACCGACTCCTTTGGAGTGGCTCAGTTCCCTGCCGGCGTTGGAGCAGGCCGCAGCCACGCTATTGGAAGTGGCCAGGCCCACGGCGCAGAAATCGGAAGAGCTTCAGTGGTGGCTCGCCGAGTTTGATACGCGCGTTTCGGCGTTGCACGACCTGGCTGTACATTTCGCGCCATGGGCTTCGACTAAGTTTCGCACCCTGCGCGCGGAAGAGAAGCAACAAACCAAATGGATTGCGGACCTGAGCCTGACCGAGGCGGCCCGTGTTTACGATGAAATCGCGGACGTACTTCGCGAAGAAAATCGCGGGCTGCAAAGCGAGGGAGCAGCGGAAAACATTTCGCGTGAACTGCTGCGTGACGCGTTGGCCTCCGCGCGGGAGAACGCACTTCAAGCAACCTCCGCATTGAGCGGCATCGCCGCCTACGCCGATGAACTCGCGGCCGGCATGGACTTTTCGCTGGTTTATGACGCGCCGCGAAAGCTCGTCACCATCGGCTTTGACGCAGCCAAAGACGCGGCGAGTGAACATCACTACGACCTGCTGGCCTCCGAAGCGCGTGCGGCGGTTTTTGCCGGCGTCGCCAAGGGCGAGATCCCGCAGGAGTGCTGGTTCCATCTCGACCGCTCGCACGTACGTTTCAAGGGCGAGCGCGTGCTGCAATCATGGACCGGCACGATGTTCGAATACCTGATGCCATCGCTGTGGATGAAATCGTCAGCGGGCACATTGCTTGATCGCAACATGAGCAGCGCGGTACGCGCGCAACAGAAACATGCGCGGCGCTACGGAATTCCCTGGGGCGTTTCCGAGTCGGCGTGCAGCTTGATCAGCGGCGACGGCCACTATCACTACTTTGCGTTTGGAGTGCCGGCACTGGCTCTGCACCGGCCCGATGACGAGCGCGTGGTGATTTCGCCGTATTCCACATTCATGAGCCTGATGACCGGCTCTTACGACGCACTGCGTAATCTGCGGCGTTTGAAGAAAATGGGCGCCGTCGGGGCTTACGGTTTTTACGAAGCGCTGGATTATGGCCCCCGCATGACGCTGCATCGCAAGCGCTTCACGATGGTGCGTTCCTGGATGGCGCATCACCAGGGCATGTGCCTGCTGTCCATCGCCAACGTTTTGTGCGACTCAGCGATCCAACGCCGGTTCCACGCCGAACCACAAGTCGCGGCGACCGAGCGCATCCTGCACGAGCGGGCCAATGCTTCGGAATCGCTCGACGTCAGCAGAGCACAGCGCAAACGCAAAGCGGAAGCGCTGCTCACCGAAGGGCAGAGCGTATTGAGCCCGAGCTACTGGGAAGCCAAAGACCGCGCGCAAACTACCGCGTAATGATCCGGCAAAGGAAGCCGCTACTTGGCAGCGGCTTCCTTGAATTTCGCAGCCTGTTCCGGCTGATTCATGCCGGTGTATTCGGCGACCAGGTCCTTGCGGGCGCTGCGCAGCCAACTCACCGTAGGGTCCATCTGCTTGCTTAAACTGTCGAAACCCGCGCGGGTTTCTGTTTCCGCATCGGCGTAGCGATTCTGGCGCAATAGCGTTCGGCCCAACTTAATGTGTGCGATTCCGGTGTTCACGTTATCCGGGGGAAGAGCTTCCGCGAGACGACGAAGCACGTCGCGGAAAATCGGCTCGGCGCTGGCATAATCCTTCTTGTCCATGTACTGGCTGGCTACATTCGCCAGAGCAATCGCCACCAGGTAGTGATGGTCGCCGTAGATGGAGCGATAGATTTCGGCGACGCGGCGGAACTGCACGATGGCGCCGTCCATGTCATTGCGCATGGACTCGTTGGCGGCCAATTCGTTGAGAGTTTCCGCTACCGAGGGGTGCACCGGACCGTAAACGCGTTCCTGGATGGTCAATGCCTGCTTCAGCATCGCGTCTGATTCGTCGAATTTATTCTCAAACTCTAAAGCGCGGCCGAGCATGGTCAGGTTGATCGCTGTCTTGGGATGTTCGCTGCCGTAGTAGTTTTGCGTAATGTCCAATGCCTGGCGGTCGAATTTTTCCGCCTCAGTATAAAAACCCAAATCCTGCTGGATGGCCGCGATGTTGCCGAGATCCTCGGCAACGGACGGATGGCGTGCTCCGTACATTTTGCGGTGCATCTCAAGAACGCGGCGGTAAAGAGAATCCGCGACAGGATAGTGGCCGGCGGAATAATTCGCTTCGGCCAGGGCGGAAAGGCTGTTGACGAGATCCGTGGCCGGTCGCCCCGGCTTCGATTCGATTTTTACGGCTTCGCTGAGCACCTGGATCGCGTGATCGTACGAACCGCGCTGCCCGAGCACCCGCCCGTAGGCAATCATCGCTTTGACGACGGCCGGATTGTCGGCCGGCAAATGGCGGCGAGCCATTTCCAGACCCTGTTGCGTAAGCTTTTCTGCATCTTCCAGACGGGCTTGATCGGAACGCAACTGCCCAATGGCTACGAGGGTTTGCGCGACCTCGGAACTGTCAGCGCCGAAGTGCGATTTGTGCGAATCGAGCGCGGACTGAAGAAGTGTGTTGGCCTGGTCGAGCTTGCCGAGCTTCTGATAAATGCCACCCAGTGTTTCGTAGAGTTCCGCTTGCACAGCTGGCTCGGCATTTAGGCTCTGCGCCTCCTGCACGCCGCGATCGAGCAGTGTCACGACGCGAAGACTGTCGGCCGGACCCGCGGCTTCGTCGCCCCCCTGAAACAGATTGGTCATGAATCTCTGGATGCGCTGCGTACGCGCGGCCTGGGCCAGCGCTGCGTTCCGCGCGATCGCCAGGCGCACTGTAAAAAATGTGACCAGACCGGCGACCAGCAATAGCGCCGCAGCCGCAGCCATTACGGCTCGGCGATTGCGCGTGACGAACTTGCGGATCCGGTAATGCGCACTGTCCGGCCGCGCTTCGAGCGGTTCGCCCTTCAAATAATGGTCCACGTCGCGCAATAGCGCTTCCGCCGAAGCGTATCGGCGCCGCTGGTCCCTGTGCATTGCCGTCAGGCATAGCACGTCCAGGTCGGACCAAAGCGACTTGCTGGTCGTCGCGAATTCATGGGTCGCTTCGGATTTCTCGATGGTTCGATTGGCAACGCTCGAAGGATGTTCGGGCTCCTGTTCGGTGACAACCTTTTCAGCCTGTGCCGGGGTGCGTGAGGACAAATCGAAGGGAACCTGACCGCACAGAAGCTCATACAGCACCACACCGAGCGAATAGACGTCGGTTTGAATGCCGACTTGTTCGCCTCGCATCTGTTCGGGCGAAGCGTAGGCCGGTGTCATCAGGCGCAAGCCGGTCATCGTCTGTTCCACCGACTCGCCCAGCACCTCGAGTTGTTTAGCGATGCCAAAGTCCAGGAGACGGACCGTGTCGTCATCTTTCACAAAAATATTGGAAGGTTTCAAATCACGATGAATCACCGCGTGCTGGTGCGCATA
The DNA here is from genome assembly GCA_035607085.1 of Candidatus Eiseniibacteriota bacterium. GTDB lineage: Bacteria > Acidobacteriota > Terriglobia > Acidiferrales > UBA7541 > Acidiferrum. The sequence continues at coordinate 10,829 of DATMZI010000192.1, read as the reverse complement.
CACTACTGCTTCGCAAACCTTGCGGAAAAACTTAAGCCGCTCTGCAATGCTGCAGCGATGTTGCACGCAGTGCGAGGTAAGCGGCGCGCCCTCGACATACTCCATGGCAAAAAATGGAGTCCCATCAGGCGATGTGTCCGCGTCGTACAAACGCGCAATGTAGGGATGATTGAGCTGCGCCAGCGTGCGCTGCTCCAGCGCAAACCGTTCGCGGCGCGCGGGCGAAAGCCAGGCATCGCGCAAGATCTTGATGGCCACCAGGCTGCCCAGGTCTTCTCGTTCGGCAAGGTACACGATACCCATTCCGCCGGCGCCCAGGGTTCGTTTGATGTGATATCGCCCGAACTGCTCGAGCGCGGGAGTGGCCGAAGAATCGTTTAATACTTCGCGCGCGACGTGCGCCACATTGAGGTCCAGGAGCGAATTCCCTTCTGCGTCCGCGCGCAGCAGGCTCACAACCTCGGCCAGTAGAGGCGCGTCCCCGCGGCACTGCTGCCGCAAAAATGCGAGCTGTTCGGACTCCGGCAGATCAGCTGCCTGGTGAAACAGGGCCTGGATTCTTTGCCAGCTTGAACTATCCATTTCGGCACCATGAACTACGATTCGCGACCGCGTCGCGGAAAACCAGCCTGCTAAGCGTGGCGCAGTTCGCGTGCCAGCCAAGCCTTCGCAGCTCGCCAGTCGCGTTGCACCGTGGCCTCGGAAATGTTGAGCAGCGAAGCGGTCTCGGGAATATCCAGCCCGCCGAAGAACCGGCTCTCCACCATCACCGCTTGCCGCGGATTCATGCGCGCCAGTTGGTCCAACGCGCCGTTCAGTGCCAGCAATTCCCGGCTCCCGGTCGGTTCTTTTTGTAGGGATTCGTCGAACGTTATGGTCACGTCCCGGCCACTGCCTCGCTTGTCAGCGTTGCGGCGGCGAGCCGCCTCAACCAGTAACTGCCGCATGGCTCGGGCCGCGATCCGCTTGAAATGGAGCCGTGAAGTGGAAGCAACCTGCCGGGAGCCAGCCAGCTTCAGCCAGGCCTCATTCACCAGGGCAGTCGGGCTTAAGGTGGCGCTCGGATCGCCGCGTTTTACGCTGGAGGCCAGGCGGCGCAGCTCTTCATAGGTAACGCTGAAAAGGTGGTCCAGAGCTTGCCTCTGGTCGGATGGCAGACTTGGGTTTTCTCCGTTCGACTCATCCTTTGCCCAGAAATTTTCGGCCGCCATGACGGTTTTCCCACGCCGTTTGCGCAATGCGAAGTAGGAAGCTAACCACTCCAGACTGAATGCGGGACCTAGGGACAGTTGCTCAAGCGCGGAACTCTATCACCCGAAGCGTTTCCCAGCAACGGGCAGATGGCAATTTCGTCGAAGATCGACGGTCTGGGACGCAAAAATCCGTCTTGCAGTGGGCAGTCGGGCCCCCCGGGGACGCGGTGGGCCCAAAAAGTTCTATGGAAGGAGCATTGCGATGAAAACCCAGCAGCGAGTGGTAAGTACTCTCTTATTCGCAGGATTGTTTGCGGTGAATTGTAACGGTCAGGCCCCAGGCCAACAGCGTGGACAGACCCCTCAACAGCCCGCGGTTTCTCCCTCGGTATGGGCGGCACCCGCGCAACCTCAAGCAGCTCAAGCAAGCTCGGCTTTTCAGTCCGCTTGCGGTAACCAGCCGCTGTGTTATGACGCCCCGGACTTTGCCGTGGCGGTCGTGGACTTCCGCATGAGCACAGCCAGCGGCTATAAGTTGATGGACGCCACGTTGCGCTTCGTAAACAAGACCAATCAACCTTTGATCCTGGGCTATCTTGACGGATCGGCTGTTGCACTGGACGATCAAGGCAACCGTTACGCGCCCTATGGCAATCGGGGCCTGGCAGGCATCGGCCTGGTAAACGGCAACTCCGCCGATCCGAAGTTCACCCTGCAACCCGGTGGCGCCGGCGATGCACGTTGGGAGCTCCTGTGGAGGCCCGGCGCGCAGGATCCCATCGGCAGCGCGTTTGATCTGTCCATGACCATCCGCGAGGTAAACACCTTGGTCGGCGGGCAGCATGCACTCGGCGGAGAGGTCCCTCTACGGTTCCAGGGACTTGCCAACGGAGTGACCGGCTCCGGCGCAGTCGCGGGTGCGGCGCCTGGGGCGGGCACAGCCGGCGTCGCAGGGGTAGCGGGCGCTTCGCCGATGTTGGCTGGCGGGACCCAGGGTCTCCCGGCTTGCGGACCTTCCGGAAATGCCGCTGGAACCATGAACACCATCGCTGGAGCGGCCAACTCCGTGGGAGGTCAGCAGACCGCCAATGCCACCAATACCGCGACGACGACTGCGAGCAATGCTGTGTCTCAGTTTGCCGGCCTCAAGTCCATTTTTGGCAAGAAGAACGCCGCGGCTCCCGCAACAAATGTGGCCGGCGCTGCCAACTGTATCCCCGCCGCGACCGCTAACGCAATGCCGGTCGCCGGTGGGACGTCCAGCGCGCCGGCCGCAGCGGGACAAGTCGTGACCGGAGCGCCGGTAGCGACAGCTCCCGGGACCACGCCAGCCGCAGCGGCGAATGGCAAAGCGGCGGCGAATGCGGCAGCAGCGAGAGGCGGCCTCCCGGCCACGGGTAACCCAGCAGCAAAGCCGGCTGCTGTAAATGCGGCCGCTCCCGGCGCCGCTCCCAGAGCCGCCGTTGTAAATGCCACGGCCTCTAATGCAAAGCCTGCGGTAGCGGCCGCCACGGCGAAACCGGCGACGCAGCCGGCAGCGGCAACTGTTCCCGCCAAAAAGCCGGCAACCCCTCCTGCTCCGGCCAAGAAACCGGCTACGACAACGACCACCACCACCACTCCACCCAAATAGTCTCGGCAACGGCGCGGCGACCCAGGCAAAGGTCGCCGCGCCGCGCTTACGGCTGCGCGAATAGGCTCGCACCTCAGATTTCCGACAACATGGGACGTGACGTTCGATGGAGTTTAAGATTAACGTCCGACAAAGCAGTCAGAGGAAGGAACCGTTATGAAGGCAGGCTGGCATTTTCGTTTGACGCAGATCACACTGCTGGTCGCCGTTAGCCTTTTCGAGGTTGCCTGCGGTAGTACCGGAATCGAAGGGACCTATAGCACGACCGCCGGCAATGTCGTTCTCGAACTCCACTCCGGCGGCAAGGCGAATTTCACGATCATGGGTGAAATGGAAGCCTGCACCTGGACCGCTGACAGCAGCAAAGTGGTCCTCAGGTGCAAGGGCGATTCTGTCGACCTGGTTCGTCACGATGATGGTTCACTCTCAGGCCCCGGATTCATCGGTCAGATGAAAAAGTCCAAGTAAGTACCATCCCCGCAAGGCGTATAATCTCTCGCGTACCAGCTGACGAAAGGCTCAGGCCAATCGTCTAAAGCGCGGGAGAACGCCGATGAACCATGCACCAACTTTCTTGAAACTGGCAGCGCATCGTTTCCCGTACGTGGGGCTGTTGTTGGCGCTCGTGTTGGCGATGCCGGGCACGCCAACCTCTGCCCAAGGAGAAAAGCGCACGGTCTTCACTGAAGACAGCTTTCACTGGCAGGGGAATCTGAAAGCGGGACAAACGCTGGAAGTGATCAATCGCAATGGCGAGATCGAAGCGAGCGCAGCCTCAACCGGCGCTCGCGTGGACGGCATGCACCGCGACGGAAACGACGATAAAGAACTGTTCATCGAAGTGGTCGAATACTCCGACGGCGTCACTATCTGTGCGGTCTACGCGAAGGACAAAGCGCCGGGCCGTTGCCACCGTGGCGGAGTCTCCTCGGAATCCAGCGGCTGGCATGGACATCGCGCCAAGATCAATTTCGATGTGCAGGTGCCCCGGGGCGTTCGCTTCAACGCGATGACCACCAACGGCGGCGTGCGCTGCCGTGATCTGAACAGCGTGGTCGAGGCCGCCACTACCAACGGCAACGTGGAGGTTTCCACCAGCGAGTGGGCCTCGGCAAAAACCACCAATGGCGGCGTTCACGTCGCAATGGGCAACGCTCAGTGGAAAGGTCAATTGGAACTGGTCACCACCAACGGCAGCGTCAATGTGAGCTTGCCGGCTTCCGCGGAATTTGAGGTGAATGCAGCGACTACCAACGGCGGAATTCACACCGACTTCCCCATTACCGTGCAAGGCAGCTTCAGTTCGAAAGAACTCAGCGGAAAAGTCGGGGCGGGTGGCCGCGAATTGAGAGTGGCTACAACCAACGGCGGCATTGAATTGAAGAAGAGCTGACCGGGCGCCGTAAACGCATCAGCTTATGCCAAAACTGGTCGGCTTGCGCGCCACCGCGGCAAGTCAGCGAGCGGTCGCAAGCGAGGCCGATGGCGCACCGTTCGCGGCGGCCGCCGTTCCCGGCGCAAAATACCCGTTGCGGGTTCTCGCGGCCAGCTTGCCCTTCCCGCGCGGCGGGATTACATCCACCTGGACCGTGCGGAAAGTTCCATCCTTCTTTGTGTTCGTCGGGTAGTAGCCCAGCGTGTACTGGTTGCGGATGTCGCGCGCCACCTGTTCACAGATACTGTGAACGTCGCTGACATTCTCCGGAAAGTAGGCTATACCGCCGGAAGCGGCCGCAATATCTTTCAGCGCCCGGGTCGCCTTCTTGCGGTTCTTCTTGTCTTCATCGCTGAAGATTCCGATGGTGTAAATGACTACGTTGGCCTTCTGGATTTCCCGCAGCGTCTTCTCCAAGGTGTTGCGGCTGACGTTGTCTTCGCCGTCGGTAACCACCAGCAAAACCTTTTTGTCCTTGCGGCCCTTCTTTAGATGGTCCATCGAACCGATGACGGCGTCATAAAGCGCCGTGCTCCCCCGCGCATCAATTCTTTCCAAGGCTTCTTTCAGCTCGGGGATGCTGCTGGTGAAGTCCTTGTCCAGATCCAGATAGTAGTCGTCGTTGAAATTCACCACGAAAGCTTCGTCCTGCGGATTCGAGCCCTGCACCAGCGTCACCGCCGCCTCGTTGACGCGCGGTCTTTTGTCCCGCATGGATCCGCTGTTATCGATCACCAACCCCATGCTCACCGGCACATCTTCGCGCCTGAAAACCGAAAGTTTCTGTTCCGCTTTGTCCTCAAATACCCGGAAGTTTTCCTCTTTCAAACCGTCCACAAACTTGCCGCGGTCGTCCAGCACCGTCGTATGCAGCACCACCAAGTTGACGTCCACCTTGATGCTGCCGCCTTGCGGATTGGACTGGCCGGGAGGCGCAGGTTGGGCTTGCGGCAAATTCAAGGGGTTATCCTGCGCTTGACCAGCGGAGGAAACCGCGAGTAAAAACGCGAGCAAAAGTAAGGGAATGAAAATACGCGCGCCAGACCGCAGCCGACTAGTGGCTGGGAGCGTAGTAGCCGGTTTTGGCGAAAACGTTGAGAGGGGGCAGGCCCTTTGGCGCGCGCAGCTTGACCTTGATCTTGCGCCAGCGCGCGTCATGCACCTTATTGCTCGGATGGTATCCCAGAACATATTGGTTACGCAGCTCCATGCCAATCTTGGTGGCGATGTCCGGGAGGTCCTCGAGCCGCTCGACGGCGAAAACGCGCCCGCCGGTCATATCCGTAATATCGGTCAGCAGCGACGGCCCGTTGAGTTCTTCCGGGGTCCGATTGCGATTGCCAAGCGGGTCGAAAATTCCAATGGCGTAGAGCTGAGTGTCCGCTTCCTTGACGAGCCGCTTGATATCGCTTTCGTTGTACCTACTATGATTATCCCCTCCGTCAGATAGGATGAGCAAGGCACGTTTGGCGTTGCGTGCACCCCTCATCTGGCTCAATCCCAGATAGATGGCATCGAGCAGCGCAGTCCGTCCTTTCGGGCTGGTGGTCAGCATACGGCTCTGCAAATCTTCAACGCTGTTGGTGAACGCGCTGGTAAGCTCGGCACGCTCGTTGAAACTCACCATGAAAAATTCATCGGCCGGATTCGCGGTTTTGAAGAATTGGATCGCAGCTTCCCGCGCTTTCGCAATCTTGTTGGACATACTGCCGCTGAGATCGAAAATCACCCCGATGGAAATGGGCACATCCTCCGACGAAAAGGACACCACTTCCTGCTCATTGTTGTCCTCAAACACGCGAAAGTTGTCCGGCTCCAGACCCGTCACCAGACGATTGTACGGATCGGTGACCGTCACGTTTACCAGTGCCACGTCCACGTCGGTATGAAGAACCTTCCCCGGCTTGATCGCCAGTCCAGGCGTGTCGTGACGCACATCATCTTTCGCGGAAATCTTCAGCGGAGTACGCTCCGCCTTATCGGGATTGGCCGGCGAAGGCGTGAGGGGAGGCTTTACTTCGGCTTTATTCTCTTCGGAGTCGCCCGAAGACTGGGCGTAAGAAGGTACGGCAAATGACAGGAACCCAGCGAGGCACAAGGCAGGGATTGCAACCTGAATGGTTCGGACGCGAAAACCTGGACCTTCGCGCTTCACGGCTCCCCCGTCGTCCCGGCTTGCTGGAACGGCCGCGCGGATATGGACTGGTTGGATTTTACTGAGGCCCAAATTAGAGTGCAAGTTAAATCGGTGTAACTTCGCCCAACTCGGGAATCAAGGGTATGTTCTCACCGCTGAGGGGCTTTCGGGGCACGTGGTAGCATTCTCGCTGCACAAAGGACCAGCCGAGGAGCTCTGAAAATGGACTCATCTCAGGTAGTTATTGTAATTCCGGCACGGTACGGTTCAACCAGACTCCCCGGTAAGCCTCTGGTTTCTCTGGCGGGAAAACCCATGGTCCAAAGGGTCTATGAACGGGCCAAACTTGCCAAGACCGCGGGCCGTGTCATCGTGGCCACCGACGACGAACGAATCGCAAGCAAGGTAAGAGAGTTTGGCGGCGAGGCAAAGATAACCCGTACCGACCACCGCACCGGAACCGAGCGGATTGCCGAGGTTGCCGCGCACGTCGACGGACAAGTGTTTGTGAACGTGCAGGGCGACGAGCCGCTGCTCGATCCGGCGGCGGTGGATGCGGCGGTGACGGCTTTACTCGAACAACCCGCCGCCGCGGTCGCTACCGTAGCGGTACCGATCCGAACTCCAGCCGACATCATGGATCCCAATGTCGTCAAGACGGTTCTGGACTTCGAAGACAATGCGCTCTACTTTTCGCGAGCGCCGATTCCGTGGGTGCGCGATTCCGCCCACAAAACTCATGCCCGCCACTTGAAGCATTTGGGGCTATACGTCTTCCAGCGCGAGGCCTTGCTTGAATATCCAACTCTACCGCAAGGCGAACTCGAGCGGCTCGAGCAACTCGAACAATTGCGCTGGCTCGAAAACGGCTGGAAGATCCGAGTGGCACCGGTCGAGCATGACGCTGTGAGCGTCGATCTCCCGGAAGATGTTGAGCGCGTGGAAAAGTTATTGAGCAGGGCACAAACATAGGAAATGGTCGACATCGCATTCATAACGGTCAACTGCAACACTCTGAGCTACGTGAGGCAGTTGACCGGTTTTTTTGAAACGCTCAATGTGCCGTTTGCGTTTTCCTTCACCGTCGTGGATAACGACTCTGGCGACGGCTCCCCGGAATTCCTGAAATCCCGTCCAAGCGTCCACTATATTCAAGCGGGTGAAAATCTCGGCTATGGGCGCGCGATCAATCGGGCCGTGGCGGTCACCGCGAGCAAGTACGTGTGCGTAACGAACACGGATGTGATCCTCAATCGCGAAGCGCTGGTGAGATTATGGAGCTTCCTCGAAGAACACGCTGACGCCGGGGTCTGCGCGCCGCGGATAACCTACCAAGATGGGCGAGACCAGGGCATGGTTTTCAAGCCGAATCTCTTCTCCCATTATGTAAACTGGTTCGCCAAGCTCGCGGCCAGGCGAGCGAAGTTGCAAGTCGCCAGAGCCAAGGGCCCGCTGCGGGTGGATGGTGTCATGGGAGCGTTTTTCATCATACGGCGAGCCGTGATTCCTTGCCCGACCCTCTTTGACGAACACTTTTTCTTCTTTTACGAAGACACGTCGCTCGCTCACACGCTGAAAAATACCGGAGTAAGGTGCTTTGTTGTTCCGGACGTGTCCATCGTCCATGTCGGAGGCCAATCGCGGTCGGCGAGTTCGGTTACGCTCTTTTACAGCGGCAAATACCTCTACCTCAAAAAGTTTTACGGAACGTTTCACGCCAGGTGTATTTATTTCCTGGATCGTCTGAGGATACTTTACAAGTCCGCTCTATATTCAATTCTTGCTCGGCTTACTTCCTCTGATCGCATCCGGTCCAAGCAGCGACATTACAGCTACGCCCGGACCAGCACTCGTTTTCCGTCCTGAGGTGAGAAGCCGAGTCAGTTTTGCGGCGTAAAAGGGCAACCAACTAGCGGTACCGCAAATAGGCGCACCGCCGGCAGGCCCCCGCACCTATCTCCGCCATCGCGCTTAAGGATTTTGCAGCGTGACGAGGCCGGAAATGACCCGGGAGCCGTCCGTGCCGGCGACGAACATGTGTTGTGAGTCCACAATATACGGCACAAAATTGATGGTGGCCGAGGGGCTGGTCAGCGGTTTGAGGGCCAGCGCGTTGCGCGTCCCGCTGCTGGTACTGCCATCGCCACCTATGGTCAAGCCGGTTCCGGAGAGCGCGACGTTCAGGAAAATTCCCTGATTGGAGCTGAATTCCGAAAAATCAACGGCTCCGGAAACATTGTTGGTCGTGGCACTGGAAAGGGCCATGTGCCCCACGAAATCCTCTTCAGCGGTGACAATTGTGTCAGTGTTGCTGCTGACTCCGGAGAAGTTAAAGCCGTAATCGCCGGCGAGACCAGCTTGGGTGAACGGAGTGCCAGTTTGCAACTGGAAGGAGCCGTCCGCCACGATATTGGTGCTGACATCTTGAATCACGCCGCCACTGGCTGAACTGAGGTAGAAAACGAACTGGAAAGTACCCAGACTGGAGTCGGTAAACGTAAGGGTTCCCCGGCCAGTCCCGGCAAAATTCCCGTCAATCGCGTAGGAGATCAAAGACAGCGAGCCGCTGGGCAGTTTTGCAACGGCGCCAAAGTCGTTTACATCAGCGAAGACGCTATTCAGCCCCCCATGGCCATCGGCTGTGAACCGTCCGATTTCCGTCAGGGCACCCGACGTGCTGCTGCCCGTCAACAGAAATGCGAAATTGCCGTTAAATGTGGCGTTGGTGGTGGGTACGCTTGATTGCGAAACCGCGTCGCCCAGCGTGAGTGCAGTCGCGTTGATTTGAATCATTCTAACGCGGTTGCTATTGACGATGTAAAAGGCGTAGTTGTACGTCGTGCCGTCCGCGACAAATGTGACGGTGCCGCGGCCAAAGGTGGGGCCATTGACGGCGTCCAGCTGATAGGAGGCTCCGGTGAACGGAGCCGCAGTAACCAGGCTGGCATCGTTATTGCGATCGAGGACGCCGCTGCTGATGCCATTGTTCCCGTTGGCGACCAACTGGCCGACGATGGAGTCTGGCACACCGGACTGACTGCTCGAAAAATCGAGTCCGCGGAAGTCGAAGACGTAATTGCCGTTGAGAGCGGAGGCGCTGAACGAGCTGACAGTTTGCAGGAGGAAGGTGCCGCTGGTGGTGGCGGTTAAACTCGGATCCGTTTGCACCATAAGGCCTTCTCTCGGAGAGAGAAGGGTCACGCTAAACTTAAGTGTTCCCGTGTCGTTTGTGAGATTGATGAAGCCGCGGCCGTCGGGTTGAATCTCGTACGTACTGCTCGTGTAGTTTAGCGTTTCCTGGCCCCCGCCCGCCGTGTTGACGTCTTCGATTCCACCGCTAATTCCCCCGTTACCATCAGCGATAAAGGACCCAACTCGCGCCAAGAACTCCCCATTGAAGTCGCTGCCGCTCATTGCAAAAGCGTATTGGCCTTTCAAGCTGGCATTGGAGAAGTTGCCGGTCGCCGGAGGCGGAGCCGGGTTTGAACCGCCACCTCCGCACGCCGCGGTAAACAATGCCAAGAATAGAGCCGCAAACAGCGCAAACTGTTTCAGGAACTTGCAGAAATTCTGCGAGCGAATCGAGGTGGCCGCGTTCATCGCGCACCTCCCTGCTGGCTTGCTGAAGCATTTTTGGCGGTACCCTTACCACGCGCCGCGCCAGGAGTCAGCGGCAATCCGTGATGGGAGCGAACGGCGACAATCTGCGAGCCGGCTTGCACCAGACGCGCCAGGAAAACGGTGTTCTTGCCGATGGCCTGCGATTGGCCGACAAAGCGGACGCTCATGCCCGGCGTGAGATGCAACTTGGCCTGATGCAGCACCCTTGCATCGCCCAGATGTACGTCCACACTGCCTGACGACGTCTGCAAAAGGACGTGCGTGCCGAGCGGCGGCGTCTTGGAATTTTCGGTGTAGCTCAAAATCGTGCCCTGGAGGGAGGACTCGTCGGCGACGTTGTAGCCGCCTGAGGTAGCCGATACAGAATTCGCATGCTGGCGCTGCGCCGGGACCGCCGAAGGAGCTACGGAGAGACAAAAAACCGCCAGATAACGACGGAATTGCGGAGGTACATTCATCGAAATCACCTCAATCGAGGCCCAAATGGCTGGGCGCAAAGTTCAACCGCTTGATTTCAGAGCATGGAAGCAGGCTCTGCCCGGCGCCAGAGAGCAGGGTTTTGCAGACAAGCAACGAACGGAAGGACTTCCCTTGGTTTAGATGGCTCAATTGCTGGCGCAGCTTCCGGGCAAACCGTGCGTGTGCCGGACTAGTCAGCGTCTTCTGATCTCAGGGTGCGCAGCAAATCCTGAAACCCGAGCCGGGAAGACCTCGTAGGATTGGAACCCATGGTCGTTGAAAAGGTTTCGGCAAGAATCAAAAATTTACATTTATCAACACCGAGAGTTGCAATTGACAGAGCGGCAGCAC
>DATMZI010000187.1:0-3415 GCA_035607085.1 Candidatus Eiseniibacteriota bacterium | reverse complement strand
GGTTAGCTTGCGCTGCTCGATCCAGCGCGAGAGTTTGGTGACGGGCGCGTAGGCAATTTCGTCATCGCCTGACGGCAGCGGCCCGGGATCCGCGTTCGACCGAACAAACCGATCGATGGCCGGCATGCTTGGGCGTCCTGGGAGCACCGGGTTCCACTGCGAATAGGGCGCGAGCGTGGTTTCCAGGGCGACTTTGCGCGGGCCGGTGCGGCGCTCGTAAAGCGCGGCCATGGTTTGCCGCCAGCTGGTGGCGGCCATAGCGCGATCGGCAGCGTTCAACTCGACTTGTAGCAGCTTTTCCGCTTCCCTGAACGTGCCGGCGGAAACCTCGGGGCCCACGGCGGGGCCAGTACCGAATGCCGGAGGCGCTCCGGCGGGCACCTCCGTAGGCTGCTGCGTTGGCAACTGCGCGCTTTCTTCGCCCACCCCGATCGTCGCGCCAATCAATCCCATCGACGCAGCTGCCAAAAAATTCCTACGAGACTCGTCCATGTCACCTCCCCAAACGGCCTGCATTGTACCGCGTGGGGAGACAGAACGCCGTCCGTGCGCGCCGAGGGTCAAGCACTATTTCAAGAAACCAATTAAGGCGCCGACGATCGGCCTTGGCGTGCTAGTTGTGGGCAGATTGCGGGCTGCTTTGCGCGGAGTTCAGAGCGTCGGCCAGCTCAGGATGCTCGGAAAGCACTTCCACCATGCACTGCTTTCCGAGATCTTCGCCCCACTTGCGGCCCAGTTCCTGCATCTCCGCGCTCACCTTGGGAAGAGTGGCGATCGCTTTTTGGCCGAGCGGAGTCTGATAAAACTCGATCAAGCTGCGGATCTCCTGATGGGAGAAATTCCTATCGTAGACCGGAACCGCCAGATCCAGCATGTGCTGACCATCGGCTTTGGCAGAAAACCTGGCGAAGAACAGGTCCACCAGCTTTTCGCGATATTCGCCCGGAGGCAACGAACTTGTCAGCAGCGGTTTGATCGATTTGCTCATCGAATCCATGGCCTGTACGACCAATGCTTTGGCGCCGATCAGATCGAGCAACCGGCGAATATCGGCTTCTTTCGCAGGATCTATTTTGGCCGCTGCGGTTGCGTTTGTCCTGCTGGCCTGCGCGTTTGCACCAATCGAGGCCAGGCTCAGGCAGACAACCAGAACCAAACTGAGTTTCATCATTTCCTCCGTCGTTCGTGCGCTCATTTGATGCTAACGGAAGGATGCGGCCCAGAGTGCTCCCTTTCGCGCCGCACCGCGAAACAACAACCTGACCGAAAGAGCAGGAACGTTCCAATTGCCTCGAGGGGTAGGGAAAGGAACGCAGGATAAATCTGATAAACTGCTGGTTTCGCAATCAGGCGACGAAGCGGACCATGACGACGATTACCATCGAACAGGCAGGGAAATACAACGGCCAGGAAGTTACGCTGCAGGGCTGGCTCTACAATTTGCGGGAGTCGGGCAAGCTGCTCTTCCCTATCTTCCGCGACGGCACGGGAATTATCCAGGGCGTGGTTTCGCTAAAGGAAAACCCCGCCGCCTTCGACGCGCTTAAAGGTCTTACGCAGGAGTCCAGCGTCGTGGTCATCGGCATGATCCGCGCCGAACAGCGGGCGCCGGGCGGCTATGAAATCGGCGTGAGCGCGGTGCAAGTGCTGCAGAAGGTTTCCGAGGAAACACCTTTTCCGATTCAGCTGAAAGAGCATGGCGTTGATTTTCTGCTCGACCATCGGCACCTGTGGATTCGCACGCCGCGTCAGGCAGCGATTCTGCGCATCCGGGCGGAAACGGTGCGCGCGGCGCGGAACTACATGGACGCGCAGGGCTACACGCTGACAGATGCGCCGATGTTTACGCCGTCGGCCTGCGAAGGCACGTCCACGCTGTTCGAAGTGAACTACATCGACGACGAAAAAGCTTACTTAACGCAGTCGGGCCAGCTTTATATCGAAGCCACCGCTATGGCACTGGGCAAGGTGTACACCTTTGGCCCCACGTTCCGCGCGGAAAAATCTAAGACCCGCCGCCACTTAACCGAGTTCTGGATGCTCGAGCCCGAAGCGGCCTACGCGACGCTTGACGACATGATGGCGCTAGGGGAAGGTTTGGTGTCCGCCGTGGTGCAGTCCGTGGTGCAAAATAAATCCCGCGAACTGGAGACGCTCAAGCGCGACACCAAAACGCTGGAGAATGTGAAGCCGCCCTTCCCACGCATCAGTTACGAGGACGCGGTCGACCTTCTCAACAAGCGCGGCAATCCGGCCAGGTCGGGCGACGACTTCGGCGGCGATGAGGAGACCATCATTTCCCAGGAATTTGATCGCCCGGTAATGATTCATCGCTACCCCGCCGCCATCAAAGCCTTCTACATGCAGCCCGACCTCGAGGACCCTAGTAAAGCGCTGGCCTTTGACATGATTGCTCCTGAAGGCTACGGCGAAATCATCGGCGGCAGCCAGCGCATCCACAACTACGATTTGCTGGTTAAGCGATTGAAAGAGCACAACTTACCGGAACAAGCCTTCCAGTGGTATCTGGACCTGCGGCGCTACGGCAGCGTCCCCCACGCGGGGTTCGGTCTGGGACTGGAACGCACGGTGGCCTGGATTTGTGGTGCCGAGCACATCCGTGAGGTGATTCCCTTTCCTCGTATGATTTACCGGGTGTATCCTTAATCTTCCTCGGCAGTTAGGAGTGGCTGGCCGCTGAACGGCTGGGCGTTAGGGTAGACGCTCACTCTCCGTGCAACCCGGCTGGTTACCGCATCTGGAAAGCGCAATGCCACAAAAAGTTCGCATCATTGGTGTGCCCATGGACCTGGGCCAGAGCCGCCGCGGCGTGGACATGGGGCCGTCGGCCCTGCGCGTCGCCGGATTGCAGGCGCGCATCAAGCAGCTTGGCCATACCGTCGAAGACATTGGCAACCTGGAAGTGAGACAGCCCGAGGAAATGCACGTCGGGGAAAAGCGCGCCAAGTATCTACAAGAAATCGCCGAGACCTGCGGTGACATCTCCAAACACGTGCAGAAATCACTCGAAGAGGGCTTCCTGCCGCTGGTTCTCGGCGGTGATCATTCCATCGCAGCGGGAGTCGCCGCCGGCGTTTCTTCACATTTTCGCAGGGATAAAAAACAGATCGGCTACATCTGGCTGGATGCGCACGGTGACATGAACACGCCGGAAAGCTCGCCTTCGGGCAATGTGCACGGCATGCCGCTGGCCGCCATCATGGGCTACGGCGCCGACGAATTGGTGATGCTCGGTGGTTTCAAGCCGAAGGCCGAGCCGGGCAACATCGTAATTGTTGGAGCACGCGACCTGGACGCGCAGGAACGCAAGATCGTGAAGAAATCCGGGATTCATGTTTTCACAATGCGCGATATTGATGAGCGCGGCATGCGCGAAGTGATGTCCGACGCACTG
>DATMZI010000157.1:0-38575 GCA_035607085.1 Candidatus Eiseniibacteriota bacterium | reverse complement strand
CGCTCCTGCAAGACGCGGAGCAGCTTGGGCTGAAGCTCTAATGGCATGTCTCCAATTTCATCGAGGAACAGAGTTCCGCGATCCGCCAACGCGAAACGGCCGACATGAGAGTTAATGGCGCCCGTAAAAGCTCCGCGTTCGTGCCCGAAGAGCTCGCTTTCGAGAAGGCCGGCGGGAATTGCCGCGCAATTCACCTTCACCAGACTTCGGTTCCGGCGGGGGCTGAACTCGTGAATCGCACGAGCGATGACTTCTTTGCCAGTACCGGTTTCACCGGCAATCAGAACAGTCGTACCGGTGGGCGCAACTGCTTCGACTTGAGCGAGAATCCCGCGGAGACTTCCACGTCGACCCACGATTGTCTCCACGAACGGAAGTTCCTCGCGCTTCTCCCTGTGAGCGCGTAGCTCGTCAGTATGATACGCAACGGCGTTCATTGGCATGTTTCCTGCTCTTTCGTTAATTTGCATCACGGAATTAGAAGCTGAGCTCATTTTCACTCCTATGTTCGCGCCAACGCTTCCCGCGTAAGTTGAACCGCGTGCGTGCCCGCTAGAACGATGCTTGGATCTGGAGCCTGTCTTTCCGGGTCTCGTATGAAAGCCAAGGCTTTATCGGCTGGGTGCCGATCGATGACGAGCACATCGCCTTGATGGACTTGCGCCGTGGCCAGCAGTCTAGCAATTGGGTAAACCACATGCCGCTCAATGGCTCGCTTCAGGTGGCGCGCTCCGTACCGCTGGTCGGTTCCTTCTTGCAGCAGGAACTCCCGGCCCTCCTCGGTAATGCGAAATAGGAATGGTCGCGTCGATGTGTCCAGCACGCGCTTCTGCACATTGCTCAACTCGATCTCCAGCACATCGTCGAGCTCCTCGCGCTTCAGCGGATGGAACACTACGACTTTGTCTAACCGATTCATAAACTCTGGCGAGAACTTGCGCCGGGCCGCCTCTACCGCCGTCTTCTCCACCTTTTCGTGCAATCCAGTTATCGGCTTGTCGTTCGGTTGCACGAATCCCATTCCTCCTTGCATCAAATCCGCAATCTGTCCGCTGCCGAGGTTCGAGGTTAGAAAAATCATTGTTTGCGACAAGTCCACTCGCCGGTTGTCTCCCAGTGTTAAGGTCGCTTTGTCCAACATCCCTAAGAGCAGTTGCCACAGCGCGTCGCTCGCTTTCTCGATTTCGTCAAAAAGCAGAAAGCTCAGTTTCAGATCATCGCGGTGGCTGGCTGCCAACGCTTCTTGCGTTATGAGTGGGTGTGTTTCGCGGTGCCCCAGATATCCTGGCGGCGAACCAATCAATTTCGCAATTTCATGAGAGTGTTGAAATTCCGCGCAGTCCACCTTGATAACCGCACGACTGTCTCCAAACAGAATCTCGGCAGCCGCTTCGACGATGCGCGTCTTCCCAGAGCCTGTCGGACCTAAGAACAGCAGGTTTCCGATCGGCCGCGAAGGTGACTGCAACCCGGCGCAAACCATTTGGTACAGGTCGACCACGGCCTGTACGGCCTGATCTTGGCCCACAACTTTTTCCCGCAGTGCTCGCTCAAACTGGCAAGCTGTTGAACTCCGTTTTTCAGTGTCCAAAACGCCGCTGGGTCTGTGATCCGCGGGTTTCCCCCATGATGCATCGTGTTCTCTCTTATGGGCCAATTGTGTCGCTATAGCCATAACCGCTCCTTCTACTGCAAACCCTCAAATTAAAGGGGACGCTTCCATTACCTATGTCTCCGAACTCTCGCTAGATCTTCTTTCCTGCCGCTCTCTCCTGATCCACTCTCGGATGTAAAGGCCGCAGTTCTTCAGCTTAATCGAGTCGGCTTCCCACTTCTCCAGAAACTTAACAGCCTCGCCGTCCACCGATCTCAGATCTGTACAGTCCAAGACAATTCGTCTGCCGTTTGTTTCCGCTGCAATGAGTGTCTCCATCTCCGCCACGTTTTCCGCGTTTAGTTGACCGCTCACCCTAAAGACCACTTCTCCGTTTGCCTTTCTCGTGATCCTGAGCATCTGCTCCCTCGCCGCAATCAATCGCTTAACTGGCAATTTAGGCGCCACTCGTAACTAGTTGAAAAGACAAACCCGTCGAGGCTGATTCAACGCCGAAATCTCGACAATTGGCGAGCGCTTGAACAGAACCTTGAACAGAACAATGATTGGAGATTGGAAAAAAGGACCCGCCACCTGAAGCAGTTGCAGGGACTTGGCCATTGTCTTCCTGAAATCAGTGACTAAATCCCATGGCGAGCGTGGCTTTGCCCTTCATTTCATTCGAGTGGCGGGGAACGTGCTACCCTAATCCGCTACGCCAGCGTGGCACTTGGCAGCCGCCAAATCAGTGGGGCCGTAGGGCGAAAGAACCCCTTGAGTGCCGCCTGCTTTTCGATGGAAGACCTCAGTGCCCGCAGCAGACCTTCATAGGATCGATCCCCTGGTGGCGCGATCGCGCCATGCGGATATCGTCGAGTCGGCGGTCGCCGCCGAAGGCCCCGTTCAGAGCGACAGTGAAATCGTCCTTTCGTGGCGTCGTTGTAACGGCGACTATCATGTCGATCCCAGAAGCAGCGCGACACCACACATCATCACCCAGACCGAGCTCGCCCTCTTCAAGGAGCCAGTGAATGACGTCCTTCTCCACGCGCGGGAGGAGATCGACCGCCTTTACGCCATTGTCCGGCAAGAAGATTACGTCGTTTTGCTGTGCAATCGCGAAGGAGTCGCCATTCAGCATCGTGGCGACGAAGCGAAGGCGGATCAGTTCAAACATTGGGGCATCTGGCTGGGCGGAGTTTGGTCCGAGCAAGTAGAGGGGACCAATGGAATCGGAACTGCGATCGTTGAACAACGTCCGGTTTTTGTCCACTGCGGACAGCATTTTCGCACACGTCACGCCAACCTGAGTTGTGCCGGGGCCCCTATCTTCGACGCTGGCAACAAACTCATCGCGGTCTTGGATGCTTCCAAAATCGATATGGGGCAGTCCCACCGCACCCATGGACTGGTGCTGGCTGCCGTAACCGCCTCTGTGCGTGCCATTGAAGAGCGGCTTTTCCGGCACTCCTTTCGTCGTGCTTGGACGATTGCTACCACTCCCCCGCGGACCAGCGGTGCTGGCCTTCTCCTGGCCATCGACAACGACCAATGCATTATTGGCGCGGACCACGTAGCCCGGGAGACACTGGGCCTCGATGAGAGGGAACTGTTAAGCGGCAAATCTCTGTCGGCATTTTTTCACTACGACCGCTCGCTCTTTCGACGTGGTGATGCTGAACAGGACTCTCTGGCGCAATGGGCACGGCTCGATTCGGAAAGCGCGTGGAACGTCTCAATCACGCCGCCCCTCCGAACGTCTAAGGAACTGCGCAACTCGGAATATGCCATGATCCACTCGCGCCCTCGACTGAGCACGCTTGAAAGCTTATCGGTGGAGGCAATTCCAGCTCCGAGCCGCGGCGGGTTGTCGCCAGCCGTGACACGCCGCGTCTGCGACTATATTGAAAGGCATCTTGATGAAAAGATCCGCCTCGATGGACTGGCCGCTCTGACGGGTCTTTCTACCGACCATTTTGCTCGGGCGTTCCACCAGTCAGTGGGGGCACCGCCGCATACGTATCTGCTACGGCGGCGATTGGAACATGTGGAACACATGCTCCGGGAGACGCATGCTCCGTTGTCGGAAATAGCCCTGGCGACCGGTTTTTCTGACCAAAGCCATCTCGCGCGGCACTTCCGGAGGTGGGCTGGAGTGTCCCCGAGCCAGGTCCGCTGGACGGAAGGGAACCCTCTCCGCACAGCGTAACCCCATGCTAGAAAGTAACTTAGCGCGATAAGGGCGCTGACAAGGCGGAGGCGGCTTTCCGGAGCCCTCTTCAACCGCGGCCGCTGAGACGCGTCCAGTCGTGGCTCAAGTCACAATTCAATCGTGACGCAGGTCACAATCCCTCGGAAACATTCCAAACACGCCGAGTTTGTTCAAGACGACCGGATTCCGGCAGCGCCACAATGCGCCCACACCATGGAAAAGGAGGACAATCCAATGAAGGAAGCGGCGGTGGCAATTCACGTTCAACCAAACTCAGTTACATCAACGGGGTCAGCCGCCGATTGCAGATTCTCTGGGTGTATCATGCCCGTCATGGCCTCCTCAGGTCAGGGAACCGAGCGTTTGCATGCCCAACTCCTGGTTGACTCGATTCCTGCGCTGATTCACACCTCCAGGCCCGACGGTTACCTCGATTACTTCAACAAACCTTGGCTGGAATACCTGGGCGTCACTTTGGATAAAGTGGCCGGCTGGAGTTGGACCGCTTACGTTCACCCCGAAGACGTTGAGGGGATTGTGGCCAAGTGGCGAGCCTGCCTCGCGAGTGGAGAAATCTTCGAGCACGAAACTCGCGTCCGCAGAGCAAATGGAGAATACCGCTGGATGTTTCATCGGAAAGTGCCACTTCGCGATGCAAACAGCAACATCGTCAAGTGGTATGGATCGAGCTTGGATATTGATGAGCGCAAAACGGCGGAAGAACAGCTCCGCCACAACGCCGAGGAGCTCCGAAGAAGCGAGTTTTATCTCGCCGAAGGGCAGCGCCTGGCCCACATGGGAAGCTGGGCCTTCGATCCAGACGGCTTCAAGTATTGGTCTCCCGAATTATTTCGGATGCACGGACTCGATCCGGCCAGCAAACCGCCTGGTGTTCAGGAATACCTGGATCGTGTGCACCCACACGATCGCGAGTCCATAGCAGACGTGATCAGAGGAATCTTGGCGAAAGCTTCGACCTTCGATGCTACAAAACGCATCGTTCGTCCCGACGGTGAGGTCCGGTACATTCGCTGCGTCGGTGCTCCTGTTGTCGAAAACCAAAGTCTGAAAGGGTACGTTGGCAGCGCAATAGACGTTACGGAACATGAACTCCTGACCCAGGAACTCCGCAGGCGCGAAGCGTACTTGACGGAAGCTCAAAGGCTCAGTCATACAGGCAGCTTCGGTTGGGGACCTGATACCGGAGAGATTGTCTGGTCAGACGAAACGTACTGTATCTTCGAGTACGACCGCTCTGTCAAGCCAACAATAGATTCAGTGGTGAAGCGCGTCCATCCTGAGGACCGCGCCGACTTCGAAGAGGTCATTAATCGCGCACTTGCGGGAGCGGCTGGTTTCGAGCATGCCTATCGCTTGCTATTGCCTGATGGCCGAGTCAAGCACGTCCACGCCATAGCTCACGTTTTTCAGGATGCATCTGGCAATCGCGAGTTTGTCGGGGCGGTGACTGATATTACTGAGCGTAAGACGGCCGAGAAAGCCCTTCGGAGCAGTGAAGTGTACTTGGCGGAAGCGCAGAGGCTGAGCCACACCGGCAGTTGGGCTTGGAGTCCCGACACGGACGTCAGATATTGGTCGGAGGAATGCTATCGCATTCTGGGTTTTGATCCACAGGATGGTGTGCCCCGAATGGAACAACTCATCCAGCGAATTCATCCCGACGATCAATCAGCGTTCCGGGAATCTGCCAAGAGGGCCGAGCATAAAAAGTCAGACGAGGAAGTGGACTATCGCATCGCGCATCCCAGTGGCGCCGTCAGGGACGTTCACAGCATTGGTCATCCTGTTTTCAGCCCGTCCGGCGAACTCATCGAATTCACAGGTACCGTGATCGACGTCACCGAGCGCAAACGAGCAGAGGAGGAACTGCGCAGAAACGAAATGGAGCTTCGGCAGATTCTGGACCTCGCGCCTCAACATATTGCGGTTTTCGGCCCCAACCGCGAACGTCTTTACGCCAATCGCGCCTCGCTCCATTTCCGCGGAGTGAGCTTGGATGAGTGGCGGCAGAGACAGGGGATTGCCGATGACGTTTATCCTGATGATGTGCAGCGGCTCGTTGCCGCCGCGGATCGTGCTTCGTCGTCTGGCTCTGCTCACGAGTTGGAGTTACGGGTGCAGGCAGCGGATGGAAGTTATCGCTGGTTCTTGACGCGTTTCAACCCGGTGCGCGACGACGATGGACAAGTTACGCGTTGGTATGTCGCATGCACCGATATCGAAGACCGCAAAAAAGCTGAGGAGAGGCTACAACAGGAAAACGTCGCTCTGCGTGAAGAAATCGACAAAGCCTCGATGTTTGAAGAGATCGTTGGAACATCTCCCGCGTTGAAAACTGTTCTCTCGCGCATCGCCAAAGTCGCGCCAAGCGATTCTACGGTCCTTATAACGGGTGAAACAGGAACGGGCAAAGAGCTGGTTGCCCGTGCCATCCACCGACGCTCAGATCGTGCCTCGCGCGCATTCGTTAGTGTGAACTGCTCCGCCATCCCGCGCGACTTGATCGCTTCTGAGTTGTTCGGCCATGAGAAGGGCGCCTTTACAGGCGCGACTCAGCAGCGCCTGGGTCGGTTTGAACTGGCAAATGGGGGTACGCTCTTCCTGGACGAAGTCGGGGAACTTCCAGCCGAGACTCAGATTGCTCTGCTTCGTGTCTTGCAGGAGCACGAGTTTGAGCGTGTCGGCGGTAATCGTCGAATCCATGCTGACGTCCGAGTGATTACCGCCACCAACCGTGACTTGCAGGCCGCCATCAGCGCTGGATCTTTCCGCAGCGACTTGTTTTACCGGCTAAATGTCTTCCCGATTGAGATACCTTCTCTTCGAGAGCGAAGAGAGGACATTCCTCTGCTGGTGGAATATTTTATCGATCGCTATGCGCGCAAAGCGGGCAAGAACATAAAACGTATCAACAAGAAGACGCTAGAATTGCTTCAGTTATATCCCTGGCCGGGAAACATTCGCGAACTGCAGAACGTCATCGAGCGTTCGGTGATACTTTGCGAAACAGAAATTTTCTCAATCGACGAAAACTGGTTAACGCAGCCGCCGCCTCCGCCGCCAGAGTCGAAACAGCAAGTTGAGCTCCCCCGCAGACTCCTCGTGCAAGAGAAAGACATGATTGAGGCTGCCCTGACAGAAAGCCGCGGGCGCGTGTTTGGGTCAACGGGGGCCGCGGCGAAACTGGGCATACCACGCTCCACGCTGGAATCGAAGATTCGGTCGCTGAAAATCGACAAGAATCGTTTCAAAATCTAGGTGGCGAATCGGACCTCGTGACGATCAATAAGAAATCTGGCAGTGGCTCGTGAGCGGAAATATTCCTGAATCGCAGGGCACGACAGGGCTCAGTCGTGCGAACTCAACGCTTGATCCTTAGTGAAGGAGATTGATCGTGTCGCGCCTGCACATCCTCGCAAGTACCGCAACATTTTCAGCGCTGTTGGCGTCCTTTGCATTCACCGGATGCCACTCTTCTTCAAAAACCTCAGCCCCGATGCTCGCTTTCAGCAAGGTCCCCGCCGCATATCTGGAGAGCCCCTACAAGACAGACATAACCGAAGATCGTGACTACAAGACAGGCGTGATCGAAGGTCGTGCCACAGGGACTCGACCCGGGCAGCGAATCGTGTTGTATGCAAACACAGATGGACGATGGGGCGTGTGCCGACAAGCAGGTCAGCCGTTTACGAATATCGAAGCTGACGGACGGTGGAAAGCTTCAGTCCACTTGGGAATACAATATGCCGCTCTATTGGTTGATCCAACCTACAGTCCGCCTGAACAGACTGAATCGTTACCGATCGTTGGCAACGGCGTGGTGACGCTGGCCGTCGTTAACGGAGAAGGCCCAGCGCCGGTACTCCCTTCGCCCAAGATACTGAACTTTAGCGGTTACGAGTGGACGACGAGCACCGGGCCAATTTTTCACGCGGGGCGAAGAAACTTTTTCGATCCTGCGAACGTTTGGACGGATGAAAGAGGCACACTGCATCTTCGCATTTCGGGAAGCCCGGGAAAGTGGACTGCGGCCGAGGTGAAGCTCACGCGCAGCCTGGGATACGGAACATATAGGTTCCAGGTGCGCGATGTCTCTCATCTCGAACCTTCTGCTCTTCTAACGTTAATAACCTGGGACGGCTTTGGCACAGAAAGCAACCGGCGCGGTTTGCACGTTGAGCTTGGTCGCTGGGGATACCTTGACAATACCAACGTGAATTATGTCGTTCAGCCCTACTACGTTCCAGCTAACTTTGTAGCCTTTCGGGCGTCGCCTGGTCTCTACACACATTCGTTTCGGTGGGAGCCGGGGAAAATAACGTTTTCGACGGTGGCAGGATCCGGCAAGACCACCGGCGGCCGTGTCATTAACCAACACGTGTTTACCTCCGGTGTGCCTCCCCCAGGAGGCGAATCAGTGCGCATCGCCTTGTATGTATTTTATCAAGGCCATATCCCCCTGAGAAACGAAAATGAGGTCTTAATCGACAAATTCGAGTACCTCCCGTGATTTGCCGGCTGAAGCAAACTCGATGGACTGTTATTGGAATCGCGCTAGCGGGCCTCCTCACCGATGCACGTGCACTCGATCCCAATCGTCTGCTTTCGCAGTACGTCAGGGAACAATGGACCACCGAATCCAGGTTTCCCGGCGGCGCGGTCAATGGCATCGCGCAAACCGCAGATGGATACCTCTGGATTGGAACCGACAGAGGCCTGATACGTTTCGACGGCTTCAATTTCAGGCCTGTCTCTTTTGCTTCCAGCGCGACCGCTTCGAACGTTCCCATACTTCAACTGCTTACGGATGCTGCCGGAAAACTTTGGATCCGTCCGCAGGGCGGCGATCTCGTACGCCAAAAGGACGGCAAGTTTGAGAGCGTCAGATACGGTCAAGGTGCAATCACCGCCGTGTCAAAAGATAAGCGCGAAGGAGTACTGGTTTCGGACATCGAGCAGGGCACATTCCGTTTCACGGCAGACCACGTTCAGAAATTGGGACCCGATTCGCCCCCAGTAATCTCCATGACCGAAACGGCCGATGGCAAGGTTTGGCTGGGGACACTCGGCGATGGCCTCTTCTTTCTTACGGGCGGGCGAGCTACCCAGGCGAACACAGGATTGCCCGACCGAAAGATCAATTGTCTGCTGGCGATCGGTAGTGACGAGTTGTGGGTCGGTACCGGCACGGGCTTGTATCGCGGAAACGGCAAAGACTTTCGTCGGATCGAATTGCCGCCGTTCCTTGCCAATGTCCAGGTCTTGAGCCTGCTGCGGGATCGTGACTCGAATATCTGGGTAGGTACGACGCGCGGGCTACTGCGCATCAACGCGAAAGGCATTTCGTTCTCCGAAGAGAATGAGCTTCGCGGGGACGGTGGGATTAACGCTCTGTTCGAGGATCGCGAAGGAAATCTTTGGATTGGAGGTGGGCGAGGGCTAGGCCGCATTCGGGACAGCGCGTTTGTAACTTATTCAGCTGTTAGCGATCGTCGTTTCGAAAACAATGGCCCTGTATATGGCGACCCAGAAGGCCGCACCTGGTTCGCCCCCACTCAAGGCGGGCTGTATATTCTTCAGAATGGACACGTTCAAGCCGTTAAGGCAATACCACCTAATGAGGTCGTCTATTCCATCAGTGGAAGGGGAGATGAAGTATGGGTTGGACGTCAACGCGGGGGAGTGACCCGCCTACGATTTCGCAACGGTGCGATGGCGAGCCGGAGTTATACACAGGCGAACGGGCTGGCCCAAAACAGTGTCTACGCTGTTTATGAGAGCGGCGATGGCTCTGCGTGGGCCGGCACACTGAACGGCGGAGTCAGCAAATTGAAGAATCTTCATTTCACTACTTATAAAACAACCGACGGCCTCGCTTCGAATACCGTCTCTTCCATCCTTGAAACGCGCGATGGTGCAATGTGGTTTGCCACACCTAGCGGGCTGAGTTCTCTTTCAAACGGCCAATGGAGAACCTATACAACGACAGAGGGTTTGCCTTCGCCAGAGGTGAACTGCCTTTTCGAGGATTCATCCGGAACTCTCTGGAGTGGAACGTCTGCTGGTCTTGCCTTTTTTGCTTCTAACCGCTTTCGAGTTCCTGATGAATCGCCCGAGGTTTTGCACGAACAAGTAGTGGGAATGGCGGAGGACAAGAGCGGAAGGTTTTGGATCGCGACCCCAGACCATGTTTTGCGCGTTCCGCGCGACAAACTGCTAAGCGGTGTTGTGAAAGCAATCGATGTTCACGAATATGGCCAGGCCGATGGTCTCGCGAGCACTGGAGGAGTGAAGCGGAGCCGATCGGTAATCTCGGATTCAGCTGGCAGGATCTGGTTTTCACTCAGCCGCGGCTTGTCGGTTGTTAACCCATCCCAGATCACGGACAATTCAGCTCCTGCGCTGCCCCATATCGAGGCAGTTTTCGCAGACGGAAGTCCCGTTGATTTTCGACAACCATTTCAGATCTCTACGAAACAGAAGAAGACAACGTTTCGATTCGTGGCGCTGAGCCTGGCTAATTCCGAACGCGTCCGGTACCGTTACCGGCTTGATGGTTTCGATCATACTTGGAGTGACCCTGTTGCGAGTCGCGAAGCGACGTACACGAACCTTGGCGCAGCATCGTACAAATTTCGCGTTATCGCGTGTAATAGCGACGGTCTGTGGGATGTCTCGGAGGCTGCGGTCGGGTTCGAAGTTGAACCGACCGTCTGGCAAACGTGGTGGTTTCGGACTATCTCCGCCGCCTTAATTCTTCTTTTGGCGTGGTGCGTGTACCTCTATCGCTTGCGTCAGCTCGCCAAGGAATTCAATATTCGTCTAGAAGAGCGCATCAGGGAGCGCACACGCATCGCACGGGACCTTCACGATACCCTGCTGCAATCTTTCCACGGCTTGCTGTTTCGATTGCAAGCAGCTCGCAACCTGTTTCCCGGGCGCCCTGCAGAGGCAACCGAAGTTCTCGATGGCGCTATTACCAAGGCGGAGCAGGCAATCGCCGAGGGGCGGGATGCAATACAGGACTTACGCCCCGCGCCAGTCGCTCAAAACGATCTCGAGCAATTGCTGACCGCGATAGGTCAGGAAATCGCGGGCTCTCAGGACACTGGCCGTGATTCGCCGAACTTCAGTGTGACGGTAGAAGGGGCGCGGCAAACTTTGTCTCCGATCCTTCAAGACGAAGTCTATCGGATTGCCTGCGAGGTGATAGGAAATGCTTTCCGGCACGCGAATGCAAGTCAGATCGAAGCCGAGGTTCGGTATGATGATAGCTCGCTGCGCTTGCGTATCCGCGATGATGGAAAGGGCACGGACCCGAAAGTTCTAAAGGAAGGAGCGCGCGCCGGACACTGGGGGTTGCCCGGAATCCGCGAACGAGCCAAACAAATCGGGGCCCGATTGGAGTTCTGGAGCAAAGCCGGAGCGGGCACCGAAGTTGAGTTGACTGTTCCCGCTTCCATTGCTTACGCGAAGCCTCCCGATAGCTCCGGTGGTGATAGACATCGCTTCGGGCTATTCCGCAAAAAGAGGAGCCATGAGCGGCGATCCTAACCAGATTCGGATCCTTGCGGTTGACGACCATCCGCTCCTGCGCGAGGGGATCGCAGCATTGGTCAATGCTGAATGTGATATGAAGTTGGTCGCGGAAGCATCCAACGGACAAGAAGCCCTAGAACGGTTCCGACTGCACCGACCAGATGTAACGTTAATGGATTTGCAGATGCCGGGCTTCAACGGCATCGAGTCAATCATCAAGATTCAAAGCGAATTTCCTAACGCCCGGATCATTGTTCTGACCACGTACACGGGCGACGTCCAGGTGTTGCGGGCTCTTAAAGCCGGGGCGCGGGCCTACATCTTGAAGGGACACGTGCACAGAGAACTTCTGGAAACTATTCGAGCTGTCCATGCCGGCAAAAAGCGAATCCCCCCAGAGGTCGCCGCTGAACTAGCTGACCATGCGGCAGAGGACCAGTTGAGCCCACGGGAGATCGAAGTGCTCCGACTAATCGCGAGCGGGAACGCAAATAAACTGATCGCCGACCAACTCTCAATCAGCGAAGAAACCGTCAAGAGTCACGTCACGAATATACTCTCCAAGCTTCGTGCTAATGACCGAACGCATGCAGTCACAATTGGGCTAAGGCGCGGAATTATCGACCTATGAATCCCCTAAAAGGGGGATAGTTGCATCCCAGATTTAAGTGTTTCCGATGCCCTTGCGAGTCTCCTATTCTGCGTACCGAATATAAAGGACTGATTTGCAACGGCTTTTCTCGACGTTCGCTAACGGTTGGCCTGGAAAAGGTCTTCTGCTCCAGCGGGTGGTAACAACCGCTGCGCTAATTCATTGCGGGATAGCCAGCCTTCGTGAGCCCCAGCAGTTTGCCTCAATCGCCCCGCACTTCATCGCAGTTGGTGCGGGGATAGTTCTCCTCCTCGGTTTGTGGACCCCAGTGATGGGGACGGTGGTAGCCATAGTTGAGGCGTGGATTGTTCTTTCCCGCCCCGCCGATCCATGGATTCCTATCGTCCTGGCGACCCTCGGCGCCACTTTGGCCATGCTCGGACCGGGTGCCTGGTCAATCGATGCCCGGCTCTTCGGCAGGAAGCACATCGATATTCCGAAGGGCTAGAGGCAATTTCATCTACCCCTAAAGTTGTAGCACCAGGTCTCACGATCTAGCGAACCCGCGAACCGACCATTTGGGTTTGTGAGCTGATGGAATTGGTTTCACAATCCCATTAATGAACAAAAATGAACAAAGAGGTCTAGCAAGCGTGCAACGTTCCTAGATTAGGGCAACTCATGGCTAGTGTCGTCGTCTTCATCCCGGATCAAAGGCAGTTTCAAGAGAGGCCCCAATACGAGAGCATCGCTCTGAGCGAAGAACTCGATAAGGGATCGATGTTCGAGGAGATCGTGGGAACTTCGCAAACCCTGCAAAGGGTGCTGTCTCTCGTATCCAAGGTCGCCCCGACGGACGCAACGGTCCTGGTCACAGGTGAAACGGGAACGGGAAAAGAGCTGGTTGCACGCGCCGTACACCGACGATCAAAACGGGTCTCGCGTCCGTTCGTCAGCGTAAACTGTGCAGCAATCCCCCGCGATCTAATCGCCTCGGAGTTGTTTGGGCATGAGAAGGGTGCGTTCACCGGCGCGACTCAGCAGCGCCTCGGTCGGTTTGAATTGGCAAATGGAGGCACGATCTTCCTCGACGAAATCGGAGAGCTTCCAGCTGAGACTCAGATCGCACTCCTGCGTGTTTTGCAGGAGCATGAGTTTGAGCGTGTTGGCGGCAATCGCCGAATCCGCGCTGACGTTCGGGTGATCGCGGCCACCAACCGTGACCTGCAGGCCGCCATCAGCGCGAGGTCCTTCCGCAGTGATTTGTTTTATCGGTTGAATGTCTTCCCGATTGAGATGCCTTCTCTTCGAGAGCGAAAAGGGGACATTCCTCTGTTGGTTGAACACTTCATCGATCGTTATGCGCAAAAAGCGGACAAGAACATTACCCGCGTTAGCAAGGAGACGCTGGAAGTGCTTCAGTCCTATCGTTGGCCCGGAAACATCCGCGAACTGCAGAACGTCATCGAGCGGTCGGTCATACTTTGCGAAGCAGAGACTTTCTCGATCGACGAAAACTGGTTGCCCAAGCAATCTTTTTCCGCAGAAGTGAAAAGCCACACTGAGCTCCCAGAACATGGTGGAGGCCTCTCTGAAAGAAAGCCAGGGTCACGTGTTTGGGCCAAATGGGGCCGCAGCCAGTTTGGGCGTACCGCGATCGACGCTGGCATCGAAGATTCGGTCCCTAAAGATCGATAAGGATCGTTTCAAGGCACAAAGAAAACAGCATTCCTCTGCTTTCCACCCGCTGGTGATTTTTCGCCATTTGGCGAAAAGCCGCCAGCCACCAACGTACTAAGAAGTGTATTTTCAACTGAATAGAGTTGGCGGCAACTTTGCATTCAGAATGGCATGTCTAGCACCTGGAAATGTTCAGTGTTTGATCTTGCCGCTTTACGACACGCGTCCCAGAGAGTGGTCCGGGTGTCAGGAGTTGTCGTGCTTTCGTTGGTTCTGGGTGATTGCCATACCTCGAAAGGAGAACCTCCAAGTGTGAGTTACTTGCGCCTCGGCTGGTCTCAACCGGATGACCTGCCAGGGACAGAGCCATTAGCCCAGCAGTTTACTCGTGAAACAGGAATCCACGTTCGCGATCTCCCCGTTCCTGAAACTACTCTGGACCAATTGGAACTCTCTCGCAGGCTCTTGAAACAACTCGGCTCTAGCCCCGACGTGCTCAACATCGATGTGATTTGGCCTGGCGTTCTCGAGCCTGATTTAGTTGACCTTCGACACGACTTGGCTGACGAAATCAACTCCCTCGAGCCACAGTTATTGCAAGGCTACGCAGCCAACGGAAAACTTGTGGCTATTCCTTACACCGTTCAAGTAGGTGTGCTCCAGTATCGAAGCGATCTTCTCCGCGAATACGGTTACCAGCATCCGCCGAGAACATGGGACGAGCTTGAGACCATGGCCGCGCGCATTCAGTCCGGCGAGCGAGCTAAAGGCAACAAAGACTTTTGGGGCTACGTCTGGCAGGGAGCGGCCGCTGAGGCTCTGACCTGTAACGCCATTGAGTGGCAAGCTGCGGAAGGAGGGGGGAGGATCATCGAAAGCAACCGGACGATTAGCGTGAATAATCCCGCAGCGATCCGGTCATGGCAAAGGGCTAAACGTTGGATCGGCTGGATCTCGCCACCCAGCGTTCTCGCTTATCAGGAGCTTGATTCAATGAATGCTTTCGATCAAGGCGAAGCAGCATTTGTTCGGGTCTGGGGTGGCGCCTCGATTACTCGCATGGGTCTCTTCCGCCAAGTGCATTGGCGAGATTCTCTGGCGCCGAGCAAGACAGGTTATACGAGCATTCCTGGGGGACCATTGGGCTGGGCGGGTACGTTGGGAGGATCGGGCCTGGCCGTGTCACAACATTCCTCCCACCGCAAAGAGGCCATAGAGCTAATTCGATTTCTGATTCGCGCTCAGATTCATTCAAATCAGGTTGAGGAGAGCGCTGTTGCCAATCAGTCGAGCGGACCCTCTGTTTCAAATATAAGCCGTAACCCTGAGGAAGCGGTTCGAACCAGGTTGGTAATCAGGCCGTCCTCCGAGACTGGATCACAGTATGAACGGATTGCGAGAGCTTATATAGATGCAGTGCACTCCGTCTTAACCGGCGAGAAGGCCGCTCCTCAAGCAGCGGCTGCGCTGGAGAAGGAACTGATGCGGATTACCAGCTTCAAAAGCGGAGCACCTCTAAAGGGAGATTGATCCAGCGTCAAGCAGGCCAAGGCTATTCGGACCGCCGTCATTGACTCAGCTAACCATGCTTTCGCACGTCAACAAACTAAAGATCGCGCCGCGCCTAATTCTTTGTTTTGGCTTGATTGTCTTGCTGGTATTAGTAGGGAACAGTCTGCTCGTTTGGCAATTCTATTCAGTTCATCAACAATCCGATCGTGTGAGCGCCCTGGCGCAGGAGCTAGTTGTCGTCTCACGCTTTCAGACCGATATCCTATCCCTCGACGCGAAACTCGACTCGCTAGCCAAGTCCGAAGACATCGGCGGCTTGAAGCGAGAAGCCGGACGTTTACGATCCGTCCTTCTTACCAACACGGAAGCCGTCAGAGATGCGCTGAGTCTCCTACCGCCTGACGTGCCTCGTGATGCGGCGATCCTGCCTACTGTGGAGGCAGTTGAGATCACTTTGCCACCGCAGCTCGACGCCGTAATTGCAGTAGGTGCGGCCTCTGACTGGAACGCGGCGCGCCTTCGTCTGGCTAATGAAAAAAAACCACTGGAAGCCAGTGCCTCGAATCTGGTTCGCAGTGTGGAGCAGCAAGTTAGTGACCAACTCTCACGGTCAGTTGCTCAGGCCGAACGAGTCCACAGCCGAATTCTTCTGATTCTTCCTCTTACGGTTTTCGTTACGTTGCTAATGTCAACGCTCCTCGGCTTCGCCATCACGCACAGCATTAGCGCTCCACTTCGCCGGCTGTTGCAGGGATCAACCGCTTTGGCACGGGGTGATTTTGATCACCAGGTGCAACTATCAGGAAATGATGAGCTCGCTCACCTAGGGGCTGTCTTCAATGAAACAACCGCCAAACTCCGAGAGCTTTATCGACAGATACAGCGCAGCGAAGCTCATCTGGGGGAAGCGCAGAGGCTAACGCACACTGGCAGTTGTGCCATTGATGGCACAACCCGTGAAACAGTGTACTGGTCGGAGGAAATGTTCCGACTCTTCGGCTTTGATCCACAAAGGGGCTTACCGACGTGGGACCAATGGCTGCAGCGCCTACATCCAGAAGACCGTGACAAGGTCAAGGTGGCAGGTGATAGGACCTTCCTCAACAAAGTAGGTTGCGACGTCGAATTCAGACTCCTAAAACCCGATGGAACAGTCAAACACATCCATGCCATCGGCCATCCAGTTTTAAGTACGGATGGGGAGCTTATTCAAGTGGTTGGTACGATGGTTGATACCACGGAGCGCAGACGTGCCGAAGATGAGTTGAAAGCTGCCTTTGAGGAAATCAAGCAACTCAAGGACCAACTGTATCGAGAGAATCTGGCCCTGCGGGACGAGGTCGATCGGGCTTCGATGTTCGAGGAAATTGTTGGCACCTCGAAGCCGCTGAAGGCTGTTCTTTCCCAGACTGCCAAAGTCGCTCCAACAGATTCCACCGTTTTGATTATGGGGGAGACCGGCACTGGCAAGGAGCTCATCGCCCGCGCTGTCCACAAACGCTCAGAAAGGTCTGAACGCGCTTTCATCAGTGTGAACTGTGCCGCATTTGCGCCAACGCTAATTTCGTCGGAATTGTTTGGCCATGAAAAGGGAGCTTTCACGGGAGCCACGCAACGCCGGCTCGGCCGCTTTGAACTGGCGGACGGCGGAACCATTTTCCTGGACGAAGTGGGCGAACTGCCCCCGGACACTCAAGTCGCGCTCTTGAGAGTCCTTCAAGAACGGGAATTCGAGCGGGTCGGAGGCACCCAGCCCATCAAAGTCGACGTTCGTGTCATCACCGCCACGAATCGTGACCTGAACGCCGCCGTGTCCAGCGGGTCGTTCCGTAGTGATTTGTTTTATCGGCTCCAAGTTTTTCCGATTGAGATTCCTCCGCTGCGAGAACGAAGAGAGGATATTGCTCTGCTGGTGGAATACTTTATCGATCGATACGCACGAAAAGCGGGCAAGCACATCAGACATATTAGCCAGGAAACAATCGAATTGCTTCAGTCATACGCTTGGCCTGGAAACATCCGCGAACTGCAGAACGTCATCGAGCGTTCCGTGATCCTTTGCGAATCTGACATTTTCTCGATCGATGAAAGCTGGTTACCACAGCAGCCACAGCCATTTCTAGAAGCAAAACCTGAAGACCAAATTGAGCTCCCTCGAAGACTTGAGGAGCAAGAGAAGAACATGATTGAGGACGCTCTAAAAGCGAGCCGTGGGCGGGTGTTTGGGCCCACGGGGGCCGCGGCGAAGTTGGGCATACCGCGGTCGACGCTGGAATCGAAGATTAAGTCGCTGAAAATCGATAAGAACCGCTTCAGGACTTTGTCGGAAATTTGAGGGCCACGGTCTGCTCGACGATCCGTATGGCAGCGACATTGGCAGCACTCAATAGGCAACAGTGGTCGCCTGAAATGTTTCAACTCCGCATTGTCATGACCGGGCAATGGGCTGAGCACGCTACCTCATAAGCGGTGCCCCAAGGCAGGTGGGACGTTCCTTGAATTCCTAAATGACCGCTGAGACCGAATATGATCAGATCAACCTTGAGAGCCCGAGAGGCCAGCACGATCTGGTCACTCGGGATTCCGAACCTCACTGCGAATTCGAACCTGCCTGCCTTTCGTTCTTCGTGTGAAATCGCCAACTCAAATTGTTTCTGGGTGTCTGCTTTGGCTTTCTCTCTCATTTGATTCAGGTCGCCGGTCGTCGACCAATGAAAACCATCCGGGACCAGGACAGCAGGCAGAACGTGCAAGAGAACGAGTTCCGCACCGAATTGACTCGCAAAAGAGATTGCGTAGGGCAAGGCTTGCAGAGACGGGTCTCCAAAATCCGTAGCAAATAAGAAGGTGGGCAGCGTGCTGTCTCTTTGGATTAGCGACTCCTCCTGGGCGCCTGGCCCTACAGTCGCAACGCAACAATCCTAGTGGCGAAAGACTCGCTCAGCGACGGACCCGAGCAGAAGCTTTCCCAAGCCCGCTCGGCCATGAGTGCCGACTACGACAAGGTCTATCTCCTTCTCTTTGATGACAAGTTCCAATTGTTCCCAGACATCGCCGTCGCGCAAGATGAACTCATATGACAGATCGGCAAGCGCTTCGCTCTTGCGGAGATTTTGCTCCAGTTGTTGCAGATCTCTTTTGGCTCTTTCTGTAGCCAGGGCCAAGGCGTCTGGACCAGCGATTGTATAGCCGAGAGAAGAGACCACGTGCGCTACATGCAGCTTGGCTTCGTAGTGCCGAGCGATTGAGAGCGCATGATGGAGAGGCTTGTGAGATGCCTGCGAGAAATCATACGCAAGCAGTATTGATTTCAGTTGAATCCCTGAACTTATTGCCATTGAGGCAATTCAACCTTTCCGGCCAGTTGGGGCCTGCTCTTCTTTCGTTGCCCCGGACCCACGCCCTACTGAAAAATCGATCGTCAAATGACGAATGCGCAGTTCAAGGAAAATCAGAGCCGCGACGAGAGCCGCGATACCCGCCAACGCGATCAAGGTGTTCCGCGTTACGGGCGTCCGTGGTGCGGCGACATGTTCCGCCGCCGAATCCCCAATCCGCTTGTCCGCGCGAACCGGGCTTACCTCTGGCATCATGCTCGCTCCTGCTCACCGGTAAAGCACCGGAGGTGCCATTCCCTTCGTGACGAAACCCAGGATTCCGCTGATTCTGAAAGACTACACAGAACCTAGAGACGCGCGCCGGTCTCTCGCCCTTGAATGGCGTCAGCAGTTTGACGTTCACGTCAAACTTTTTAAAGTTCGTTACTCCGAAAGTTTTTCAATTGAGACAGACTGAAACGAGACGAATCATCCGGAAGTTCTTCGAGACCTGCTGAGCTGGGTCTCTGCGTGCTTGACAGGAATCACGGGATTATCGCCGACGCTAGAGAAAAGTCAGGTCGATCGAAAGCGGGTAGTGGTCGGAAGCAGAGACAGAGCGGTGGACCTGCTGCTTGCCAGGGCGAATGGGCCCCCGGGTAAAAATCCAGTCGATGATTCGCCCATGCCCGAAGAACGAGCTAGGCGTGGACGGGGCGTGGCGATTCAAAAACGCGTCGTCAAACTGGGCATCGTGGATTGCAGCAGCAGCTGGTCCCGTCGAGACGTCGAGATTGAAATCGCCAGCGAGTACTGCCGGCGTGTTCAGGGCGTACCGCCTGGCGTCCGTCAAGATCTCGTCCAGCTGCGAACAGCGCAGCGAATCATCACCTTTGCTTTCCAGATGCAGGTTGTAGGTGGCTATCGCCTTGCCCGCTATGTTCGCTTCGCTGACGAGCGCGAGCCGTCCCCCGATTCTCTCCTGAAAGGGCGAAATTTCCGGAAGGAACCAGTGTGGGCGCCAGAAATTCGATTGCTTCTGGAAACGGATGATTCGGAAGTTCGACAAGGGCCAACGAGAGAGTGTGGCTTGGCCATGATAGGCCGGCAAGGCACGAGTGCCCTGGGTCAGTTCTTGGAATTCGCGTCCGAACACATAATTCATCTGCAGCTTCTGCGCTATTTCCCGCGCAATGTTGGCGTGGTGCGTCCGCTTGGCGTTCAAATCGGCTTCCTGCAATAGGAGGATATCGGCTCTTGCACTCGCGAGGAATTCGATGACACGTTGCAGCTGCGAACCGCGGTCAATATTCCAATTCACGACCCGAATGGAATCCGGCGGGCAAAGCAGCCATCGGGTCGCCGCGAAATTTCCAGTTTCGATTTCCTTCGTCTCGGTCATAGCCATTCAGGACTTGGCGTAGAACGCGTGCAGCACCGTTGTCACTCCCACATTCAATCACAGAATAAATGCTCTGCGCGTCGGGAGACGCGCCACATCAAAAGGGAAATCTCTACGGCCTTCGAATACTGCACTTCGAACTCCAACTCTTCGCGGAGAGCGGGTTATGCAGTCCGCGGCGGCGCCATCGTTGCAACGCCGGTGCCCGCTGTCAACAACCCGCCTTAACCGTCGAACGATAGGCATGTGTGTGATTCGCTTTGCAAGACGCCTGGCCTCCGGATGTCTCTCAAAGGACTGATTTTAAAGGAGGATCCGGAGCCGTTTCGGCCGCCCGCCGATTGGAAGGCCCGATGCTTTTATTCACCCCGATGGACTGGAGGCAATGTTCTGCCGTAGAACGCCGCGTCCTGGTCCGCAAAGTCCACACCACCAAGAGCGGAGCAATCTTGGCAAGTTTAAAACAAATTCTTCGGACGCCAGAAAGCGTCCGGTTTCAACGAGAACGCGGGAAGAGTCGTTCCACGACGGGAAGCGTTCTCTTCTTGCTCCTCCACCTTCTATTCATCGTCTGCTCATTTGCGTCCCTTGCGCACGGTATGCAGCTCGGTGCGCGAAGCATCAGGATTGAAGGAACTGTATTCGTTAAAGATTCCAAGGGCAATCGATCGAGCGTTGCGGGCGCAGCGGTGAAACTCGACGGGCTTGCCGCGCTCGAAACAGAAACTGACGAGAATGGCGAATTCGTCTTCGCGGCCGTGTCTCCCGGCACCTACGAGGTCACCGCTTCGGCTCCGGGGTTGGAGGTTCGACGGACGCTGCAAGCCGGCGGCGGAGACATCGAGCTGACTCTCGAGCTGAAACCCGCCGAAATCACCAGCACCGTTGTCGTCAAAGGCGATGAAGCCGACCGAGACTCTGCACCGTCTGAGATCGTCTCAGAAACAACTCTGCGCACAGCCCCCAACATAAACGAACGATTCGAAAGCTCGCTTCCTCTTATTCCTGGAGTTGTTCGCGGGCCCGATGGACATATCAATCTCAAGGGCACTCGGAGCACGCAGAGCGGCGCTCTGGTGAACAGCGCCAATGTTACCGACCCGGTGACCGGCAGCCCCGCTATCAATCTGCCAGTCGATGTCGTGTCTTCCGTGAAAGTCATTTCCAACCCCTACGATCCGCAATATGGCAGGTTTACGGGCGCGGTTTCCAGCGTCGAAACGAAAACCAGCGACTTTGAGAAATTTCGTTTTTCCTTTCAGAACTTCGTACCACGCTTGCGAGACCGCGATGACACGATCCGGGGCATCGGCGGCGCTACGCCGCGCTTGACCTTCACGGGTCCGCTCGTCAGAAACAGAATCGCCATCACGCAATCGTTCGAATACCGTTTCGTCGAAACCCCGGTGAATAGCCTCCCGCCGTCGGAGCGGGATACGAAACTCGAGAGCTTCGACTCGTACACGCAACTTGACTACACCATCAGCACGAAACACACCGCCAGCGTTTCGCTGGCCTTCTATCCGCAAAAACTCGACTATCTCGGGTTGAACACCTTTACGACGCAACAGTCGACGCCCGATTTTCACCAACGCGGCTATCAAGTCAACGCTCAGGAATTTTATTCCGTTGGAAGCGCAGGTCTGCTCACGTCGCAGTTTAGTTACAAGCGGTTTGACGCGGACATTACGGCACAGAACGACGCTCCGTATCGCATGCAGCTCGAAACGACGGAGGGAGGTTTCTTTAATCGGCAAGCACGCCGAAGCTCGCGCGTCGGGTGGCAGGAAACCTATCGCTTTCCAACCCGAAAGTTCGCCGGCTCGCACGAGTTCATCGTCGGGCTGAGCTACGAGCACTCCTCTTACGACGGCCGGCAGACATTCCTGCCAGTCGAGCTCGATGGCGCCTCCGATTTACCGGTCGAGCGTATCAATTTCACGGCGCCGACGTCTTCCCATGTCGCTCAGAACGAAACTGCCTGGTTCGCCGGCGACCAGTGGGCGATTCTTCCGCGGTTGACGCTTAACGCTGGCATCCGATTTGACCACGATTCGATCACTGGCTCCTCTCATGCCGCGCCGCGTGCTGGATTTCTGCTCGCTGTCACGGGTGATGGAAAGACCTTACTCAAGGGCGGCGTAGGTCTTTTCTACGACCGGGTTCCCCTCATGGCTGCCACGTTCATTGATCTTCCCGACCGGACAGTCAGCGCCCTCGGTCTGGCCGGCCAACCGGCTGGCTCCGTGGTCTACGAAAACAGGATCGATGGGGGCCTGCGAAATCCGCGCAGTACGTCGTGGAGTTTGGAACTCGACCGGCAAGTGCTGAGGAACCTGTCGCTGCGCCTTGCCTATGAGCAGCGGAATACCGGCAAGAACCTTATTGTGTCGCCCTTTTCCGCAGGCTCCAAGGGAGCACTCGTACTTTCCAACGGCGGCGCAGACTCGTATCGAGAGTTCCAAGTCTCCGGCCGCTACAAAGTGGGAGACCTCCTGCTAAACGCCTCCTACGTGCACTCGCGCGCCTTCGGCGATCTAAACGATTTGAATGAGTTCTTCGGAAATTTGGCGCAACCCGTGATTCAGCCGGACGCCCGCGGGCGGTTATCTTTCGACGCACCCAATCGCTTCTTGCTTTGGGGCTCGCTTCCGGCGCCATGGAAATTCACACTTGTTCCGGTTTACGACCTGCATAGCGGTTTTCCCTACTCCGTCGAAGACCAGTTTCGAGCTTACGTCGGGCCGCGGAACGTCCAGCGTTTTCCAACTTTTTCCTCTTTCGATTTCCAGGTTACGCGCCAGATCTCCTTGCCCCTCTTTGGCAAACGCAGGTCCGCTCGAGTCGGGGGAGGAGTTTTCAACTTGTTTAACCACTTCAATCCACGGGACGTGCAGAACAATGTCGACAGCGTGCGGTTTGGCGGGTTCTTCAACTCCTCGTGGAGAGAATACCGCGGCAAATTCGTTTTGGAGTTTTGACATGAAACATCAATTGCTCGTAAGTGCCTTGTACCTGATTTGCGCATCCGCAGCGGCGGCTGCTGACGACTCCGCAACCCAGACTCTTCCGGCGGCCGAAGAAGTCGTGAGCCGGATGGCCGCTTCCGATCTCCACCGGCAATCTTCCATCGGCGGATACGCCGGAATGCGGCGGTACGTCCTCGAAAATCGAAAGCTGAAGAAGCGCGCCGAAATGCTCGTTAAAGTTAAAGGCGACGCGGACGGCACAAAGCATTTCGAGATCGTCTCGGAAGATGGATGGAAATCGGCGAACAGTCATGTCTTGCGAAAAATGCTCGAGTCCGAGAGCGAGACGTCGCGGCCCCAGGTGCGAGCCACGTCCAGGCTCAATTCCACGAACTACGAGTTCGAGATCCTTCGCGTGGAGGCAATCGCCGGCCGCACGGCGTACGTGTTGAACGTCAAACCCAAACGCAAGGAAAAATATCTATTCCAAGGCCTCATTTGGGTGGACGCCGAAGACTATGCGTTGGTACGCGCTGAAGGCAGCCCCGCGAAAAATCCGTCCTTCTGGACCAAGAGCACACACTTCGTCCAGCTCTACAAAAAAGCTGGGCCACTGTGGTTTCCCCTCGCGACGCAAAGCGTCACGGAAGCGCGAATCTTCGGCACCACCGACGTGAACATCGAGTATTTCGACTATGCGCCTCAAAGTAAGGCTTTCTCCGAGATCACCCTTGCGACGACAGAGGGAACGTTCAAGCCATGAAGACAAACAAAACTCAAGTTAGTCGAGGTGACCTATGGCTGCAGTCAAGGAATGCCTGATCCTCGCGGCCGGTAACGGCACCCGCATAGCCTCCCTCTCAGGCAATGCTCCGAAGCCACTCGTTTGCCTCTCCGGCGCACCGCTGCTCGAACACATTCTGCTGTCGTCGCATGCAGCCGGCATCGAGAGATTTGTGATTGTCGTGGGATATCGCGCAGACGCGATCCGCCGCTGGCTTGCCGGCTGGCGACATCAGGGCATCTCCGTAACCCTGGTCGAAAATCTCGATTATCACAAGGCGAACGGCATTTCTGCCCTGGCCGCGCAGGGTCTGTTGCAGGGTCCGTTTTTGCTGCTTATGGCGGACCACATTTTCGAACCAAAAACCGCTAAAGCGCTTCTCCGGCAATCCCTCGCCGACGGCGAGGTCATTCTTGGAGTGGACTACAACATTGATCGCATTTTTGACTTGGAGGACGCGACCAAGGTCAAGACTCAAGAGAATGACATCGTTGCTATCGGCAAAGACCTCGCCCAGTACGACGCCCTCGATACCGGCATGTTTTTGTGCGGCACCGCTCTCTTCGAAAGACTTGAATCCGCGAAGAAAAACGGCAATTGCTCGCTGTCGGATGGCATGCGCCAGCTTGCCCAAGAGCGAAAACTGAAAGCCTTTGACGTCGGCGATGGCCGCTGGCAAGACGTTGATACGCCCGAGGCCTTTGCTTTCGCGGAAAGCATTTTCGAACGCGACTTCTTGAACAGCCCAATCCTCGAAAGGTTCGCCCATGTCTAGTATGCTGTCGCGCGCGCGGCCCGCGCTTCGCCTTTTGGCAGTTCTCGGAAGCGTGGCGTTACTTGGTTATTT
The DNA here is from genome assembly GCA_035607085.1 of Candidatus Eiseniibacteriota bacterium. Taxonomy (GTDB): domain Bacteria; phylum Acidobacteriota; class Terriglobia; order Acidiferrales; family UBA7541; genus Acidiferrum. The sequence goes on along the minus strand of DATMZI010000157.1, from coordinate 14,106 downwards.
AGTCTGGCACGCGGGTCCCGCCGCTCTCTGGCAAAACCTAATGAGGCTAGGATGGGGCTTCACGGCGGTCATAGCTCTGTCTGGGATTTCACACCTTGTGAGGACTTGGGCCTGGCAACTGACGCTGGGCACGGAGCGGCACAAGGTCTCTTTTCCGAACCTGGTGGGACTTCGCCTGGGCGCGGAAGCTGCTGGTCAACTCGGAATTCTCGGCCAGGCGTTTGGAGATTCCGTCCGCGTCTCGCACCTGAGCCGCCTAATACAAATGACCCGCTGCCTCGCATCGGTCACTCTCGATCGCGGGCTTTACCTTGTGACCGGCATGCTCGTCACAATTGTCGGTCTCGTGGCGGCACTGCCGCTCCTATCGCGTTCACATGCGCTGCACTTTTACGCTGGGCTGCTGATCGTGGGATCGGTGGCGTTCCTGCTTGTCACTTTGGTGGCTATGCGAAAGCGCTCGCCGCTGCTGTCTCAGGGAGCGCGCCTCGTTGGCCGCATACCACCGTTGAAGACCTGGATCGAACAGAGATTCCATTCGATCGAGTCGCTGGAAAATGCGCTCTTCGACTTTCATCACGTGACGCCTGGATTGTTTTGGCGCAGTTTTGCGTTGAATCTAGCGGCGCATTGCCTGGCCATCCTCGAAGTCTGCTTGGTTCTCTGGTTGCTCGGCACACACATCGGAGTTGTCGGGGCGCTGGTCATCGAAGCCCTGACCAAACTCGTGAACGCCGTAGGCAGTTTGAATCCAGGGAATATCGGCACCTACGAAACGGGAAACATGCTCATCGTCAAAATCTTCGGCGTCACGAACGCTGCCGGGCTCGCTCTGGCAATGACCAGGCGCCTGCGTGCGCTGTTCTGGACTGCGGTGGGCTGCATTAGCTTGGTGTTGTTGACAAGGTTGAGAAACTTCGAGGATGTCGGCAGCATCAACAAGGAAAAGTCATTGTCGCCTCCAGAGACGCCAGCGAATGTCCCGGCCGGATTTTTGTCCCGGCGTGTGACGTTCGTCATTTTTCTGTCTGACAGAGACGCGTGCCTGTCTCCCACGGAAGTCGGTTCACTGCCAATTCCGCTGCGGAGCATCCTCGTCGCGCAAAGAGCGGATCCTTACGAGATTCTTGTGATCGCTGACCAAAAGCAAAGAGTTGCGCAGAAACTCGTTCGTACAAGGCGATTGCCTCCGTCCGTGCGCTGGATTGACGTTGAACCAGGCAGTTCGTTTCAAGAAAGGATGCGCAGGGTCGCTAACGAAGTGCGCAGCCAGCGTGTGGTTCTCGTCGATGGAAGCGCGACCTATCACGCGTCGGTAATTCAACAGATCAGTGAATGGAGCAGCGATAGCGCAACGCTCGCTCTAACAAGCGATGGCCTGCCCGTCGGAATCTATGCGCTGAGCACCGACGAGCTGCGCTCCGTTGCTCAATATTGTGCTGCCCGCAACCTGGACCGCCTGCTCGCATGGATCAGCGCTTCAAACCAAGTCGTGCCCGTTAAGGTCAGCGATCTCCTGTGGCAGCGAGTGCGTTCGGAAAAGGACCGCCGAATCGCAGAAAGGAAACTCGATCGCTGGCTGGTCAAGCCTACGGACGGCATGTATGCGAGATTAAATCGTCGCATTTCCGTCCCGATTAGCCGGCAACTCATCAAGTTTCCGATTACGGCAAACATGGTCAGCATCTTCACACTCGCCGTCGGAATTGTGTCTGCTGCATTTTTCGCGCTTGGCGGTTACTGGAACACGGTGCTTGGCGCAGTGCTATGTCTCTTCGCCAGTATCCTGGATGGATGCGATGGAGAAGTCGCGCGTTTGAAATTGCTGGAATCGGATTTCGGATGCTGGCTGGAGACTGTTTGCGACTATGTGTTCTATTTCTTTCTTTTGATTGGAATGACCATCGGGCAGTGGCGGACTTCGGGATCGAAGTCTTACTTGCTTTGGGGCTGCGTTCTGCTTTTCGGTGCCTTGGCGAGCTTCCTCGCTGTTGGATGGCAACGTCGTCGGCTCGCAACGGGACGTCCTGAACAGCTATTGGGCATTTGGCAAGGCCATGTCGAGAAGCGATCCTCCAATCCGTTGCTATACGCGGCGCGTCATTTGGAATTCATCGTGCGCCGATGTTTTTTCCCGTACGCTCTCGTTGTCTTTGCATTCCTAGGCATCATGAACGTTGCTTTCCTGCTGAGCGTGGTCGGCGCGAATCTCGTCTGGCCAGTAGCTTTGTACTCAGCAAGGGCCTTTGCCGGAGTTCCGGCCGCAACCGTAACACCTCATACCGTCTCCGCCGAGGCCTGACAAAGTATGGCGAGCATCCAGGAGCTACAGTCAACTTCATTCGCCGTGAAAAAAGCCGCGGCCGGGCAGGTGCAAACTTCTGGATCGATGTCGGCATTGTGGCCCGAACGATTTCCTACACATCGGCAGCGCACCTCCTTGAGGTCGGCTTGTGGGCGCTCCTGTTCGTCATCTGCGGAGAATTTCCAGCGTTTGGAACTTTACGAACCGCTGCGCAATTGCCAGAAGGTGATGCGCGCAGTGGCATCAAAAGTTTTGTAACCGAACAGCCGAGCTCGACCGCCCAGTTTAGGTGACTGCGACTAAGTCCTAGCCCAACTTCCTTCATTAGAAGGAAGCGGAGTCGCTTACCAGACAGCAGCACCTACTGACGCGAGAACACCCAACTGGCACTGAGCGAAAATCGCTCACCTAAGAGTGCGGATGGAAGGGTGGCGACAGAGGTGGCTTGGCCGAACGGAAAACTGAAAAAATCTCTTGGAGAGAGTAAAGACGCTCTTAAGACGGATCGGCCCGCTTTGCGATAAGACGGTCGCGCGATGAGCCTCTCTGACAGCCTAGCGCAATCTGGTCAAGAGCAAGCTGGCCGATGAAGCTTGGTCGGCTTGCGGAGCACGCGCCAAGCCATTCACGCCGTCGTCAAATCGATGACTCCGGAGCAAAAGAAAACGAAACAGAAATGTTCGTTCCCGCCAACAACATTCTGCTCATCGTCCTTGCTTTCAATCGTTTGAAAAAGAGACTGGCTCTCTCTCCCAATGGCCCGCAAAGTGCCCCTATCCCGCAACGGAGTGATGCCACCTATGAGCATAAAACTGGAAATCAGAGACGAAAACAAGGGCCCTATTAAATCGGGAAGTATCGATTCGAAGCCAAATCCAACATGGGCACAATTCCTGCCTTTGGTGTTTTTGATATTGATCGAACTTGGAGCAATGGTTTTCCTTTGCTACAAGTGCGAGCACCCTGCGGAGGTTTCGATACTTCAGGGTCGCTGATCATAGCCAAGGCTAAGCTTGCAAATCGCTACCCGCACGACTTCACGGTTGCAGCCTCTGCGAAAGGCATGCATACCAGCTTGCTCAAATCCCAAAGCTTCCAGAGCCGGATAGAGTCCTTGATTCAGAATGTTGATTTCGAGCAGCTGGCCTCCGCCCTTTGAATGGAAGATAAGTGAGCGAGAATCAGTAACGATTCCGAGGAATCGCGCCAATCGTTGCATTGCCTTTTGGCCCCCAGGGTCACAGAGTAAAACCGTTCTGTAAGCCGTGGCATTCTTGCAAGGCCCGATTTCACCACGGCCCCTCTGGTCTGAGGATTCCTCCGCACGAACTGTTTTCGCGCCAAAGTCGACGTCGTTCGCCCTTAGCGCGAGGAGCTCACTGGACCCCAATCCTGAAGCAGCCGCAAGAAGAAACAGCGTGGAATATCGCTCCCCCGCGCGCTTCGCCAAGCGTTGCCATTTCGCCAACATGGTCGGCAATCTTTTCGGCTTGCGCCCAAGAGAAAGACACTTTCTTCCGGCTGTTCACTTTCATTTGCAACTTGTCACGCTCCGGAATTGCCAGTCCGATTTGGGAGAAGGAAGGTTTCTTGTCTTCCGAGGTCGAGATCGACGAGAGAACGCGCTGCATAGTACGCCGGATGTTCTTGATCGTAATCCACGAAAGACGCTGGTTCCGCTTCTTCCAAATCCATTTGTTCGCTGAATCAATCGCGATGTGCTCTATCGGAACGTCGTTCCAATCTGCCTCGAGGTGAGGCCTAAGGCCATAGGCTTATGGCCTGTAGTTATGGCCTGCAGTTACGGCCTGAGTTGTAGGAAGACGTCCGAAGAGAGTTTGAAACGCGAACTTAATTTGCGCACCTGGTCCAGAGTGAGCTTGCGTTGACCGGAAAGAAACATGGAAACGGCGCTCTCTGAGCCGAATTCGGGGATCAAATCGCGTTGCGTAAGGTCTTGGTGTTCGAGAAGAAAACGCACTACCGAAACCGCGTCTGCAGAAGGAATGGGGTAATGTTCCTCCTCGTATCGCTCAATCAAGAGCGTAAGAAGGTCAATGGCCTCTTGCTCAGAGCGCGAGGGATGGGAGAGAGCGGTCAAGCGGAAGAGCTCATTTGAATAGGCTGCGAGTTCTCGGTCATTGTGAATGACGCGAGGCGCGCCTTTCGCGATCAGTTTTGCAGGTTCTCTCAGAAGAGTCGTCATTTGGCACCCAATTTCTTGTCCCAATTGCCGGGATTATCGTATTCCTTATGCGTCAAGAACGATCGAATGTAAATGTGACCTTGGGTGCGCTTCTGAAGGATTGTTTTCGCGTAATGGATCACGGTCACCAGTCTGTATCGGTTATGCCGGATATTAAAGATCACGTACCCTGACACGGGGTCCGCATCGTTGAACATGCTGCGCACTTCCTCGATGTTGTGCCAGCGGGCCCTCTTCACGATGGCCACCCAAGCTTTGATCTCGTTCGCTGCCTCCGGGTAATCCTTCATCGCTTGGTGCAGATGCTTCAGCGTCACGATGTGCACATCCAGAGCATACTTCACAAACCGTGAAGTTGTCAAGCGGGTGAGGCAGGCCTAAGGCCTGTAGGGTGTAGTTTAGGGGCCGCCCTTTTTGTAGCTTCAGGCGCAGCGTCGAGAGCATGTTTGCGAGTTCAGCGACAAGTGCAAGGACAGGCTTGGCCTGGTCGTGGGACAAATATTCGAGGCGCAGAGCAAGACGAAGAAGGTATCAACTTCCATTACAGATCCTCTGGCGACTGAGACGAAGTGAGCGAAATCCTTTTCGCTATAGCGGCCGCGGCCTTCGGCGATATTGGCCGGTATCGACGAGGCGCTTCGCCTGAGTTGGGAAACGAGAGAGTACAACTCGTCGGGGGGGAAGCTCTTGGTGAGGCGGTAGACGTCGACAGATAAGTCCATTCCTTTTTGCCAGACGATCAGGTCGCGGTGGGAATGGATTGGCATAAAGACAGGCCCAGGGCCCGAGGCCAAAGGCCTATGGCCTGTGCTACTGAGTATGCGGATGAGGAGGGTGTTTTTTGCCGTGAGGGTGAGGGACCGGGGGGAAGGTACTAGCGGCGTTAGGTTTTAGGTTAGAGATTAGGGAATAGGGCGAAGGGAGAAGGGAAGCAGGGCGTAAAAACGGACCCAGTGCTACGTCCTGGGCGCTGACCAGCATCCCGATTTTCGACGGTCCGTCGCAAATCGGCACGAGGTGCAAAGTGGTACATTTTTCTACCTTTTCGTCAATTAGCGTCTCAGGCTATACGGCACACTCGTTGTGTGCAGACCGGGACCGTTCTGATCTACCTCGGTCGACGCGGGCGAACTAGCTTCTTTGGTCGGACTTTGCTTTTCCGGGCGTCGGCTTCTGGTCAGGATTGGCTTTGCGCCATTTGAAGAATTTTTCAGGAATGGTTAGGTCAGGACGCGGGCCTGCCAGTGGTGAGGCCAGCGGAGAATTTTCCCGTGCACAGAACGACCAAGTCGTTGAAATCAAGATCGCCATGGGGCGGGTTATCATCGGCCCTGAGGGTAATTTGCAGTCCGTGGAGTTATCCCAATTCATCGCAACGGGAAGCGGTAGCCCGATCCTGCCTAGTCATTGCCTATTTCTCTTGGAACGCGAGAAATCAGTGGCCACGCCTGAGGTGAGAGGATTATTCTTTGAAGCGAAAGTACGATCGCTGATATGAAAGAACGCATACAAGCCGCCACTCTCAGACCAAACCCGGGACACCCATTGCGGCCGCAACTGGCTGCCAAGATTGCGTCGCTCATCGGCAATGAAGAGAATTGGATAACCGAGATTCCCGGCCTCAGCTTACACCGGCGGTCCGCGCCTACAGCTCCATGCCGCACAACGTATCATCCGGGCATCATCGTGGTCGCCCAAGGCAGCAAGCAAGTGAACCTCGGTAGGAGCAGCTTCATCTACGACGAGGCTCACTACCTTTTGACCGCTGTCGATTTACCCATTGTGAGCTGGGTGGCCGAAGCCACACAGGAATTCCCCTGTCTCGTCCTGTCGCTCAAACTGGACATGTCGCTGGTTCGGGAATTGCTCAGCCGTGAGGAGATTCACATCGCGGACGCGCCGTCTGACAGTCCCGCCATGTCCATCGGCGAGACGACACCCGAATTCCTGGGCGCTTGCTGCCGCCTGCTGGATTTGCTGAGCAGCCCTCAGGACATTCCTTTTCTTCACGGCCTGATTCAGCGTGAAATTATCTACCGCGTTCTGCAGGGACACGTGGGAGCTCGGCTACGCGCAATAGCGACACTCGGAGATCAAAGCCACCGCGCTGCAAAAGCTATTGCGTGGATCGCCGCGAACTATACCAAGCCCCTGCGCGTGGAGGAACTGGCCCAAATGGCGAGCATGGGTGTATCCACGCTGCATCATCATTTCCGAATGTTAACCGCGATGAGCCCGCTTCAGTATCAGAAGCAGATCCGGCTTCAATCCGCACGAAACCTGATGCTGAACAATGGTCTTGACGCGTCGAGCGCGGCTTTTGAGGTGGGCTACGAAAGCGCCACCCAGTTCAATCGGGAATATAGCCGTTTCTTCGGCCAACCGCCTATCCGGGATGTCCGTGGCGTGCGCCATTCCGAGACAAAAACTTCGGACATGACACAGATGGCGTGAGTCTTGAGGAAGGCCAACAAGACCATGTTTAGGGGCGGACACATCAGCTCTGAAGCATTCGCCCCAACGCCTTACGCGCTCCGTGCCCGATGTCCTCAATCTTCGTCTACCCGTCGATCTGGGCGAGAGACCCTGAAGGCCCCCCAACTCCGAACTGTCGGCGCGGTTGGCCCGAGAGAATTAGGCAAGATTTAGGCAGGATCGTTCAATGCGGCCGAGAGGCGAGATGCGTATAGTTCGTGTGAGCCCGAAGGACGGTTGGACAAACTTTCGAGCTAGCGATCAATTATTGCCATTAGCTGCCGCGAGAGAGCACGACGTACAGATCTATCCGCCAACAGCGAGAACTCATTCATGGAATTGGTGGACTAGGGCCTTGGACTTGGAGAAGTTTTCCACTAAGGAAGTCGCGTAAATTCTGACGGTGCCCTGCGAAGGAGGTATCTCTATGGTCGCGATTACAGTGAACGGGGTCCGACACGAGATCCAAGCGAAAGACGATACGCCTTTGCTATACGTCTTGCGCAACGATCTGCAACTCTCCGGTCCGCAATTCGGCTGTGGCCTCGCGCAGTGCGGAGCGTGCTCCGTCCTCATCGACGGCAAAGAAGTCCGCTCTTGCGTCACCCCGCTCTCCACAGTGACCGCCAATCAGGAAATCACGACGCTCGAAGGTCTTCCCGCGCGCTGGGCAAAATTAAAAGGTCTCTCTCCTGATCAGGCGAAGGATATTCTTCACCCCGTTCAGCAAGCATGGATCGAAGAACAAACGCCGCTTTGCGGGTTCTGCCAGAACGGCATGATGATGGTTGCCACTGAACTCCTCGAAAAAAATCCCCATCCCACCGACGCACAAATCAAGGCAGCCTATACCACCGAAGGCCCATCGCCTCACCTCTGTCGCTGCGGCAGCTACGTCGCCATCATGGACGCTGTAAAACACGCCGCGTCGCTTATGGGAAAGGGGAAATAAGCCATGACAACTGCCGCAGATAAGACTGTCAAAAATTACGTAGCAACTCTCTCCCGGCGTCAGTTCGTGAAAACCGGCGGCGCACTCGTTGTCGGCGTTACCTTCGTTGGTCCGTCAATTCTGAAAGCTCAGGGTTTCCAGGCCCCAAGAGTTACAGGAGCGCCTTTCAAAAACTCGCTCGATCCGACTCAACTTAATTCCTGGATCGAAATTCATCCGGACAACACTGTCTTGATTCGCACCGGGAAGAGCGACTTCGGTCAGGGCACAACTTTCACTGCCTATCGCCAAATCGTTGCCGACGAATTGACCGTCCCGTTCGAATCCATCACAACCGTGGTCGCGGGGCACACCGATCAGACTCCCGATGGCAGCGGTGCCTTCGATTTCCTAGGTCGCGGTACGCCGAACATCCGCAAAGCCGCTGCGTACACCTATCAAGCTCTCCTCGATCTCGCCTCCGAACGTCTTTCGGTTCCTAAAGACCAAATCACGGCCAATGATGGAGTTTTTTCTGGCGGTGGTAAGAGCATCTCTTACGGCGACCTCGTCAAGGGTCAGCAACTAAAATTGACCATTCCTGTCAGCGGAGATCTGACAGGCATTATGGGATTGAGGGTCGAAGGCGATCCCCCGATGAAGCCCGTCAGCGCCTACACCGTCATCGGCAAATCCCACCCGAACTCCATCATCACGTCTAAGGTCACCGCAAAAGAAATCTGGGCTACCGACATCCGCCTTCCCGGAATGTTGCATGGACGCATGGTGCATCCGAAAACGCTTGGCTCCACGCTTGTCTCTGTCGGCGAGCTCGACAAATCCAAATTCCCCAATTCGCAAGTTGTTGTGAAAGGAAATCTTGTAGGAGTCGTCGCTCCAACCGAGTGGGAAGCCATTCAGGCCTCACAGCAAGTCGCCGCCGCAACGAAATGGACTGAATGGAAAGGCCTCCCTGGGAACGAAAAACTATACGGTTCTCTCCGTAAGGAAGCCGATTGGACCACCGCTCAAGTTACAAAAAGCGACGCCACAAAGGGCGATGTGCCAACAACGCTCGCCAGCGCCAAGAAAAAGCTCTCCGCAACGTATCGCTTCCCCTTCATGAAGCATGCACCCATCGGCCCCACGATGGCCGTTGCCGACGTGAGCCCCGACGGAACAGTGCATATCCATACACACAACCAGAATCCGCAGGCGCTTCGCGGAGAAATTGCCATGATGCTTGGTACCACGCCGGACCACGTCATTGTTCACACGCATCCGGGAGCGGGGCACTATGGCCGCTCCAACGGCGGCAACTCCGGCGCGGAAGACGACGCCGTAATCTTGTCGCAGGCTGTTGGAAAACCAGTTCGCGTGCAGTGGATGCGTGCCGAAGATTTGCAGTGGTCAACTCAATCCCCGGCTGCTTTCGCCGATGTCGAATTCGCGCTCGACGAAAAAGGCAGAATCGCTGGCTACCAGATCGACCACTACATGCCGGCATTCCAGGATGATCGGCCCATCGGAGCGATCCTCGCCGGACTGCCGACCATGCCCGCGCCGGGAGGCGGAGCAGGATTCTTTCTTTCCACTGCCAACTTCTTGTCCGATCCTTGGTTTTACGACCTCATTCCCAATGTTGCTGAGCGCGGCCACGGCACATTTCAAGTTGGACAAAAAGCTTCGCCGCTAGCTGTCGGGCTTCGGGATCACAGCATGCGAACGCCCGGCCAATACCAGCAAAACTATCCGCGCGAACTGGCCTTCAGCGAAGCCGCTGCGCTCGCCGGAGCCGATCCGATTCAATTTCGAATTGACCACACCAAAGAAGAACGTCTCATTAACGTTCTCAAGCAAGTCCGCGACGCGAGCGGCTGGAGCACGCGTCCCTCGCCTCGCCCTGGCGCAAAATCTGTCGGCTCAATTCCCGTTCGCGGCCGCGGCGTCTCTGCAATGTTCCGCTCCGGAACATATTGGGCTTGCGTGTGCGAAATCGCCGTCACGCCCAACACGGGTGCCATCGCCGTCGAAAAATACACAATCGCCGTCGACCCCGGCATCGTCGTCAATCCCGCCCAACTAAAGCGGCAAGTCGAAGGCGGCGCGATGATGGGTATCAGCCATGCTCTCTATGAAGAAGCTATGTTCGATGAAAGCGGAATCACTTCGCGCGACTGGAACACCTATCCCATCACCAAAATGACGGACACCCCCGAAATCAAAGTCGTCCTCGTCCACAATCCGAAAGTTGGCGCTTACGGCGGCGGCTCCGAAGCCGCCAATGCGTTGGCGGCTCCAGCGATCGCGGCGGCTCTGCACGATGCAACCGGAAAGGTCTGCCGCCGGCTTCCCTTGAAACGTGCCTATGTGCAAGAGGTCTTGAAGACGTAGTCCATGGTGGTTTCCCTCGGGCATAAACAAAGCGTACCTGCGATTACTAGTCCTTAAAACCGGCAACAGTGGGCATGCAGATGAGACAGGAACAGTGCGGGTGAAAAGCGGGACGACGCTTTGTCTCAGAACAGCCTTTTTTAGGGGCTTTCGCGTGCAGCCGGGTCGGACCAAATTGCTAAGGAAAGACAAGGTTGTTGAGAAAGCTTGCGGAGCTGAAAATGGGTGGGCCTAGCCGGATCGTGGAATCGCTCAGAGCAGCACGTGAAAAGCAGGTTTCGCGCGAATTTGCATCTGACATTTTCGAGCCTGAGGAGCCGCTCATTCCTGAGGAAGAGTTAGATCAACGCAGGTCGGAACTGAAGAATGGCCCAACTGACATGCAGCGGCTGTTTTTGTTCGCGAAACTGATCAAATTTCTATCCCGACATCTCATACTTTGCGGTGACGCCGGCGTACGCCTTCCCTGTGCTGAGGATGCGGCGAACGAAGCTAGCCTAAATTACTGAGGTTTGCTATTACTGATATTTTAGTTGTAGGACACGCGCCAGGCTATAGACCCATCCCCGGAGATTCTGGAGGAAGATCATGAAGCTCGCCGTCCGTTCGACTGGCGCTCGTCCTTGGCGGCGCGCGCACAACCTGCTGGCCGTCGCGGCGACCGTCTTCGCCACGACGGCCCTGCACGCGCAGGTGGTGTTTCACGTGAGCTCGGGCCAAGCCTCGGCGACGTCGGTCTCCGGCCGGCTGCTGGTCTTCGCCAAGCCGCTCGGACCCGCCGACAAGAGGCCCGTCGCGGCGGTCGACATGGACCAGATCGATACCCACCTGACCGCCATCGCCGCTCGGGAGGTGGCGCACCTTGAGCCCGGCGCCACGATCGAGCTCGACGCGGACGTCACGGCATTCCCTACACCTTTCTCGCAGCTCAAGCCCGGCCGCTACGCCGTGCAGGCGGTGCTCGATCGCGACCACAGCTACAATTACACTGGACGCGGCCCTGGCGATCTCGTGAGCGGAGTCGTGGAGATGGACCTGCCCGGCGACGCAGCCCAGCTCCTGACGCTTGCGACCGCAATCCCTAAAGCCGAGCCCCTCCAGCCCCTGTCCAACGTGCCGGCGGCTCTGAAGGATGTCTATGCGGCGGCCGAGGCCGACATCCACCCGATCAACTTCACCAGCCCGGCGCTCAGCCGCTTCTGGGGCCGGCCGGCCTGCCTGCGCGGCTGGGTGGTGACCCCGCCGGACTATGCGGCCCATCCCGGCCAGCGCTATCCGACGGTCTACTACACCCAGGGTTTCGGCGGCTCGTTGCGCTCCCTCCACGACGTCGCCGTCGCCCGGTGGGATGACATGAAGAAGGGCAAGGCGCCGCCGATGATCTGGGTAGGGCTCGACCAGTCGAGCCCCACCGGCACGAGCGAGTTCGTCAACAGCGTCAACAATGGGCCGTGGGGCCAGGCGCTGACGGCCGAGCTGATCCCCGACTTGGAACGCCAATACCGCATGGACGCCAAGCCCGCGGGCCGCCTGCTGACCGGACACTCCTCCGGCGGCTGGGCGGTGCTGTGGCTGCAGGTGACCTATCCCAAACTTTTCGGCGGCGCTTGGCCCACCTCGCCCGACCCCAGCGATTTCCATGACTTCTTGGGCATCAACCTCTACGCCTCCAATGCCAACGTCTATCGCAAGCCCGATGGGACGCCTTGGCCGCTGGCGCGCGACAAGGGCGAAATGCTGGTCGCCGTCGAGGATTTCACGCGCCGGGAAGTCGTGGTCGGAGAGTATGGCGGCCAGCTTGCCTCATTCGAGTGGGTCTTCTCCCCACGCGGCGCCGGCGGGCTCCCGGTCCCTATGTTCGACCGCACGACAGGCGCAGTGGACTCGGCCGTGATCGCCTATTGGAAGGAGCACTACGACGTGGCCGAGCGCCTCCGCCGTCACTGGCCTGAGCTCAGGCGTGATCTCGACGGCAAGCTCCACCTGACCGTTGGCTCGGCCGACACCTTCTATCTCGACGGTGCGGCGCACCTGCTGGAAGCGACCATGAAGGGGCTCGGGGCCAGGACCGACTTCCGCTACGTCGAAGGGCGCGGCCATTTCGACCTCTACACCGTGGGCGACGACCGTTCGGGCCTGTACAAGGCCATCGCATGGGAGATGTACGCGCTCGCCCGGCCGGGATCGAAGTCGCCGCCCGTCAGCGCCCCTCCGCCGCCAGCGCCAGCCCGCTGAGCGCGGCCGGATCGGCCAACTCGGCCGCGGCGGCCCATCCCCGCAATAGCCCGCAGTGCTTGATTGATATAGGCAACGCTTTCGAGCATAAATACCGCACTGAAGGCCTAAAGCCCTATAGGCGGCTCTTGTACCGTGGACGCACCGTCTGGGTCAGTTTCGCGGTGTCGCGAGCAAACACCGATCCATCCAGTCCAATATGAGCTTGCGCATCTCCGGTAGCTCGACGTGGGCGCAATCGAACAATTCGACGCGGAGCTCTTCTTCCTTCCCATACTTCCGATATAGCGGCAGTAAATAATCACGCACCTTGTCCACACCTGCTGGCGGCGTTAGTTCATCGCGTTTTCCGTTCACGCTGAGATGCGCACGCGGCACAATCAGCTCATTGATCTCCGCGGTTTGAAAATGTTTCAGCAGCGAAGGCACGTAATAGTAGATCCCATGGCCCTGCAAGCCATGCGCTTTGATCAGCTCGCCGTAATCCGTCAGGCAGCACACATCCATGCAGAGCTTCACGCGGGGATCGAGCGCCGCCAGCCACCACGCTTTCGTCGAGCCCATCGACATGCCCAGCACCCCCAGTCGCTGCTTGTCCACTTCAGGACGGCTCGCCAGGTAGTCCATCGCCCGAAATTCGTCGAACATCATCATCCCGTACAGCACTTGTCCCTTCCACAACATCAGCTTGAAGGCGTTTTCCTCGCCTTGGTGGCCATTCTTCTCGTGCTTGCGTTCGCCGAAGCACCAGCTATCGATAGCTAACGTCACCAGCCCCTTTTGCACGCAAGCCGGCGCGTACGCCGGGGCGACCTCCACGCCCTTGAGCAGCATCTCCTTGCCCAGGTCATACATTCCACCGTGCCAGTGGACGTAGAGCAGTCCCGGCGCGGGCGTTTGCCTTTTACGTGGAATCAGCAGCAGTGCCGGCACCGGCTCCACTCCGTTCAAATCGAGCACAATCCGCTCCAGCGTATAGTCTTCACGCTCTTCCTTGCTGAGAAGCTTCGCAGGCCCTGGCCTATGTTCCCAAGGCAAGTCCCCTAGCAGCCCCCATAACTCATTTCGTCGTTCCCTTTGCCGAGCCAAAAAGGGGTCTTCGCTAAGTTGCTGCGGAGCAAATTGTTTCAGGGCATTCGACGCGGGGAGAGCCGCTGAAATCGTGGCCACAGCGGAAGCTTGAAGGAATCCGCGTCTCGTCGAAAGCGTATTAACTGGCTCCATCGGAAAACCCCCATCATCAGTAGGTTGGGAGAGAATAGCAGCGGCCGTGGCAAGGTCCTATCGATTTACGTTGTCTAGCACCCAGATGCTGCCAAACTCTTCGGCTATGCTTAACACGAGTTTATCCTGGGTGAGCGAAAGCCCGACAGGCGGTATCCACTCCAACAGGCGCCCCTTTTATAAAGCGTTATCAGGTGGAATGAGAAGGCCGGTCTCCAACGGGATGCGATACGCTCCCAATGTTCGACGTGCTCTAGGCACAAGAGAAAGGAGACCGGCGATGAAGAAGATTAGCACTATGCAGGCATTTAGTAATGAAATTTTGAAGGAGCAACA
>DATMZI010000129.1:0-24676 GCA_035607085.1 Candidatus Eiseniibacteriota bacterium | reverse complement strand
GGGGATTTACAGCGGCGGCTGAAGAGAACGGCCGCGTACTGGTGGATGCTACGGATTTCTTTCTGCATGATGTGCACGGTGTGGCGACCGCGCTGCGTCGCGCAAAGCAGGGCCTGTATAAGCTGGACGGGTCGCGCAGCGCGATCTATATCCCCAACACCAGGAATTTTCCGTTGAATACCGAAGTGGAAGTGACGCTGACGTTTGCCGGCGATGAGCCTGGACGCTGGGTGCGGGACGTGACGCCAGACCCCTCCGCAATTACTGTACGGGAGCACCATTCTTTCGTGCAGTTGCCGCCGCCGGGCTACAAGCCGCGCGCTTACGATCCACGGTCGAGCTTCTTTGGGATTTCCTATCTGGATTACGCGACGCCGGTGAGCGAGCCGATCGTGAAGCGCCTTGCGGCGCGGCACAGGCTGATGAAAAAAGATCCAACCGCTGTGAGCAGCGAAGCAGTTGAGCCTATCGTGTACTACCTGGATCGCGGGGCACCGGAGCCGATTCGGTCGGCGCTGCTGGAAGGCGCGCGTTGGTGGAACCAGGCCTTCGAAGCAGCGGGCTACAAGAACGCGTTTCGCGTGGAGCTGCTGCCGGAAGGCGCGGACATGATGGATCTGCACTACAACGTAATTCAGTGGGTGCATCGGGCAACACGAGGATGGTCCTACGGAATGGGCGTGATTGATCCGCGCACGGGAGAAATCATCAAGGGACACGTGACGCTGGGGTCGCTGCGCGTGCGGCAGGATTATCTGATTGCGGAGGGATTGTTGGCGCCCTACGAAAAAGGCAAACCCGCCTCCACGAAAATGCAGGAAATGGCACTGGCGCGACTGCGGCAACTGGCTGCGCACGAGGTGGGACACACGCTGGGGCTGGAACACAACTATTCGGCGAGCACGGTGAACCGGTCGTCGGTGATGGACTATCCGCCGCCGGTAGCGAAGGTCGCCGCCGATGGTTCGATTGATTTGAGCGATGCCTACGCAACGGGAATCGGTGAGTGGGACAAAGTTTCGATCAAGTGGGGTTACGAGGATTTTCCCGCGGGGACGGATGAGCAAGGGGCACTCAACAAAACGCTGATGGACGCTTATAGCAAAGGCTTGCGCTTTCTGACGGACCAGGACGCCCGACCGGCAGGAAGTTCGAGCAGCGTGGCGCATTTGTGGGACTCAGGCGCAAATGCTGTGGATGAGCTCAACCGCGTGATGCAGGTACGCGCCGCGGCGCTAAAGCGATTCGGCGAAAACAACATTCGTGAGGGAGCACCGCTGGCGACCATCGAGGATTCGCTGGTGCCGGTATACCTGCTGCATCGCTATCAAGTCGAAGCGGCCGCAAAACTTGTCGGAGGAATGGACTACACATTCGCAGTGCGCGGCGACGGCGAAACTCCGACAAAAATTGTCCTGCCTGCGGAGCAGCGTCGCGCATTGACGGCGGTGCTGGCCACGCTGAAGCCCTCCGCGCTGGCGTTGCCGGAACCACTGCTGGAGATGACCGCGCCCCGGCCACCGGACTACGAGCGCGGTCGCGAACATTTCAAGATTCACACCAGTCCGGCTTTCGACGCGTTGGCTCCAGCGGAAGCGGCGGCGCAGCAGACGCTGCAGTTTCTGTTCAACCCGGAGCGGGCGGCGCGGCTGGTGGAATTCCATGCGCGCGATGCGGCGAATCCCGGGTTAGAGGAAGTGCTTGATGCGATCGTGGCTGCTACCTGGAAAGCTCCGCACCCCGAAGGCTATCACGGTGAAATTTCGCGGGTGGTCGACGACGTTGTGCTGTTTGAGCTGCTCGGGTTGGCCGCAAGTGAGCGGGCGCCGACCGAGGTCCGGGCGATTGCTTCGCTTGAAGCGGACCAACTCAAACGGTGGCTGAAAGGGGCAAAAGCGTCGGCAACCAACGCGGCACAGAGCGCCCACCTTTTCTATGCAGCGGCGCAAGTCGAGCAGTTTCAAAAAGATCCGAAGAAGCTGGACCTGCCCGCGCCCTCCGAACCGCCAGACGGCCCGCCCATTGGCGACGACGAGGATTTCGACGGCTGGCCCCTAAACTAGCCGAAGTGGAAGCCAAAATTATTTTGCGGGCCACCAGACCATCGCCAGCCACCATCGTCTATAGGGTTGGAGGTGAAGTCCATGGTTTCGCGCACGCTTCTTTCCGCAATTGGCATCACAATCTGGGCAGCGGTCCTGGTGACCGCAGCGCCGCGAGTGATCTCGCACCGCTATAGCGAACATACTGTCGGAGTCTCGACGGGGCACGATGAATGGCCCGCGGCCAGCTGCAACGACCTGCACATTGAGTTCGACGGGCGCGAAGGCGTGATGCAGTCCGAAGCAAAGACCATCACTAAAGCCGAGGCTTCGACGCTGCGCGTAAAGGCGGAATCGAACGGCGGCGTGCAGGTGCGGGGATGGGATCAAAACAATTATTCGGTGACGCTGTGCAAGGCGGCGCGTCCCGGCAACGACGCGGAGAACGTGCTCGGCCAGATCAAGCTCACATTTTCCAACGGGGAACTTGGCGTCAGCGGGCCAAACTCGCGCCATCAATGGAGCGCGCATCTTCTGATCAAGGCACCGCGCGGCGCGGCGATGGACCTGAATGTCAACAATGGGCCGATGGGACTGTTTGAGGTAGAAGGAAGTCTGAAGGTTCATGCAGTGAATGGCCCGATCACCGTGCAAAAGTGCAAGGGTGATTTGAATCTGACGGCAGAAAATGGCCCGATCTCGCTTGCAGAGAACAGCGGCAAGCTGAACGTGCGGACGCAGAATGGTCCGATCACCATTGGTCTGGAAGGAAGCAACTGGAACGGCGAAGGCTTGGAAGCACATGCCACCAATGGCCCGGTGACGCTCCATGTGCCCTCCGGATATCAGTCCGGCGTGGTGCTGGAGTCGGACGGTCACGGGCCGTTCAGCTGCGCGGCCACCGTCTGCAACGAAGGGCGAAAGACCTGGGACGAAAACAGCAAGCGCGTGGAATTCGGCAGTGGTCCTGCAATGGTGAGAGTTTCCACTGTAAACGGGCCCGTCAGCGTTAACTAGCAGGAACGAATGAAGTGAGCCGTTCCCAGAACGGCGGAACTCTGATCGAAGCCATTCCGGCCGAAGTCGCGGCCTGAATCCCTGTGCCGGTGTCTTCAAAAACCAGGCAAGTTTCGGCCGCGACTCCCAGCCGCGACGCGGCGAGCAAGAAGCCTTCGGGATCCGGTTTGCTCTTTTTGTAGTCGCTGGCACAAACCAGAGTGTCAAACCGATCGAGCAGATGAAGAGTTGAGAGCGAAGCGGTAACCGAATCTCGCGCGCTTCCGGAGACAACCCCAAATGGAATCTGGCCGTGCTTCGCTTCGATGTGTTCGAGAACTTCCGGGACCGGCTCTAGTTGCGGCAATAGTTGGTAGTAGAGGTTTTCTTTCCGGCGGGCGACAAGCTCTGCGGGCATCGTCAGTCCGCGGTCTATATTCAGAGTGGAAATAATCTCCGCCACTGGCCGCCCTCCCCAAGCATAAAAAGTCTTTCTTCAAAGTCGCAATTCCATTCCGCCAGCGCTTTTTTCCAGGCGATGTAATGCAGCGGCATGGAGTCGGCGATTGTGCCGTCGCAATCGAACAGGTATGCGCGGAACTCCCCCTGGGGAATTTTGAGTTTCATTCTGTGGTAATGACCTCACGTCTAGTCCAATAGAACCCACGAGTTTGCGGAACGGCGCCCAATGGACGGTAGCCGCCGATGCCGATAAGATTTCAGCTATGTTTCTGGAAGAGCGCGCAGCCTTAGCAATAACCGTCGCGGACGCAGAGCGGCTTGCGGCAGATTTGTACGGAGTCGCGGCGGTCGCGACTCCACTGCCCGGCGAATACGACTGCAATTTTCGCTTGCGGGCCGGCGGCGGCCGGGAATTTGTTTTGAAGTGCATGCATCCGGCGCGAGAAACCTCGTTTATAGAAATGCAGTGCGCCGCCCTGGAGCACGTTTCTACCCGCGCTTCGCAATTGCCATTGCCGCGCGTGCAGCGGAACAGCGTAGGCCTGCAGTTTGCCGAGATCAATGACGGAGCGGACAACAAACGTGTGGTGTGGATGCTGAGTTTTCTGGCGGGCGCGACATTGGGGAAAACTACTCCTCATTCGGCAGAGACTCTGCAAGATTTGGGAAGGTTTCTTGGCGAGCTGGACTCGGCGTTGCAAGACTTCTCGCACCCGGGTGTTCATCGCGAGCTAAAATGGGATTCGTCGCGCGCCGGATGGATTCGCGGCCAGCTGAATCATGTTGAGGAGCCTCCGCGCCGCTCGCTGGTGGAATATTTCCTTTCGCTTTATCAGAAGCAAGTCGAATCGCGCGGCGACGAATTGCGCAAGGGCACGATTTACGGCGACGCAAATGACCACAACGTTCTGGTGAGTCCGCCGTGGCCGCAGCCGCGCAAGATCGCCGGCGTGATCGATTTTGGCGACATGCACCATGGCTGGACGGTCAGCGAACCGGCAATCGCCGCCGCGTATGCAATTTTGGGGGAAGAAGATCCGCTGAGTGCCGCAGCCTCCATCGTGCGGGGATTCCACCGCGTTTTTCCGTTGACTGAGCCGGAAATCGCCGCGTTGTTTCCGTTGATTGGCATGCGCCTCGCGGTGAGCGTCGTCAATTCCGCCGCGCGAAAAAAACAGAGGCCCGGCGATCCCTATGTTACTGTCACCGAAGATCATGCCTGGAGGGCGCTGGAACGACTGGCGAAGATCCATCCACGGTTCGCGCATTACATGCTCCGTGACGCTTGCGGACTTTCGGCGGTGCCGAAGGAAAGAAAATTCACGTCATGGCTCGCAGAGCAACGGTCGCTAGGAGCAAGAGTACTCGAGGCGGACCTCTGCAAAGCACCACTGCACGTTTTTGACTTGAGCGCGGGCAGCGCAATGCTCGGCGCCGATCCAGCAAACGCAGAAGTGCATTTGCTTGCGCGAACTATTTTTGAGCGCATGGAGAGGGAGCGCGTGCCGATTGGCGTTGGACGCTACAACGAAGCGCGTTTGCTCTACACCGCAGCTCAGTATTGCGGCGATGCGGCGCACGTGAATGAACGGAGAACCATTCATTTGGGGCTTGACCTGTTTGTCGTGTCAGGTACAGCAGTATGCGCCCCGCTCGACGGCACTGTTCATCTGCTGGCGGAAAATACGGCGGAGTTGGACTATGGCCCGTTGGTGATTCTGCGGCACGTCACGGGCGACGGCGACGAATTCTTCACGTTGTACGGGCATTTGACGCGCGAGACCTTGCACGAGCTGACGCCGGGACAAGCAATCTCTCGCGGCGAGATTTTCGCTCGGGTGGGCACGCTGCGCGAAAACGGCGGTTGGCCGCCCCATCTGCATTTTCAAGTGATCCTCGACCTTCTGGATAGTGGCGCGGAATTTGCCGGCGTGGCGCGCGCTTCGCAGCGTTCTGTGTGGACAAGTTTGTGCCCCGATCCGAATTTGTTGTTGGGAATACCCGCGGGAGGGATTCCGCCTCTAGAAAGCTCTGCGCAAGACACGCTGCCGCGGCGCCGCGAACTACTCGGCGGCAACCTGAGCGTTTCCTATCGGAAGCCGCTGAAGGTCGTGCGCGGCTGGCGCCAGCACCTGTATGACGAAACGGGCCGCGCTTATCTGGATGTGTACAACAACGTGCCACTGGTCGGGCATTCGCACCCCCGAGTGGTGAAAACGGCGCAGCAACAGTTGGCGCTGCTCAACACCAATACCCGCTACCTCCACGGAAATATTTTGCAATATGCGGAACGCCTGACGGAGTTGCTGCCTGAGCCGCTGCGCGTGTGCTACATCGTGAATTCAGGCAGCGAAGCCAATGAGCTGGCGCTGCGACTGGCGCGCTCGCACACGCGATGCGACGACACAATCGTTTTGGAACACGCCTATCACGGTCACACCAACACGCTGATTGATATCAGTCCTTACAAATTCGACGGTCCGGGGGGATTGGGGAAAAAGCCGTGGGTACGCGTCGCGCCGCTCGCCGATGACTACCGCGGCATCTACCGGCGCGGCGAGGCAGATCTCGGCGCGAAATACGCGAAACACGTCGGCGAGATTTGCGCCGAACTGCAATCGCGCGGAAAACGTCCCACGTTCATTGCGGAGACTTTGCCAAGCGTCGGCGGTCAGATCGTTTTTCCGCCTAATTATCTTGGCGAAGTATATCGTCACGTCCATGCGACTGGCGGCGTGTGTATCGCAGACGAGGTGCAGGTCGGATTCGGCCGGCTGGGCACGCATTTCTGGGGATTCGAAACGCAAGGTGTGGTGCCCGACATCGCTGTTTTCGGCAAGCCGATCGGGAATGGATTCCCGCTGGCCGCAGTGGTTACCACACAAGAAATCGCGCGGTCGTTTGACAACGGCATGGAGTTTTTCAGCACGTTCGGTGGCAATCCGGTTTCGTGCGCAGTGGGACTCGCAGTTCTCGACGTTTTGCGCGAAGAAAAGCTGCAATCGAACGCGCTGCGTGTCGGCCAGCTGCTCCTTCTGGAATTCAAAGAACTGCAGCGCCGTCATCCTTTGATCGGCGACGTGCGTGGATCAGGGCTGTTCCTTGGACTCGATCTGGTGCGTTCGCAAGTTGCACGAGAGCCCGCTCCTAACCAGGCCTCGTACATAGTCAATCGGCTGCGCGACGAGGGAATCCTGGCCGGCACCGACGGGCCTCATCACAACGTGATCAAGCTGCGGCCACCTTTGGTCTTTTCGGAGCCGGACGCAGCTCATTTTTGCGAAATATTGAAGAAGATTTTGCTGGAAGACCCCGCCCAGCCATCCGAAAAGGAATCTTCATGACGGGCATCCCGCTAGGATGTTCTCGCGTCGTATAAATCGGGTGCTATCCTTCATCTGAAGGATGCCGGCTCGCCCTTCCCTCATTTTCTGGCAGGAGTGGCCGATGTCGATTTCCGTTCGTCATTTTGTCCTCGTTCTCATCAGCGTACCGGGCTTTCTAGCTTTGCCGACCGTGGCTTTTTCTCAAGTGGCCGTTCCCGGCGGCTGTACTCTAGTTCCGCTGGAAGATGCTTCACCGGCATTGTGCATGCCACCTACGTCCGCGATGCTCGCCACACCGGCGCCAGCCTCCATCCTCGAATTGAGCATTCCCTCCGGAACGCCGCTGCGCGTCGCACTGGATCAACGTGTACGCATTAAGACGCCCGGCCAACCGGTACACGGGAAGATCGTCGAAACGGTTTATGCCTTCGATCAACCAGTGATACCGGCGGGAAGCGAGGTCACCGGGTGGGTGGCGCAAGTCGACGCCGTACCAAAATGGAAGCGGTTGCAGGCATACCTCAACGGCAATCTGACGCCATCGCACGGATACCGGCTGGACTTCGATTCCGTTACTCTTCCCGGCGGCGAAAATCGCAAAGTCGTGACCGTCGTTTCACCGGGAACAGCCGAAGTCGTTCACCTGGTCGCTGCGGACAGCCAAAAGAAAAAGAACGTTGCATCGCACAAGGTCGGCGAAGCGAAACAGGAGGCAGTAACCAAGGTTCGCGATGCCATTGAAGGAGTTAAGGCGCCGGGCAAAATGCACCGCTTGGAGCAAATTGTTCTGGCGCAGTCGCCGTATCGCCGGCAGTATCTCGAATCCGGCACGCGCTTCGCAGCCGTGTTGAATGAGTCACTTCAATTTGGGACGACCGAGCGAACGCAGGAGCAGCTCTCGCAACTCGGCCAGGCGCCCGCTCCGGCGAGCCTGCTGCACGCGAGGTTGGTACAGGAAGTCAGCTCGGCCACAGCGACACGAGGTGCTCCGGTCACAGCCGTTTTGACCGAACCGCTGTATTCAACGGATCACCATCTGTTGCTGCCCGCCGAAAGCCGGATCGAGGGTGAGGTTATACAAGCCAAGCCCGCCGGAAAACTGCACCATAACGGCGATTTGCGGGTAATATTCAATCGCATTTCGACACCGGAAGGCATCGTGCAACCGATGCAGGGAAGTCTAGAAGGATTGGAAGCCGATCGCGCCGCCGGAATGAAGCTTGATGACGAGGGCGGAGCACACGCCACCGACAGCAAGACGCGCTACCTTTCCACGGGATTGGCGCTGCTCATGGCAGCCGCCGCTTCGCGGCCTGACGTGGAGCACGGCACTACCGATGCCGCAGGCGATCCAAGCGTTCGTGCTGGCGCGGGAGTCTCCGGCTACGGCTTTTCCGGCTCGCTCATTACTCTGGCGGCGCGCTCACAACCCGTTTCCATCGCCTTCGCCGCTTACGGAGCCGGCTTTTCCTTGTACCGCAATTTTCTGTCGCGCGGGAAGGACGTGGTCTTTGTCAAAGACACGCCGATGGAAATTGGCTTCGGTGCGCCCCATGGCGAACGAGACCGCGCTCATTGAAGCGGATGTGACCGAAGAGCTGCCGACCCCGGCCCGTTTCGCGCTGAGCAAACCCGAACAGCCGGAGGCCCAGCAGCGCAATCTGCCGGTGCCGCTTCCCTGACCGGCAGCGGCCAAAAGATTTACGCGCTCCGGAATTCCCCGGGCACCGCGGCCCATTGACGACATCGTCGAAAACACCGGCTTGAACTCTTCCGAGGTTCTCGCTACGCTTTTTGATCTGGAGATGAAGAGTTCGCCCGGCCGCCGCCGGCAAACTGTCCAGCAAGCTGCCGTTTTCTAGGGCCGCTCTTTGCCGTCGCGCCTATTGCTCCTAATTAGGGCGGAGCGCCCCGGGGTCGGATTCGAACGTGAGTCCGTGCAACCAGTAAAAACTCGAATTCGCGAACTTACTGAATCTAAATGATTTAATGAAACACGGAAACGGGCTTTGAAACATTCCAGCCGCTTCCGGCATCTTCCTCTCCGTTAGCGAGAAGGGCACACGCCTCGCCGCGAAGCCTTCCAGCACAGAGAACCGGGGTTACAACTGCAACATGGCTCGTTCGCTCGTCATTGTCGAATCGCCTGCCAAGGCGAAAACGATTAACAAATATTTGGGAAGCAGCTTCACCGTCAAAGCTTCCATCGGACACGTTCTGGACCTGCCGAAAAAGACGATAGGCATTCGTCTGCCCGATGAACCGGAACAGCAAGACGCCGCGCCAAAGAAAAAAACTCGTGCTAAGAAAGGCAGTAAGAAAGCGAAAGTCCGGCCCGTGCGCAAGCCGGTCACTCTCGATGACGACAAGATTTTCGAGCCAACCCTGCAGATCATTCACGGCAAAGCCAAAGTTCTGAACGACCTGCGCAAGGCCGCCAACTCCGCCGACGCCGTGTATCTGGCGGGCGACCCGGACCGCGAAGGCGAAGCCATCTCCGCGCACCTTGCGATGGTGCTGTCTAAGCCGTCCAAGTACCCTGAACAGGAAGCCAGCGCGCCTCGCTGGAAAAAGAAAAACGCCAAGCCCGGGGCGGAAGAAAAGGATAAGGAGAAGGAGAAAGTCGTAAACAAGAAAGAGATTCCGCCGACCGATCCGAAAAAGATTTTCCGCGTCACCTTCAACGAGATTACGCCTAAAGCCATTCGCGCCGCCTTCGACCATCCGCGCCAGGTAGATGCGAACTTGGTGGACGCGCAGCAGGCGCGCCGTGTGCTCGACCGCATTGTGGGCTACAAAATCTCGCCGCTGCTGTGGAATAAAGTTCGCCGCGGACTTTCCGCAGGGCGCGTACAGTCGGTCGCATTACGGCTGATCGTGGAGCGCGAGCAGGAAATCCGCGCCTTCATTCCGCAGGAATATTGGTCTATCCACGCCATGCTCGATGCGGGCGAACCGCCCATCTTCGAAGCCAAGCTGGCCAAATACAAAGGCGAAGACATCGAAATTAGCAATCAGGAAGGCGCGGACGCCGTTCTCGCCGCGGTTCGCAAAGCCAAGTGGCAGGTAGCTTCAGTTACGCAAAAAGAAAAGAGGCGCAACCCGCCGCCTCCCTTCACCACGTCGAAATTGCAGCAGGCCGCCTACAACCGGCTGCGCTACACCGCCAAGCGCACCATGGGCATCGCGCAGCGCCTGTATGAAGGCGTCGAACTCGGCTCGGAAGGCTCCGTCGCGCTCATCACCTACATGCGAACGGATTCCGTCAACGTTTCGCAGGACGCCCTGGCCCAGGTGCGCGAACTGATCCCGGAACGCTTCGGCTCCAATTATTTGCCGGAAAAGCCTAACTACTACAAATCCAAGAAAGACGCGCAGGAAGCGCACGAAGCCGTTCGCCCCACCGACGTTTCTCGCGCGCCCGAGGATGTCCGCAAATACCTGGACGACGATCTTTTCAAGCTCTACCAGCTGATCTGGCAGCGTTTCGTGGCATCGCAGATGCTCCCCGCAATTTTCGATCAGACTTCGATCGACATTGCCGCCGGGGACTACACCTTCCGCGCGACCGGTTCAGTGCAGAAATTCGACGGCTACCTGCGCGTTTACCAGCTGCCCGCGGCCAACGCCGACCGCGATGATGACGAAAAGAGCGACGAAGGAGAGGGCAACGCCTTGCCGCGCGTTGCCGAAGGCCAGATGCTCAAGCTCAGCGAAATCCGCCCCGAGCAGCATTTCACCGAGCCGCCGCCGCGCTACACCGAGGCCACGCTGGTGAAGGATCTCGAAGAAAAAGGCATTGGCCGTCCGTCCACCTACGCCTCGATCATCTCCACCATCGTCGAGCGCGAATACGTGAAGAAAGACCAGGGCCGTTTCACGCCCACTATGCTCGGCGAACGCGTCAGCGGCCTGTTGGTCAAGAGTTTCGAAGACGTCTTCGACGTCACCTTCACCGCGCGCCTTGAGGAAGAGCTGGACGAAATTGAAGAAGGCAAGCTGCACTGGCGCGAAGCTGTAAAGGAGTTCTGGGAAAAATTTATTGTCGACCTGGATCGCGCCGATGAAGAAATGCTCTCCTACAAGGCCGGTATCCCCACCGGAAAGACCTGTGAAAAATGCGGCAAGGGCGAACTCCTCGAACGCATCAGCCGCCACGGATTTTTCCTCGGCTGCTCCCGTTATCCCGAATGCGACTTCATCCAGGATCTTTCGCCGGAAGTAGCGGAAGGCGATGCCGAAAACACCACCGAATATTGCGAAAATTGTGGCAAGGAAATGGCCGTAAAGCGCGGGCGCTTCGGCACCTTCCTCGCCTGTACCGGCTATCCCGACTGTAAAACCACGCGCCGGCTGGTCCAAGGCACGCGCATCGCTCTCCAGCCCGACGAACCGCTTGACGAGAAGTGCCCCACTTGCGGCGAGGGCCTGGTCAAAAAACACGGCCGCTACGGCGAATTTATCGGCTGCACGGGCTATCCAAAGTGCAAATACACGCGCCCCATCACCTTGGGCATCAAATGCCCCAAATGCCACGAAGGCGAGTTCGTTCGCCGCGGCAGTGCCGGGCGTGGCGGCCGCGCGCGCATCTTCTACGGCTGTTCCCGCTATCCGGACTGCGATTTCACCACGCCCTTCCAGCCTATCGCCGAACCGTGCCCCAAGTGCGGGGCCGACTTCATCGTCGAGAAAAATTCCAAAATCGGCAAGGTCCGCGCTTGTATTAAGGAAAGCTGCGATTGGGAGAAACTGGTGGACGAACCCAAGCCCGCCGAAGTTCCCGAGCCCGCCGGCGTCAAAACCTGAATCCAGCGGCTCACAGCCTTCGCCGCTTGCGATTACAACCAATAACGCTCACGCGGAAACTCGCGCCACCCGCTGGCCTTCTGCGCCTATAATTCAAAGCACGCTCTCGCGAGCAGGATCTCGCTGGAAATGAATCAGGCCATCCAGAAATATCTTGAGTATCTTCGCTCGGTGCGCAACTCCTCTCCGCATACGGTCCTGAACTACGGCAAAGACCTCCAGCAATTCTCGGCTTATCTTTCCCCGCCCGGCGTTGCAACTCCAGGGGTCACCCACATTACCCACCAGATCATTCGTGAATATGTCGGACACCTACATTCGCAAAAGCTCGAAAAAAGTTCCATCGCCCGCAAGCTGGCTTCGCTGCGTTCGTTTTTCAAATATTGTGTTCGTGAAGGCCTGCTCAAGGAAAATCCCGCGCGCCTCGTTCCTACGCCCAAACTTCCCAAGCGCATCCCTTCCGTCGTGTCCGCCGAAGAGATGAATGGTTTCCTCAACCAGCTGGCGCTCGATCCCCCAACGCCGCCGTCAACCCCGGTTGGCAGCGCACAAAAATCGCAAACGTCTGAATCAGCGCGCCCTCATGGCCGCCGGATTCCGGACGAAGAAGCCCTGCTCCTCCGTCGCGATCGCGCGATACTCGAGCTACTTTACGCCGCGGGTCTCCGCGTCAGCGAACTTACCGGCCTCAATCTGGCCGATATGGATCGCCGCGAAAAAATGTTGCGAGTCCGCGGCAAGGGCAACAAAGAGCGCATCGTGCCGTATGGCGGAAAAGCGCAGGAAGCGTTGGAAGCCTACTGGCCCGTCCGCGAACAGCTTCTGCTGCAGCACAACACCGGCCGCCATCGCGCCTCCCCTGCTCACCACGAAGCGATCTTCGTCAATTACACCGGACGCCGCCTAACCCAGCGTTCCATCGGCCGCATCGTCAAAAAATACGTCCGACTCGCCAACATCAACTGGGATTTGCACCCCCACTCGCTACGCCACGCCTTCGCCACACACCTTCTCGCCGATGGAGCCGATCTCCGCGCCATCCAGGAACTCCTCGGCCACCAGTCTCTTTCCACTACGCAAAAATACACGCACGCCTCGATCCGCCAGCTCATGGACATCTACGACAAATCCCATCCCCACGCGTAGGAAGGATGGGGCGTCTGGTGCAGGCACAGACCTTTCGTACCCTCGGTGCAAACTGAAATCTGTGCCACTAATCAATTCCCTAGCGCTCCCATTCCATCCGAATTGGCTACTTGCGCTGGTTCGCTTAATCTGTAAGTCATGAAGTCGTGGCCAACATTCCTTCTCTCGCCTGGTTGTTTTCGCCTCGGTGTTCTTTGCGCCTCGGTTCTCGGCGCTCTTTGTGCTATTCCCGTCCGCGCCCAGGAAAATTACGAAATCCAGGTCTACCCCTACGACACCGTCGAACCGGGCCACACCATGGTAGAGCTCCACAGCAACTTCACCTTCCAGGGCTCTAAAACTTTCACTGACGGCGTACTCCCCACCAATCACCAGCTTCACGAAACCATCGAAATCACCCACGGCTTCAACGACTGGTTCGAAGTCGGCTTCTACATCTTCACCGCCGAAAAAAGCGGCCTCGGCATTGATTGGGTCGGCGATCACATTCGCCCACGCGTCCGCATCCCTCCCCAATGGAAATGGCCGGTCGGTTTAAGCCTCTCCAATGAAGTCGGCTACCAGCGCCGCCAATATTCCGTGGACACTTGGACTTGGGAAATGCGGCCCATCATCGACAAGCAAATCGGCCGCTGGTATTTTTCCTTCAACCCCACTTTCGACAAATCCATTCACGGACTTTCAGAAAATCAGGGCTTCATCTTTTCTCCCAACTTCAAACTCGGCTACGACTTCAGCAAAAAAATCGGCGGTGGGTTTGAATACTATGGCTCCGTCGGTCCTGCCACGAATTTCGATCCCATCGCCCAGCAGCAGCACCAGATCTTTCCCGCCATCGATTTGAACCTTTCTCCAAAGTGGGAAGTCAATTTTGGCGTCGGTGTCGGCGTTACTCGTTCCACCGATCACCTCATCGCCAAGATGATCCTGGGCTACCGTTTCGACTTCTAATCCGTCCGTATAACCAATGGGCGCTAAGCCCTCCGTCTCTTGTACTCTTATACTTTTACATTCTTCTACTTATTCTTGAGGTGCTCATGCCGCGTGTTCGATTCGTTCTGTTCGCCGCTCTCTGCTCGCTGCTTCTCGCGGGATTCACTTTTGCCCAGTCTGCAGCTTCCGCTGACTCGTGGAATCAACTCTCCGACGACTTCATCAACCAATACTTGGCGTTCAACCCGACTGCTTCAACGCAGGTCGGCATCCACGTTCATGATGCAGAACTGGACGATTACTCTCCCGCTTCGATCGCCAAACAAGTCGCCTGGCTGGGGCGATTCGAAAAGCGCGTGCTGGCTTTTGATCCTAAAACACTCAGCGTGATCGACGCTGCCGACCGCGAAATTCTTCTTAACGCCATCCGCGCAAACCTTTTGGAACTTCAAACCGTCCGCACCTGGAACAAGAATCCCGACAACTACTCGAGCGGCGCGGCCGCCAGCATCTACGTCATTATGATCCGCAAGTTCGCCTCGCCAGATGATCGCCTTCGTTCCGTCATCGCCCGCGAAAATCAGTTTCCCCGCTTTTTCTTGGACGCTCGCGCCAATCTAAAGAATGTCCCTCGCATCTACACCGAAATTGCACTCGAACAGCTTCCCGGCACCATCGGCTTCTTCGAAAAAGATGTGCCTTCCGCTTTCACTGGCGCCACCGATGCTGCCCTGAAATCCGCGTTCGCGGTATCCAACGGCGCTGCCATCAAACTTCTCCGCGCCTACCAGGACTGGCTCAAGTCCGACCTGCTCCCCCGCTCCAATGGCGACTTCCGCATTGGCGCTGACAACTTCTCCAAAAAACTCCTCTATGACGACATGGTTTCCACACCGCTCGATCGCCTGCTCGAAATCGGCATGGCCGATCTCCGCAAGAACCAAGCCGAGTTTCAGCGCGTCGCCAAAGAAGTCGATCCCTCCAAGTCCCCCGCCGAAGTTCTTGCCGAACTGCAATCCATGCACCCGGCCCCTTCCGAAGTCCTGCAGAGCTTCCGCAACACGTTCGATGGATTGATTGCTTTCATCAACACGCACCATATCATCACGCTCCCCGCCGATCGCCGCCCCACCTTGCAGGAGACGCCGCCCTTCGAGCGCGCTACCACTACCGCTTCGATGGATACGCCCGGCCCTTTTGAAAAGACTGCCACCGAAGCCTACTTCAACGTCACACTTCCCCAGCCGGCCGACTCTCCGGAGGACGTCGCCGGCATCATGGCCGGCCTCAACGTTGGCACCATCATCAGCACTTCCATCCACGAGGTCTTCCCCGGCCACTTCACGCAGTATCTTTGGGAACCACGCGCTCCCACCCGGTTGCGCCGTGTTCTTTCGGCCAACACCAACGTTGAGGGCTGGGCTCATTACACCGAGCAGATGATGCTCGACGAGGGCTATGCGCAGCCCGGTGTCGGCGCCAAAGATCTGCGCGAATCGCGGCTTATCCGCCTCGGTCAGTTGCAAGACGCCCTCCTGCGCGACGCCCGCTTCGTTGCCGGCATCCAGATGCACCGTGGCAATTTCACGCTCGATCAATCGCGCGAATTCTTCGTCAAGGAAGGTTTTCAATCGCCCAGAATCGCCGACATCGAAACCAAGCGCGGCACTTCCGATCCCACCTACCTTTACTACACGCTTGGCAAGCTCCAGATCCTCAAGCTCCGCGAAGACCTCCGCAAAAAACAGGACTCTTCTTTTTCCATTGGTAAATTCCATGACGACTTTATGTCCCAGGGCTATCCCCCCATTGCCATCGTCCGCCGAGCGCTCCTAGGCGACTCCTCGCCGACCCTGTAGAGACCGCCCGATTGCCCTTAACCCGCAATCTATTAGGCCCGCAATCTATTAGGAAAGACGGGCTCGCTGGCGCTTTTCGAGCGCGCCGCCTCAATCTCCGTTGACGCTTTTCCCGCAATTTCTGGTATAATCAGCGTTTGTCTCTTGCTCTTGGAGGAGTGATGTACGCCGTTATCAAGTCCGGGGGAAAGCAGTATCGTGTCGCTCCCGGCGACACCATTCGTGTGGAACGGGTTTCCGGTGAAGTCGGCGAGCAGGTCAAGTTCGGCACTGTTCTGGCCGTGCACACCGACGACAAAAAGGTTTTGGTTGGCGACGACGCTTCAAAAGCCAGCGTGACTGGCAAGATCGTCCGCCAGGGCCGCAGCCCCAAAGTCATCGTTTTGAAGTACAAAAAGACCAACCAGTATAAGATCCA
The DNA here is from genome assembly GCA_035607085.1 of Candidatus Eiseniibacteriota bacterium. GTDB lineage: Bacteria > Acidobacteriota > Terriglobia > Acidiferrales > UBA7541 > Acidiferrum. Next base: position 8,688 of record DATMZI010000129.1, on the reverse strand, counting down.
GCGCGGCCATCGCCAGAACTTCACGGCAGTCGAGGTCGGCGACATCAAGCTGTAATTCTTCGAGCGCAGACCATCCTGTCTGCGCAGCGGTATGCGTCAAGCCAAATCCGTTTCCGCTTGGAGATACCGTTCGCCAGTTAGCTTTAGGCGGCGTCGGGTGTTAGCCCGGCTCTTCGATTTTCGATTCTGAAAAGGAACCAGCAATGGCACACAAAAAAGGTGGCGGCTCCTCAACAAACGGCCGCGATTCTCACGGTCAGCGGCTCGGCGTAAAGCGTTTCGGTGGACAGCTCGTCAACGCCGGCACGATTCTGGTTCGCCAGCGCGGCACCAGGCATCAGGCCGGCGAAAACGTTGGCCAGGGCAAAGACGACACGCTGTTCGCGCTGGTTACCGGTCACGTTAAGTTTGAAGACCGTGGCCGCCGCGGCCGCTTCATCAGCGTCACCCCGGCCCAAGCCACCGCCGCTAACTAGTGTGCTGGTTTCCTTTTCCGCGCAGGGCCGCAGCACGCTGCGCTCTATCTCGGCACGATGTCGCAGCCGATCACTCCTGATTTTTGCGCGGGCCGTTCAGGCGGCTCCGCTGCGCGGCCTTGCTGGTGCAGCATGGGTGACAGTGGGCGTGGCGCCTTCGTTGTCATCCCGAGTTCCACGAAGCGGAACGAAGCATCTCACCCTAGAAATCGCAACTACGTTTCCTGATAGGATTTCTCAGTGTTCGTTGATGAAGCCAAAATCTTTGTAAAAGCCGGCGATGGCGGCAACGGCTGTGTCGCGTTCCGCCGCGAAAAATATGTTCCGCGCGGTGGACCCTCCGGCGGTGATGGCGGCAACGGCGGCAGTATCTATCTCGAAGCCAATCCCAACGACAACACCTTGCTACGCTATCGCTACAATCGCGAATTCAAAGCCGATCGCGGACGCCACGGCGAAGGTTCCAACTGCACTGGCCACTCCGGCGACGACATGACTTTGCAAGTTCCCGTGGGCACGCTCGCCTACGACGAACAGTCGGGCAAAACCATTGCGGATCTCGCCACTCCGGGCCAGCGAGTTTTAATCGCCCACGGCGGCCGCGGTGGGCGCGGCAACCAGCATTTCGCCAAGCCCTGGCATCAGGCTCCGCGGGAACACGAAGACGGGCATCCTGGCGAGGAGCGCAATCTTCGCCTCGAACTCAAACTCCTGGCCGACGTTGGCCTGGTCGGTTTCCCCAACGCCGGCAAGTCCACACTGATTTCTGTCATCTCCGCCGCGCGCCCTAAAATCGCCAATTATCCGTTCACTACGCTTGAACCGAATCTCGGCGTGGTCAGCGCCGACAGCATTCCGCAATCCGCCAGCGGCGGCGCCGGCAGAGGGACCAGCGATGTTGGTCGCACTTTTGTCGTCGCCGATCTACCCGGCCTGATCGAAGGCGCGCACGAAGGCGCCGGTCTCGGCATCCGTTTTCTCCGCCACGTTGAACGCACTCGCGTCCTCGTGCACCTCGTTGACACCAGCGATTTCACCGACACCGATCCCGTGCACTCCTTGGAAATCATCAACGGCGAACTGCTCGCCTTCAGCGAAAGCCTCGGCGAAAAACCCATGATCGTCGTGGCCACCAAACTCGATGCCACGACAGACCGTACGCACCTGGAAGAACTCCGTAGCTTCTGTGCCCAGCGCAATCTCTCTTTCTACTCGATTTCTGCCGCCACCGGCGCAGGCGTCCGCGACCTGGTCCTCGCCATCGCCGACACGCTCGACAAAATCCCCAAGTCCACCGCCCCTCATCCCGACGCCCCCGAAACCGCATCTTCCCCAGCGGGACAAATTCCTAACGATATTTTGCAAAGGAATTAGAGACGCCAAGAGAAGGATTTTTTCCTGCTACTCGATGCGCTCGGTATCTCAGTGGCTATTCTCTGTTCGCCTTTCGTGCGAAAATAACCTCAGCCTCTCTCAGGAGCAGCATTGACCACCGCGCAAGCGCAGCGCAGCACCGCAGCAAAACACGCTCCCCGCCGTATCGCGCTTTTTGGCGGCTCCTTCGACCCGATTCACAACGGCCACCTTGCCGTGGCCCGCGCCGCCGACCGGCGTTTCAATTTCGACGAAATTCATTTCATTCCAGCCAGCCGGCCACCGCACAAGCTGAAACAGCATCTTGCGCCCTTTCCCCACCGCTACGCCATGGTCGCGCTGGCCTGCACCGAGCATCCGCACTTCGTTCCGTCGCTTTCCGAGGCTGGCGACGATTTCGCCGGCAACCAGTTGCACTACTCCGTGGACACGGTTCGCTATTTCCGCCACACCTACCACGGCCATGGCGACCGGATTTTCTTCATGATCGGTGCAGATGCTTTTCTCGACATTCCCATGTGGAAGGAATACGAATCGCTGCTCGGCCTCTGCGACTTCATCATTGCCAACCGTCCCGGCATTCGCGCCGACGCGCTGAGGCTGGTCATTCCGCCCGATCTGCTGGCCGGACCTAACGACAAGAAGGAAACCGATCCGCCGTCGCAGCTCATCGCGCAGCTCCGTCGCGGTTCTGTCTACCTCCTGGAGAATGTCGCCAGCGACGTTTCCGCCACCGAAATCCGACGCCGCGCCCACAAGGGTCAGGCGATTCACGGACTTGTTTCCTCGCGCGTGGAGGAATACATTCTTAAACAGGGCCTATACAGGTGAATTTGAAGAACCTTCCGCCAACCATCCGCCTCACCGTCGAGGCGATGCAGAACAAGAAAGCCTCTGCCATCACGGTGCTGGACTTGAGCAGCCTCGGCACCTTCACTGAATATTTTGTGTTGGGCACCGGCTTCAGCGCTCCGCAGGTGCAGGCGATCTGCACCGAAGTCGAGGAACTGCTGTACAAGGAATTCCGGCGCCAACCGGAACACCGCGAGGGCCACCGTTCCGCCGACTGGGCATTGCTCGATTTCGGCGGTTTCGTGGTGCACGTTTTCAGCGAACAAGGCCGCCGCTTCTATGATCTTGAACGCCTCTGGCGAAATGTGCCGCGCTACGAAGTACCTGACCTTCGCGACGCTGTGGTCTCCGGCGATCATCAGCGCTTGCGCGCTTCCGGCGATCATTCCTGACGCGCCTGAGCCGTGCCCCTGCCTGAACATCCCGCTGCGCATATCACGGTAGTTCGCAATTCGCCCGACGACACACAAACCCGCCAGATCAAGCTTTTTCTGGATGGCAAAAATCATGGCGAACTGATGTTCGGCGATTCGGCAACTCTCGCCGTAAACGCGGGAAGCCACACCATTTGCGTGGACAATACCTGGAACCGCAAGGAAATCAGCATTGAAATCCGCTCCGGCGAGCACCTCCGATTTCTCACCAAGAGCTCCGCCGGCAAATTTGCCTGGTTCCTCCTGGGCTTTCTCGGAGCCGGCCCCATGCGGGTCTCCATCGAACCAGTACTTGGAATTCCCTCCTGATTTATGCGCGGCTTCGAAGGGGTTTCGAGCAAAGTCGAACAAATGGCCCGAAGTTCCGGGTGGCGTTCGGTATTCCTTAGCACAAGGCTGTCAATTCCCTTGGGCGGTGGCTTTGCGCTTCTCGTTACAATTTCTGTATGTCCGAGCGCCTTCCTTTTATCGCGGCCGATCCGGCCTCGCGGCGCCTCCTCGCGCTGGCCGAAAAGGTCGCGCCCGCTCCGACCACCCTGCTCATCACCGGCGAGTCGGGCTCCGGCAAGGATCACTTCGCGCGCCTCATCCACGAACTCAGCCCGCGCCGCGATGCTCCGTTCCTCAAAATTGATTGCACCGCGCTGCCGCCGCAACTGATCGAGAGCGAACTTTTCGGCCACGAACGTGGCGCATTCACCGGCGCCGTCGAACGCAAACTAGGCCGCCTGGAACTCGGAGGCAGGGGCACCATCGTGCTCGACGAAATCGCCGCGTTCTCGCCGGAAGGGCAGGGCAAACTTCTGCGCGTCCTGCAAGAGCGGACGTTCGAGCGGCTCGGCGGAACTGATTCCTTCAAGATCGAAGCGCGCCTCATCGCGCTCACCAGCACCGACTTGCAAGCCGCGGTCACGGGCGGCCAGTTTCGCGAGGATCTTTTCTTTCGCCTCAGCGTCCTTCCTATTGTCGTCCCGCCACTTCGCGAGCGCCCCGCCGATATCCTTCCCGCCTCTGACCATTTCCTCGCCGTGCTGGCCGCGCTGCATCGCAAACCCGCTATGCATCTTTCCGAGTCCGCAGCCCGCATGCTTCCCGCGCATTCCTGGCCCGGCAATTTTCGCGAACTTCGTAACGCCGTCGAGCGCGCCATCGTTTTTTCCAAGTCGGACCAATTGGAACCGGACGATTTTCCCGAACACGTCCGCGCCAACGCGGGCAACGCCGCGTTCCTGGCCGGCCTGCGATCGCTCGAAGATCTCGAACGTGAAGCGATTTCGCGCACCCTCGAAGCAACGCGTTACCATATCACGCGGTCCGCTGGCATTCTCGGCATCAGCCGCAAGACGCTGCTCGAAAAACGCAAAAAATACGGCCTGCAATGAAACTTCGCCTGCTGATGCTCGGCAAAACACGCCGCGCCGAACTGCGCGCCGTTTTTGACGACTACGTAAAACGCATCGGTCACTCCTGCCCCATTGAGGTGAACGACCTGCGCGATGCCGATGCTGCGATCAAGAAACTCGACGCGGATCGCGCGGCCACGGTGCTGCTCCTTGACGCAGGCGGCAAGCCGCAGGATTCGGAATGGCTGGCTCACTGGCTTGCGGAACAGCGTGACCGCGGCACGCGGGAAATTATCTTCATCTGCGGCGACGCCGACGGCTTCCCGGATGCACTTCGCAAGCGCGTCTCGCACAAACTTTCGCTGAGCCCGATGACCTACTCTCATGAGCTTGCCCGCGTGATGCTCGCCGAGCAGCTGTATCGCGCCTTCGCGATTCTTTCCGGCAGCCCCTATCCGAAATGACCGCCGCTGATGAAACTTAAACTCCCCAATTCATGCAAGGGCCGCATCCTGTTCTCCTTGCTTGTGCTTGCAGTGCTCTGCGCAATTGACGGTTTTCTGATCGAACCGAACTGGATCGAGGTAACGCATCATTTTTTAACCGTGCCGATCGCCCAGCCGCTGAAAATTGCTCATTTGAGCGATCTGCACACCGAGAGACTTGGATTACGTGAACGGCGTTTGTTGAAGCTCCTGGACCAGGAGAAGCCTGACGTTATCGTGATCACCGGCGACACGATCTCTTCTACCGGCACCTATGAGGAGGAAGCGCGGGTACTACGCGAACTCCATGCTCCGTTGGGCGTATGGCTGGTGCGCGGCAATTGGGAAAACTGGTACGCGCTTCGCAACGAATCCGATTTCTACCGCGCCAATGGCATTCACTTCCTGTTGAATCGTTCGGTTGAACTCCGTCCCGACATCTGGCTCACCGGCGTCGATTACTCGAACTACGCAGCACCGGACATCGAGCGCGCCTTTGCAAATGTTCCAGAGAACTCCTACCGCATCGCGCTGTTCCACGGCCCGGCGTTCTTCGCGCAATCCGCGCAGCGGTACAACCTGGCGTTGGCCGGGCATTCGCATGGTGGACAGGTCCGGGTTCCTTTTTGGGGACCGCTGTGGCTACCCGCGGGTGTGGGCCCGTACATTCACGGTTGGTTTGCAGCTGGCAGTTCGCGAATGTATGTGAGCCGCGGCATCGGCATGACCTTGCTACCGGTTCGTTTTGCCTGCCGCCCCGAACTGGCCATCCTTACGCTTCGACCGGCGGCAGATTAAAGCGGGCGATGGCAAATTGGGCGGGGAAGGTGTACAACCGGAGGCCATGGCCACGCGCATTATTCCCGACGAAGACAAACCTTCCGCCGCTATCGAGATTTCGCTGGAAAAACCGCTGCCCGATTACGACCTGCACGAAATTGAGCAGCCCACGCCTCGCGATGTGGACAGCGTCCTGGTTTCACAGGGCTTTCGCGATTTAGTGGATGACGCGCGCGGCGTTTTGCTGGAAATCATGTCGGAGCGCCCTCCCGATCCCACCGCCAGTTCGGAAATTACCGATCTCGATCTCAACCCGCCGGAGGCGCATCCGCTGGAAATTTCGCAAGTAACTGGCGCGATTTGTCCGGGATCTGATGAGATTTACCGGCCGGGTCTGTGGATTGTGCTGCACGACCACAAAGTTACTGCCAACCAGCCGCTTTCCGCGGCTGCTGTCGAACGCGTGACGCATTACGCCGATGAACTTGTAAAGCGGCTGGACATTGCGTGAATCCAGAGCGTGCCCTCCGCGTGAGATGTCCAATGCCGGCACCTTTCGCAAAATTTGACGTTTCTCGACTTCCCTCGCAAACTCATAGTCCTCATGGCGGAAGAAAAAGGGCTGCTCATCGTTTACACCGGGCCGGGCAAAGGCAAGACGACTTGCGCGTTGGGCGCGGCGTTTCGCGCCGTAGGCCAGGGACTCCGCGTACTAATGGTGCAGTTCATCAAGGGCTCATGGCACTATGGCGAACTCGACGCCGCGAAAGTGCTGGGCGACGATAAATTTGAAATCCGGCCGATGGGCCGTGGCTTTGTAAAAATCGGGGGCGCGGAAACCGATCCCGCAGACATCAAGCTGGCGGAAGAGTGCTGGCGGGCTGGGCGTGAGGCGATTTACTCCGGCCAATACGATCTGGTGATCCTCGATGAAATCAACTACGTCATCAGCTACAAGATGCTGGACGTCGATAAAATTGTCGAAACGTTACGCGGGAAACCGGAGCGTGTGCACGTCATTTGTACGGGACGTAACGCGCACCCGAAACTGGTCGAGCTCGCCGACCTGGTGACCGAGATGAAAGAAGTGAAGCATCCCTATACCAAAGGCATTCTCGCCCAGCGTGGTATAGACTATTGAACGGGTAACGTCCGAAACGGCCACTGTCATTCCGAGCCTGCCTGCGGCGGGCAAGCGAAGGGAATTGCTCTTCGCGATCGCGAGTTGATCAGCTATGGCAGCAGAGAGAAAACATCGCGAAATGGCCTGGTTCAAACGGGAAAAAAAGGCAATTGCAGAGGCGACGCCGCCGGAGGAGCGTCGCGTCCGCACGGAAGGTCTGTGGACCAAGTGCGAAAACTGCCGCACCATCACCTTCCGCAAGGATTTGGAGGAAAACCTTTTTGTTTGTCCGAAGTGCCAGTTCCATTTCAAGATGAGCGCCAAACAGCGCCTGGAAATGCTGCTGGACAGCCGCTGGACCGAGCACGACGCCGGCATGACCTCCACGGACCCGCTGAAATTCGTGGACACCAAGCCATACACAGCGCGCATCAAGGAAGCGCGCAAAAAGTTGGGCGTCAACGACGCGGTGATCACTGCAGAGGGGCAACTCAACGGCCGCCCCGTGGTGGTATGCGCTATGGAGTTTGGCTTTATCGGCGGCTCGATGGGCGCGGTGGTCGGCGAAAAAGTGACTCGCGGTGTGGAACTGGCTATGGATACGCGCCAACCGCTGATTGTCGTGTCCTGCTCCGGCGGCGCGCGCATGATGGAAGGCACCATCAGCCTGATGCAGCTGGCCAAAGTTTCCGCGGCGCTGGCGCGCCTCGACGAAGCCAAGCTGCCTTACATCTCCGTGCTGACCGATCCCACCACGGGCGGCGTTACGGCAAGTTTTGCCATGCTGGGTGATTTGAACATTGCCGAACCGGGCGCACTAATCGGCTTCGCCGGGCCGCGCGTGATCGAGCAGACCATTCGCCAGAAATTGCCGGAAGGCTTCCAACGTTCGGAATTTTTGCTCGACCATGGCTTTCTGGACGCCATTGTTCCGCGTAAGGAACTGAAATCCTTCCTCGCCTCCTCCCTCGACTTGTTGATGAATTGAGATGGACTTTCAGCAAGCGGTGAACTATCTGTTGTCGTTGGGCCGGGAGCTCGCGGCGCCGACTCAGGCTAGCTCGGCGAAGTTCAACCTCGAAAACATCTCCGTGTTGGCGCGACATCTTGGCCATCCCGAAAACAAATATCCTTCGGTGCACATAGCCGGCACCAACGGCAAGGGCTCGACCGCGGCTTTTCTGGAAGCCATCCTGCGCGAGGCCGGCTATCGCACCGGCCTTTATACGTCGCCACACCTCGAGCGCATCAATGAACGCATGCGTGTCGAGGGTAACGACATTCCCGATGAAGCGTTCGCGGATGTTTTCTCGCGGATCCACGCTCTCATCGAAAAACTCCTTGCCGACGGCACGCTGCGCGCGCACCCGACCTTTTTTGAGTGCGTCACCGCTATGGCATTTCTCTATTTTGCTGAAGCGGGGGTCGACTTCGCCGTGTTCGAAACGGGGCTCGGCGGGCGCCTCGATTCCACCAACATCGTCACGCCGCAGGTGAGCATCATCACCAGGATCGATTTCGATCATGAAAATTTCCTCGGCCACTCGCTGCACGAAATCGCTGCGGAAAAAGCCGGCATCATCAAGCCCACCGTCCCGGTGGTAATCGCTGAACAGCGCGACGAGGTGCGCCAAGCCATCGCCGCGCGGACCGCCGTACTGCACTCGCCCCTGGTGGAACCTGCAACCTTGTTTTCAGTCGAGTCGCTGCGCTTGGAGGAAGGCCGCGTTCGCGCAGTCGTCCGGGAACCGGGCGGCGGCAAATCTATGAATATTGATCCACTGCTTGCCGGGCGCTTTCAGTTGCAGAACGCGCTAAACG
>DATMZI010000124.1:0-48821 GCA_035607085.1 Candidatus Eiseniibacteriota bacterium | reverse complement strand
ACGACTTCGTGCTCGAGGCCGGAGTAGAGGTCTTCCGTATTTTCGCGGACGATAACCACGTTCACGTTTTCAAAGCGCGATTTGAGGCCGGGAAGGTTGCGTACCGGGCGAAGATTGGCGTAGAGGTCGAGCGTCTTGCGCAGGGCGACGTTGACGCTGGGCGCGCCCCCGGCTACGGCGGTGGCCATGGGCCCTTTGAGAGCGACACCGTTGCGGCGAACTGAGTCCACTGCGGTCTGATTGAGGACAGAGCCGCCATTGGCTTTCGTCGAGGCTGGCGTGTCGGTGGCGCGGGCGTCAATTTCTTCCCAGTCGATCTGGACGCCTGCGGCCTCCAGAATGCGGCGGACGGCGCGGGAGACTTCGGGGCCGATGCCCTCGCCGGGGAGCAACGTAACTTTGTGTCTCATAGATGCATCTTATTGTATGCAAAGGGTTTCGGGATGCGAAATGTCTATCGCAAAACAGTTTCCTGGACGGAACTTTGCAGTCTAGAATGTCGGCTGAGTTGCGATGTGCACTCGGATTACGGTTCTGTTAAAATAGTATCGTAGGAATTTGCCGCGGAATGGCCGCGGCGGAGGCTAAAGAAGTCATGATCAGTCTTACTCCGGTTGCCAGCAGCAAGGTGAAGGAAATCATGAGCATGCAGACCCCAGTACCTAGCGCTTTGCGCGTGGCTGTGGTGGGCGGCGGCTGCTCGGGCTTTCAGTATCACATGGCTTTCGAGAACCAGACCAACGACAGCGATGAAGTAGTGGATTTTGACGGTCTGAAAGTGGCCGTGGACCAGATGAGCTCGATGTATCTGGAAGGTGTGGAGATTGACTACATCGAAACGCTGGAAGGTGCGGGGTTCAAGTTCAACAACCCAAATGTGAAGAGCACCTGCGGCTGCGGAAGTTCGTTTAGCGTATAAGAGAAGTTCAAAAGTTTAAGTTTAAGAGTGCAAAGGCTCCTGAGAGGAATTGGTTCCGCTCAGGAGCCTTTTTCTGTTTATGGATCGGCTTCCGGGCGTGGTCCACGCCACGATTCGGTTGACGCGGCTGCGCGGACAAGATTCATATGCCACAAAACGAGAGATGGTAGGGATTGGTCTGCGCTACAGGTCATCCGATACCGATCAAGCCAGTAAGAGCGGGACCATATTTTTTCTGGTTGACAGCGGACTTGCCTGGAGTATCCTATGCATAGTAATACGAGGTATATGATGAATTTTAAAGGGACACTACCTAGTTTGATTTTGCAGGCACTGGCGAATGGGCCGTGCCATGGATACAGGATTGCCCAGGGAATCAAGGCACGATCGAAGGGCGTTTTGGATTTCAAGGAAGGTACGCTTTATCCCGCGCTGCACAAGCTGAGGAACGAAGGGCTGGTGGAGTCGTACGAGGAAGTGGAAAAGGGCCGGGCGCGGCAGTATTACCGGATCACGAAGGCGGGGCGCGCGGCTCTGGCAAAGGATCGCGCGCAGTGGCGGGAACTTTCACGGGCTGTCACCACACTGTTGGCGGAGGCATAGGCGATGACCTCATTGGAGCGGTGGCTGGAACAGGCGACACGGTGTTTATCCGCGGAGTCAGCGGCGCAGGTGCGGAGCGAGATTCGCGAGCACCACAATGCGGAGCGCGAAGTGGCGATGAACCGAGGCGCAAATGGTGAGGAAGCGGACCGGTTGGCGGTGGCCGCGCTGGGTGATGCGAAGGCCGCAAATCGGCAGTATCACAAGGTGCTGCTAACGTCGGCAGAGGCGAAGATGCTCCGTACCGGCAACAGGGAAGCGCGCGCGATTTGTTCGCGGACGTGGCTGAAGTGGATGCTGCTGGCAGCGCCGGTGGTGGCGTTGGCTGCGTCATCGGTGCTCTTGACTAGGGACGAGATCGCATTTTCGCGGGCATTGGCGCTGGGTGGAATCACAATGGGCGTGGTTTTTGCCGGGCCGTTTCTTCCGGTGTACACGACTTCGCGAGCGCGGGTTTATCGTTTCGCTAAATGGACGCTGCTGGCCGCTACATTTTGTCTAGTTTTTGCCGCCAACACGCCGAAGCATTTGTGGCTGCTGGCTTCGTGTCTGTGGATCCCCGTATGGACAGAATGGACTCGTGTTTCGATCCGTCGCAAGTTACCCGTCGCGGAGTGGCCTAAACAGCTGTATCTCTGATCGCTGACACGCTCGGATCTCTAGGCTGAGAGAAGAACGCCGTTGTCAGTCCTTTAGCAGTCGTAAGTTATCTGGAAACGGCCCCAGTTCAGTCCGGAAGCGATGCTTGCGGTCGTCGATTTCGAGCCGATTCTTAAGGGTGAGCGTTGCCTCTTCAACAGCACCACGCAGCGTCGGATTATGGTCGACATCTACGGAACTCCGTACGGCATGGGCTAAGCGCCATAAACTATTCTCCAATTCGGTAATCCGTTTAACGACCTCGGGGGCAGAAGTTTGCGACTTGACGTAAGAATCCAGCGCGACTTCGCCTTGTATCTTCTCGACATGCTCGCTGATGGACGTTTCGTCGCCCGAAGCAGCATTGGGGACGATTCCGCCAAATAGATTGGGCTTGGCATGGCTAAATTGTATTGTAGTAAGTATATGGACCAGGCAAAAATTGTCGTGGTCAGAGAATACGGAAGCCGTCCGGAGGCTGATCTGGCAAAAACCGCTCCGGAAGCGGCAGAAATTCAGTGCGTGATCCAGGCTGACACGGCCGGAGGCATGCGCGAGCACCTCGCCTGGTCGGGATCGGGTTTTAAGATTTTGGTTCGCGAGGAAGATGCAGCCGCAGCCAACGACGCGCTTACTCCACCTCGAGAAGCAGAAATCCCTGATGCCGGCCCCGATCTGCCGCCGTCCTGGCGCCGATTCACGTAACCAGGTGCCCTAACTGAAGGAAACGGCCCTTTGGGTCGATGTTTGCAAAGATGACCGCGGGGAACGTATTCTAAAGCATAGAAAATGAAGATTGCGCTGGCGCAGTTCAATCCCACCGTCGGCGATTTTGCTGGGAATACGGCACGCATCCTGGCTTTGGCGGCGGAAGCCAAAACGCGAGGAGCGGACCTTGCCGTTTTTTCCGAGCTTTGTTTGTGCGGTTACCTGCCTCAAGACCTGCTGGAACGGCCTGCCTTTATTGAACGAAACAAGAGGGAATTGAAAGGACTGGCGGCGAAGCTGCCGCTGCCCGCGATTGTGGGCTATGCGGGGAAGAGCACGAACGGAACCGGCAAAGCGATTGCGAACAAGGCAGCGTTGCTCAGCGGCGGCAAGATTGTGTTTGAGCAGAGCAAGATGCTGCTGCCGACTTACGATGTCTTCGACGAGTCGCGGTATTTTCAGCCGGCGACGAAACAATCCGTCTATGAATTCGCGGGCGAAAAGCTGGGCATCACCATTTGCGAAGACGTGTGGAACGACAAAAATTTCTGGGCGGTGCGACTGTATGACCGCGATCCGGTAACGGAGCTGGCCGCGCAGGGAACTCAGGTGCTGATCAATATCTCGGCTTCGCCCTACACCATTGATAAGCGCGGGTTGCGCGTGGATATGTTGCGGTCCACAGCCATGACGCACAAACTGCCCGTGGTGTATGTGAACCAAGTGGGCGGCAATGACAGCTTGATTTTTGATGGCGCGAGCATGGCGCTGACCGCGGACGGCAAGGTAGCTGCTCAGGGCGCCGCCTTTGAAGCAGACCTGGTACTGTTCGATACGGAAACCGGGCACGGAGAGGTGCACGACCAGCCGCGGGAAGAGATTGAATATGCATATCGAGCCCTGGTGCTGGGCACTCGGGATTATGTGCATAAGTGCAAATTTCGGAAGACGCTGATTGGGTTGAGCGGCGGCATTGACTCGGCAGTGGTGGCGGCAATCGCCGTGGACGCATTGGGCGCGGAAAATGTGCTGGGCGTTTCGATGCCGGGGCCGTTTTCGTCGGAGGGGAGCAAGTCCGATGCGGCGGCCGTCGCGCGGAACCTGGGCATCGAGTTCAAGACGATTCCGATTGACCCGGTGTTTGATGCGTACTTGTCCGCGCTGAAGCCAGTGTTTGGGAAACGCAAGCCCGACGTGGCGGAAGAAAATATTCAAGCACGCATTCGGGGAAATTATCTGATGGCGCTGTCGAACAAATTCGGCTCGATGGTGTTAAGTACCGGAAACAAATCGGAATTGGCGGTAGGGTATTGCACGCTGTACGGCGACATGGCCGGCGGGTTGGCGGTGATCTCCGACGTGCCGAAGCTGATGGTGTACGCCCTGGCGGATTACATCAATCGGCGATCGGGACGCGGCAAAGAGGTCATTCCCCGTTCGACGATTGAGAAGCCGCCTTCGGCGGAGTTGCGCGAGAACCAAAAGGACGTCGACAGTTTGCCGCCATACGATGTGCTGGACCGGATTTTGAAGTCATACATTGAGGATGTGCGGAGCCCGCAGGAAATTGCAGATAAGTACGGCTATGATGTGAAACTGGTGCGCGAGATTGCACAGCTGGTGGATCGCAGCGAGTACAAGCGGAAACAGGCGGCGCCGGGGCTGAAGCTTACTTCGCGGGCGTTTGGATTTGGGCGGCCGTTTCCGATCGCGCAGCGGTTTGTGCCGTAGCGGAGAAGTGTCCGGTGCCAGTGTGGCGCAAGTTGAGACGATATGCCGGTGTGGCACCACAGTGAACGCTGCAGTGCATACAAGATTGTTGTGCGACGAAGAGGAGAAAATGCCGGTGAGCAAAGCGTGGGTTCGGTTCGTGCGCGTACTGGCGGTGGCTTCGGTTGCGGTGGCGCTGTGTACTGCGCCGATGCGGGCGCAGAGTCCTTCGCCGGAGGAGCTGAAGAAGAAGGTGGATGCGTATCTGCGGAACATGTTTGCGTTTGGGCCGGATGTGAAGTTGACGGTCGGAGACTTCAGGGAAAGCAGCGTGGCGAACCTGCTGGAGACCAACATTACCGTGACGATTGGCGCGAACAAGGAAGACGCCAAGATGTGGGTCAGCAAGGACGGCAAGTATCTGTTGCGTGGCGAAATGGTGGACATGGGAAAGGACGGATTTGCCGAGAACCGGGCCAAGCTGGATTTAAAGGCGTCGCCAATAACGGGCAGCCCGAATGCCACCGTGACGATTGTTGAGTTCGCGGACTTTGAGTGTCCGGTGTGCCGCCAGCTGCACGAGGCGATTCGCGGGCTCCTGCCGAACTACCCGCAAGCGCGGCTGGTGTTCAAGGACTTTCCGCTGGAGCAGGTGCACCCGTGGGCGCGGACTGGAGCGCTGGCCGGGCGCTGCGCCTATCTGCAAGACCCGAAGGCCTTTTGGAAGTTATACGACTACCTGTATGACAACCAGGACCTGATCACGGCGTCGAACGCCTGGGACAAGTCAGTCGACTATGCCGGCCAGGCCGGCCTAAAGACGGACGCTTTCAAGGCGTGCATGATAAGCCCCGAGGCGACTGCTGCGGTGGACGCCAGCATCGCTAATGGCAAATTGCTGGAGGTAAACAGCACGCCGACGCTGTTTGTGAATGGCCGGCGGATAGTTGGCTCCGATCCGCACCAGCTCGAGCAGTTCGTTCAGTACGAACTTCAGCACACGAAAAAGGACTAAAGCAAATCGGAAGAGGGAAGGCCAGCGAATCAGGGGTTGAGAGATTCGCAGAGGATTTCCACAAGGCGGCCGTTCAACCCGATTTCTTAATTAACATAATATAACTTATAGGACACGCTGCCAAGAAGAAAATGCCGGGTTTCGCGGCGCCTGTGGAAAATAACCGCGAGCTGAGGCTGGCTCGGTCGCAGGCCAGAGCGGCTTAAAGGAAGATGGAAGGAGCGCCCATTGCACGCGCCAATGTGTGTGCCGCACCTCTGGCGCCGGGCTGCGCCAGTCCCTGAACACGGGCATGCCCGATTTGCCCAGAGGGAATTCGCGGTCCTTGCAAAGGTCGACATGGATAAAGGGCGGCTAGTTCCCTGCCGTCGGTAAGGGTGAGCTGCCGGTGAAGCGTTGTGGATTGTTTCGCGGCGATGGTGGAGGACTTTGCTCGGCGCGGGAGCGCATGCTGTTCCTGGCAGGCCTGGACGAAGGTTTGGCTTGCGGGACGTCGACCTTCTCGTCCTACGGGCCAGGCCTACGGGTTGACGCAGAGGATGGCGATCGGTTCCGATACGAATTGGCCATTGATGCGAAAACCCTGAATGCTCTGAACTGTTCCGGTTGCGCAAGGCCGCAAAATGCCATCGCCCTCCAGGCGGGTGAGCGCTGCGGCGAGTTCGTCGGGATAGACCGGCGCTTTCACAACCCAGCGAATGTGACGGCGCGAAAAAAAATCGAGCCATTGCTGATTCGATGCCAGCCCAGTCGGCGAGGTCTCCCAACTGTCGTTTGGGTCGCCGGCGACGAAGGGCACGCGCAGATAGTAAAGATGCCGGAAAAAGACCAGCGCGCGAGCGGAGGTGTCGTGAACCGGAAGCGATTCCATGTATGAATTTATAAACTCGCTGCGCTCAAAATCCGGAGCGTGAATGCGAAGGTAAGATTCTTGCGATACGCGGCCCAGGGCGGCCGACCAAGCCGGGCGCGAATACATGACCAAAGCGACGAAGCCCGCCAGGCAAAACCCGGCGACGCTGAGAACCGTCACCGCGCGAAGCAACCGGAAACGGCCTTGCGTGAACAGAGCGACCGCACCGAGGTTGGCCGATAGCGCGAGCGGCAAGACCGGCAGCAGGAAACGCGGAATGCCGGACGTCACACCAACGGCAAGGCTTACCATGAGCCAGACGATCATGGCGACTCGCCACAACGGAGTGTTGCGCAATCGGAGCAGCACGATCGGAGCAAGAGCAAGAACCAGCGGGCCGAGAAACTGCCAGGTAGCCAAGCCGTCGCTATCGGCGATGGCGAAAATCGGAAAGCGCACGGTGCGACCGAAGCTGTGCGGATTGGACGCTCCGGTATCCTTCAGAAGCGATTGCAGAGCGACGAGATTTCCCGCCAAATTGTGGTGGCGGGCAAAGAAAAACGGAAAGACAGGGTCGCCTGTCCAAATCCAGTTGCGCAGATAGGGCCAGATCCCGACGGCGATTGCCGAACCGAAAAAGATCAGGCATTTCCGAACCGAGCGAAGCTCAGCGGCGAACGCGAGGAGCAGCGCGCCTGCCATCATGATGCCGGTGTATTTCGCGCCCGCCAATGCGCCCGCCAGGATGCCAGCCAAGATGCACGCTGGGGCACTTTGCGCGCGCTGTGCCAGAAGAATGGCCAGCACGCCCAAAGGCAACAACGCACACATCCAGATATCCGGCGCCCCCGCAGCGGATATCTGCCAGAAGGTGACCGGCGTCAGGGCGAAGACCAGTGCCACTACGAATGGCCATGCACCGGAAGTCCATTGACGGGCCAGGCGAATCGTTGCAAGAACGGCCGCGGCACCGCCCACAAAGATCAGGCCGCAGGCCAGTTTGTCGCTGCCGAATGCGAGGCCGGTCAAAATCAACTGGTGGCCGAGCGCGCAGAAAAATCCGTGTAGCAGAGCCCACTCGACGTGGAAGCCTTGGCGAAGGTACAGCGCTTCGATCGTGAAGTGATAATGAAGCGCGTCAGAGCCGGTGACGGGAGCAAAGGACGCGAGCCCCTGCAGCGCCAGGACGCCGAAAAGCACAAAACCCAAAAAACGCTCGAGGCGCGACAGTGCGCGAAAACGATGCCACACGGAGCTCAGATCCCGTAGTAGTTGAAACTGGCCGGTGATTCCGATCGCTGCGGTAACGCACGCAGCTGAGATCACTCCGACGCGGACGGGGGCGAAGAGCTGTCCTACGCTGACCGCTAGTTCAAGGAAAATGGTGCCCAACCCCAGCGAATAGAGCAGGGATTCAAGCGCGCTGGGAATCTCCAGGTGCAGCCAACGAAGAGCGCGGTTCCCTGCCCCGGCGAGGAGGGCAGAAAATACCAAAAGGGCGACCGCGGTGGCGAGCGAGCCGAGTAGTATCATCCGCGGTGAAAAATCCTGTGGGCTGCGAATTCAACCAAGGAACGGAACTGTGCGAGGTACCAGATCTGCGAGCCAACGACCCACAGACAGAGCAGCAGTTCGATGGCGCGGAGGACTGCAGGGTTCTTGGTCATCGCCCGGCAGTATAAAATGGAAAGCAGAAAATCGAAAACAAAAGAGTCCCAAATCCCGACGCCACTGCGTTTTGTATCGAACGGCGGCGTTGGGTCGGGGAATGGATTTGCGCGAGATCCGCGCTCGGGCCGGTTTGGCCATGCCGGGCACGTGCCGGAGCAGTAGAAGCGCTGCAAACCAGAACGCCATTTTTGATTTCGATCGTAATATTGCTTGACCTTTTTAGTTTGCGGCGCGACAGAAGTGGGCGTTAAAATCCATGTCGCTCAGCTAGGGAAAATTCGACGAGTCTCTCGTACCCGCAGAGTTCTCGCGGATGAGCCAAAGGGATCAGCGATATCTTTCCGTGTGGCAATGATCTCGATCGGAAATGGTTCTGATATGTTCGAGGCAAACGTCCGATGGAAATCCTACTACGACTATTTGTTTGGATGCTGAACTTCGTCTATCCACGAGCAGGCTCAACCGTTGTTGCTCTAACTGAGGATCCGATGGACGAAATCGTAGCGCGGCAATATGAAGAGGAGCGCAAGTCGAACCGAGCGGACCAGATTGTCGGGGCCTTCAAAAGTACCGCGGTGCCTGTTCTTGGCGCGGTGGACTACGACGAGCTGAAGTGGGATTCATTCAGCAAGGTTGTCGAAACGCCGGAACAGTTTGTTTTTTATGGCGCGCGGTCGGCGCAGAAAATCATCGCCAAGTCGTCGTTTGCGAATCACCAGGAGATCGTGGCGCTGCGCCGTGTGATTCGGCGGCACATGCTGGACAACGAACTGCTCGATGGCTAGCCGCAATGCGTCTGGTCGTGTTTTTCAGCGGCACGGCCTTGACAGTTTCGATGGCCGCAGATTATCTGCGCTACCCAAGAGCTAGCATATTCGTTTGAGATGCTCCGCCAGGCGCACATCCATTGCGGGCTCGGATTTTCTCAACTCCGCAGCCGCGGACTCGATCCGATCCCTTTGTTCTGCTCCGCCTAAGTCCTGCGTTTTCAGCGGACTAGTTCTGGCGCAGCGCCGGCATCGGAAAAGGTATGCTGTATGTCGATGATCCCACTCCAACCCCGCCCTGGCACGTATTCGGTGGCGTCGTACATACCGAATGCGCGCCCTGGCATTCCGCCGCCCAGAACATGAATCCGAGCAGCCCGGACGTCGTACCTGCCCCGGCCGGCGCCACCGTCTGCACCCAGCTTCCCGTGGACTTCTCCAGCGAGCTATTGAACGTGGTGCATTCCGGACAGGGATTCTTGCCCGTCACAATATAGAGACTGGCCGTCATCTTCGCGGGAGCTAGCGGCGGCACCGGAGGCGTGATGCGCGGATAGCCGCTGATGTGCTGCTGCCAGTTGGATTCCGCCGAAGACGCGCTGTTGGGCTGCCGGTTGGGCACCATCGCGTTGGCGTAGTCCAGCACTGGGGAACTCGTGTTCAGCCAATCCGTCGTCGCCTTCGCGGCAATCTGCACTAGGTACTGGTCGCCCGCGGCCAGATCAATCGTCAATCGCGCGGAGGGATTAGCGCCAGTCGCGTCATACGGCAAAATCGCGCGATAAGCCGTAATAAAGTTCTGCAACGCGGCGAGATTCGGGTTGGTGTTGTTTTCGTAGTCGATCTCAATCCCAACACCCAGCTTCTTGGCCAGGTTCGCGGCATTCGTGCCGAGTTGCGCGCCATTACTGGCCAGCGCCGAATCCCAATCGTCGGTGTAGGTAATGCCGCCAATCGAAAGCATCACGCGAATATTGTGGCTGGAGAAGTAGCTGACTACCGCCGCATTCATACCGATGGGCGCACCGTTCACCGTCTGCGCGTCGTTGGTCTGGTTCAGCAGCTTCAGCGGATTCACAAAGCTCAAGATGACCAGATTCACCGAAGGAACGCCGTCGCCGCGGTCAATCATCCAGTGATTCTTGGCGTCGAAGTCGGTCATGCTCCGCACCGTGCTCCACGTGCAGAAGTCATTGCCGCAATGCCACGCGCCGTAAATCTCCAGGGGAGTCGCCTTGACTGCCGCCGCGGTGAACAGCAAACCAAGACTGAAGAGGGCCGACAACCAAGTATTCCTGTGCATCATCGCCTCCAGGTGGCAAAGTGCGCCGGGCCGACTATCTATAGTTTCGATTGATGCGGGGTGTCAATCACAAAATCTGCTCGTGAATTAGGTGTCTCAAATCTCCCAGTAGCTCCTCGACCTACGTCGCCACACAGTGGAAAAACGCCCACAAACCTCTTGACTCTGGTTGTGCACGGGAGCAGTCTCACAGCCCCACCCTCAGAATGTCCTCCCTCGAAAGGAGTATCCCATGCCTCGTTTTCTACACCAGGTCAGCTACACCCCGGAAGCCATGTCGCGCTTGATTGCCAATCCGCAGGACCGCTTCGAAGCCGTGCGCGGGCCGATTGAAAAACTCGGCGGTAAAGTCGAACACGGTTATTTTGCCTTCGGTGAGCACGACGCCATCTTGATCACGGATATGCCGGACAGCATATCCGCCGCCGCGATCGCGCTGGCGTTTGCCGCCGGCGGCGCCCTGCGGAATTGCACCACTACTCCCCTGCTCACCACTGCTGAAGCATTGGACGCGATGCGTAAAGCTGCGACGTGCGGCTATAAACCGATGCAGGCTGCGGCCGGTGCCGCCAGCCGTTAAGCGTCCCTCGAGAGGGGCGCGGATGTAACCTCGCCGCGTCCCTCCTTTTCTCCTTGAACGCCTTGCCTGAATCCCGCGAGTGGTTCGCCCGCCCTCTCACCTCTCAAGCTTCTGACCCCGCTCCGTGTTTGCACTGGTCTGCTAAGATTTCCTCATGCTTGGGGAACCTCGGACGGCCTGGCTGTCGAACATCCGCCTGCATCCGATTAAGGGACTCGACCCGGTCAGCGTGCCTGAAGCGCGCATCGGCCCCAACGGGGGCCTGCACCTCGATCGCGTCTGGGTGCTTTTTACAGTTGACGGCAAATGGATCAACGGGAAGAACAATCCGAAGATTCACTACCTTCGCGCCGAATACGATCCGTTGGTGGCCAGTGTGAGGGTTAGCGCTCCGGCGGCGGTTAACTCCGACAGTGGCCAAAGCGCTCTAAAACCAATTAGGCTTGCGTTCCCGTCGGACACGGAACGTGCCGCCGACTGGTTCTCGGAATATTTCGGCCGCACGGTGACCGTGCGCCACATCCCCGAAGGCGCGCCCGATGATGGCTTAGCCACCGGCCCGACGATTATTTCAACTGCTTCCCTGCAATCCGTGTGCGACCTTTTTCCCGGCTTTTCACTACACGAAGCCCGCGAACGTTTTCGCACCACGCTGGAAATTGACGGCGTGCCGGCATTCTGGGAAGACCAGCTCTTCGGCGAAAACGAAAACTACGCGGTGCGATTCAAGATTGGCGAGGTCGCGTTAGAAGGAAGCAATCCGTGCGCGCGGTGTCCTGTGCCGCCGCGCAATCCGCGCACTGGAGAAGAACTGCTTGGCTTCCAGAAAAAGTTCACCGATATGCGCCGCACCCAACTGCCGCATACTTCGCCGCGCGAACGCTTCGACCACTTCTACCGCCTGGCCACCAACACTCGCGTCGCTTCCACCGAACAAGGCAAGCCCCTCCGCGTCGGCGACGCTTTGCTCCTGTGAGGCTTCAGGCAACGTTTTTTTTGCGGTCTTTCATCGCGCTTGCTCTCTTCAGTCATGCCAGGAAGTTGAAGCTGCTTTAACGTGAGGTCGTGGTTTTAGGAAGGATATCTTTTTCGAGCATTTGCTCTTTGCGGTAAACCAGAGAATTGATGTCGTACGGCGCGAGTTCAAAACCGTGCCCGTGCGTGATGGCATCTGTAGGGCATGCCTCTACGCAATAACCGCAAAAAATGCAGCGCGAATAATCGATGTTGTACACCGAAGCATACCGTTCGCCGGCGGAAATCCGGTTGGCTTCCGTATTTTCGGCAGCTTCAATATAGATGCAGTTCGCGGGGCACGCCGCCGCGCAGAGGAAGCATCCCACGCACTTTTCCAGCCCGTTCTCGTCGCGATGCAATACGTGGATTCCGCGGTAGCGCGGCTGAAAATGCACCGGCTCATGCGGATAGTTCTCCGTGACCGTTTTGCGGAACATGTTCCGAAACGTCACGCTGAATCCCTTGGCTAGTGTGCTGAAAGTTTCCGCTACTTCCCGAATCGGGGAGGCCATGCGAAGAGTTTAACAAACGCGGAAATGCCGCGCCAGCCCGAGTTCACGCCGTTCGGGCCTTCTCGCGAGTCAGTGCCTGGACGATCTGCTTACCGTGGAACCGGCCATTCTCAATAAAGATCTCGCTCGTATGCCTTCCGCCGATCACCACTCCCGCAAGATACAGACCCGGAATGTTGCTCTCGTGAGTTTCGGAATCCATCTCCGGTTTTTTGGTCACCGGGTCCAACTTGACGCCAAGACTTTCGATAAAAGCAAAGTCCGGGTGATATCCCGTCAGCAAAAATACCTTTTTCGCAGGCAATCGCTTCTGGCCCGCCCCCTTTTCGATCATAACGCTGTCCGCCGTGATTCCCCGCACATTCGATTCGAAGTGCATCGGAATCTGCCCGGCCGAAATTCGGTTTTGGATATCCGGCCGCACCCAGTATTTGATCGTCGAGCCAAGTTCAGCCTTGCGGTGCACCATGCTAACTCGAGCGCCATTGCGCCAGAGGTCCAATGCGGCTTCTGCTGCCGAATTCTTCCCGCCGACAACCACCACATCCTGATTCCAAAATTCATGCGGCTCGCTGTAGTAGTGCGAAACGTGTGGCAGATCTTCACCGGGAATGCCCAGTTCATTCGGCAGATCGTAGTAACCGGTAGCTACCACAACTTTCGCGCCTCGATACGCACGTTCGCCGCCCTGCTCGGTCTTGGTAGACACTATGAAATGCCCGTCCTTGCCGTCCAGATGCGTCACCTGCTCGTACAGCTTCAGCGTCAAGCCGTAGTGCTCGGTCGCTTTCCGGTAATACTTCAGAGCCTCCAAGCGCGTCGGCTTTTCCGCAGCGCACACTAACGGCAAATCCCCGATCTCGAGGAGTTCCGGCGTCGTGAAAAATACCATGTTCACGGGGTAGTGAAAAATCGAATTACACAGAGCGCCTTTGTCAATTACAACCGGTTTCAATCCGGCGCGCACCGCCTCGATCGCACACGCCAATCCTGTAGGACCTGCTCCAATGCAGATCAAATCATGCGTTTCCATAGAAAATCAGTTTGCCGAGTGCTCCGCCGAAAAGCAAATCGGCCCCATACGCAGGGAGCGCACTCAGGCCGTAACTTGTAGATCGTTTTAACGTGGGCTAGGCTGCAGTGGAATCCGCCTGGTTGCCGGAATCAGAATGCAAGTCTGCCCCTTCCAGTTGTGACAGAATTTCACGCAAAGTGATGATTAGTTCATCGCGAGAGACATGGCTCTTTTTAAACTGAATGCGGAACTTGAACGACTCGTTTTGCGGTTCAAAATGAAAGATGAATGGCTGCGGCCGCTGCGGGCCAGCCTGATCTTCGCGTCGCTCCCGGCGCGCTTCGTCGCGCGTCAAGCCGCCCTGCAGGATGCGCTGGAACATCTCGACCATTTTCTTTTCGGTTGGTTGCCGAGCAATCTGTAACAGCAGGGACTTCGAAGAGATTCCGTGCTCGACGCACTTCTTGCGCAACATCTCCGGAATATTCCGCAACGACAACGTTTCGGTCACCGATGACCGTGCCCGTCCGATCTTCTTGGCGATGTCTTCATGCGTATATTCGAATTGCGTGGCCAGCCGGTGCAGCCCGTCCGCCTCTTCAAAGGGCGTCAGGTCCTTGCGCTGGATATTTTCAATCAGCCCGATTTCCAGCGTTTCGGCCTCATCGGCGGTTTTTTCAATGCAAGGAACTTCGCGTAGTCCTGCCGCCCGCGCCGCGTGATACCGCCGCTCACCGGAGATGATGTAGAAGCAACCTTCAGTCGGCACAAAGCGAACCAGCAACGGCTCCAGCACGCCTTTGGCGCGCACCGAATCGGTCAGCTCTCCGAGATCCCCCAGCGCCTTGCGCGGCTGCTCTGGGTTCGGGCGAATCTGGTCCAGACGAATCATCCGGCCCACCGCCGCGCCGCTGAAGCTCGTTAATTGTTCAATGTAATGCGCGTCATGCCGCATCTTCAGCGTGACGGGTAACCCTGCTTTCTTCAACACGTTGGATGACCTCCGCGGCAAGTTTCTTGTATTCGACAGCGCCGGGCGATTTCGGCGCGAACGTCAAAATTGTTTCTTTAAAAGCCGGGCTCTCTTCTAGGCGCACGTTCTTGCTGATTTTCGTCTTGAACAGCACTTCCCCAAATACGCTGCGAATCTGCCCATGGGTATCGCGCGAAATGTTGGTGCGTTTATCGAAAAGCGTGATGACCACTCCCAACATCTTCAGTCCTGGGTTCGGCCGCGCGCGAATGCGTTCGTATGTTTCCAGCAAATCGTCCGTACCTTCGATCGCGAAATACGCGGCCTGAATCGGCACCAGCAGATGCGTGGAGCACACCAGTGCGTTCACCGTCAAAATTCCCAGAGACGGTGGCGTGTCCAGCACTACGTAATCGAAATCCTTGAGTACCGGAGCAAGGGCGTCCTTCAACCGGTACGGAGCGTCAAACTGGCCCGCCAAGACCTGTTCCAATTTCGCCAGCGCCAGCCGCCCAGGCCCCACTGCCAGCATCAGATCCTTGGTCTGCTTGATGACGTTGCCCATGGGGGAACGCGCATCGCTGAGCACGTCAAACATAGACGCGGCAATTTCGCCGCTGTTAAAAAAAGCGATCGTCGAGTTAGCCTGTGGATCCAGATCGATGAGAAGCGTGCGTTTGCCGCGGTTTGCTATTGCTGCCGAAAGATTGATCGCCGTAGTTGTTTTTCCGACTCCGCCCTTCTGATTGGCAATCGTAATGATGGCGGTCATTCCAATGCGCCTCCGTTCGCGCGGTTCGCGAATCCCGCGAACCCGCAACCGGCTTCCCAGATGTAGATGTTATCCGTAACAGTCCCCTAGACCTAGGGTAACTCTACGTTCGTAACCGATTGAAACGCAAGGAAAAAGTGCGGTTTTAGGCGTTGGTCAGTGGAAAACTTCAGCGCCTTAGAAGTCCACTCCCCAGAATTCTTCCCCGGCATCCTGCAGCTCCAGGCCCAGCTCCCAGCCGGTGCGCCCTTCGTGCCCGCGCCAGATCAAAACCGCGTCCGCCGTATTCTTGTTCACCAAGTTGATCAGCCGCAGCCTCTGCCCAATCGCAAAACCTTGTGGCACGATCGCCAGACACCCCTTCGGCCCCACGTCCACAGTCCAACCCGTCACCGAGTGCCGCGCCTTCGCTTCTTCCCATTCAACGGAAATCGGCACGCGCGAATTGACCCGCGCGCCGGCGCGTACATGTTTCATTCTCTCCGAGAAAGCTTGTTCGTTTGCCGTCAGCACACGCTTCTCCCTGATTTCCTGAATCGCTCGCGACCTACCAATGCGCCAATTCATTGCCGGGCGCATGTTCCGCTTGTGATCCAGACTAGAAATGGATCTTAACGTGGTCAATGGAACTACCGGAGCAATCCCCTGATTCAGTTACTACCTGGCTCAGGCCAGCGCGGAGCGCAGATAGCTCAGCATTCGGTATCCGGCAATGTAGCTGAATGGCGCCAACTCCAGCGAATAATGCCCGCAAGCCAGCTCCAGCGTTTTCGGCGAGGCTCCGTGCTCGTGCAGCGCTTCCAGCATCTCCGCCGTTAGCTCCGGCAGGAAGGTGGGATCGTACTTTCCATACACCATGAACGAATTGCGATTCGCACCCATACCCCGTTCCACGAACGGCATGGGGCTGATCGGCGCCCAATACTGCCGCAACTCGTCCACCGTTACGTGCTCGCGCAAGCTTTCCCACACGTGGTTGGTCGTCATGCCCTGGCTCACCACATCCGCAAAATATGTGGACACGTGAAAGAAACCGCCCGCCTGCACGCCCGCGTCATGCATCAACGTAATGTACCCGACCGACGACCCGATGCTCGTGCCCAGAATCCCGATTCGCGAATAACCCTCCTGCTCCAGCCACCGTAAGCAACGCTTCGCGTCCTGCACGGCCTGCCGGTTCGCTTGCAAGGTCAAGCCGATATTCGAACCCACCAGCTGGTCCGCTCGCTCGTGCCCCTTCGCCATCCGGCGGTCGTGATACGGCAAGCTCATCTTAAGCGCCGAAATCCCCATCCGCTGAATCCACTCGCAAAGCCCGCGCTGCCCGTGCCATTTGGCGTTCCAGTTGGGCAGCACTAACACGGCCGCCTTCTTGCTCTTCGCGGGCAGCAGCTGCCCATGCACCACGTTGTTCTCGGCCCATGGCGACTCCACCGATGAGGTGAACGTCAGCACGTTTTCCGCGTCCAGGCGGTAATCACCCGCCGGTGAAACCTCGTACCATTCCCGGCTGTTCTCAATCGCGCGTTGCGAGTACTCCAGCAAGAATCTCGCAGGATCCGCCTCAGCTGCTCGCCCGCCAATGTGCTCCAAACCCCATTCAAACGGACGTACCTGCCGGTTGTCGTCCGTGGTCCACCGTCGGTGCTCATATCGGCGAATCCGCTGTTCCAGCCAGTTCATAGGGGCTCTTTCACTATAGCGGACAGCCGCCAGATCGCTCAAATTCGCCACGCGAACGCCTTCTTCCCGTTAGCCATCCGACACCCCTGTACTTCAGCGTAATTGAGCCTCTTCCGCTCCTATGCCACAGTCAAACCGTGACCATCGCAGCCTTTTTCCTGTTCGGACTCGTCATCGGCAGCTTCCTGAATGTCTGCATCACGCGCATTCCGGGAGGCGCTTCGATCATTTCCCCGCGGTCCCGTTGTCCGCACTGCGCGACCCGCATCAAGCCCTATGACAACGTTCCCGTTCTCAGCTGGTTCTTGCTCGGCGGTAAATGCCGTAACTGCCACGCGCCGATTTCGCCTATGTATCCCGCCGTCGAAC
Source organism: Candidatus Eiseniibacteriota bacterium (assembly GCA_035607085.1). Lineage (GTDB taxonomy): Bacteria > Acidobacteriota > Terriglobia > Acidiferrales > UBA7541 > Acidiferrum. The sequence continues at coordinate 31,712 of DATMZI010000124.1, read as the reverse complement.
TCGTTACCGCTCTCCTTTTCGTCGCCTGTTACCTTTGTTTCGGGCTCTCCCTGCCCGCGTTCAAATGGATTTTCTTCATCTCCATTTTGGTCGTGCTCGTCGTGACCGATTTTCGTGAACGCATTCTTCCCGACGTCGTCAACTGGTTCGGCGTTGGCCTGGGCCTGGTCTTTGCGGCCTACGTTCCACCAGTAGATGGCGTTGTGCCAATGCTGTTGCATCGTTTCATCGCGCTACCTCGCTGGAGTTCTGGCGTCCTCGATGGACTTCTCGGCGCGATTTTCTGCGGCGGCCTGCTATGGCTGACGGCCTGGCTCTACAAGGCAATCCGTCACCGCGACGGCATGGGTTTCGGCGACGTAAAAATGATGTTCATGGTAGGCACCTTTCTGGGACTTCGCGGCGCCTTCCTTACCATCCTCTTAGGCACTTTCCTCGGAACCGTCGTCGGCTTAGCGGTCATCGGCTTCCTCTTCGCCTCCGGATGGAAAAAATCGCTGGCCGAGCGCGCCAGCAAGATGGGCTTGGGCCACGTTGGCGCCATCCGCTGGGCCATCGCCAGCCGCTACCAGCTTCCCCTCGGTTCGTTCCTGGGTGTCGCAGCGCTTCTAGTGACTTTTTTCAGCCCGTGGACGCTTTCCCGCTGCGCCGTTTTCCTGTTCGGCTAGGCGCTCTTCATGGCAGCCTCTTTCCTCACCTTCGCCCTTCCCCGCCATCAAGCCGCATTGCCCTACCCTTGGCTTTTCTTCGTGATGACGGGAGTCATTTTTCTCGGTGTCCTCACCCTCACCATCTTTCTTCTCCGCCGCATGAAGAGCGGTTCCGCTTCCGGCGTCCCCGTTGAAAAAGATCACGTTCCTCGCGCCGAAAATGAACCGGCCTTCATGACCGCCTCCATGCAGGCGGTCATTCAAAAACTTCGCGATCAGGAAAAGGAACTTGAGCGCCTTCACAAAATCGAACGCGAACGCGCCGAAAGCAACGCTCGCTTCAGCGAAGAAGTCACCCGCAACATGCCCGCCGGCCTGCTGGTCGTGGGCGCTAATGGTCTGATCACCAATTCCAACCCGGCAGCCGAACAGGCGCTAGGCATCAAGACGCTCGCCTTCCGGCGATACAGCGAAGCTCTCGGCGAAAGCAGCAAGCTTTCCTCCCTCATCCTACAATGCTTGAACGATGGCACCGTTTTCCGTCGCGAACAGGCTGGCCACTGCGCTCCAGATGGCACTGAGCGCCAACTCGGCGTCACCATCTCTCCCATTCGTCGTGGCCAGGAAAGGGCCACGGGAGCCATCTGCCTTCTCAGCGATTTGACCGAACTCGCCACCCTGCAGAAGCAAATGCAGTTGCGCGAAAATCTCGCGGCGCTTGGCGAACTCTCTGCCGGCATCGCCCACGAATTCAAGAATGCCCTCGCCACCATCTCCGGCTATGCCCAGATGATTCATTCCGACCCGGCTGCCGCAGACACGTCCGAAAACGCCGGCAAGATTCTCGACCAGACCCGCAATGTCACCCACGTGGTCACCGAATTCCTGCGTTACGCCCGGCCTCTTGATATCTCGGCTGAGCCGGTCTCTCTCGCTCCGCTGGTCGATCGCGTGATAATGGAAATTCAGGAGCTCTTCCCGCAGGTGCAGATCCAGGGAGAAGGCGACTTCTCCGAAGTTGCCGGTGACGATGGCCTCCTGCGACAGGTCCTTCTCAATCTGGTTCGCAATGCTGCCGAAGCGGCTCGGGCCACGGCCTCCACTCCCTCGGTTACCGTGCACGGAGAGCCGTCCGATTCCTCTATAGAAGCCTCTCAACGCATCATGGTCCGCGATAACGGAGCAGGCATCCCTGCTGACGCCCTGCCTAAGCTTTTCCTCCCGTTTTTCACCACCAAAGCCAGCGGAACCGGCTTAGGGCTCGCCATCGTTCAGAAAATTGTCTTACAGCACGGCGGTCAAATTGAGGCTCGGAATCGCGACCTGGGAGGCGCCGAGTTTATCCTTACGTTACCCGCCGCGCGTCAGCTTCCAGAGGCAGTAGAATCTAAAGAGGTCGCCATCTAAGCATCTGGGGGCGCAATGTGCGTCCCGGAGGGAAACATCATGCGCCCAACCCGAATACTCGCCGCATTTGCTTTCACCCTGGTCTTTGCCTGCGTGTTCACGCCCGCGCAAGAACAATCCTCCACCGGCGACCCCGTGGCCGATGCCGCCCGCAAAGCCCGCGAACAAAAGAAGGCTGCGCCGAAGCCCAAAAAGGTCTTCACTGAAGATGACGTCAAGACGGCCGAGGCGCCGGCCGCCACTCCTGCTGCGTCTGCAACCCCTGCCGGTTCCGAAGAGACCAAATTAGAAAGCGCCCAGCCAGCGACTCAAACATCAGAAAAAGAGAACCCCAACTCCGAAAAGGCCTGGCGCAAGCGCTTCTCCGAACTGCGCCAGAAAATCGCTGACGCTGAACTCGAACTCGATGTCCTTCAGCGTGAAGCGCAAAAGGCCAACGTTCAGTATTATTCCGATCCGCAAAAGGCCATGAAGGAACAATTCAGCCGCAACGAAATCAACGAAAAAAACACCAAAATCGAGGAAAAGAAAAAGCAGGTCGCCGACCTCAAACAGCAACTCGCCGATCTGGAAGATCAGCTTCGCGCCAACGGTGGCGATTCGAGCTGGGCTCGCTAGGTCCGATCAACGTTCTTGATATCACACCATGGAACCTCTCCTCCTCGTCGAAGACAAGAATGAGCTGCGCGCCATGCTCCGTAAGGCGCTCGAGCGCAACGGCCATTCCGTTGACGAGGCTGCCGACGGCTCGGCCGCTATTCAGAAGCTCCGCAACAAGCGCTACCAGATGGTCCTCACCGACCTGAAGATGCCCGGTGCTTCCGGCCTTGATGTTCTTCGCGAGTCCAAGCAGGCGGATTCCACCATTCCGGTCATTCTACTTACCGCTTTTGGCTCCGTGGATGAAGCCGTCTCTGCCATGAAGGAAGGCGCCTTCGATTTTATCCAGAAGCCCGTGGACCTGGATCATCTGAAGCTGCTCGTCGAACGAGCCACGCGCCAGCAGGAACTCCTCCGCGAAAATCTCATCCTCCGCGAAGAGTTCGCTTCACGTTACGGATTCCCCCGCATCGTCGGCGAATCGCCCGCAATGCGATCCGTCAGCCAGCAGCTCCAGAGAGTCGCTGCAACCGAGGCCACCGTCCTGCTGCTCGGCGAGAGCGGTACCGGCAAAGAGCTCTTCGCTCGCGCCATTCATCACGTATCGAATCGCCGCGATCAACCCTTCATCGCTCTCAACTGTGCCGCGATTCCCGAGAGCCTCGTCGAAAATGAGCTTTTCGGCCACGAGCGCGGTGCTTTTACCGGCGCTGGTAACCGAAAGGTAGGCAAGATTGAACTCGCCCAGCGCGGCACCCTTTTCCTCGACGAAATCGGCGAGCTCCCTCTCGCCAGCCAGGCTAAACTTCTTCGTGTCCTTGAAGAGCGCCGCTTCGAACGCGTCGGCGGCACGCAATCGATCGACGTAGACGTCCGCATCGTGGTGGCCACCAATCGCGACCTCTCCGCCCGCATCCGCGAAAAACTCTTTCGCGAAGATCTTTACTTCCGCATCTCCGCGGTTCCTCTCACCATCCCCCCGCTCCGCGATCGCGGCGATGATATTGACATTCTCGCTGACTACTTTTTGGAAAAATTCACCCGCGAATTAGGTAAGCCCCCGCTCACCCTGGGTGCCGATGCTCGCCGCCGACTTCGTGACTACTCCTGGCCTGGCAACGTCCGCGAGCTGCAAAATGCTCTGGAACGCGCCGTCATCCTCGCCGACGGCCCCGAAATCGGCCGTGAACTTCTTGTTTGCAAACCCGCTGTGATCCACACGGATGCTGCGCCCGCCAACCTCGTTCCCGATTCGTTTTCCTGGGAAGGCAGCTTTGATGACGTCACCGCTCGCGCTCAACTCCACGTCGAGCGCGTCCTGCTCGAACACGCACTCAAAGACTCCCGCTGGAACAAAACTCGCGCCGCCGAAAAGCTCGGCATCACCCCAAAAACCCTGCTCTCCAAAATGCGCGCCACCGGACTTGAAGAAAAAATCTGATCCTGCCTCTTTGCCCGCAATTCCGCATCGCCTGGCTGCCAGGATTAAGACCTGTTTTTCCTGATAGGCTTGCAGAAATTGCTGGTTATAAGTTCTTTACCTTCAAACCCTTCAATTCTTTCTAGCTTTCCGACGCTTTATTCTCAATAACTCAGGACACCAGCTGGGGAGGGCCAAATTCGAACTTGAGCTCGGGCTTTTGGGGATTCAGTGATGTTTCACTGCGGTGTGCAGAGCTACCGTACCAGCGGTCCACACTCGGACTTGGACTTTCTCAAACCCGCTTCGCTGCATCAATTCTGTCAATTCCTCGGATTGCAAAAATCTCGCTACCGACTTCGGTAAATACGCATATGCAGCATGGTCACCGGAAATCACTCCGCCCAGTTTCGGCAGCACCGCCCGAAAATACCAGCGGTACAAATCCCCAAACCAGCCTTGCTTCGGCTCCGTAAACTCAAGAATTGCCACGGTTCCGGCGGGCTTCAGCACGCGCCCAATCTCCAGCAGCCCCGCCTCGTAGTTCGCCAGATTTCGAAATCCAAACGCCGCGGTGACCAGATCGAAAGCCCCGTTCGCAAATGGCAGCCGCAGCGCATCCGACTCCACAAAAGGAATTCTCCATCCGTTCGCGCCTTCGTTTTGAGCGCTGGCAGATTTTTCCCGGGCCCGCACCAGCATCGTGTGCGCGAAGTCGGCTCCCCACACTCGCCCCTTTGCCTTGCGCTGCAGCGCAAACGCGAGGTCCCCGGTCCCGCAGCACAAATCCAGAATCCGCGCATCCTCCCTTTGCGCAATCGGACGCAGAATCCGAGCTGTCCGTCGCCGCCACATGCGGTCCATCTGCAGTGACAACAAATGATTCAGGAGGTCGTACCGCGGCGCGATCCTGGTAAACATGTCGCGCACTTTGCGTGAAGCGTCGGCTTCACTCGTCACACCCTCCGGCCGGGTGCCCTTGCTCAATTCCTTTTCCGCCAGCGCCGGGTCACCCATGCAGCACCGGTCTTGCTTTCGCCACTCGTTCTGTAAGGCGCAGCACCAACTCCAGTTTGTGCAAATCGCGCGCTTCATACGTAGCCGCCTGGCCGATCCTCGGTGTCAGCACGAATCGCAATTTTCCTGCTCGAGTCTTCTTGTCCGAACCCATCAAATCCATCAGTTTCTTCGGCGCAACGCGCGGCCATTCCGGTAGCTTCCCCATCCGCCGCACCAGCGCAATAATCCGCGCGGCATCGGACGCCGGCGTCACGCCGATCTCATGCCCATAGAGCGCCGCCGCCATCATCCCCCAGGCCACTGCTTCTCCATGCTGATATCGTTTATAGCCAGTCGCGCTCTCCAGCGCATGTCCGAACGTGTGGCCAAAATTCAAGATCTCGCGCAAACCTGATTCCCGCTCGTCCTTGCTCACCACGTGAGCCTTGATCTCTATGGACCTCGCAATCAGATACTCCAGCGAGCGGGCATCCCGCGCCAGCACTGTTTCAAAGCTCTTTTCTAAAAACGTGAACAGCTTCGCGTCAGCGATTACGCCGTACTTAATAATTTCCGCCAGCCCGCCCCGAAACTCCCGCCCCGGCAAAGTCTTCATGACTTGCGAATCCACTATCACCAGCTTCGGCGGATAAAACGCTCCGACCAGATTCTTTCCTTCTGGCAAATTCACTCCGGTTTTCCCGCCGATCGCGCTATCGGTCTGCGCCACCAGCGTCGTCGGCACCTGGACCAGTGAGGTTCCGCGCAAATAACTTGCCGCCGCGAAGCCCGCCACATCTCCCACAACTCCGCCGCCTACCGCAATCACGACGGCCCGCCGGTCCGCGCCCGCGCTCACGAGCTTGCGCGCAATTTTCTCCACGCTGTTCAAATTCTTTGCCGCTTCCGCATCGTCGAACTTGTGCACCCGCGGCTTGCATCCGCCGAGTCCCCGCAATACTTCCTTCCCTGCGGCGGTCCACACCTTGGCGGAAGTCACCACCTGGACGCTCGAAAAGTTGCCGACTTTTTGCAACTCAGCACGTAAACGCGTCAGCGATCCAGCTCCGCACACCACGGCGTAATTCCCCGCCGAGGACTTCACTAAAATGCGTTTTGTTCTTGGCATCCGTTCTTCCCAACTTTAGCACACCGCTCGGGCCCGCCAGGTTCGCCCCGGCCTCGGTCTCCCTGCAATTCGCAGCGAAGCGCAGCCTACGCTAATCCTCGTGCTACCATAATTCGCTGTCGTATACATCGCGATGAACTCCGTCCCCAAGACCTACCACGCCGATTACGCCGTAGTCGGTTCCGGCGTTGCCGGACTACGCGCGGCCATTGAACTCAGCGCTGCGGGCACGGTTCTGGTCCTTGCTAAATCCGATCTCAGCGAATCCGCCACCGCTTACGCGCAAGGCGGGATCGCTGTCGCCCTTAGCGACGAGGATGAAATCGGTCTGCACGAACAAGACACCATCGCAGCCGGTGACGGTCTTTGCCGGCCCGAATCTGTTGCTCTTCTAGTCGAAGAGGGCCCCAAGTACATCACGCAGCTTATCGAGTGGGGCACTGAATTCGATCGCGCCGGCACCAAGCTGGCGTTCACGCGCGAAGCCGCGCACAGCCGCTCGCGAATTCTGCACGCGCACGGCGACTCGACTGGCCGCGAAATCAGCCGTGCTCTCCTCGCCCGCGCTCACGCGCTTCCCCATCTCCACCTCCGCGCGCACGCCTTCACAACCAGCCTGATTCTTGAAAACGGCCGCGCCGTCGGACTCCGCTTTCTGGACGAAACCGACGGCTCTCTGCACGAGGTTCGCGCCGGCGCGGTGCTGCTCGCCACCGGCGGTCTCGGCCAGCTCTATCGGGAAACTACCAACCCAGCGGTGGCCACCGGCGATGGCATGGCCATCGCTTTCGAAGCCGGCGCGGTACTTTCCGACATGGAGTTCGTACAGTTCCATCCGACGGCTCTCGCGATCAAGGGCGCGCCGCGTTTTCTGCTTTCCGAAGCGCTACGCGGTGAAGGTGGCATCCTGCGCAACGCCAATCTTGAACGCTTCATGAAGCGCTACGCCGAAGCACAGGAACTCGCCCCGCGCGACGTGGTGGCGCGCGCTATCGTGAGCGAAATGCACCGCACACAAGCCGAACACGTTTATCTCGACATGACCGCCAAGTCGGCAGAATTTCTGCAGAAGCGTTTCCCGCGCATCTACTCCACTTGCCTGAGTTACGGCCTGGACCTTGCAACCGACATGGCGCCGGTTTGCCCTGCGGCACACTACATGATGGGTGGAGTAAAAAGCGATCTGTGGGGACGCACTTCCGTTCCCGGACTCTATGCTGCTGGCGAAACCGCCGACACGGGCGTACACGGAGCCAATCGCCTGGCCAGCAATTCCCTTCTCGAAGGACTGGTTTTTGGCGCGCGCGCTGGCGAAGCCATGAGCAAAGATGCCCCGGCCGCGAAACATAAAACCACCCCATTGCCTGGCACTCTTGCGCCCAAGCCTGGCAATTCCGCTCCCGGCACCCTGCCTTCTCATCCACAGAAGCCCGCGGCGCCCACTCAGCTTTCGCAGATCCGCGATTTAATGTGGCGCCACGTGGGAATTCTCCGCAGCGGCAAGGACCTTTCGGCGGCGCTCGCTTACCTGCAAAAGATGGAACTACCATCCGCGGCAACCATCGCGGGTGCTTCTCAACAACATCATGCAACTTCTACTGTGGAAGCCGCGCGCGGGCAGTCTGCATCTACGGCGGTCGCCGCGGCCAAAGATGGATCGGTTACGCGATCCGATTTCGAACTATTCAACCTTCATACGCTGGCGACGTTGATCGCGCGCTCGGCGCTTGCCCGAGAAGAGTCGCGCGGCAGCCACTACCGCTCCGATTTTCCCTACCGCGATGACGAGGCTTTTCAGAAACATTCCCTGGTCCAACGCTCCAAAGACGTCACCTTCGAAAGCTGATCTTCTGGTCGGATCGCTCGCGCAGCTCTATGTTTTTGCAACTCTTTCCGTCCCAAGATTCCGGCTGGCCGGGGCGCGACAACAAAACAGCACCCGATGGCCACAAACCTCCGTGCGGCGATGGACGGGCGTTAGTGAAGGAAATGAAGGGCCGAAAAAAAGGAAGGAGCCTGCCGGAGAGGCTTCTGGCCTACTGGCGCCGAGCGGTCTCGGTCGGCGAAGGCGGAGACATCACGGAAGAGGTCAAACGCGATACCGCGCCGGGTGGCGGTGTCGGGGCAGCAACGCCGGCCGTTTGCGAGCCAAGCCCAAGTTTCTGCAAGGTCAATGCATCCAACCTGCCGGTCGGATTTAGGCCGTGGGCCGACTGGAATTTGCGCATGGCTTGCGCCGTTTCGTCATCCCACCTGCCGTTGGGCATGCCTTGAAATGAGCCGTCCTGAGCCAGCGCCGCCTGAATCTCGCTGACCCGATCGGTGGTGGGTGCCTTTTGTCCGGGCTGGCGTCGCGAGCGACCACTGGTTTTCTTGCCGCCGCGTCCGGACGACCTCCCGGTCGAGCCGCTAGCGGTCGTCGTCGCCGATGGGCCTTTTGCCGGAACGGCCTTCAAAGAAGCGCTCCTGGACGAACTCTTGGAGGCCGAACTTTTCGTGGACGGTGTAGTCGTGCCCGAAGCACCCGGCTTTTTCTTCACCGGGCCCTTCGACTGAGCGGAACTTGCCGGCACACCCATCCCCACCCCGCTAAGCAGCAGGATCAGGGCTGGGAGTGCCGGACGGGTGTTTCGCATAGTTTGGGGCTTCTCTTCTACGCCTTTTATCGGCGGTTGTCCATTACCTTTACTGCGCGTTCTCCGCTGGAACCACGCCGGGCAGGAACACGGTCAAAATACGGTCCGAGTCCTGACGGCGAAGAACCTTGAAAACAACGTTGCTGCCGGGTTTGAGCTTGCCGATCACGGCTTTGTATTCGGCAACGGAGGTAACCGGTTGCCGATTCACTTCGGCGATAAGGTCGCCGCGTGTGAAGCCGATATCGTCGCCGAAGCTGGCCGGATCAACGTCCACCACCAGCACGCCCTTCTGGCCGTCCATGCCGACGCGAGAGGCGCGCTCCGGAGTGAGGTTGTCGACGCGCAGGCCAAATTCGGCCGGCTGGCTGTCGTTCTGCGAATCGCTTTGCCGCGAGGCGGAGTTCGGGAAGACCCGAGTGCGATCTTCGACTACCGCCGAAGTTTCCTTGGTCTGGCGGTCGCGCACGTAGCCGATCTTCACCTTGCTGCCGATGGGGGCTTGAGCGATTGGATTGACCAGATCGTTGCCGGTCTTCACAGACTGTCCGTTGACGCTGGTGATGACGTCGCCGCCCTTCAGTCCGGCCTTCTCCGCCGGGCTGCCAGGTTCCACGCCCATGATGACAACGCCGTTGCCGGCGCCTAGTTCTTTCAAGGTGATGGCGTTGGTGCCCAGTTCTTCCTGGAAGCTGACGCCGATGGAGCCACGGGTAACGCGCCCTTGCTGAATAAGCTGGTTGTAAACATTGATGGCCACGCTCGAGGGCAGTGCAAACCCAACGCCTTCATAGCCGCGGCTGCCAGTGATGATTGCAGTGTTGATGCCGATCACTTCGCCGGCCAGATCAACCAGCGGACCGCCGGAATTTCCGGGGTTAATCGCGGCATCGGTCTGGAGGAATTTCTGGAACTGACGGCCCACGCCGCCGCGATCTTTGGCGCTCACGATGCCGGCCGTGACCGTAGCATTTAGTCCGAAGGGGCTGCCGATAGCCAGCACCCAATCGCCGACTTGCACGCCGTCTGAATTGCCGAGCTTGGCAACGGGCAACTCTTTATTGGTCTCAATTTTCAGAACCGCGAGGTCTGTTTCCTCATCTACGCCGACGACCTTGGCGGTGTACTTGGCGGTCTCACCGTTCAACTGAACCTGAATCTTGGTGGCCTGCTCCACGACGTGATTGTTGGTGAGAATGAAGCCTTTGCGATCCACGATCACGCCAGAACCAAGGCTGCGTTCCGCCGCAGGGGGCGCTTCCGGCCCGCCATTGCGGCCATCGAAGAAACGGTCAAAGAAATCCTGCATCGGATCATCCTGGTCGCCATTCGGATTCGGCACCTGGCGGCGTTTCTTGTTGAGACTCTGCCTTTTTTCAAGCACTTGCGTGGTGGAGATATTCACCACGGCAGGCTCCACACGATTGACGATCGACGCAAAAGAATTCGACGACGGGATGGCGTCCGGTATGGGCAGCGGAGTGGCTCCCTTGCCCGCGAACGTCAAGCTCTTCATGGCGGAGGTGTGGCCGGAAACAATCGTTCCGATCAAAATTCCGACTACCAGAGTGAGGGCGACAAACAGGCCGGCCACGGCCTTTTCCCGCCGCACCCAGCTCACCATGCTCCAGGTCGACTTGTCCCCACCCGACATATCCTTTTCCGATTCACCCATTTCGTAAACTCCTGTCTTTCTCTCCGCCGCCGACTCGCTCGGGTCTCAAGGCTCAACCCTGATTCCATTGGACCGCACCCTACCTGCTCAGTATAACACCGTGATTTTCCCAGAGTTACCCAGCGCAAAGTTCAGGCTGCGCTGGAAAACACACTGGCCCTTCGGCCGGGGTGGCTTTGGAGACGCTGTGAAATTCATGTCCACTGCTCTCTAGTTTGACGCAGGAAGCGACGATTTTGTTGTTAGGGCAAAGGCTGATTTAGAAATGCTATTGACAACTGATTGCTGGTCTGGCATTAAATAGAGTAGCTGCTTGCTGCGGCGAAACGTGGCGATTTAGGGCGACTTGCTCCACGTAAAAAACTGCTAAAGAGCTGGTAGAGTTTCTCGGAAGATTTTGAGACCCTCCGGCACTCTTTGGCACGGAGGGCTTTTTATTTACCCTCCTTGCTGGCCCTAATCCATTGACGTTTCGTTTGTTGCGTCGGCCATTTCCGTTGGCTTGTGCTGTTTTGGGCCACGATTGGATACTGCGATGCGGGAGATCTATCAATTACGTTGTCGAGAATGCGGGAAGCTGTGGGGCAATGCGCCGCGGTCTTTTTGCGAAGAATGCTTTTCCCCCCTTGAAGTTGCCTTCGATTACGAAGCGCTGAAATCCGTTGCCAGCAAGGAAAAACTAATCCGGCGCGACTTTAACATGTGGCGCTATGCGGAATTCCTGCCGTTGCCCGAAGGATTTTCGTTTCCGAACGCGGTGGGTGGAACGCCACTGGTGGCCTCAAAGCACTTGGCAAAAAAATGGGGCCTGCGGAACTTGTACTTCAAGAATGATGCGGTGTGCTTCCCTTCTCTTTCGTTCAAGGATCGTGTGGTGGCAACAGCGCTGGCTGCAGCGGGGCGCTTTGGATTCAAGACGGTGGGGTGTTCTTCGACCGGCAACCTGGCCAATGCGGTTGCGGCGCAATCGGCGCAGCAGGGATTCGATGCCTGCGTGTTCATTCCCGCTGATCTGGAACCGGCCAAGATCCTGAACACCGCGGTGTACGGCGCGCGGATCGTGCGCATCAATGGAAACTACGACCATGTGAACCGGCTTTGCGCGCAGATAGCGGACCGCTTCCAGTGGGGCTTGGTGAATGTGAATTTGCGGTCGTATTACGCGGAGGGATCGAAAACGCACGGATTCGAAATTGCCGAGCAGCTGGGCTGGCGACTGCCGGATAACGTGGTGGTGCCGATGGCGGGCGGCTCGCTGATCACCAAGATTGCCAAGGCATTCCGCGAGTTGGTGACGCTCGGATGGGTCGAAGAAAAGCCCGTGAAGTTTTTCGGCGCGCAAGCTACGGGTTGCTCTCCGATCTCAACCGCAGTGAAGCGCGGGTTGGCGCGGTTTGAGCCGCAGAAGCCGGACACCATAGCGCGCTCTCTGGCGATCGGGAATCCAGCAGACGGCCCGTTCGCGATCAAGCTGATACGCGAATCGGGCGGTTGGGCAGACGATACTTCGGATCGCGAGGTCGTGGAAGCGATTCAGCTGCTTGCCGAGACGGAAGGTATTTTTGCGGAGACAGCGGGAGGCGTGACCGCCGGTGTCACACAAAAACTAATTCGTGAGGGTCGCATCAGTTCCGACGAAACGACAGTAGTCTGCATCACCGGCAATGGTTTGAAGACCACCGACGCGATTGTTGCCGAGTATCCGGCGACGGAGGCGATTGCACCAAAGCTGGAAGCGTTTGAGGCTTATCTGGACTCACAACTGGCGGCGGGCGCAGCCGTAGCAGGAAAGCTCTGAGCTGTGCAGGCAAGGCTTAAAAAAATAATTTGGCTTAAACACGGGAGAAAAAGATGGCTGTGACGATTGAAATTCCTACGGCATTCCGCCGGTTTACGGAGGGAACGCCAAAGTTTGACTGTAACGCGACCACGATCGCCGAGGCGCTGAATATTCTGACGGCGCAATTCCCCGGGCTATCGCGGCATGTGCGCGACGAGCAGGGGCAGATCCGGCAATTCCTGAATGTCTATTTGAATGAAGAAGATATTCGCTTTCTGGGCGGAGAAGATTGCGCTGTGAAAGAAGGCGACAAAGTCCTGCTTGTGCCTTCCATCGCCGGTGGCTCGGAGTGGTAGCCCCAACCCGTCGATGGAAGTGCTGCCCAGCGTCTTAAGGCGTTCCGCTTGGGGCGCCTGCGATTGTCCACGAAAAAGCCAAAAAGGATGAGGCGGTCAAATCAACGGCGGGCTCGACTGTCGAATAAGACTGCACGTTGTCCTTGAACACCGCTCCGTTGCCATTGAATTGCGCAAAGGTGTCCACGCCGTTTGTGGGACACGCGATCATTCCGCTGAGCGCGCCTTTTGTTGCGGCTCCGTTCGGTCCTTCGACAGCCGCGCCGCGAAGCAATGGTTCCGATCCGTTCAGCGAGCCGACGAGATTTGCAACCTGGTGCTGCATGCAGTGGGGGAAAGTGCTGCCGTCGCCGACGATGAGTGAAGTTCCCCAGGCGTTGGTGCCCAGAATATTGCCCAGCCACCGATTTGCATAAGCCGAGTAAGCGCTGGAGTTCGTCAGATTGTCGTATTCGTTCGCCATCACCACCAGACCGCCGCCATGAGACGTGGTGTCGTAGGTTCCCCATGGGAAGCCAAAGCCAAAGGGATCGGTCGCCGCCTGCGCGACGGCCTTGTCGAGCTGCTTTTTCAGATCGGCCAACAATGCCGCCTGAGTCGTGGCAAGCCCTCCAGGATTTCCCGCGAGCGCCATCGCCCGGTGCAGCTCGTAGTGCGCAAGTCCGCTGACATCATAAAGATTCAATGTATCTCCGGCGTCGCCCGGTCCGGTGATGTAGGCGTTGGCCCATTTCGCCGCCGCGGTGAGATAGAAGGCGGGATCGGTGTGTGGAAGGCCGGCGGGAAGACTGCCGGGCTGCAACGCGAAGTACAGTTCGGTGGCGCCGAGTTCCAGGTCATCGCGCCATTCGCTCTCGGGATAGAAACTGAACGGAATCACGGTAAGCAAGTTGCCGCTCGGAGCGGTGTTGGCGAGATCGAAAATGTGCTCGGCGGAAAGCAAACACTGATTGGCATAGGCGGGTTGAGTGGTTTTGAAAACCTGATAGCAAATGGCCAGGGATGCAGCCATGCGTCCCGCGAGGTTCGGGCTGATCGAGGCGCCGGCGCCGCCGGCGGTGTTGATAAAGACCGGCCGGTGGCAAATGTACCGAACATTTGAGCTGCAGCTCTGGTAGGTGTCATCCGCTTGCGGCAGGCGCCAGATGTCGTGGTCGCTAACGGTTTGGGAATTGCCATCCCCAATGCCGACCTGGTAGTAGAAAGTCTTGGAGGTGTCGTTCCACATCTTTTGCAGCCAGTCGATTCCAAATTTGGCTTCGTTCGTAAAGTTTGTGGCGACGGGAGCTCCTGAGCCCATCTGGCCCGGAAAATCGCGCACGCCAATCATCATCAGCGCAACCGTATAGCTCTCTGTCTGCACAAACTTCAGGTAGTCACCGGCATCCCACCAGCCACCGGAAGCGTCAACCTGCGCTCCGGTGGGTGTGAGATCGCCCGCGAAGCGTCCGTTTTTATTTACGTTCGGAGTGAGGTAGACATTTGCAGCGGAATCGTTGAGGTGACCGCCGGCGGTGCGCAAAGGAGTGGCAATGAAGTTGGCTCCGTCGCGTTCGTTTTGGTAGAAATAGAGACTGTTGGCGAGAGGCGTGGAATAGACATTGGCCGGAACGTCGATGAGAAAAACAGGCGAAGTTGCGGACGCGGGACCGGTTACGGTGATGGTGTAGGTGCCTACCGTCGTGACGGCGTCGAAATCGAGTGCGTAGACGTTGGAGAAAGTGCCCCATGAGCCGAGCTTCGTGCCGATGGCGGAGCTGAAAACAGACGTTCCAGAAGAGTTCACGACCTTGAAGGCCGCTCCGGTTTCAGTTGTAGAGGTCATCAGGTAGGCGCGCTTGGTAGCGCTGGTCGGATAACCCACCTGATTGACGCGAACAAACGCGGTTTGCGGGAAGGAAGACGCCGCGGTGACCAACGCGAGAAGACTCAGACCCAAAAGAGCGCGAAGATTCGCTCTTGAATTATTGATGCTGTGCATGGGACCTCACAATCCTTCGTGGACCAGCAGGTGGGCGGGACGGGCCAGAACCGTATGTCGAGCGGGTGGGACGGCGCCTTAAATCGGTTCAATCCACGACTTTTGTGCGCTCAGCCAGCGGTTTTGTCAAGTAGATTTTCGGCGATATGGACCTGGTACGACGGCCGCTCTTCTGCGATAACTGCGGACTGAGTTCAGCGAAGGACATTAGAATGGCGAATTACTATGCGCTGTTTTACGACGAGCTGGCGGACGATTTCGTGAATCGGCGGGCTCCCTTTCGTGTTGAGCACCTGGGGCTAGCGCGTGAATCACATGCGCGCGGCGAATTGCAGTTGGCAGGAGCTCTGGCTGAGCCAGCGGACGGAGCACTGCTGATTTTTCGTGCCGAGAGCGCGGCTACGGCCGAGGGGTTCGCCAAGAATGACCCGTATGTGCGAAATGGGCTGGTGAAGAAATGGCATGTACGAGAGTGGACCGTGGTCGTCGGTAATAAATAACGGGCAATAAATAACGATGGAGAGTTACAGCGTCTCCCATCGACCGGACTTGGACGCGCGAAAGATGGCATCAATTACTTTCATATTGCCGAGAGCATCTTCGAGCGGCACCGGGACTGCGATATTCTCGCGGATGGCGCGGGAAAACGCGTCGCCTTGAATCGTGTATTGATCGCAGGTGGGAATCTGTTCGATCTCCATTTTGCCGCCATAGATAGCCATGCCATCGGCAACGGTGATCTGTGTGGGGCGATCGTTCGGCGCGTTGAACGGGATATCCACGGCTAGACGGCCCGTGGTGCCAAGAAGCTCCATGCGCTGGTAGTAGTTGGTTTGCGTGCCGCAGGCGAAGACGGAATGGCCGCTGGAGAATTCCAAGATGCCCGAAGCGAGGCGGTCGGTGCCGAAATCCGGATCGAGTTCCAGAACACCCGTCACACGCCAGGGTTCTTCATTGAATAGCCAGCGTGACAAGGTAATCGGGTAGCTTCCGATATCGAGCAGCCCGCCGCCACCCCATTGCGGTTTATGGCGAACATTCTGGGGATCGCGGTTGTAATAACTAAAAATCGTGGTGATGGATTTGAGCTGTCCAATAGCGCCGCCCTGCGCGAGTTCTTTCACACGAAGCCATTGCGGGTGAGTCTTGACCATGAAGGCTTCGCCGATTTTGACGCCGGTCCGATCGCGGACGCGCATCAATTCCAGTGTTTCGGTAACGTTGAGTGCAATCGGCTTTTCGCAGAGAACATGCTTCCCTGCTTCGGCGGCGCGGGCAGACCAGGGCAAGTGGAGATGATTGGGCAACGGATTGTAGACGGCTTCAATTTCGGGATCTGCCAGTAACGCTTCATAGGAGCCGTAGGATTTGGAGATGCCGAGTTCGGCCGCGGCGTGTTTTGCTCTTTCCGGATCGCGTGAGGCAATCGCCGCGATGTCGCAGCACTCGCCCTTTTGCATGCCGGGAATGACTTTTCGGGTGGCAATGGATGCTACACCCAAGACTCCCCATTTGACTTTGCGGCTCATTACTCCTCGATTCAGCCGTGGTGACTGCCTGCGTAGGATAACTCGCGGCAAAGTATAAGCGAGGCGCTGGAAATTTATGAAACGTTGGACCACCGCGTATCACTATCCACGGTCGATCGGCATCTGAACCGCGAATTGCTGGACGGTCCGATCGGTGTTGATGCGATGGGGCGGCTCCGGGGACTCCGAGGTGCCGAAGCCGCTCCTCGTTAAGGTGGAAGCCGGTTCAGGCTTTCGCTGCGTATGGACTGTTCGCTCGGTAACGCTTCTCGAATTCCTCCCTGGTACAGATGGACTTAACGTCTGTGACTCGATCGATGCACAAAATTCCGTCCAAGTGATCGATTTCATGTTGAAGCAGTTCGGAAAGGTCGCGATCTTCACCCGCGCGAACCTCCTGCCAATCCCCATACACGTCCTGATAGCGGACGGTGATTTCCTTATGCCGTTCGACCTGCATGAAAATTGCGAGAAAGCTCAGGCATGCGTCCCAGACTACGACCTTTTCGCGGCTATGCTCAGTGATGTGCGGGTTGACGAGCGGCCAGGGACCGGCACCCGGAAGCTGCAGAAAAATGACTCGCTCGGAGATGCCCAGTTGCGGAGCGGCAATCCCCCGGCCGTAGCCCGTTTCAGCGCGCCAGTGCGCCAACGTGTCGCGCAAATCCGTGATCAAGCCTGGCAGCTCAACCCCATGGGAGGCGAAATTGTGCATGGCGGCGGGCTGACGCAGGCGCGGATCACCCAGTTGAAGAATTTCGCGGATCCCCATTTCAGTCTGTCTCCTGCCGCAAATTTTACTCTCTCCGAGTCTGCGCCGCACGTCCTTCCGTCTCCGGTCGCGGCAGAAAACGTGGATTAAATCGTTTCCAGGAAGAGCTTGTTTCCGTATCATCGTTCACCGGGAGCCCCCGGTGAGACCAATCGGAATTGCTTTTTTGCTTTTCGCAATGCACACGTGCGCAGCCCCGGCGCAAAACGCCGCGCGGCCGCCAGCCCAGGATCGGGTAGTACAACTGCTCAAGCTGCTGACCGAAGCGCCCGGCCCACCGGGCTACGAGGAGCCGGTGCGCAAGATCATGGCGGAGCGGATGAAACCCTTCGCGGACAGAATTTCCTACGACGGGCTGGGCTCGGTAATCGCACAACAAGGAAATTCAGGTCCGCACATCATGTTGGACGCCCATATGGACGAACTGGGCGGAATGGTGCGACGCATCCGGCCGGATGGATTCATCTCCATGCAGATGTTGGGCTACTGGCTGAGCGCGGCGCTGCCAGACCAGCGGTGGGTGATTTTGGGGTCGAAAGGGCCAGTTCTCGCGGTGACGGACATCTGGGATGCGCACATTGCGCCGCACGACGCTTCAGGGCATCCCGCACAGCAGGATTTGTATCTGGACGCCGGCGCGCGATCGGCGGCTGACGTGGCCGCTCTCGGGATCTCACCCGGCGATCCAGTCGCACCGGTTACAGAGTTCGCAGTACTCGCGAACAATCGCTACCTGGCCAAAGCTTGGGACGATCGCGTGGGCTGTGCGGTGATGCTGGAAGTCATGAGGAGGCTGCAAAAAACACCGCACCCCAACCAAGTTTTTTACGCCGCGACCGTGCAGGAAGAAGGCAGCATCGAAATGCGGGGTGCGCAAACTTCGGCACGCCTCATTAATCCCGATATCGGTTTCAGTCTCGAAGTGGGAATTCCCAACGACGTGCCGGGGACGGGGCCCGAAGCCGCACAGGAAGTGTTGGGTGGCGGGCCGGGCATGATGCTTTATACCTTCAGCGAACTGCCCAACCGCAAGCTGGTGGCGCATGTGAAAGAAATCGCAGCCGGGCGGCAGATTCCGCTGCAGTTTGACTTCGTGCCTGGGTTTGGCGACGACGCCGGCGCCATCAAGCTGCACAACATCGGCGTGCCTGTGACAACCGTGCTGGTACCGGCGCGGTCCACACACGCACACAACGGCATCATTGACCGCGTGGATTTTGACCGCACCGTTGATTTGATGGTTGCGCTGATTCAGTCGCTCGATGCGGCGACCGTTGCGAAGCTCAAATCGTTTGAGTGAGGCGATCACAGAAGCGCGAGCTGGCGGCTTTCGAGTTCAAGCAAGCGCTTTTTCAGCGGGAGTCCGCCGCCGAAGCCCGTGAGGCTGCCGTCGTGCCCGATGACACGGTGGCACGGAATGATGATGGGGATGGGATTTGCCCCGTTCGCAGCGCCCACCGCGCGGACGGCTTGCGGTTTGCGGATACGCTCGGCAAGCGTCTTATAGGAAATCGTTTCTCCGTAGGGGATTTGCCGAAGTTCAGACCAGACCGATCGTTGAAATTCGGTACCGGGCGGATGCAGTTTCAATGCAAAAGTCTCGCGTTCACCGGCAAAGTACTCCCTCAACTGCCGAATGGCTTCGGCAAATATTGAACGGTTCTCGATCCACCTCGGATCAATCGGCACAGCATGTTTGCCCGTCGAAAAGCTCAGGTAATGTAAAGCCGAGGGCGACCCGGCCAAGAGCAGCGGGCCAACAGGACTTTCGTACCAGGTGTAGGAAAAGGCGTCCACGTCCTTAGTCTAATCGTTCTTGGGTAGGGTCGCTCGCGCTTCGTTACTGGATCCGCCTCCAGACGATGTCCTCGTTGTTGCGGCGGTCCACAAGCGCGTCCACTTTGCCGCTCGGGCCCTGGCGAAACAAAATGCGCCCTTCGATTCCTTTCCGGAAAAAGATGTTACCGGCTTCCGGTATCAGCAAGTCTGTCGGGCGCCCTTCGTGCTGCATCGAAAGCCCGCCTCCTTGCAGCTGCACGATTCGCGTAATGCCGTCAGCCAATTGGTAGGTCCCGGCATATTTTGCGTAATCCCTTGCGTCTGCCGGGCCGCGCGCTGGATCTTCGTAATACCGCAGCATCTGCCCGGCAATGATCTGCCATTGGCCATTGCGGCGCACCCAGGTGTCCGTGCCGTGGTAACGTGCGCTCAGTTCCTGCCCGAACACGACCTCGGTTTCCTCCAGGTCGTAACCGAAGACTGCGGTGTCGTGAAGAATCTTGCTTTTGGCGTTCAGCACTTTGATGGAGCCAGAATAGCCTTTTGGCAAAGGCGAAACCTCCTTCAAAAGAGCCGACTTATCCATGGCGCGACCTTTTTCATCGAAATACATCGCGTCGTCTGCAAAGTACTTGTTCCAGGGTTCAGGATTTCCTGGCGCGGTTGCGTCCATGATCTCCTGTGTGCGGCGCACGAGTTCGTTGTGGGTGATGCTTGGCTGCCGGGAGATTCCGCAGCCCGAAAGAGCAATCGCAACGCCCCACAGTATTGGTGCAATAATCCGCTTCATTGGATGCTCCTTAAGAAACTGAGACGCCTAAAGAACTCTCCGGGTAAGCCAAAGCGAATAAGACGGGTTGTGCCGAATTGGCATAAATACCCGGTCCTTCATTTTTGCCCTGGTTTTCCCGCAGTGCTAAACTTCCGAAGGATAAGCCACTATGAACGCAAAAACTCTGTACGAAAAGATTTGGGACAGCCATGTCGTCTACGAAGAGCCGGCCAAGCCTTCTTTGCTCTACATTGACCGGCACCTCATTCACGAGGGCACTTCCCCACAGGCTTTCTCCGGATTGCGAGCAGAAGGCCGCAAGGTACGCCGGCCGGATTTGACCTTCGCAGTAATGGACCATTCCGTTCCCACCACGGACCGTACGCTGCCGATCATTGATATGGACGCCAAGGCGCAATTTGAAGCGCTCGCCAAGAACTGCCAGGAATCCGGAGTGCGCCTGTTCGACATGAACAGCAAGAACCAGGGCATCGTACACATCATTGGGCCAGAACTAGGCATTACGCAGCCGGGCCAAACTCTCGTCTGCGGCGACAGCCACACCTCCACGCACGGTGCGTTTGGCACGCTGGCTTTCGGCATCGGCACCAGCGAAGTGGAGCACGTTTTGGCGACACAGTGTCTGGTGCAGGGCAAATCCAAGACGCTGCACATTCTGGTGCACGGCAAACGTCCTAAGGGCGTGACCGCGAAAGACATCATCCTGGCCATTATCGGCAAGATTGGAATTGGCGGCGGCACCGGACACGTAGCCGAGTACGCGGGCGAAGCGATCCGCGACCTGTCCATGGACGGCCGCATGACCGTCTGCAACATGACCATTGAAGGCGGAGCTCGCGCAGGCATGGTTGCGCCGGACCAAACAACGTTCGCATATCTGGAAGGGCGGCCTTTCGTGCCGCGCGGAAAAGAGTTTCAACAAGCGGTTGAGCGTTGGAAGTCGCTAAAAACTGACGATGGCGCAAAGTTCGATATGACCGTGGAATTGCACGCAGAAAAGATTGCCCCACAAGTGACCTGGGGCACCAATCCCGGCATGGTAACTGGCGTGACAGACCGGGTACCGGATCCCGGCGCGTTCCAGAATCCCGACGACCAAAAAGCGACAGAGCGCGCTTTGCACTACATGGGCCTGAAAGCAGGCACGCCCATCGTGGACATTCCAGTGGACCGTGTGTTCATCGGCTCGTGTACCAATTCGCGATTGGATGACTTGCGCGCCGCCGCGCGGTTGGTTGCGGGCAAGCACGTGGCGAAAAACATCAAGCAGGCGCTCGTCGTGCCCGGCTCGCGTGGAATCAAAGCCGCCGCTGAAAAGGAAGGCCTGCACAAAGTGTTCTCCGAGGCCGGTTTTGAATGGCGCGATGCGGGTTGCAGCATGTGCATCGGCATGAACGCTGACGTTTTGCCGCCGCATGAGCGCAGCGCTAGCACCTCCAACCGCAATTTTGAAGGACGCCAGGGGCGCGACAGCCGCACCCACCTGGTCAGTCCGGTCATGGCAGCAGCCGCGGCGATTGCGGGACATTTCGTGGACGTGCGTGAGTTCGATGTCGCCCACGTTGAGTAGCCCTAAGGAACTGAAACGATGAAACCATTCTCAACGCACACAGGACTAGTTCTGCCGCTCGACCGCGTCAACGTGGACACCGACCAGATGGTCCCGAAGCAATTTCTCAAGGCTTTAACGCGCGAAGGCTTTGGCCGGATTCTGTTTTACGATTGGCGCTATAAGCTGCCGACGGAAGCGCCAAATCCTGAATTCATCATGAACTGGCCGGAATACAAAGGCGCGTCCGTTCTGCTGACCCGCGCCAACTTTGGCTGCGGCTCCAGCCGCGAGCACGCTCCGTGGGCCATCGGCGACTACGGCTTCCGTGTCATCGTGGCGCCGAGCTACGCCGACATTTTCTATAACAACTGCTTCAAGAACGGGATCCTGCCGGCGATTCTGAAAGAATCGGAAATCGATGAGTTATTTAATCGCGCTGAAGCCGACCGTAGTTATAGGCTGAACGTGGATTTGCCGAGCCAGACCATCAGCGACAACAAAAGCCTGAAATATAACTTCGAAATCGCCCCTTCGCGTAAAGAGGTTTTGCTTAAAGGACTGGACGACATCGGCACAACGCTACAACATGTGAGCGCGATTGACGCTTACGAAAAGGCAAACGCCGCCAGCGCTACGATGTTCGCGCCTGTGGACGTGAAGTACTACGGATGAGTTGCTCGTAGTTTATTACGCCGAGTGCGCCTCGCCCGTGGGCTCGGGCGATTCTGGAGCGGCGGGCGGACCCAGCAGTTCGGCCGCAAGAATTCCCGCCAGCACCAACGCGGCGCCCAGTACTGACCGCAATCCGAGCCGCTCGCCCAGCACGATATAAGAAGTGGCCACGGCAAAGACCGGTTCCAAAGTGAACAGAATCGCAGCATGGCCAGGTGTCGTGTACTGTTGCGCCCACAGCTGGAGTGAAAATGCTACGGCCGTCGCGAACACCGCGCACACCGCGAGGCCAATCCAGAGCGTGCCGCTCGATGCGAAGTGCATCGGCTGCCAACGGATGGCATTCGCTCCCAACGCAGTAAGCCATGCCATCACCGCGCACGCCAGAACCTGCAGGACACTGAGCGCAGCCGCCGAATGCTCGCGCGTGTACTCCCCAACCAAAATGATGTGAACGGCATACGAAGCTGCTGCAAAGAATGTCAACACGTCACCTCGATTGAGATGAGCAACGCCACTGGCAGGCACCGTGAGAAAGTACAAGCCCGCCGCGGCTGCGATCGTTCCGAAATAAACCCAGAACGTCACGCGCTTGCCCCAGAACAGCGCGAGGATCAGCGGCACCAGCACCACGCTGGATCCGGTGATGAAGCCTGAATTCGATGCCGTGGTGTAGCGCAACCCGGCCGTCTGGAAGGCGTATCCGCCAAACATGAAAAAGCCCAGACGGACTCCCGCAAAAACCTCTTCGCGTTGCAAGACCAAAAGCACGCCAGGCCGAAAAGCCGCCATGCACAATCCAGCTAATGAAAAACGCGCGGCCAGAAAAACGAAAACCGACGATTGATCGAGCGAGTTCTTCACGACTACGAAGGTCGAGCCCCACAACAAGGTGCAAACCGCCAGAGCCAGTTCGGCCCGCAACCGGTGAGGATGCCAAGAAGAAGAATTACGATCCACGGTGCCGCAAGCATATCAGCGGCACTCTTACGCATCATCGAGAATCCATAAGGTTCGAGGCAAAACGACAAGGCTTACTGGGCAGGATAAACCGTGCGGCCGCCAACCACCGTACGGAGAACTTTGATCCCGGTGTACTCTCGCGGTTCGACCTTGGTGAGGTCGTTCGAAAGCACGATGAAATCGGCAAACTCGCCTTCTTTTAGCTCACCTTTCTTGCCTTCCATGAATTCTCCGTAGGCCGAGCCGCTGGTGTAGGCGCGAATGCAGTCGCCCAGTGAAATCTTTTCCTGCGGTTCCCAGCCACCTTGTGGTCCGCCATCGGGCAATTCCCGTGTGACGCAAGCGTAGAGGCCGCGAAACGGGCTGATCGGTTCGACGTCGTAGTCGGTTCCAAACGCGAGCCGCACGCCGAACTTTTGCATGGTCGCCCAGGCGTACGCGCCTTTGGCACGTTCCGGTCCGACGCGTTGTTCCGCCCAGCGCATATCAGAGGTTTCGTGCGACGGTTGCATCGAAGCAATCACTTGTAGCCGGGCAAATCGCGAAAAATCCGAGGCGGCGACGACCTGAGCATGCTCTATGCGGTCTCGGCGGTCGCGCGGACCATTGGCTTTCACCGCGGCTTCAAAAGCGTCTAAGGCAACACGATTTGCCCGGTCACCAATCGCGTGGAAATTTAACTGGAATCCGGCCTTATCACGCTCGATTGCCAATTGCCGCAATTTGTCCGGCTCGATCGTCATGATGCCGCTGGTTTTCGCTTGGTCGGAGTAAGGAGCGAGCAGGGCCGCCGTACGCGAGCCCAAGGCTCCGTCGGTCACCATTTTCAATGCGCCCGTGCGCAGCCACGGATCAGTGGTTCCACCATCTCGCCGCATTTGTTCCAGCTTTTCCACCGGCGCAGCGAACGGCAGCCACTCCGTGATTCGCACCGTGAGCTTGCCGTCGTTCTTCAACAAGCGGTAGGCCAGAAAGTCTTCCCAGGCGGAATTATCCTGCACCGAGGTCACGCCATTTTTCGCGACATCCGCCAGCGCCAATTCGATTCCGCGGCGGCGCTGTTCGGCGGTCGGAGCAGGAATCTTGCCCTCCACCAGCCCCATCGCAGCGCCTTCCTTCAGCATTCCGGTCGGTTCGCCCTTGTCGTCCCTTTCTATTTCGCCGCCGGCAGGATTTGGCGAGTCCTTGCTGATTCCCGCCAATTGCAGTGCCGCCGAATTCGCGACGGCAACGTGTCCTGACACATGCGTCAAGATGACTGGATTTTTGGGCGACACTTCGTCAAGTTGCTGTCGGTTTGGAAATCTCTTCTCTGGCCAAAGCGTATGGTCCCATCCAAAACCGGTGATCCATTCGCCTGGCGTGTGCCCCGCAACGGCGTCGGCGAGCCGCTTTTGCAATTCAGCAACCGTCGGCGCACCAAACAGGCGAACCGCCAGCCAATCCTGGCCTGCGCCGCCCAGATGAACGTGCGCATCGTTGAATCCGGGCATTACGAATTGCTTTTCCAGGTCAACGACCCTGGTGCCCTTTTCTGCCAGCGCGCTGACTTCGTCGTCGTTCCCCACCGCCAGAATCTCTTCCCCGCGCACCAGCATCGCTTCGGCCCAAGGTCCGCTCGCATCGTTGGTGTAGATTCGGCCGTTGCGATAGAGCGTCATATCAAGGCCCGGCTCCGAAATCGGCTTAGCCGGTTGCCTTTGCGCAACAACGCCAACCGACAAGCAGGCCATAGACCAGGCCACTGACAGTACATCCCGGAGCAGCCTGCGTTTCATCGTATTTTCTCCGCGGTTATTCCGGAACTCCCCAGCAAAGTCAGCAGAACGCGTTGTAAGCCCGTCTCGCGGCCGTCGGATTCGTACCACTCTTGCAGAGAGTGCGCTCCGCCGCCGTTGCCGCCTGCTCCGATTGCGATCGCGTCGATTCCGAGCGACAGCGGAATGTTCGCGTCAGTGGAGGCGCGCTCGAGTCGCGATTGATTGCGGATGAATTCATCCGCAGCCCGCAACGCCGCCAGCAACGGCGAGTTCATCGCGAGTTCGCCGCCGGGACGGTTGCCAAGCGCGGTCATCTTCCATTCGAGTTTTCCCTTGGAGCGGTCGCGCGCGGCTTCCGTCTCATCGCGCACACCGCTCGCGATGCAATCGCGCAACGCCGTTTCCAGCCGTGTCAGTTCGTCTTCATTTTCGGAACGCAAGTCCACTTTTAACCGTGCTTCGTAGGGCACGGAGTTCACTGACGTGCCACCTTCGATCTGTCCCAGGTTAAAGGTCGTCCGCGGACTGGATGGGACACGCGTATTGATAAAGCGGACGGAACTCCTCACCAGTGCATTAATCGGATTCGGTATGCCAAAGTCCGACCAGCTGTGGCCACCGGGTCCGCTGATGACGACTTCCATCCGTCGCGATGCCAGCGCCTTCGTGGTGACGTGATCTACGCTCGAGCCATCGAGAACGATCACCGACTTGAGTCGGTCACGGTAGGCATCCACCACCGCTCGCATTCCGCGCAGGTTGCCCTCGCCTTCTTCACCAACATTGGCTACAAACAGAATGCTGCGCTGCGGCTGGATGCGGGCTTCGTGAATCGCTCGAGCGACGGAGACTAGCGCCGCCAATCCCGCGCCGTTGTCGGAAATCCCGGGAGCGGTCATGCGGCTCTTCTCGCGATGCACCTTCACATCGGTTCCGGACGGGAAAACCGTATCGAGGTGCGCAGAAAGAACCACCAGCTCCTTGTCCGAAGTGCCGCGCAGCAACCCGATGACGTTGCCGGTCTTATCCGTGGAGACTTCCAGCCCAACCGCCGAGAGCAGCACCTTAACCGCTGCCGCCCGGTCTGCTTCTTGAAACGTCGGTGCCGGAATTTCCGTAAGTCGCGCCTGCTCGTCATCAATCCAGGGACGGTGCGACGCGAACCAATCCAACGCGGCGCGAACCGTCGGATTTGCCTGCAACTGACCGAAACTTGACGCGCGGTTGGCCGGAAAGGACGTCACTGGACGAATCGGCATGGCCAGAAGAATACCCGAAAGCAGCACGCTTTTCAGACACCAATCATGCGTAAGTTTCAATGACGAGACACTCCAGCGGAAAGTGCCAGGAGTTCCTCTTCGGTCAGCAGCCGAGCGGACTTTTTGGCGGCGTCGAGCAGTCGCGCCACCAGCGCCTCATCCGCGGGGATGCCGCGCCGTTCCAGCCAGAAGAGCACATTGGACTTCCCGCTCATCGGCCCGATCTCAATCACTTGTTCCAGCCCAAACAAGTGGGACGGTACGCCGCTGTATACGATGTTTGCAAGCTCCGTGTTGCCTTTATGAAACGCTTTCACGATGGCCGCAGCGTGAACGCCCGTCGCCGTCCGAAACGCATCCTTTCCGACCACCGGATAGTTCGGCGGAATGGTGGTATGCGTGGCTGCGGCAACGGTTTCGCAATATTCTTTCAAACGCGAAAGATCCTGTTCGATCAGTCCCATCAGCCGCAAATTCACCAGCATCAGTTCCATCGGCGTGTTGCCCACACGTTCCCCCAGCGAATTGGCCGCTGCATGTACCTGATGCGCCCCACCGGCAATCGCCCACAGCGAATTTGCGATGGCTAAGCCGCGGTCGCAGTGGCCGTGCCAGTCCAGGCGAATCTCTTCGCCGGAAGGTTTCACCACCTCGTCCATCGCAAACTTCACCAGGTTGTATGCGCCCAGGGGAGTGGCATGTCCGACTGTGTCGCACAGCACGATCGCGCGAGCGCCGCTCCGAACCGCGGTCGTGTACAGCCGTTTCACCGTTTCGGCGTCGGTGCGAATCGTGTCTTCCGTCACATACATGGAAGGCAGGTTGTTTTTCACTGCAAATGTCACGGCGTTCTCTGTCGTGCGCTCGAGGTGATCCACCGTCCAGTCTTCCACCAACCGGCGAATCGGGCTGGAGCCAAGAAAAGTCGCGGCTTCAATCGCGATACCGACTCGCTGTGAAATCTCAACGATCGGACGGATGTCGTTTTCGTGAGTGCGCGCCGCGGCATTCGGCTTAATTTTCATGCGATTGGCTGCGATTTCGCGCGCCAATGCTTCCGTATGCTCCGCAGCGCGCGGACCCGCTCCGGGCAGACCGATATTCACAGAATCAATGCCCAGCGACTCCATCAAATGCAGAATGCGGATTTTTTCGTCTAAGCCCGGGTCGTGGACGGAGGGATTCTGCAGGCCGTCGCGCAGCGTCTCATCATTTAGCAAAACTCGCGTTCCCGGCGGAATCAGCGGTGGCGACGCCAGGTTCCAGTCGTAGATCCATTCGCTTTGTGGCACGGAGCCCTCACACCTATCAACAAGGTGTCACTTCGTGGATTGTAGCCGAAAGCGCGGTTGCTCACGAGCCGGCGCTCACTGGATGCGAAACGCCTCTTCATGCTCGACCGAAACCATGCACAAACCTTGCGCCGGCGCGGTCGGCCCCGACTCGGAGCGATCCCTCAACTCATAGAGCCTGTCGATATCCTCGGGCGTTAGCCTTCCCCGCCCCACATCCAGCAGCGTCCCGACCATCTTTCGCACCATGTACCGAAGAAAGGACCGCCCTCGAACGGTAAAGACCAGCTCTGCATTGTCGGCCGAGCGAACCAGCTCGGTCGCGTAAATTTCACGAACCGAGGAGCGCTCCCTGTCGTCGTCTTCTGATCCGGTCGAAGCCGCGAAGGCGGCAAAATCGTGGCTTCCCACAAAACGCTTCGCCGCGTCGCGCATTTTGTCTTCGTCCAACGGAAAAGGATAGTGCAGCACGTACCGCCAGATCATCGGCGGCACCACTTTTCCTCGATACAATCGATATTGGTATGTCTTGGACCGCGCTGACCAGCGCGCATTGAAGTCCGGCCCGGTCTCTTCCGCCGCTACGATGCGGATGGTCTGCGGCAGCAGCGCATTCAGCGCCCGCTGCAGGTCGCCTGTGGAAAGCGTGGTTTGCGTGCGAAAGCTCGCCACCTGCCCCAGCGCATGCACACCCGCGTCGGTGCGCCCGGCACCATGAATAGCAATGCTTTCTTGGGTCAGCCGCCGCAAGATTGCAACGATCTCGCCCTGAATCGTGGGTTTGTCCGATTGAGTCTGCCAACCGTGAAAATCCGTCCCGTCGTAGGCAATCGTTAGCTTGAGGTAGCGCATGCGCGAACGCGTTAAGATTTCACGGCGCCGAGCGCACAAACCGGCTGCCCGGCTTCACCGCCGCTGAGCCCTCGCGACAAAGCGGGCAGTCATCCGGCTCGTAGCTTGCGATGGGCAGATCCATCAACGCCTGTGCTTCCACCGGAAAATCAATTTTTCCGCCGCTTCGATCAATCAACGCGCCAGCTGCCACCACGCGCCCGCCAGCTTCCTGCACCACACGAATCGCTTCTTGCGTAGAACCGCCCGTCGTCCAGACATCCTCGATCACCAAGACATGCTGGTCCGGCCGCAAGGAAAATCCCCGCCGCATCGTCATCGTCCCGCTGGCATCGCGCTCCACGAAAAGCGCCGGCACGCCGGCGCCAGTTAGGCCGCGCGGAACCTCCGGGAGCGCCCGCGCCACTTCCTGCCCGATAATCACGCCTCCCAAGGCCGGCGATACCACGGCTTCAATCACCGCATCGGAAAACAGCCCCGCCAGCGCTTGGCCCAGTCTTTCCGCAAAGCGCGGATATTGCAGCAACAGCGCGCACTGCACATAAGTTGCGCTGTGCAATCCGCTGGACAGCTCAAAGTGGCCGTGCCGAATGGCTCCGGCCGTCTCGAAAATCTTCACGTATTCGCCAGTCGTGCTCATGCTCAAGCTAACCGTTAAATTCCTCTAAACGTTGAAATGTCAGGAGCTTAGTGGCTGCCCGGTCGCGTTGTCAAGGAACAGGTGCGCTGTTAGACTCTTTCATTCCGCCGCAAGGTGCCCAGGCTCGATTCCTACGCCCGGCGGGACGCCTTCTCCTGCCGGTTTAGTGAAACAAATACGGAGCTGCACGCGTTTTACATAGTGAAGATATTCAGAATCAGCATCTTAAGTCCCACGGGACATCTACTTGAGGGGATAAGCACAACATGATGAAGCAGCTTGTACGACCGCTGACGGCGATCTGGCTGGCCTTGTTTCTGGCCTTCGGCGCATGCTCGCCCTCTTTGGCCCAAAATGCGACGCAGAATCCGACCACGCCGGCGCAAACCACTGTCGGTACGGGCACTCTGCCGCCGATTTCTTTGGGCATGGCGAAATACAACTACTCGCGGGCGCCCAAAGTCTTTCCCAACCTCATTGCTCCCTACAGCGGCGGCAATATCCCTTCGCCGAACCTCACTAATTCGCCAAAGATTGAGCAATTGATCCACGACGGCAAGCTCGAAATCAGTTTGCAGGATGCCATTGAGCTCTCCCTGCAGAACAGCCTGGACATCGAAGTGTCTCGTTATAATGTTTGGTTCGCAGACACCGACTTGCTCGCGACGGCCGGCGGTGGTATTGGCCGCGGCACTGCGGGCGCCAGTTTTCCTTTTTCGCAAGCCAATGTTCCCTTCCTGAGCTTTGATCCCACCGTTACAGGCTTGGTTTCGATAGACAGTCAATTGGTGCCCGTGAATAACCCTTTTCTCTCAGGTACCGGAACGGCGGCCTTGGTCAGCGGCCTGGGTTTACACACCAATCAGTATAATTTTGGCGTGTCGCAAGGTTTTTCGCCAGGCACCACCGTAAGCGTGAACTGGGACAACACACGCAGTTCCGCCAGTTCTGCGGTCAACTTTTTCAATCCTTCCGTGCAGTCGGCGCTATACGTCAACATTTCCCAACAGTTGCTCAACGGCTTCGGCACCTTCATCAATCGTCGCAACATCATGATCGCCAAGAACAACCGCAAGATCGCCGACCTGGCTTTCACGCAGCAGGCCATCGCCACCGTCACCGCGACCATCACTGCTTACTACGAACTCGCGTATGCGCGCGCAAACGTCAACGTTCAGCAGCAGGCCGTCACGGTCGCCGAGAAACTTTACAACGACAACAAGAAGCAACTTGAGATTGGTACTATGGCTCCGCTTGATGTAACCCGCGCCGAATCCGAACTGGCCACCGATCGACAGAACCTGATCGTGGCGCAGACGGCTCAGCTTCAGCAGCAGCAGACCTTGCGCAATGCCATTTCGAAAAATCCGATGGCGCCCAATCTGGTCAACGTCGAAATCATTACCACGGACAAGCCCACGCCGCCAGCCATCGTGGAGGCCGCTTCATTTGAAGAAGCCGTCAGGGAAGCATTCACCAAGCGACCCGATTTGCTCGAACAGGAAATCAACCTCACTAACGCCGGAATCGATGCCAAGGCCAATAAGAAAGCGCTGTTGCCGGTGGCGACTCTAAACGCGCGTTACGGCTCACAAGGCCTCGCCGGTAATTCCCCCCTCACCACAACGACTGCCTCGGCGGGTGGGCAGGTCGTTGACGCCAACGGCAATCCGATTACAGTTCTTGGCGCCGGCAACGTTCCGGTGCAGGTTTTTGTACCGTCTTCCACGACGACCGTCACAGGTACGCAGACCGGCGGCTTCGGCGACGCGCAAAGCCAGGTTTTTCACAATCAATTCCCGGACTACTACGTCGCGCTGAACCTCAACATCCCGATTCGCAATCGCGTGGCTCAGGCTGACTATCAGCGCGCGATGTTGACCCAGCGTCAGAACGAAGCGCAACTGCAACAGCTGAAAAACGCCGCGATACTCGACGTCCGCAATACCTACATCGCGCTCGTTCAGAACCGCGCGCGCGTGGAAGCCGCCGGCAAAGCACGCGAACTTCAGCAGCAGACTTTTGACGCCGAACAGAAGAAATATCAGCTCGGCGCCTCGACCGTTTACCAGGTCATCCTTACGCAGCGCGACCTGATCACCGCTCAGGGCACGGAGCTGCGCGCCCTGGCCGATCTCGTCGAAGCCAAGGCCAACTACGAACGTGCGCTGGGGCGCACGCTCGAAGTCAACAACGTGGCCATCGCCGACAACGGCAAAGGCGGCGCAATCGAAAAAGACAGTTTGATTCCCGGCACTTTGAACGGTCAGGTGGTCGGCACCGACAAGCTCTTCAGGAAGCTCGATGCGCAAAGCGCCGCGAGCGCCGGTTCTGGCTCCGCCGCTACTCCGGCAGCGGCGGCGGCTTCTGGCCAAAAGTAAATTTCATTTGACTCCTCCGCCCCGGGGTGCGGCTTCCGTTCGCTTCCCCGGGAACGCCGGTCTTTTGATCGGAGTTTTTCTTTGTACGCGGACTGCTGGCTCCGGCCCGAACCTGTTTCTTGCCTCCCGGTTGCTCGCCCACCCGCTTTCGACTAGCATAAGAAATTGTTGCAGCGATGCGTTCGGCGAATCTTCGCCGCTTCCATGAGCGACTCGACCAAAGCCAAAACACTCGCACCGGCCACGTCTATATCTCCAGAGCGCAAGCCATCCTCCGAAGAAAAATCCTGGGAAACCAACATTCTGGCTCCGGCTCTAGCCAAAGCCCCCGAGCGACAGAAACAATTCACCACTCTTTCCGGGCATCCCATCCGCCGCCTCTACACGGACGCCGACCTCACCAACTGGGACTCCAAAACGCAACTCGCGCATCCCGGCGAGCCTCCCTACACCCGCGGCATCCACGCCACCATGCACCGTGGCCGCCTCTGGACGATGCGCCAGTTCGCTGGCTTCGGTACAGCTGAGGACACCAACGAACGCTTCCGCTATCTCCTCGCGCACGGCCAGACCGGCCTCTCCACCGCTTTCGATCTCCCCACGCTGATGGGCTACGATTCCGACCATCCGCTCTCCGAAGGCGAAGTCGGCAAGTGCGGCGTCGCCATCAGTTCCCTCGCCGACATGGAAGTTCTTTTCGACCGCATTCCGCTGTCCGAGGTCACCACCTCGATGACCATCAACTCGCCTGCTCCGGTCATCTGGGCGATGTATCTCGCGGTTGCCGAAAAGCAGGGCGCGGACTGGAAACAAATCTCCGGCACTCTTCAGAACG
>DATMZI010000096.1:0-77515 GCA_035607085.1 Candidatus Eiseniibacteriota bacterium | reverse complement strand
CTAATCGCCGTAAGCCGTGCCACGGAATTTGTTCTCCGCCGATGGCCCACGCCGCATCGTTCTTTTCCCGCGGGATTCGGGCTGGACTTCGATTCGTATATGCCTGGAATTTCGATTTCGGCTACAGCTGCTCTGCATGGACTACTTCTCGCCGCTGCTATCGCCGCGGTTGGGGGCTTTGTTCTTGCGCATTGTAAGTCGCCGCTGCTGCGAGCTCTCCTATTCGTGGTTGCGTCGATCGCGTTGGTCAACAGCTGGGGAAGCCCCGCGGACTTCTTGAAGCAATGGCTTGCTCAACTGATTTTTCTTGCTGTTGTAGTGTTCGGAATCGCACGCGTCGTGCGCATGAACCTACTCGGCTATTTTCTGGTACTGGCGATCCCTTCACTCATTCTCGGTGCGCAGGAATTGCTGTCGCAGCCGAACGGGTTTTATCGGCAGCAAGGGTACCTCGTCCTCGCGGCGCTCCTCGCACTTCTATCCTGGCCACTGACGGGTTGGCTTACCGGTGCAAAGCTGCCGCCTCCGCCGGCTAGCCGGGACCATGCCAGCACAGGCGATGCAGCAACCGCCTACTAACCGCCAATCGGTCAAAAACCACCGTAGGAAACAAATGGCTTGCCCCGTTCGTTGTATGAGATAAGTGAAGTGGCTGCTTACGTGAACGATGGTGGTGCGTCCAAATTGGATGACACCGCGGCGCTGCGCGCCAGGCTGAGCCGCGTTGATTCGGCTAACTCGCCGGAAATCAACGTTCAGCGCGATCGTACGCGAATAGAAAGCGAATATGCCACTTCCCCAATGGGCGTTGGCTTTGGCCGATAGCGCAGGCAAGTCCGGCGAACACCAAGCCGTGCTTGCGACGGTGACAGCTTTGCCGGAATTGGACGAACGTGCCCTCGTCGTCGAGGCTCAGGCCGGAAACCGCGCGGCCTTTGAGGAACTGGTTCGCCGATTCGACCGCGATGTACTGCGGCTGGCGCTGAACCTGATGAAGCGTCCAGAGGATGCTCGCGACGTTTATCAGGAAGCCTTCCTGAAGGTATACCGCAACCTGCACCGCTTCCGCTTTGAATGCAGTTTCTACACTTGGCTCTATCGCATCGTCACCAACGTTTGCCTCGACCACCTGCGCCGCCGTCAGGCCCGCCCGGAAGATCAAGCTCCCGAAGTTCTGGTGAACCGCCAGGAAGAAGGTACCCGAGATTTCTTTGAAGTGCAGCGCGAGCACCGGCCAGCGCTCGATCCGGAGCGGAGCCTGATCGGAAAAGAGATTCGCACACGGCTGGCAAAAGCAATGGAACGGCTGTCTCCGCGCGAACGCGTGGTCTTTGAAATGAAGCATTACCAGGGCTTGAAGCTGCGCGCGATTGGCGACGCGCTGGGAACTACGGAAGAGACTGTAAAGAATTCGCTGTTCCGCGCGACGCGCAAGCTGCGGCAGGAACTGGGAGAGCTCCGATGAGCGTCTTCGGTTCCAACGGCGCGCGCAAAATGAATTGCGATGAAGTCGCTCCGCTGCTGGTGTTCCTGGCCTGCGATGAAGTGACCGCGGAAGAGCGCGCCGGGATTGAAAGCCACATCATGGAATGCGCGGAGTGCCGCGCGCAACTGGCAGAAGTCGGGGAATTCCAGGACAACCTGGCGACCCTCCCGCAGTCGGCGGATGAATTGGATCGGACGGGCACGCTGCTGGCGCAGTGTCGCAGCGAGCTATCGGAAACGCTGGATGAAATGGCCGCCCCGGTCGAACAAGAGTCCTGGCGGCCATTTGGTTTTGTGCGGCGGTGGATGGCGTTGCGTCCGGTCTGGAGCGCGGCAGGGTTGCTGGCTGCCGGCGCGATTTTGGGCGTACAGCTGCTGCAGTGGCTCCCCACCAACGATTCCAATTTGAACTTCAGAGCGGTGAACGTTTCGGCGGCACAAAAGATTACCAACGAGCAGCTCGAGAAGATGGCCGTGTCCGAAATCAACTTTGCGCCGAATTCCGATGGGACGCCGGGAACGCTGCAAGTGCAGCTGCGCGCGGAACAGCCGGTGGTGCTTTCCGGAAATCTGGACGATTCGGACATGCGGCGCGTGCTCACGTATGTGGTCAAGAACAGCGAGCGGTTTGATCCGGGCGTGCGTTTGGATTGTCTGGACGCGCTGCGCGCGAAGATTGGTGACGCGGAAATTCGCGACGCGCTCCTGGACGCGGCGCGGCGCGACAAAAATCCGGCGGTGCGCATGAAGGCGCTGGAGTCGCTGCGCGAAGTGGCTTCGGAACAAGATGTGCGCGATGCCGTGCTGGAATCGCTGGAGGAAGATACGAACCCGGGTGTGCGAGTGGAAGCCATCAATTTGCTGGTGCGCTCGCTAGAAATGGAATCGGGAACGCCGGCCATGCCACCGTCGCCTGGCGCGAATTCGGATGTGCCCATGGTTGCGCAGACCGCTCCGGCGCTGGCGGAATCAGATCCATCGGTACGCCGGGTGTTGCGCGCGTTGGAACAGTTGCGGCGCAATGATCCAAACCACTATGTACGACTGAGGAGCGCCGCAGCGCTTCGTCAGATTGGCCCGGCGGAAGTTCAATAGCAAAGTTCAGTTGCAGGGCGCATCTGGAGCTAGTTTCCGACGTCAGAAAGAAGCCATGCAGGAGAACGCGGAGCCGGATCGCGCAGAAATCGGTTTGTCAGAGCGCTTTGCCAGGAAATAAATGATCGAGGTTAACTCCATTTCACGAATTGCTTTCCGCCATCTGGCCGTCGCACTTTTCTTGGTGGCAATTCCCGCGATAACCGTATGCACTGAACCGGGGGTGCACGTTGTTGTCGCAGAACGCGCGACTGAGCCCGGCGGGCGGCACGTGACTCGCGATTTAAATGGAGTCTTGCCGACCGGCGAAAACCTGACACTGAAGCTGAATACGGATCTGGGCTCGGTGCGCATTGTGCCGCTGCAGCTCAGCGAAACGCCGCAGGTGCGTTATGCGGTGCATATTGAAACGGATGCGCGCGGCTCGGCCGCGGCGCAGCTGCTGGAGCGCTACGCCTTGGACGCCAGGAGCACGCCGGCCGGCGCGGAGATTACCGGCAACCTGCCGCAGCTTCCCCGCAACGGCGGAGCACAGTTCTGGGTGCACTACGAAATTTCCGTGCCGGCCACGTACAGCCTGGACGTGACCACCGGAGCGGGTGACATTCAAACCTTCGACGTCGGCGGAACCGCGACGCTGGTGACCGAAGGTGGCAACATCGTGGGCGGCAATATCGGTACCAGCTTTGTTCACGGGCCGGGAGCGCATGCGCGTACCCATGCATCGCGTCTGGTTGGCAAGCTGCAGACACAGGGTGGGCACATTCAAGTGGAAGACGTGGCAGGCGACCTGACAGCGTTTACGGCCGGCGGCCACATCAACACGGGATTTATAGTTGGCGAAGCCAATCTGCAGTCAGGCGGCGGGCACATTCGCGCGGCCGGAATCGGCGGCAAAGCGGAACTTGCCACGGAAGGCGGCAACATCACCGTCGGCAAGGCAGAGAAACTTGTCACCGTAAAGACCGGCGGCGGACAAATTGATTTTGGCGAAGTACGCGGTTCGGTGCGCGCGCAGACGGGCGGCGGCGGCATCCGCGTGATGTATGTTGCTGGCCCAATGGATGTGGAATCGAGCGGTGGCAGCATTTGCCTGACGCGAGTTTCGGGTTCCGTAAAGGCGGCGACGGACTCCGGCACGATCACCGCCTGGATCAATCCGGAAAGCGCGGAGAGGCATAGCGAGACGGTGAGCTTGCCGGGCGCATCGCAATTAACGTCAGGCGAAGGCGACATCGTGGTGTTTTTGCCGAAGAACCTGGCGGCCAATATCGAAGCCATTGTGGAAAACGGCGGAATGCGGCGCATTGAGGCCGATCCGGCGCTGTCGTTGCAAGTGGCGAAATCTGCGCAAGGCTCTGGCGCGGTGAAAGCGTGGGCTTCGCTGAACGGCGGCGGAGCTGTGCTCCGTCTGAAGACCACCGGCGGCAAAATCAAGCTGCAATATATGGATTCCGAGATGGCTTTGTGGGAATCCATGATGCGCGACCAATCGGCGCGCATGGAACGCGAACTAGCGCGGACAGCTATGCCCGCGGCGCTGGCGTTGCCCGCGAGACCCGGTGAAATGCCCTCGCCCTGGCCATCGCCGCAGGTCACTATGGCTCCGCAGACTCCAGTGGCGCCGGTAACCAACCCAAGGCCCACGGCCGCGCCGAATCCGGATGACGTGTTGGAGAACACTTGGGCCCAACGCTTTGAATTGCGCCTGCTTGGTGGCGTGCGCGTGGACGGAGACGATTTCTGGAAGCGGATTACGCGGCATTCTGAGCCGGCATATCCAGAGATCGGACGCAAGGCCGGCATCGAGGGGACGGTGCGGCTGCAAGTGCGTCTGACTCAGGACGGGAAAATCGAAGTGCAGAAACTACTGGAAGGGGACACGGTACTTGCCGACTCGGCAATGGCAGCGGTCAAGCAGTGGCGCGGCAAGCCGATGTGGATGGACGGCAAGCCGGTGGATGTGATCTCGACGATCACGTTCAAGTTCAAGCTGCGCGACTAGAAATTTGATTGGGCGGAACGCTTCGCCTGGTCAATTGGGGCTAAGGTCGAAAACGTTTTTCGGGAGAGGGGGAAACTCCGCGACGAACGGAAACGAATCTGGCGCGAGGTTCCTCGAAGGGGGTTGTGATGAAGTTGCGCAAGCTGCTGGTTCCAGCGGTGGTGTTGTTGTTTGCGTTGGCGATTGCAGCAGTACCGGGATTCGCCATCAGCAAGGAGTTCAATCAGTCGTACGCGCTGCAACCCGGCGGCACGTTTGAACTCCAGAATGTGAACGGCACGGTAGAAGTGCAAGGCTGGGACAAAGACGTGGTGGAAGTGCGCGCGGTCAAGACCGCCAAGCTGCGCGAGTCCGATCTGGAGCGCGTGGCGATTGATGTTCACGCGAAGCCCGACGGCGTTGCGGTGATGACGCGCTATCCACAGAACGAAGGCGTGGAGGTCGCGGTGGAATATACGATTCACGTTCCGCACGGCGCGAAAGTGGAGCATGTGGGGACGGTGAACGGTACGCTACGTATTGCGGGCGTGAGCGAAGTGGACGAATTGCACACGGTGAACGGCAACATTGAAGTGTACGAAGCGGACAGCGACGTCCACGCGCACACCACCAACGGCAATGTACATCTGGAGCTGTCGCATGTTCATGGCCTCTCGGGAACCGTTGCCGAGACAACCAACGGCTCGGTGATCCTGGCCGTGCCGGTGAACGCACAGGCCGATCTGGAAGCACGCTGCCTGAATGGAAACTTCCAGTCGGAGCTGCCGTTTGCCATGGAAGGTTCGCTGCGCCCACGAGAGATCCACGGAAAATTGGGACACGGCGGATCACCCATCAAGCTGCACACCATCAACGGGGGTATCCGCGTGGTGGCGTTGCGTACCACCGTATAGTTTTTGAGACAACGCTTTGACAAAGCGCGCGTCTAAAATGCACAGCCGCGGCACCGCGGCAAGTGGCAAGTCCTCGCTGCAAACCCGGTGATTGGGGCAAGCGCAGCGAGATAAGGAGGAGAAGAATGAACAAGAAAAATTTATTGGTGGCCGCGGGAGCAGCCGTTTTCTGCGTTGGGCTGATCGCATTGCCTAGCCCATCGCGCTCGATGCAAGATCCGCAGGCGAGTCCGCCGGCACCCGCAGCCCCACCGGCGCCGGAGGCGGAACTCGCGCCGGGCATGCCGGATGTCGAACGCGAATTCAATATCGCGACGTCGCTGAACGACGACATGGGAAGCTGGCTGGGCGTCGAGACCCGCGACGTTACGGCGGAAAATGTGAAAGAGTTCAAGCTGCCGGGCGAGCGCGGCGTGGTGATCGGCAAAGTGCTGGGCGACAGCCCGGCGTCAAAAGCTGGCTTGAAGGACAACGACGTGGTGACGGAAATTAACGGACAGCGCGTTGAAGGCGCGGCTCAATTCCGCCGGATGATTCGTGAAATTCCTGCAGGCCGCAGCGTGCAGCTGACTGTGTGGCGTAATGGCCGCTCACAGACCGTCGGCACCACGCTCGGAAAAATGCAGGAAGGCCCTAGGATTCGCATTTCGAAGGCCGCGCCGCAGGTTTTCAATTTTCGCATACCGGAGATGCCGGAAGTCGCGCCGATGCCGGGCATGCCCTCGATCGAATGGGAAGGCGGCGACTTGCTGATGAGCCGGCCGCGACTGGGCATCGATGCGGAGGATATCGGCGGGCAACTCGGTTCGTACTTCGGTGCGCCGGACGGTGAGGGCATTTTGGTGCGCGAAGTGAATCCAGGTTCGGCCGCGGAAAAGGCCGGCATGAAAGCCGGAGACGTGATCATGTCGCTCAACGGAGACAAAATCCACGGGCTGGCGGAGCTGCGTTCCAAGCTGGCGGGCAACGACGGGAAGGCCATCAAGCTGGGCGTGCTGCGGAATAAGAGCGCGCTGACGCTGGACGTGGAAATCCCCGCGGCGAAGCAGAAGACCGTACACAAGATGGAGATGCGGACGAAGATCTAGTTCCGGTTTGGAATCCGGTCGTTTCAGGGCCCTCCGCGCGGTGCGGAGGGCTTTTTTGCTTTTGGGGCTAGCGGGTGTTGTGAAGAGCAGGGGTGCCTGCCCGGCACCGCCGGCTAGCGAAGAACGGGCCGATTTGAGAAGGGATCGCAGGCGGACTTTCGCTGAAGCGCGGGCTTATGCGTGCGCACCAGAAGAGGCGGCGGATTTCAAGAGAATGTCCAGGTCGTCGGGATGGATAGAGCAGTGAAGCGCTTCTTCACGATCGATCTGGCCGGCATGAATCAACTGAACCAGTGAATCCTCGAGAGTAAAAGAGCCCTTCTTCTTGGTAAGGGCGATTTCCTGATGCAAATGCTGCAGGGCGTTGCGGCGGATGTGATGGCGCGCGCCATAGGCGACCATGAGCAGTTCGGCGGCTGGAATGCGGCCGCCGCCTTTTTTGGGGAGCAGCATTTGCGTGTGCACCGCGGCGAGAGCCATGGCCAGTTCCTGGCGCATGGAGTTCTGGCGTTCCAAGGCGAACGAGTCAGAGATACGAGAAATCGTGGAGGCAACGTCGATTGTGTGCAGGGTCGAAAGGACCAGATGGCCAGTTTCCGCGGCAGCCACCGCGATGCGCATGGTTTCGGGATCGCGCATTTCGCCAACAACGATCACGTCAGGAGCCTGACGGAGCGCGGCGCGCAGTGCAGTGGGAAAATCAGGCGCGTCGGTGCCGATTTCAACTTGTTCGATGACGCTGCGAATGTGCGTGTGCTCGTATTCGATGGGGTCTTCAATGATGACGACGTGGCGCGCTTCGCGCTGATTGATTTCGTGGATCAGCGCGGCCATGGTGGTGGATTTGCCGGAACCGGCGGGACCGCCGAGGAGCACCAGCCCGCGCGGCAGCCGGGCAAGGTTCTCCACCGACGGCGGCAGATGCAGTTCACGCAACGCTGGAACCTTGGCGGGCAGTGCGCGGATGGCCGCGGCTGAGCGGGAACGTTCGCGGTGGAGATTGATACGGAAGCGGCCGAGTCCCTGAATGCGATACGACGAGTCGGCGATACCTCGTTCACGAAAGATATTCAATGCGTGCTGGGAAAGAGCTGGAATGACGGCGGCCTCAATGTCCGCACCGTCCAGAGCGCTGTTTTCGATTTTGCGGACTTCGCCATCCTTGCGAATGCAGGGCGGTGCGCCTTCGACAAGCAACAAGTCGCTGCCGTAGCGCTGGACCAGGCCGGCGAGCCAGTGGTCCAGGCGTTCGGTGCCGGAGCAGTCGTCTGAACCCGGCGATTTGCGGCCCTTCAGTTCGCCCGCGACTTGATCCAGGTTAAAAGATTCGCTCATTGGATACCCTCACGCGGTTGGGACATGAGGTACCGCACGCGAGCAGTTTGCCGCATTGGACGCGGTTCGTCCACTGGGTTCGGTTGCCAGCAACGGGCGGCGACCGAGCGTGTTTTTCCTCACGGAGGACTATAATCAGAATTACGGGCGCTCTGGACAGGCAGTTCGGTGGGAGGAGCCATGTACTTCAAACAGTTTTACCTCGGTTGTCTGGCGCATGCGTCGTACCTGATCGGCTCCGACGGCGAGGCAGCGGTCGTGGACCCGCAGCGCGATGTGGACCAGTACATAGAAGAAGCCGGGCGCCACGGCATGAAGATCAAGTACGTGGTCGAGACGCATCTGCACGCCGATTTTGTGAGCGGCCACCACGAACTAGCCGAACGCACTGGAGCGAGAATTGCTTTCGGCGCGCAAGCGGAAGTAACTTTCGATCATATAGGCGTGCGCGACGGCGACGCGCTGAAAATCGGTAAGATCAATTTGTGCGTACTGGAAACGCCCGGACACACGCCCGAAAGTATTTCGCTGTTGGTCAGCGACCCCGACGAGCCTGGCAAACCGATGAAAGTGCTCACGGGCGACACTCTCTTCATCGGCGATGTGGGTCGACCAGACTTGGCGGGCGGAAAGGGCTTTTCGGCGGAGCAGATGGCCGGCATGCTCTACGACAGCCTGCGGGAAAAATTGCTAACGCTGCCGGATGAGACCGAAGTGTATCCAGCGCATGGCGCGGGCTCCATGTGCGGCCGAAACATTTCGAAAGACACGTCGTCCACCATTGGGCAGCAGCGACTATTCAACTACGCGCTAAAACCGATGAGCAAAGATGAGTTCGTGAAAATGATGACCACGGACCTGCCCGAAGCTCCGGCGTATTTTTCGCAGGACGCGGAGATGAACCGGACCGGCGCACCGATACTGAAAGAGTTGCCTCCTCCAGCGGAACTCGACGCCAAAGAATTCAAGCGCTTAGCGAACGCGGGGCATCTGGTGCTTGATGTGCGGCCCGCCGCCGCGTTTGGAAACGGACATGTCCCGGGCGCGATTAACATCGCGTTGGGCGGCCAGTTTGCGTCGTGGGCGGCAACACTAATCAAGCGCGACACGCCCATCCTGTTGATCGCCGAAGAGCGTGAGGGCGTGGACGAAGGGGTGCAGAGATTGGCGCGCGTGGGCATCGAAAGCGTAAAAGGATTTTTAGGCGGCGGTATGTACGCGTGGGACAAAGCGGGCGAAGCCGCCGACGCGATTCCGCAAATGCCGGTGGATGAACTGCGGCACCGACTGGAAGAAAACCAGGATATGCAGCTGCTGGATGTGCGGCGGCTCAACGAATATAACAGCGGACACGCACCCGGATTTGTGAATGTCCCGCTTTCGCACCTGGAAGACGAGCTGGCAAAGTTTGACTCGTCGCGGCCGATCGCCGTGATGTGTCAGGGCGGCTACCGCTCGAGCGCAGGAACGAGCATTCTCGCCAAGCATGGCTTCAAAACCGTGTACAACGTGGTCGGCGGATTTTCGGCGTGGAGTGGCGCGGCAGGAGCAACGGCAAGTGCCAGCACCTCTGCGACTTCACATAGTTAGTGCGGCCCCTTCGAATCGCGGCGATATTTCTTGGCCAGGCGAAACGGCCGGCTGAGAGCTTCGCGCCACGGGGCTTCGGCAGATTCTGCATCGGCTGACCAGTCTTCTTCCGTGGGCGACAGCGACAGACGCGTAAGATAACGGGCCCCGTCGACCAATTGCCCGCGCATGCGGAAACGAAAAAGCGCGCGTTGCATCAATTGAGGCGGTTGCTGGCCAGCATAAGGCAGCCACGTTTCAATTTTTTTAACGATAGACAGGCAGGCCGAATCGGCGGCGACCTCCTTTTTCATTTCGTTTGGAATCGGCACCCGCAACACTCGCTCGGCCAGCAACAACGCCACGCGGACCATGCGCTCCGCGCCGACATCGGCCGCGGACTGGCGGACGCGACTCCAATCGAGTTCCGGATGGCGATGCACCAGGGCGGCCACATCCGAAATCCACATCAGGCGTTCCCAAAAATGCTTTGCGCCGTGGATGGAAATCAGGACGAATTCATCCTCAAGCGAGAGGGCCGGCACGGGGCGCCCATCCATTAAGACAATCGTTTTGCGAAGAAAGAAGTCCTCGATGGGCAACGGGCGCGGATAGTAGCGGAAGCTCCGTTCGGTATGCAGCTCGAAGATCAGATCCGTCTCGGGTTTTTGAAAGATATATTCTCCGGGAACACGCCCGGACTGCGACGCTTTCAGACTTGTATCTGACGCGTAACCTGCACTAGTCAGAAGTTTCGCCGCCTGAAAAATATCGGCGTGGCCGATCAACAAGTCGAAGTCTCGGTACTGTCTGGCAACAACGTCGCCGTAGGCGCGAGCCGCGAGCGCCGGTCCTTTCGTCACCAAAAACGCGATTGGCGCTTGCTCTAGGAGCGCAGCCACACGGAACAGCTCTGCTGTCAAGGACATGGACTTAAGCAACTGGCGCTTCCATGGTGCGCGAACCGCCTCCACTAGTGCGGAGGGCAAAGAGTTGGAATCTGTCTGACCCACCACGCGAGCCAAGTGAGGAATGACTCCGTGTGCGCCAGCAAGATCCAGCAAGGCATCAACTCCTTCATTCTCCAGCGCGAGAGCCGCAATCCTTGCGGCGTCATGAGGGACTGAACAAGCGGCAAGCAGGAGCCGCCAATTAGCGGTTAAATTGCTAGCAGGTGGAAACAGAGACGGCAGAAAAGTGCTCCTCGCAGCGAGGCTCCCAGTCTACGCGAGAAGCGCGGCGAGCAACATCAGCGGGAAAATCTTTCGGCGATTTCAGCGGCTCGGCTGTAGGCGTCTTCGACGCGGCGAAACACTTGCGGAAAGGCTTTCGTGGCCGCGCGGGCAATCTCTTCCAGCGAACGCCTGCCATCGATAGCTTGAAACAGCCAGGATTCAGCGAGCCCAGTTTCCGTGAGCACTGGTACGAAATCACTAGAATGCTTTTTGAGATAGGAGGGGGACAAAACGCCCCCGTAAAACGTGGATTGCCGCATGTGCACCGGCGCTCGATTAGCCGTGGCCGGCATCTGTATCTCCCATTGCCAAATGTAATTGCCTCCGACAAAGTGGGCGCCCAACGTCACCGAGCAAACGTCTCCCTTGCGCAGCCGAACCGGTTCAAGCCATGGCAGGAATCTGTGACCATAAACGCGATCGCCGTTTCCCGGGGCCGTGGAGTAACCAAATCCGTCGCCGAGCTGTGTTTCAAACCACATACCAAGCCCATGACCTGTTGCGTCCCTGGACGCGGTGAGATGTAATTGCCCCGACACGTGAGTTTTGGCGCCGACCGTGTAGTCAAGCTTAAGCCATGGTGCAGGGCTCGAAATTAGATTGTCGGGCTCGAGTTTTTCGCTATAGATGCTGTTCAATGCCAGCGGAAGACCAGCAGAAAGATCCAGTTGAGGAAGGGACTTCCAAGCATCGCAGATTTCCCGGTACGTCTTTTCATTCTCGACCAGGGCGCACACCAACGTGTCACTTGAGGGAAGCAGTCGGCCGCCCGGGGCCAGGAAACGTTCGCGCGCGTCTTCGATGGTTTCGATGGCATGAGAGTGAAGGGGCAATGCTCCCCTTACGTCCGAGACAATCACGTCCGCGCGTTCTGGTAAATGAATTTGCCGAGAATCTCCACACAGGAAATGGATGCGGTCGGCCATGCCATTCGCCGCAGCCAAATGCCGGCCGAAATCCACGATGCCATTCAGGTCGATCGCGTACACCCGGCGAGCGCCGGCTTTGCAAGCGAGAAGAGCAAAAACACCGGGACCGCAGCCAAGATCCACGACCACGTTGCCGGGCTGAACGTATTTGGCAATCGCGCCGCGATAAGCGTCCATGCGCAGCGGGTCGGAGAACATGTTGGCGAACTGCTCAAGGCTGTACATCAGGGCACTAAGTGGGCGGAGGAAGATTTCAGCCCGGATATAAAATTAGTCGCGTGCGCCTCTACCAGTAACGCCAAGTCCCGGATGCGCGCGGGATCGGCGTGAGGAGTGATGCAGTAGCAATCCACTTCGCTCACCAAACTGGCTATTGTGTAAAATTCGGCGGCACGCTGCTTTTTCGTCAAAAGGTAATTCATATATGTGTTTTGCACAAGGGCCAGCGCCGCTTCTCTCTGCGATAGCCGCTCAATAGATGGCGCGGTCCGCGCATCCGAACGCGCAGCCAGCAAATAGATCGCACCGAGCGGTGCCGGACTGTTGCTAAAGCCAGCCCGCTGCCCATCGAGCTGGAGATACCGCTTATCCCACCCTTTGGCGACCAGCGGCAAGACATCGG
Organism: Candidatus Eiseniibacteriota bacterium; assembly: GCA_035607085.1. Classification (GTDB taxonomy): domain Bacteria; phylum Acidobacteriota; class Terriglobia; order Acidiferrales; family UBA7541; genus Acidiferrum. Next base: position 65,259 of record DATMZI010000096.1, on the reverse strand, counting down.
CGGAAGAGAACAGGCGGCTCGCCGAATCTGGCCACAAGCTGATTCTCGGGTAAGCGGGCAACACATATTTGTGCCCATACAAATTCTGCAAGGCACAAATGTCTTCGCATAACACCTGATTGCCCCGGAGAGCAAGCGCTGCAGCAGTCGTTGATTTGCCCGATCCAGCTTCTCCACAGATTGCAATTGCCATGTCATCGACAATAACCGAGCTTGCGTGGAGCGCCAGTTTTTCCCGGCGCCGTAAAACAAAGCCCATGATAGGACCAACGAGATAGGTGAAGACGTCGTCGCGGCTCAGGCCGGGGCCTTCTTCAGCCCATATCGACTTTGCTCCTCCATCCATAATGAACCGGGTCCCGTCGTCATAACGGAGTTCCAGGAATTTTCCAGAGAGCAGCCGGGTAATCGTCAGTTTTGAGTCGGTCCGCGCCGGCAAGGAAGGTGAATAAACAACTTCGCCGCGATCGGAAGAGGCCTCATCGGCCCAGCTTGGAGCCGGACCCATTTGGAAACTGATATCGAAAGTCCCTAAGCTTGTGAAAGTTCCGAAGGCCGGTATTTCCACATTTGAAGTAATACTTAAGCCATAGGCCCAATAGTCCATCGTATGGGGATATTCACAGGTCGGACGCGGAGTCTTAGGTCTTGCTTTTTCCCTTCGACGCGTCCGCATGAGCCCCTTTGCCGGCGGCCGCGGTCATTTCGGTTAGAGTTCCGTACTTCAATAATTGCGGCGGCACGTAGTTCTTTTTCGGTGCGACTTCCGCCGGTGGCTTCATGGAAATCTCCTGTTTCGACTCTACTGAATCCAATCGCTCTTTTCAACAGCGTTTAGCCAGAGAGCTAGCAGGACCGGGCACAGATGTACATATAACTCGGTACCGTGGGCGATTGTCAAGGAATGCTGCAGGCGTGGCCAGTCAATCATGCCTCGGAGAGCAGGTGGGCACACGTCCGGTGCGCTCGGAGACCACTTTCCCGCAGCAACGTGCAACTCAAGGGGATCGTGCTGGAGCGGCACTTTCGGCCGAAGACGAATTTCATCCGGCAGGACGCCGCGCTGTGCTCGCCGAAGTAACTCCTTTTCCATGTACCAGGGAATGGGCGGCAGGCAAAGCAGGAATCGGATCAGGCGCCGGTCGAGAAATGGGGCACGTACCTCAAGCGGGCGGCCGCTAAACATGGCATCTTGCCCTTCCATTAGCGGCGGAATGAAGCGAACGAGTTTGGCGTACGACCAGGGATGCCAGGGATGGGCGGACGAAGGCTTTTCCGTAAGTTCGAGAAATCGCTTGCGGAGCTCAAATTGCCTCTCAAACGCAGGTTCGATCCATGTCGGGAAAGTGGGAAGCTGCGCGCCTTTTCCGATCAGCCGCAAAAAGCGGATGCGCAGTCCGGCTCCCAATGCCGGCAGGCGCCGGCGCGAGAATATGTAATCCAATACCACCATCGCCGCACGAGCCTTGCCGAAGCGCGAACTCAGATCGCGGAGGAACGGTGCGCCCTCCGCTCTCATAATTTCGTCTCCACCATCTCCGCTCAACACAACCCGCGAATCCGGACGAAAGCGCGAAACGTAAAACTGTTGAAGTCCCGGGTAAGGATAATCGCATGGCTCGGGCAGCTTGAAAGGCCCGCCGTCCGCACCGACCAGCGGAAGAATGTGCGCCAAGTGAATCAGCTGGAATGGAAGATTGAGAGACTCTGCAAAATCCTGTGCCAGTGAGGCTTCTTCGTCCTGAAACAGCGGACAGAAATCGAGTGTAAAAGCGTTGAGCTTCAGGTTGGGGTTGTTTTGGCTCTTCCGCTCGGCAACCGCGGCCGCTGCGACGCTGGTGGAGTCCAGCCCGCCGCTTAAAAGGATCGTCGTGTCCGATTCTGGCAGGCGATCGCGAACGGCTAGCATAAACAACCGCCGAAATTCGTCGAGCACCTCGTCATCCCGCCGGAATGAAAGCAGTTCCTCGATCGGGTATCTGGCGATGGAGCGCGAAGAAACTTCGCCGGAAAAAAAGTCCAACAAGTTCCCGGCTGGAAGCCTGCGAACATCGCGATAGATCGTCCTCTCCGCATCGAAATGGGGAGCGCCAAGCAGAAAGTTCGCAATGAACTGTTGATCGTAGTCGCGGCGAGCGACGTTTCCGGAGACTAACAGTGCCTGTAGCGTGTTGCTGAAAACGAGTTGGCCGCCACTCTGTGAGTAGAAAAACGGCCTTGAGCCGCTGAGGTCGCGAAACGCGAATAGTCTGCGCTCGCGCGGTTTCCACAACACAAAACTGAAATCGCCGTCGAGTTGGGGCAGCGACTCAATACCAAAGAGAGCAATAAAATTGAGTACCAGCTGCTCGTCACCGCTCGACGGTAGGACCTCGGCACTGTGCTGCTGTAACTTGGCGATTAGTTCGCCTCGCCCGTCAACGCGCGCTTCGCCTAGGAAGAACGTTTCCCCATCCAGCGTCAACGGCTGCTCCGCCGCTTGCGGCGCTGGCCCGGTAGTCAATAGTGAGAACGCGAACGATGCCCCGTCCCGGCTGAACTGCTGCTGAGCGTCTGGCCCACGAAACGCAATGGCCTCCGCCATGCGCGCGATGGCCGCGCGGTCGGCTTCAGCGGTGTCCAGCGTTGGCTCCATCCGCACAATGCCCGCAAAGCCGCTCACGAAATTTCCTCGGAGAATTCTTTCTCGAACGCAGCATAGTGCAGGTGCGTGCCGTCAGGCTCGCCTATGGCCACGCCATTCTGTTCTAACCAAGCGTGCGCTTCAAATTTCTTACCGGATTTTCGCGCCCCGATGCGGAGCTGCGTTGCCATTCCTCGTCGCGCCAGCAGCCACCACAACACCAGCGATCGTTCCAGACAAGTGACGGAAATCGGCGAATAGCGCGCTGCTGCAAATACCATTCGGCACGTCTGCTTTGTTTCGTCAGCCGCGGCAGACTCCGACAACGCCGCCACGCCTCGTCCAATCCGTAACTGCAAGGATTTTTGTGTGGCGCGAAATCCGCGCAAACGCAGGCTCATTCGAATCAGAGGCAACAGCAGCGACGCCCGCACGAAGTCCATCTTCGCAGCGCGCGGCAGCGCGCTAAACCGACGAAGCCGTGCCCACATCTGCGGGTTGCGTCGCAATCAATCCGTTTTCCACCAGGTGCTGCAGCAAATTGGTCAGGTCCGTGCGTAGCGTCTCCGGCGAGGTGTCGTATTCTTGCACCAGTTGCGCCAGCGCCGCCTCTACCGTCGCCGCCGCCGTCACAACCTGCCACATCCGTGTCCCCACCGCATCCAACCCAAAGTACCGCTCCGTTTCCAGGTTCAACAGCACCGATTCCTGCTCCAGAAAGCGAATCAGCACATGGGACGGAACTACGGCGCGCTCCGAAAAGGAAATCATAGCGCTGCGCTTACCTTTCTGGTTTTCTATGGCTGGGACGACTTCCACTTAACCGATGGAATTGCCACCACGACTGCCCCGTATTCTAACGTTCTCGCGCGCCTCTGACTACGGCAAACGCCTTCGACACTTCTTTCAGAAGTTAGCAGGAGAGATGCTCCACCACAAACAAAAAGGCCGGCGGATTGTGCCGGCCCCTCTTTCGGTTCTTCTCACAGCTTAAGGTTTCTTCTTCTTGGCTCCCACCTGCGTGTTGATGCCGCCGGTCATCTGGTTCAGTTGATCTAAGCCCTGCTTCGCCTGCTGCCCATACGGTCCGTTGGGGTCCAGATCAATTGCCTTTTGGTAAGCCTCAGCCGTTCCCGGCAACGGGGTCACTTCAATTTTCCCTGCCGTCTGTTTGTAGATGCTCGGGTCTGCAACCTGCGCCGACGCCAGCAAATACCAAGCTTTCGCGCTTTTGGGATCAAGCTCCGTCGCTTTCTTCAGCGGTTCAATCGCTTCCTTGTACTTTCCCACGTTCGATAGCGTAATGCCGCAATTCAACCAGGCTTGTGATGCATTTGCCGGATCGATCTCGGCAGCCTTTTGATACGCTGCGGTCGCGTCATCGATCTTGTTCGCGCGACCATAAATGCCGCCCAGGTTGTTGTAATAAGCAAACGACGGTTTCAGTTCAATCGCACGCTTATACGCGCCGATCGCATCGTCGGCCCGGCCCGCCGAATCGTACGCATCTCCAAGCCGCGCCATGATCAGCTGCAGGTTCGGATCCTTTTCATTCGAAGCCGCCTTCGCAGCTTCAAACTCAGTGATCGCTTTGTTGCTGTTGTCCAGCACTTCCTGCTTGGCCGCATCGCGCTGATCCGCAGGCGCCTTCGAAAGCTTGTCCCTCGCTTGCTTGACCAGTTCCAACTGCGCCACGCCCGCGTCAAAGTGCTGCTTCATCCCCTGAAACTTCTGCTTTTCCTCTTCCTGCTTCGCGACTTGCTTTGCGAAATCCGGATTGTTCTTCGCAGCGATTTCTTTAAAATTCAAGTCGGCCGGCACCGTTTGCCCGGCGCCAACTTTCACCTGACCACCCTGGAACACCTGGTTCGGCAGTTGTACCGTCAGCGTGTACACCCCCGCGCGGAGGTTGTGAAACTCATACTTTCCCTTGTTATCGGTCTTGGCCTCAAACTTTGTTCCCTGGTCGCTGACTACCGTGACCCCCAGGTCCGGCCACGGATTGGCCTGCAAATCCAAAATCGTTCCGGCGATTCCGCTGTCTTGCGCACCGGCTCGAGGCGCCAGCCCCGCCACCGTCATTGCAAACACCAATGCGGCGAATGCGCACGAATATGCCAGTTTCTTCATGCTTTGTTCTCCTTTTAGCCCAACGCATCCACGAATTGATCCACCGCACGAACATCCCTGTTTAGACCAAAGCAAAGCTTCTACCCAAGCTCTGCGGGGACTGCGTGTGGGCCTTATTATCACCTATCGGCCCGCAATTCCAAGTGCCCACATCCGAACGGCGACTGCCCGTCAGGGCCGGGCAGATACCGCGCGCCGATAAGGAATCGGATCGGGTACGCCCGCTTCCTCAAATGCCCGTAACCGCAGCAAGCAGCTATCACACACACCGCAGGCTTCCTCGGCATTCTGGTAGCACGACCAGGTCAGATGCAGCGGTGCTCCCAGCTCGATGCCCCGACGGATGATCTCGCTCTTCTTGCGATCAATCACCGGCGTAACAATTTCGATCTCGGTCTCGGGCCGCGTCCCCACGCGAATTAACTCCTGAAACACTTTGTAATACTCCGGCCGGCAATCCGGATAGCCCGAACTATCCTGCGCCACCGCCCCGATGTAAATCGCTGCCGCGCCAATCGCTTCCGCCCAGCTCACCGCCACCGAAAGAAAATGTGCATTGCGAAACGGCACATACGTCACTGGAATCAGGCTGCCCTGTGGCCCTGGTGTGCCCAAATCATTTTCCGGAACCGCGATGTTCGGATCCGTCAGTGCCGATCCACCAATCGCGCGAAAGTGCTCCAGCTGCACCATCAGCCGCTGCTTGACACTGTAAAACTCCGCGATGTCGCCGAATGCTTTCGCTTCCCTGGCTTCGGTTCGCTGCCCATAACTCGCGTGCAACAACGCAACATTACCCGCTCCGTGCCGCTCGCGTGCGGTCGCCGCGCACACGCACGAATCCATCCCCCCACTCAGGAGCACCACTGCTTTTGGAGTCGTATTCGCCATCGCTACAAATTATAAGCCTGGCTACTGCGGTCCGAAAACCTCAGGGATTACCCGCATGGCCTTCCGCCGGCTGTTGGCCTATCCTTTTTCCATGCCGCCCTCACAGACAGGAGGGCACAGCATGCCTCTCGACTTTTCCGCGGCCTGGAAAACCGGAGTCCGGATCATTAACCAATGTATTTCCCTGATCCCGAATCTGGTTCTTGCGCTGTTCGTCTTCATTCTGTTTCTGCTAGTGGCATCCATTTGCCGTGCGTTGGTGCGCCGCTTCGCCATCCAGCGCCGCAAACATCAAGGCATCGCTCTTCTTTTGGGGCGCCTGGTGTACACGGCCATAGTGGTGATCGGCTTCCTGGTCGGTCTTTCCGTAATCGCTCCGTCGTTCCAGGCTTCCGATCTCATCAAAATTCTCGGTATCGGCAGCGTGGCTGTCGGTTTCGCCTTCCAGAACATTTTGCAGAATTTCCTGGCCGGCATTCTCCTGCTCGTGCAGGAACCGTTTCGCATCGGCGATTTCATCAGCGTCACCGGCATCGAGGGTACCGTCCACGACATCCAGTCGCGCGCCACCGTGATCACCACCAAGGAGGGACGGCGAGTCATCATTCCCAACGCGATCATTTTTACCAGCCCCGTCGCCGTGGAAGGTTCCGCCGGACAAACAGTTCCCCAAGGAGCCGGAGCCGGCGCACACGGCACCTGGCAGAATCTCCTCCAAGAGGGCTTTAAACGCCCTTCGTCGCGGGGTGCCAAATAAATTTGTGCAGTTGCAGCCCCAGCCGCACTGGCAATCCGTCCGCCAGGATCCACTCGACCAGCTGGCGCGGCTCCAGCCCTTCCCATTTCCCGTTCGGATCCGCGAAGACCGGCGCAAACAGCACCTGCCTGACAAGTTTCGCCAGCCCCCTTTCCCGCGTAAACTCTCTCGCAAATTCATAATCCCGTCGCGTGGAAAGCACAAATTTAATCTCGTCCTTCTCGTCTATGGCTCCCAGGTTCTTCTCGTTGAACGTATCTGCCTCGCCGGAGTCCGGGCACTTCACATCCACAATCTTGATCACTTCTTTCGGCAGCCGCCCCACGAACCGTTCTCCGCTCGTCTCGATCATGACCGTGTAGCCACGCTTCAGCAACGCCTCCGCCAGCGGATAAATCTCCTCCTGCAGCAGCGGCTCCCCTCCCGTCAGTTCCACTAGCGGCACATCCGCTGCCGCGCCGCTCACGCCATCGCGCCGTCCACACAGCTCATCCACGCGCGCCAGCACTTCGTCCACGCTCATCTTCTTCCCGCCATGGAATGCATACGCCGTATCGCACCACGTGCAGCGCAAATTGCATCCCGTCAAACGCACAAACACGCAGGGCAGCCCAGCGCGCGTCCCTTCTCCCTGCACCGATTTGAATATCTCCGTGATAAACATCAAGAAGAACCAGCTATTTCCCCGCCGTTTCGCTTACTTTTCTGAGCGCGACCCAACTACTCCCGGCCTGTAAATCGCGCTGGACGTATCGGTCTCCCACACGATCACTTCGGTAATCTTCGCTTCCGCCGGCAACGCACTCAACCCGCGCGCAGTCTCGTCATAAAAATATTTCGCCAAATTTTCCGCCGAAGGGTTCACCGTTCGAAACGGCTCCAGATCATTCAAAAACTGGTGATCAATCCCAGCAATAATCCCGCGTACCACTCGCTTCAAATCCGTAAAATCCACCAGCAACCCGATCTCATTCAGCGCCGGCCCCGCCAGCGTCACCCGCACCCGGTAGTTGTGCCCGTGCACGTTCTCACACTTTCCCTGGTATCCCCGGAGCGCATGCCCCGAAGAAAATGTCTCCTCAACTCTCACTTCAAACATGCAATCTCTTTTTCTTTTTGTCGTCTTTATCTTGAGTTCGTTACTTCTTTACCGGATTGTTTCCGACTTCCAAAAAACCTCTCAACCTCTCCCAATTCCTGCGTTTTCCCATATTCCGGCAGCGACTCTATAAAAATTTTACCATACGCCATCCGCTGAATGCGGTTGTCCAGAATCGACAACACGCCGCGATCCGTCTTCGACCGAATCAATCTGCCGAACCCTTGCTTCAGCGCCAGCACCGCAGCCGGCACCTGATATTCCGCGAACGCATTCCGCCCTTCTTCGTTCAATGCATTTACCCGCGCTGCCACAACCGGGTCGCTCGGCACAGCGAACGGCAGCCGGTCCACAATCACGCACGACAGCTGCTCGCCTGGCACGTCCACTCCCTGCCAGAAACTCGCCGTCGCAAACAGCACCGCGTTTGGCGTCGTCTTGAATCGCTCCAGTAAAACTGACCGCGGGGCCGTGCCCTGCAGCAGCAACGGATAGGCCGACCGCGCGCTCACTCGCTCGTACAAATCCCGCATCTGCGAATAGCTCGTAAACAAACAAAACGCTCGCCCTTCGCTCAGCTCCAGCAGCCGCAAAATTTCGTCCGACGCCTTCGCCTGAAATCCCGCATCGCGTACATCCGGCATCCGCTGCGGCAAGTACAGCAACACCTGCTCGTCATAACGAAACTCCGGCGGTAGCGTCCGCTCCTTCACGTGATCGAGCCCCAGTCGCTGCTTGATGTAATCAAACCGCCCGCCTACCGTGAGCGTCGCCGACGTCATCACTACGGTGTCGAACTGTTCGAACAACCTCTCGCGCAAAATCTGGCTCACATCGATCGGCGTAGCCGCCAAAAACACGCCTTTGTTCCGCCGCTCAAACCAATACACAAGATTCTTTTCATTCGACTCGAACAGAAACGCCATCTCCTGCCGCAGCTCAAAACTCCGCCGCGCCAGGCGCGTCAACTCTTCCGGCTTCTGCGCCACCGCAGCAAATTCCGTCTCCAGCCCCTTCAGTGCGTCCATCAGCGCCGTGTACGCCTCGTAGTTCTGCTCCAAAAATGCTTCCCGCTCAATCCGCGAAAACGGAAACCGCCCCTCTCGTGGCGGAAACAACTCAAAAAACGTGCGGCCCCGCTCGCGAATCCTCTGTGTCCGCCGCAGCAACGACGGCGCCCCCAGCTTCAGCAGACGCAGTGCCGCGTCCGCGTCCCGGGCCAACTCCTCAAACCTGTAATTTGAAATCTGCCGTCCGAAATAATCGCTCGCAACATCTTCAATCTCGTGCGCTTCGTCAAACACCACCGCCGAATACTCCGGCAGAATGCTGCCAAAATCGTCCTGCTTCAGCGCCAAATCCGCAAAAAACAAATGGTGATTCACGATAATCAAATCTGCTTCGCGTGCCCGCCCATGCATCGCCGTCACAAAGCAGGCATTGAAGTCCGCGCACTTCTGCCCCGTACACGCGTCCCGTCGCGCGTCCAGCCGCGTCCACAATTCCGCATCGTCGGCTAAAAACGTCAGTTCCGCCCGGTCTCCCGTCTCCGTCAATTTCGCCCAATCGCGAATCTGCTGAAACTGATCCAGCTCCTCCATCCCCTTCAACATCGGCGTGTCCGCTATCGCGTGAAGCTTCGCGCGGCACAAAAAATTTCCCCGCCCCTTCATCACCGCGACTTTCAGGTTCGGCGCAAAATGTTTCTGTAAAAACGGAATGTCCTTCTGATACAGCTGCTCCTGCAGTGATTTCGTCGCCGTCGAAATCACTACCCGCCGTCCGCTGCAAATCGCCGGCAACAAGTAAGCCAGCGTCTTGCCCGTCCCCGTCCCCCCCTCCACAATCGCGTGGTGCTTTTCCTGAAACGCGTCGTGCACCGCCTCCGCCATCTCCAGCTGTGCCGCCCGGTGCTCATACCCGCCAAACATGCTCTTCTCAAGCATGCCGCCCGGCCCAAACACATCTCGCATCTCAACTTGTCCGCCCCCGACCGGTGTTCGCGCATCGCCCGACGATTCTGAATTTCTCCCAAGTGCCCCACTCTTGGTTGCTAAGGGCGGATATACTTCTTCCAACGAAACATACCGCCTCTCTACGCCAAGCTCCGACATGTGCGTCCCCACATCAGACACACCCGTACCCTCCGCCCCCTTCTTGCGCCGTTTCCCTTTCGTCGCAACTTTCTGTATCGGTTCTTCCAGAACTTCTTTCTCCTGACCCGTCCATCCAATCCTCGACAATAACACACTGGCGAATCTCCCCCGCGACTGCCAACCTTGCCCCACCACGGCGTTCTCCCGATGGGCGGAACTCTGGTGTCTATCAGTGAAACCGGGGGCGGATCTATCGGTCGGACATCGAACCCGAGCCTTACTACCCGGCTTTAGCCGCTGAGGAATTGAATTCAAGGTTTTTTCACTTTCTGACGTCCGTTGACTCGTTCTCGCTTGCAACCATAGAATCTCCTCGAAATGATGCGATCCAAATTCTTCATCAGCGTCACTGGCGCTCGCCTGTTTCTCGCCGTATTCCCTCTCACTCTGCCGCTCACCGCCCAGACCACTTCTCCTGACACCGCCCGCCCACGTGCCCGCGACCTCGGCCTCACCTTCGGCCTCTACGACCCCGGCCCGAAAAACGCCATCACCGACGTACCCGGCGTCCTGGTCGGCCAGCTCACTCTCTCCTACGGCGACAACGTGCGCACCGGCGTCACCGCCATCCTTCCTCACGCCGGCAATCTTTTTCAGGACAAAGTGGCTGGCGCCGTCTTCGTCTACAACGCCTACGGCAAACTCATCGGCTCCACGCAAGTCAATGAACTCGGCCAGATTGAAACTCCGATCGTTCTCACCAACACCCTCAGCGTGTTTGACGCCGCCTCCGCCATCGCCCATTGGACCATCGCTCAACCCGGCAATGAAAACGTTCCGCGCGCCAACCCGCTCGTCGGTGAAACCAATGACGGCTGGCTCAATGACATTCGTGGTTTTCATGTCAAAGCCGATAACGTCGCCCGCGCGATCAACGAAGCCTCCTCAAGCTCAAGAGGAGGTGGTCCGGTCGAAGAAGGCTCCGTCGGCGCCGGCACCGGCACCATCGCTTTCGGGTGGAAAGGCGGGATCGGCACCAGCTCTCGCCATCTCCCCGAAAAAGAGGGCGGCTTCACCGTCGGCGTCTTGGTGCAAACCAACTTCGGCGGCCGCCTCACCATCGCAGGCGTCCCCGTCTGGAAAGAGTTGCGCCCCAAAGAAGAAGCAAGCCTTCGCGGCGATTCTGGCGAAGATACTCCCGCAGCAAATTCCGCCGACGGCTCCTGCATGATCGTCGTGGCCACCGACGCCCCACTCGATGCGCGCCAGCTTCGCCGTCTCGCCGCCCGGGCCATTCTCGGCATGGCCCGCGTCGGCTCCACCGCCAGCAACGGCAGCGGCGACTACGCCATCGCCTTCTCCACCACCAACCGCATTGCCCAGACCGCCCCACGCAGCCAACCGATCGCGCTACTCGCAGAAGACGCCCTCTCGCCGCTTTTCGAAGCCGCCATAGACGCCACCGAAGAAGCCATCGTCAACTCCCTCCTAAAAGCCACCACGGTGCGCGGCTTCCAAAATCACCGCGCTGACGCCATCCCCATCCCACAACTCCGCCGTCTGCTCTCGAACTCGCTTCGGTAGCTTCCCTGCCGCCACCGGCCTGTATTCCTCTTTCTCCCCGTAACTCAAACCATCGCCACCGTACTACGACGACCTCTCGGTACGACAAGACTTCTCTAATGCTTCTCTAATGCCGAATTGACTTCTTACCCGAGCGCAGCCTACCATGCCGGGCCAACGGAGCTGTTTTCCACACATGATCGGGCACGCGGTAGCGCAGTATCGCATCCTGGCGGAACTTGGCGCCGGTGGGATGGGAGTTGTCTACCTGGCGCAAGATGCTCGTCTCGAACGCCGGGTCGCTCTCAAGGTACTGCCTAGGGAATTCGCTCGCGACCAGGACAGAGTGTCGCGGTTTGAGCAAGAGGCGCGCGCTGTCGCGGCTTTGAATCATCCTGGAATTGCCGTGCTATACGCAATCGGGGAGTCCGACGGGATTCATTACCTGGCCATGGAATACGTGGAGGGTCAGAGCCTCGGCGAACATTTAGCCACCGGGCAGTTACCGATGGATCGCCTGGCCGACTACGCCCTTCAGATCGCGGACGCTCTCGAGCACGCGCATCATCGGGGCATCCTGCATCGCGATATCAAGCCCGCGAACATTATGATCAATTCTGAAGGCCGGGTGAAACTTCTCGACTTCGGGCTCGCTAAACTCTTGCAGGATAAAGACGACGGCCGTACGGCGCTGACCGCTCCAGGAACATGGATGGGCACTGTTCATTATTGCTCGCCGGAGGTGCTGCGTGGCCATGAAGCCGACCGCCGCAGTGACCTCTATAGCCTGGGGATCGTCCTTTATCAGATGGCCTGCGGGCGGTTGCCTTTCGAAGGCCTCGACGGGCATGCCTTGGTCAGCGCGATCCTGAGCGGACAGCCGCGATCCGCAACTAGCAGTAACCCGCTTATCAACACCGCCATGGAACGGTTCTTAATGCGGGCCATTTCCGTTGACGCTGATCTACGTCCTCAGAACGCTGCGGAACTGTCCCGGAATTTGCGCGACGTGCTAGCCGGTTCCAACTCGAGTCCACAAACCATGGCATCGCAAACCGCGTCGGTGCTCGCGGTGCTGGACTTCCACAACATCACCGTCGATCGAAGTGTAGACTGGCTCGGCTCCGGATTGGCCGAAACGCTCACCACGGATTTGAAAAGACTCAAACTGGTAAGTGTAACCAGCCGGCAGCGTATCCAAGAGGCAGCGCGACGCCATCATCTTGCGGATGCGGGTCACTCAGGGCTTATCGCGTTGGGCAAAGAGCTCGGCGCGCGGTGGCTGGTGCTGGGGAGCTATCAGCGTTCAGGCGAGCGCCTCCGGATCTTGCCAACGGTTATAGAAGTAGCGACTGGCGAGGAAACGGCTACTGCGAAGATAGATGGCTGCTGGGAGGACGTCTTTGCCCTGCAGGATCGTGTTGTCGCCGACGTCATGAGCGTACTCAAAGTAAAGGTCGACAGCAGCGCGATGCAGCGAATTGCTCCACCCGAAACGTTGCATCTTGAAGCCTATGAGCAATACGCACAAGGCCGCCAGCAGTTCCACCTGTTCGGCAAGGAATCACTGGAGCGTGCTCGCCAGCATCTGGAACGTGCCATCGCGCTGGATTCACATTACTCCCTGGCCTACGCGGCCCTCGGGGCCACCCACGCAATGCGCTATATTCACCTCACCGATCCCGCGGACCTCGACCGCTCTGCACGATATTCCGAACGCGCAATCGAACTGGACCCCGAACTCGGCGAGCCTTATCCGTGGCTCAGCTATGCCTATATGCGGCAGGGAAGAGTCGAGCAATCCATTCGCACCGGCCACCAGGGCGTGGAGCGCCAGCCGGATTTGGTCTTGGCTCACTATTTCCTGGGAGCAGCTTATCTGTCAGCCAGTGAACGCGACCCGACCGCGTTTCAATCTGCGCTGACGGCGCTGTTGGACGCAAGCCTGGCTGACCCCCGCTGGGGAGCAACCTGGCTCTGTCTCGGACAAATCACTTTATCGTGGGGAGAATACGGCCGTGCGGAGCAGTTTCTTCAAAGGGGGCTCGAGATCGCGCGCCGCGGACCCGGCTACGGATTTTTCATCGGGCCGGAGATGCTCCTTGCCACGGTCGCGCAACGTCGCGGGCAGAATGATAGAGCCCATGAGTTGTATGCCGCCTCCGCCTCCGCCCTCGAGTCGACCGACCACCTGTACCGCGAAGCTTTCCAGGCTTTGACCGCCTGCGGCCTTGGAGAGTTGCAGCTGCGCGAAGGCCGTGCCGAGACGGCAACGAAGGAGTTTCGCCGGGCCTCCCGCCTGGTAAAAGAATACCCTCGTATGCTGGGCCGCCAACGCGTTCTCAGTCGGACATTGGCGGGGATGGCTGCGGTCCACGCAGCGCGAGGCGAAACCCTCCATGCACGCGAGTTACTGGAGGAAGCCGAACAGTTCCTAATGGAGATTGCCCGCAGCCCGCAAACGTGGCTCTGGGAGGGGACGCTCGGGCAACTCTATTACGGACTCGGGGCCGCATACGCACGGCTTCACGATCAGGATACTGCGCTCGATTGTCTCCACAAGGCGGTCTTGGCCGGCTGGAGAGACAGGCACTGGCTTGGCGCCGACCCGGAGCTCATTGCGTTGCGTGAGCTGGCCCCCTTTCAGACCTTACAAGAAACTCTCAGGCTTGAACCGGCTCTCGAATTTAAACCGAGCCCGTCGCCCGGCGTCCGGTGAATCAATTCACCGACCAGCCTGGCTTCTCGCGTGCGCGCAACACGCTTACGCTCTCGCGATATTCCCCAGCACGCCGCGAGCATACTCATCAACGCTCGCGAGTCTGATCCCGAACTGCTGCACAATCGAGCCCATATTCATGGCATCACCTGACACGTACTGGAGCATCAGCGCCGCGAAACTCTTTTGCATCGAATCGGTCGCTTGCGCAAACTGTGCGCGGAGCAAGGTTTCCGGAACGTGTTCGATCTGGAACGGCCTTCCGCCGATCTTTTCAAAACGAGCCACAACCTCGAGCGGACTGATCGCTTCGGGCCCGCCAAACTCGATCGTTTTCCTCCCAGCATCTGGATTTCGCAGGGCCAGGGTGCACATTTCGGCCACGTCTAGAAACGAAACCCAGCTGATCGGGTTGCTGCCTGGCCCATAAATACGAGCCGTTAGATTTGCATAGTCGAAACCTAAAGCTGGGCTTAGCCATAACTCCATGAACCAACTTGCCTGGATCACGGTAAAGTTCATGCTCGCGATGGCCTTCTCGACTTCGTGCTTGGCCTCGCCCAGCGGAAAGGAAATGTGGGGTGAATGGCGAAACGACAGGAACACGAACCGCTCCACCTTCGCGGCTTTGGCCGCCTTGACTAAGTTCATCTGTCCGGCAGCATCCACCGACTCAATGGAGTCTCCGGCTTGCCGCGATAGTGTCGACGACGCCGTCGAGATCACGGCATCGACTCCCTGGCATGAGAGGCTGATGGACTCATAGTCTTTTAGATCGCCCACTAGTATTTCGACATTGCACGACCGCAGGGTCTCCACCCTGTTCTTGGGACTCGTCGCGCGAACCAGAGCCCTGACGCTTTCGCCTCGCATCGCTAGTCTCCGGCATATTTCATTTCCTACTAGACCGGTGGCACCAACAACAAGAACCATCTTCACCCTCCAAACTACCGTAGCTTACACCGATACATTATGGGCAAGACGGAAACCGAAAAACACAGGCCCGCGTTGCCGTTTGACCCCGTTATGCTCTGGTTTTCTCGGGAGCATTGTGCTCGTTCTTGTGGGTGCGTATTCATACTTGCACTCCTGTCTATCTCCTTTGGCATCCCCGCGTGCGTAAATACCAGGCCAGGCTAGCAGAGCTCCTCATTCTCTCCCGAGCCGCGTCACCCTTACCTTTGATCTGGAGTCCTCTGAGGGAGCCCTTCTCTTCCCCTTACGCGATTGGGCAAGTACCACCGATTACCGCGCCCGGCGCCGTACCGCTCCGGCGTACATTGGAAAGCAAACAGTACGGTTTCGAGAATCGAGAAAAAACCACCGCGCTGGCCGTCCCGGTCATCGGCGGCGCGGAATCCACAAAATGGGGTAGTCCTGATGCGCCTGGCCTCGAAAGCAGTTCTTCTCGTCCTGATCGGATCTGCACTTGCTTCCTGCAGTGGCACTCCTGGTGGCGGCTGCATCTCCAATTGCTCCACCGGCGGCTCTGTTTCCGTTGTCCTCACCGCCACTCCGCCGCCGCCAACCGACGCGCTCTCCCTCCAAGCCTTCACCGCGACCATCACGGGGCTTACGCTCACTCCCTCCGGCGGAGGCAGCCCGGTCGCGATCCATCTCAATTCCGCCAGCTATATCGCCGAGTTCAATCGCGTCACCAGCGATTCCACGCTTATTGCCTCCAACATCTCGATTCCCTTCGGCAGCTACAATCAGCTGACCGTCACGTTCTCCGCTCCTCTGGTTACTTTCTGCACCCAATCCGACCCCGGAGTACAAGGCTGTGCCAACGCTACTCTGACCACGGTGAAGGGAGGGCTTCCCGGCAGCGCCACAATCTCCACGAATCTCAACATCGTTGACAACGCATTGACCGGCATCGCGCTCAACGTGAATCTCGGGAACGCGCTTACGCGAACCGGGCAAACCATCACTGCCGTGGATCTGACCGTCGCGAATGTCTTTTCCGCGTCAACTCTTCCGCCCGCTGCTTCCGCCACCAATCTTGCGTCAACCCAGCTTTCTCATCTTGACGACATCCTGGGCCTGGTCACCGGTGCGACTTCCACTTCCATTACCATTCAGACTTCCACCCGCGGGAGCATCACCGCCAGCACCAATTCCTCGACGGTATTCGACTGCGCCGCGCAGAACTCCAGCTGCGTGCAGACCAATCAGGTCGCCGTGATGGACGCCGTTTTGAATTCCGATGGCACCATCACCGCTACATTCTTTCAGCCAATTATTGATTCGGGCGATTTGATCGAAGGCGTGGTCACGACTGTTCCCGACACTATCAGCCACACATTCTCACTCGTCGCCACCGACAGCGTCTTCGCACCCAGCAATAGTGTTTTGGATGGTGCGCTCGGCCTTGGCGATCAGATGGTCGTCACGCTTGCCGGCACCGTCGAGCCTTTCGTCATCGTGGACAAAGGGCTCGGCAACCCGACTCTTCCCGCCAACGGTTTTGACGGATCCACCAGCATCACCTCGATTCATCCCGGAATGACTGTTTTGTTTCCGGTGACTGCGTACACCGCGCCGTCCGGCACCACGCCCGGTGCCGCATCCACCGTCTCATTTGCGCTCCGCTTCAGCCGCATCACCGCGACCATGGCGAATGCTGTAAGTCCCGACTTCAGCGTAACGGGCACTGCTCTGCCACCCTTCTTCGGCATCACCAGCAATCAGCTGGTCCGCACCAATCCGGGCCGGCTGAGCATCGATGGCGCGCAAACCATCACCGCCATCCCGGTCGGCAACACCATCTCCACCAGCGCGCTGTATCTCGGGCCGAACTCCAGCCCGGACTTCGCCGCCCAGTCCGTCCGCACCCATTGATTTGCAACTGTTTTGCAGAGAAGAGTTAGGTTTCGGTCAAAAAATTCTCAGATCGCGGGAGCGCTGGCGGTCGGAGCCATCGGTGGCGGAACGTACGCCGGTTGCGCCGCGGCCGGCGGCTGGAAGCGACGATACAGCCCCAGGGAAATTGCGCCCATACCCCACAGCAGAACGCCCAACTTGATCCACCATCCAAGGTGCGGCAGTAACGTAATGGCGCGAATGATCACAACGCCCAGGGCCATGCGGCCGATGCGGCCCCAAATATCCGCAGCGCGGCCGAGAATCCACTGGCCGATCACTGCGCCGACCACGGTTTGCGCGGCGTAGAGCGCAATCAGCCACAACACAAAGGTGGAAAGGCCGACGAACAAACCGACAAAAGTCACGCAGGCGATCAGCGAAGCGATGGGCACCGCAAACATCACCAGCACGCCGAGTCCGATGGAAGCGCCGTAGCTTTCCGCGGCGCGAGTGGCGTCCAGCGAAAATTGCGGCATCACGCGGAACAGCACCAAGCCAAACAGCACAAATGCCGCCGCCAGAAATCCCGCCCACACTGCGGAGTGCTTGCTAAATTCCTCGCGCTTCTTGACGTGATGGGTGAATTGAACCGGTGAAGCGAGTTTTGCGGACTTGGAAACGATGGGTTCTTTCTCACCTTCGAACTGGAACGAACCATCGACCTGCGCGTTTTCCTCGATCGTGAGCGATTCGCCTCGCTCTTTGACGTTTCCGCCAACCGTGCCGGCAATGCGCGTCGACTGGTTAAAAAGCAGCATGTCGCGCCCGACTTTGCCGTCGAGGCTGAGGGTTTGCGAGAAGGAAGTAATGCTGCGGCCGACCGATCCCCGATTGTCCACATGAATCACCTGCGCCCATGCCATCAGGCTGCGGTCCACGGTGCCGGAGATCGTGATGTTGTTGCAGAAGCCGCGTACGCTGCCATCTACCTGACCGTCAATGCGCGCCGTCTGAACGAAGGCAAAAACATCGCCGGTGACGTGGCCGCGGATCGTAACTTCCTGTCCCCAGACGTAAAGATCGCCGTCCACGGTGCCGTCGACGCTGAGTTGCTGCCCGGTGAAATATAGATCGCCTTTCACGGTTTCATCTTTGGCGATTTCGGCGCTGGCGCCCTTGCGAAATTCTGTGGCCGCCGCCGGAGCCGGCATGGAAAATACCGCGCCCAAGCTGGCCAACAGCAAAGCCACAGCGGAGCCGCGGCGGAAGCGCTTGCGCAGCAGGATGGCGGCGAATCCGCAAATGGTGACCAGGGCCAGCACCTCCACGAGTGAAAGCATCGACTGCCATCCTTTCCAGAAACTACCTTGGAAAATGAGCATGCTCAGCAAACTGGTTCCTCCAAATCCGGCTTGTTCGAGGCGCTGTTCCCAGGGCTCGATGTAACCGGTGTACATGGCATAAATTGCAGTGGCCGCAAGACCAAACACAACCATCCAGATCCACTGCATGGAGCGCTGGACTTTTTCCTGAAACATGGCGATGCGCGACGGGAGGGGCTCTTCTTCTTCCAGCATGGCGCGGGTGAGAAGACGCGATTCGCGTTCGATGGCGCGGAGGAGCGTGCGGCAGGCGGAGCAGGTTTGCGTGTGATTGGAAACTTCCATCGCGCGGGTGCGGTCGAGCTGCCCTTCGAGATACAGCATGCAGCTCATTTCGTCGAGATGTTCCATATCGTCGCCTTTGCCAGAACCTTGATTCGAACCCGGTGGCGAACTCATGCTCATCCGGCACCTCCCGCCGCCATTGCGCCCGTACCTTCGAGCGCCTGACGCAGTTCATGCCGCGCGCGAAGGAGCACTACGCCCACAAAGGCGCGGCGTACACCGAGTGCGTCGGCAATTTCGTCGTAACTCATATCGGAGTAGTAGCGGAGGACCAGCGCCATGCGTGCGCGCGCGCCGAGTTTATCGAGCGCTTTGCGAACTTCTTCACTGGTGCGCTGCTCGATCAATTGATCGAGCTGGCTAGGATCGGGATGCTCCAGAGGCACAGTTTCAAGATCGTCGGTTTCTTTGTCCTGGCGGATCTTGCGCCGGCGCAGCGTATCCCAGCAGTGGTTGGCAGCGACGCGGTAAAGCCAGGCGCTGAATGATCGGCTGGCGTCGTATTGATTCAGTTTGTCGCGAATCTTCATAAAAATTTCCATGGTGGCGTCTTCCGCATCTTCACGGGTTGGTAACGCCCTCCTGCAAAAACGGAAAATCGCCGGAGCGTGTTCCCGGTACAGATCACCCCAGGCCTCGGCATCCCCGGCCCTGGCCCGAGCGACGGTTTCGCTCGACTGCTTTGTATCCGCCGCGTTCATCCGGCCTGGTTTCTGAACGTCCATAGACTAGTACGCAGGGCAAGCCGTAAAAATTGCACGGCCCTGAGTGGCACTCCGCCCAAGGAACTTGCGCCTCGCAGACAGCACTTTATCAGAATCATCAAAGGCGTCTGCCCGGAATCCTGCGGCAAACATGAAAAAGGCCTCCCGAGGATGAATCGGGAGGCCGTCTGTAAACTGCTGTTTTGGCTAAAGTTAGAAGGTAAATTTGGCGGCGATTTGCAGGCTGCGTGGCCCACCGCTGCCGAGAAACGGATAACCGATGCCGACGTCTCCCGTTACCCCTAGGGCCAAAGAGCCAACCGCTCGACCGTTCGTGTCAAAGCCATTGGGCGCGCCGTCAGCAAAGAAATTGGGCAGGTAAGGATTCGCGAAATTTGGGTGGTTCAAGAGGTTGTAGGCCTCGAAGCGCAGCTCCAATTTGAGCCGCTCGGTAATCGGAGTGATCTTGAAAATAGAAAAATCAAATTGACGGAAGTTGGGACCGAGTAGCGAATTGCGCCCAAGGTTTCCGAAGTGGCGCGTTCCGGGCGTGCAGGAATCTGCGAAGCCATCGAAGGTGCCTGCTGGTACTGTGCAGGGGACCGCAAAAGCAGTCAGGTCAAGAAAATTGCGCGGATCACGAGTGTGGTAAACGATCGGTCCGACAACGTCCGGTTTGGGGAAAAATTGTCCGCTGCCATCGAAGTCATCTTCGGAGAAAACCAAGTGGAAAGGCTGGCCGGATTGGACAGTGACGATGCCGTTGATTCCCCAACCATTGGTGAGTTTCTTCATCGCAGAAGGATTCGGGAAGTTGTAGATGAAATTCCAAGTCAGGCGGTTGCGGACATCGAAGTTGGAATTGCCGCGGTTGGTTTCAGGGCGCGTGCTGTCGGTCGGCTGGGCCGCATTCTGGACAAAGTCGTCGCCATCGCTGGAATCGTCGATGGAGTGCGACCAGTTGTAGTTGAGGGTTGAAGTAAGACCATGCCAATCGTTCACGCGAAGGCTGCCCTGTAATGAGTTATAGGTAGAGTTGCCGGCGGCCTCCATCCAGTAAACGTAGAAGAGACTGGTAGGAAGGACGCGAATGGAAGCGTCGTTAATGCAGGCGCAGTCGAGGTCGGCGGCGGTGATTTGAGCCTGGTTAGGCTGGTTAATGTCGCGGAAACGCAGGAGTTTGTGGCCGTTCGAACCGACATAACCTAATTGGAAAACCGTTTTCTTGCCGAGCTGCTGCTGGAAATTCAAATTGAAGTTCTGCATGTACGGGGTGCGGATCTTCGGGTCGACACCGAAGGCGTCCGGCATGGACGATGCAAATGGAAAGACCGGGTCGCCGGAGACCAGCTGTGAGCCGGTGACGTTGGCTACGGTGATGCCGTTAAGAGGACTGTAGGCCGGGCCGGGATCGAAGAAAGTGCCGAATGGCAGGTGTCCCAGGAACATGTCCTGCGAGAAAGCGTCATAGAAAATTCCGTAGCCTGCACGAACGACCGATGTGCCTTTGCCGGTGAGATCCCAGGCGGCGCTCACCCGAGGAGCCCAATTATTGTAGTCGGGCTGATAGAGGCGAGCTGGGCCGGTTAAGCTCAAATTAGCGGTAGTGGGATCGACCAGAGTAAATTGTCCCTTCTTTTCTTGGATGATGCCGTAGTAGTCATAACGCAAACCAAGGTTCAGAACGAACCTGCGGTTGAGGTGCACGCTGTCCTGAACGTAGCCGGAATAGGAATTTTCGAAGGTATTGCGATTGGTGTCGCCAGCATACTGGAACCCACTATCGGGGAGGCCCAAAAGAAAATTCTCAAGCGCTGTATTGATGAGATTTCCCGCTTTGTCAAAACTATCCTCGAACTTCAAGTTGCCGCGGAACCGGCGGTTGAAGATTTGCGAAATGGACGTGCGGCGAAATTCATAACCAAATTTGATGTCCTGTTTGCCAGCCTTCCAGGACACGTTGTCAATGTAGTGCCAGTTGCTATCCACGCGCTGGCGCGGATCACCTTTGTCGGCGCCGAGCTGGGCCAAGTTAGCGACGTTAATAATGGGCAAGCCGAAATTCTGCTTGGTGACGCCCGTGTTGAGACCGATAGAGGCGGGATCGAAGTTGCGATCCTGAGGAAAAAAGCCTTCAGCGAAGCGGTTCCAGCCGAGGCGAGCTTCGTTGACGATGGAAGGAGTGAGAGTCGAGACATAGGAGAGAGAAATGAGCTGAACCCGAGTAGGCGTCAAGGTGTTGTAGTTGGGAAGCAAACCACCGCCGACGAGAGCAAGCGGGAAGCTTTGATCGCTATCGCCGATGTAATAGCGGCCGGTAAGGAGATTGTTGGCATTAAAGCTGTGATCGATCTTGACGATGGCGCTGTCAACGCGGTTGGAGAAAGGAGTGGCGAGCGCTGCGTTAGTACCGCCGCCACTCGCCAAACAGTCGGTATTCGGATCGGTTGCCTGAGGCCACGGGTTCAAGGCGAGCAATTTCACGATGATCGGATTGATGTTCGCAGCGCCACCGATATTCGCTGTGGCAGTGGCAAAATCCGCCGATGTGGGGACGCAGGCCGGACTGGCCTCCTTGCCGCTCTCGCGCATGCCCTCATAGTCCACGAAGAAGAAGGTCTTGTCTTTGAAGATCGGTCCGCCCAGGGAACCGCCGAACTGATTGTTGTGGAAGGGATTTTGCTGCTGACCGACTTCGTTGAAGTAGTTGCGGGCATCAAGTGCGTCGTTGCGGAAGAATTCGAAGATGGAGCCGTGCAGGGAGTTGGTACCGCTTTTGGTGACGACGTTAATGACGCCGCCGGCGCTGCGGCCGTACTCCGCTTCGAAGTTGGAGGCGACACGGAGCTCCGCGATCGCTTCGACGGGAAGAATAGTGGCGGGAGTGCCGAAGACACCGGCTTCGTTGATGGCGGGGTCATTGCGGTAGCCGTCGTTCATATCGGTGCCGTCGAGGAGGAAATTGTTGGAGCGGCCGCGAGCGCCGTTGACGGAGAAGACGCCGTAGGAGCCGGGAGAGTCGGTGATCTGGTCAGGTGAACCAGTAACACCGGGAACCAGGAAGATTAACTTCTGGTAGTCGCGGCCATTGACCGGTAGGTTGGTGACGACCTTGGATTCGACGATGCCACCAAGAACGTTGCTGGTGGATTCGACTTGCGGAAGTTCTTCGGCCCTGACTTCGATTCTCTGCGCGACATCGCCAGGTTGAAGCGCAATGTCGGCGCGGACCTCGCTGGAAACTTCGACATGGATGCCAGTCACGGCGCCTTGCTTGAAGCCAGACTTCTCCACCGTGACGGAGTACGTGCCGATGGGGAGTTCAGGAACGGAATATGTGCCATCTTCGCTGGTGGTGACGGTGCGGGATAGGCCCGTGTTGACGTTCTTTACCGCGACAGCAGCCCCGGCCATGGCTGCTCCGGAAGAGTCGGTGACCGTGCCAAGAATGGTGCCGCGAAAGGTTTGCGCGGCAGTGCCAGTTCCCAAGAGGAGCAGCATTGCGGTCAGACAAACAGCAAATGCGGTTTTGCAGATGCGCACACACCCCATCGTTACATTCTCCTGTACATATTCTGACTTCATAGACCCCCCCAAGACTGCTCCCTGGCGGCACCCCAGCCGAAACCAGCGGAGATTCGGTTTTACACGAAATCCGTAGTGCATTTACGGTAGTGCGGGGTTGTCGGTGCGTCAAGCAACCGGTATCGATGAGGTGCTTGGGAGACAAGACGGACCGCCAGAGAGCGAGGGCTGCTACACTGGAAGGTTGCCGCGCGAGCGCGATTGCGCTCTGTTAACAGGCGACTACGTAAAATGTCGACGAAAATGCCATCTCTGGTGATTGTCGGGCGGCCCAATGTGGGCAAGTCCACGCTCTTTAACCGGCTTACGGGGACGCGGCGCTCGATTGTGACCAATGAGCCGGGGATTACGCGCGACCGGATTTATGGCAAAGCGGAGTGGCGCGGGCGGGAACTGGAGATTGTGGATACGGGCGGAATTATTCCGGACGACAAGGCCCTGATTCCGCAGGAAATTTTGCGGCAGGCGCGCATGGCGTTCGAGAAAGCCTCGCTGCTGGTGATGGTGGTGGACAACCAGACCGGCGTGACGCCGCTGGACCAGGAGCTGGCGCAACTGCTGCGCGGGACAGGCAAACCGTTCGTGGTGGCGGTGAACAAAGTGGATGCGGTGGCGCAGGAAATGCACGCGGCGGAGTTCCATTCGCTGGGGGCACGGATTTTTCCGATTGCGGCGGAGCAGGGGACGGGCGTGGACGATTTGCTGGATTTTGCGTTGGAGAAGACGGCGGCCGAGTTGAAGGAACCGAAGGTGCAGGATCCGGAGGCTGTTTCCGGCTTACATCGTGTCCAGATGGAGCATAGCATGCTGCGCCCCTACGAAGACCAGGACGCAGCGGGCGTTCCGGCGAAGCAGGAGAGCGCGGAAGAAAAACAGTTTACGGAGATTGCGATTATCGGGCGGCCGAATGTGGGCAAGAGTACGCTGCTGAATCGGATGGCGGGGGAAGAGCGATCGATCGTGTCGCCAATGCCGGGGACGACGGTGGATTCGGTGGATACGGATGTGCAGCGCGGCGGCAAACAGTATCGATTTGTGGATACGGCGGGGATCCGGCGCAAGGGCAAGACGAATCTGGTGGCCGAAAAATTGAGCGTGGTGATGGCGAGGCGCGGGCTGGAACGCTGCGACGTGGCACTGCTGATCGTCGATGGCGAAATGGGGGTCACACAGGGTGACGCGCAGATTGCGAGCTACGCAGAAGAGTCCGGGCGCAGCGTAATTATTGTGGTGAACAAATGGGATTTGGCGGTAGCGGCGGCACAGGTGGCGGCGAATCGGGAAGGCGCTACAGCGCGCGGGAAGGCGCGGCGCGCGGCGGACCGCAAGGCGGCGACCGAGTATGTGGATAAGGGCAAGCTGATGGAGGAGTACGAAGAGCTTATTCGCAAGAAGCTGAAATTCTTGAGTTATGCGCCAATCGAGTTTTTATCGGCGAAGTCGGGCGAGCGGGCGGAGAAACTTTTTCCGCTGATTGATCACGTGGCGGCGGCGCGGAAGCGAAAAATTTCAACGCCGGAACTGAATCGGTGGCTGAAGTCCATTGATTTGCAGCGCGGGACGCTGCCGAAGTCCCGTCCGATCCGGATTTATTACGTGACGCAGGCGAAGACCGGGCCGCCGACATTCTTATTGTTTACAAATCAGAAGCAGCCGCTGCATTTTGCATATGAGCGATTTTTGGAGAATCAGCTGCGGGCGAAGTTTGATTTTGCGGGGACGCCGGTGCGGTGGGTGCAGCGGTTGCGGAAGCGGGATAATCGGGAGAAGTGCTCTGCGAGCGACGACGAGTAGATCGCGTTGATGCAAAGCGAAGAGAGATGCCTCGCTTTGCCCGGAATGACGAGGGCGCTGGCTGGCGGCAAGCGGGCTAGAAAGCCGGCGTGAAGTCCGGTCACTAGAGTCACTACCCGGGCCACTACACGAGTGCGCAACAAGTTGCTAGAATCGCGGCTATGGCGAATAACGGGGCGGCTACGCAGACTTCGCTCGAAACCGAAGAGGGAGTGTATCGCATCGGCGAGGTCAGCCGGATGACCAGCGTGAAGGCGTTTGTGCTGCGGTATTGGGAGACCGAGTTTCCCATGCTGGAGCCGGAGAAGGGTCCGAACGGGCGGCGGCTATATCGCGAAGAAGATGTGCGGTTGATTTTGAAGATCAAGCGGTTGCTGTATGACGAGGGATTCACGATTGCGGGAGCACGGCGGCATTTACGCGAAGGCGGCACGGCGCCGGAAGAGGGCGCTGCGATTCCTCCCGGGCATGGCGCGCATCAGTTGCTGAATCGCAAGCTGCTGCTGGACATGCGCGATTCGCTGCGGGCGTTCTTGACACTTCTCGAAAAAGGTTGATTCGCGGTAGACTTGGATTGTCGGGGCGTAGCGCAGTCTGGTAGCGCGCACGCTTGGGGTGCGTGAGGTCCCCGGTTCAAATCCGGGCGCCCCGACCAGTTTCTCATTCCTGAAAAGCCGGGTAAAAGCCCGGCGCTACATTGGTTTCTTCGACCATTTTGAGCAAAGCAAATATCCTGCTGACCAATGATGATGGGTACGGCGCGGACGGGTTGCGGGCGCTGCAAGAGGTGCTGCAGGACTTCGCGACGGTGTGGGTGGTGGCGCCGTTTGCAGAGCAGAGCGGGACGGCGCAATCGCTGACGCTGCGGCGGCCGATTGTGGTGCATCCGAAAACTGAGCGGCACTGGGGTGTGGAGGGAACGCCGGCGGATGCGGTGATTGTGGCGCTGCATAAACTGTTACCGGAGCGGCCGGACCTGGTGATTTCCGGAATCAACCACGGCGCAAACATGGGCGAGAACGTGTATTACTCCGGAACGGTGGGGGCAGCGCGGGAGGCGGCGTTGCATCACATTCCGGCGGTGGCGATGTCGCTGGCCGCGCGGAAGATGGAACAGAATTTTGCGAATGCGGCGCGGATTGCACGATCGGCGGCGGAAATTATTTTGAAGGAAGGGTTGCCGGACCAGGTGCTGTTGAATGTGAATGTGCCGGAGCCGTGGAGCGGCGAGGTGCGGTTCACGCGGCAATCGAAAAAGATCACGCGGAATCAGTTGAGTGAAGGAAAAGATCCCAAGGGGCGCTCATATTATTGGATTTTCGAGCAGAAGTTTGACAAGGACGTGGAACCGGGCACGGATTACCAGGCGGTGTTCGCAGGAGATGCGAGCGTGACGCCGCTGCATCTGGATCCTACGCATGATGAGTCGCTGGAGCGGCTGGCGCGGTGGGCGGAACCGCTGGGGGCGTTTGCCAAAGGCTTTAAGTTGTAAGGGGTAGCGCAGCCAATCTCTCTGCACCGCACAAACGGGCGTGCGGTACGATAATCCGCGATGAGTCTTGCAAAAACTTATGACGTAGCGGTGGTGGGCGCGGGAGTGTTTGGCGCGTGGACGGCACTGCAACTGGCCCGCCGCGGCAAACGGGTAGTGCTGCTGGAAGCGCACGGGCCGGGGCACTCACGATCGAGTTCCGGGGACGAATCGCGCATCATCCGGATGGGGTACGGCGCGGATGAGATTTACACGCGGTGGTCGCAGGAATCGCTGCTGCAATGGAATGAGTTGTTCGCCGCTACGCGAAATGAGCCGCTGTTTCAAAAGACTGGAGTGCTGTGGCTGGCGGAGGCGGGAAATCCAGCGTTGCAGGCGACGCGACAGGTGCTGAGACGGTGTGGAGTTCCTTTTTGCGAACACGATAGCGCGTCGCTTGCAAAAAGATATCCGCAGATCCATATGGAAGAAATCAGCGTAGGAGTTTACGAACCGGAGAGCGGGGTATTGATGGCTCGCCGGGCCGTGGCAGCAACGGTGGCGGAGGCGGTGCGAATCGGAGTGCACTACCTACCGGCTGAAGTGAGCGTTCCGCAAGGAATGGGGAAGATCAGTCAAATCGAGACCAAGTTGGGAGAAAGGTTCTCGGCCGGAGACTATGTCTTTGCCTGCGGAGCGTGGCTGGCGACCCTGTTCCCGGAAATCCTCGGGACGAAAATCTTTCCGACGCGCCAGCCCGTCTTTTATTTCGGAATTCCGCCCGGCGACACCCGGTTTTCGCCGCCGCATCTGCCAACCTGGCTTTTCAAAAATGACGAATGTTATGGAATGCCGAACCTGGAAAGCCGCGGCTTGAAGATTGCGCTGGACCGGCATGGCGAGCAAATTGATCCCGACACGCAGTCGCGGATCGTAACGGAGAAGGAGGTCACCGAAATCCAGCGATACGTGGCTTACCGCTTCCCGGCTCTAAAGGGCTCGCCAATCGTGGAAACGCGGGTGTGCCAGTACGAAAACACGTCCAGTGGGGAGTTCCTTATCGACCGGCATCCTGAGATGAAGAATGTGTGGCTGGCAGGAGGAGGATCGGGTCATGGGTTCAAGCATGGCCCGGCTGTGGGGGAGCACGTTACGCGGCGGCTCCTGGATGGAGCCGGCGGCGAGTTGCGGTTCGCGCTGGCGAGCAAGGAGACGGTACAAAAGCGGACTGTGTACTGAGGTGCGAGTGAGGAAGGCCAGGAAACTTATTAGCGCCGAATACGTCTGTGTAGATGAAGCGGTTGGTGTGCCCAAATGCTGGTTTATAGGGTCCAACGAAAGTTTGGAGGAGCTATGGTTGCGCGCGTGTGGCGGGGATTTTGCTGGCTGACGGCGATTGCAGCTTTGCTGGCGCTGTGCGCGGGGAGTATGGTGGCCGCGCCGGCGGCTGAGTTAAAAGTCCCGGTGGAGTATTACAAATTGCCCAACGGCCTGCGCGTGGTGCTCTCGCCGGACCACACGGCGCCGACCGTTTGTGTGGCGGTGTATTACCGGATCGGGTTTCGCGTGGAGCCCAAGGATCGCACGGGATTTGCGCACCTTTTCGAACACATGATGTTTCAGGGTTCGCAGAACTTGGGCAAGATGGAGTTCATCAAGCTGGTGCAGCAGAACGGCGGAATCCTGAACGGTTCGACGCGTTTTGACTTCACGAACTACTTTGAGATTTTGCCATCGAACAAACTGGAAACGGCACTATGGGCCGAAGCCGACCGCATGAACGGTTTGGCGGTCACCGAAGACAATTTAAAGAATCAGCAGGGCGTGGTCGGCAACGAAGTGAAAGTCAATGTAATCAACCGGCCGTATGGCGGATTCCCGTGGCTGGACATGCCGCAGTATGCGAACACCAACTGGTACAACGCGCACAATTTTTACGGCGATTTGAAGGACATTGAGGCGGCCACACTGAGCGACGTGCAGGCGTTCTTCAAAACCTACTACGCCCCCAATAACGCGGCGCTGGCAATTGTCGGTGACTTCGAGGTGGTGCAAGCGCGACAGTGGGTGGAAAAGTACTTTGGCGGAATCAAAGCGTCGGACCTGCCCGCGCAGCCCGACCTGGCAGAACCGAAACAGACGAAAGAAAAGAACGCCAGCCGTGTGGACGCACTCGCCAAACGGCCCGGCATCGCCATCGCGTACCACATGCCGGAACGCAACTCTCCGGAGTACTACGCAATGGGTTTGATTGATCAGATGCTGATCGAAGGCGACGACAGCCTGGCGTATCAGGAACTGGTGCAGAAGCAGGGATTGACCGCAGCGGTGCAGGGCGGAATCAACTACCTCGGTAATATGTTCAATTACAAAGGGCCGATGCTATTCATGGCGGACCTGCGACATGACGCGGCGACGAAGCCAGAGACAATTGTGAAAGCCTGGGACACGGCGGTCGAACCGCTGCGCACCAAGCCGGTGGACAAGGCGGTTCTGGACCGGGCACGCGTGAAGCTGCGTTCCGATTTTTATGACAATGTCAACCAATTGAATGGATTCGGACTGGCGGACCTGCTGGCCAGCTTCGCGCTCTTTGACGACAACCCGGCGCGCATCAACACGCTGGTTTCAGAGTTCGAGAAAGTCACGCCGGAATTGATTCAGAAGACAGCACAGGAATATTTGAAACCGGAAAACCGGACCGTGCTGGTACTGGAAGTCAAACCTGAAGCGGCGAAACCGGCCGAGGCGCCGGCAAAGAACTAGGAGAGCGAAATGAGCACGAACATGACGAACAAAATTGCCATCGCCGCCGCAACGTTCGCTCTTTGCACTTTGCCGCTTGCCGCGCAGGAGAAGCAGGCTCCTCCGGCAGGTGGTCCGCCAAAACCGTTTGTTGTGCCGGCGAATGAAAGCTACGCACTGGCCAACGGAATGAAGGTCACGCTGGTGCCTTACGGCAATTTGCCGAAGGTCACGCTAAGTCTGGTCGTACGCAGCGGCAATCTGAACGACCCGGCCGACATGCCCGGCCTCGCCGACATGGCCGGCAAGCTGATGAAAGAAGGAACAGCTGCAAAGAGCTCCAAGCAAATTGCTGAAGAAGCCGCCGGCATGGGCGGTGCTGTGACGATCACGGTGGGCGCAGACGAAAGCGACGTGACGACCGATGTTCTGAGCGAGTTCGGTCCGAAGGCCGTTGCACTTCTTGCGGATGTCGTGCAGCATCCGCTTTTCCCGGAATCGGAGTTGCCGCGCTTGAAGAACGACGCGCAGCGGCAGCTTACGATTTCCAAGTCGGTGCCGCAAAACATGGCGCTGGAGAAGTTTCGCAAAATTCTTTATGGCGATCATCCTTACGGCACGGTGTTCCCCACGCAGGAGAGCATCGAGAAAACGAGCGTCGCGGAGATCAGGAAATTTTACGAAGGAAACTTTGGCGCCGCTCGGTCGCACTTGTATGTCGCGGGCCGATTTGACGTGGCGGCAGCCAAGAAAGCGATTGCCGCGAGCTTCGGAGACTGGGCGAAGGGACCGGCCGCGGTGAACAATGTGCCGAAAGTGAAGCCGCAGCATGTGCTGGATTTGACCGACCGGCCCGGCACCCCGCAATCCACACTACTGGTAGGAATGCCCGTGCCCAATGCGACGAGTCCAGACTCCATCCCACTCGGCGTTACCAACGCGCTGCTGGGCGGCTCGTTCGGATCGCGCATTACGTCGAATATTCGCGAGCAGAAAGGCTACACGTATTCGCCCACCAGTCAGGTTTCGCGCCGCTACCACGACGCGTACTGGGCGGAGACGGCGGACGTGACAACGCAATACACTGGCGCTTCGCTGAAGGAAATTTTTGGGGAAATCAACAGGCTGGCGAAGGAGCCGCCTGCCGATAGCGAACTGAAAGGGATCCAGAGCTATCTCTCCGGCTTATTTGTGATCCAGAACTCTTCGCGCGGAGCGCTGGTCAACCAGCTTCGTTTCGTGGACCTTCAAGGCCTGGGCGAGGATTATTTGAAAACCTACGTGCAAAAAGTGAATGCGGTCACACCGTCGGACGTGACGAAAATGACCGCACAGTACATCAAACCGGACCAGATGACGATTGTGGTGGTGGGCGACAAGTCCACGGTGGCGGAACAGCTGGCTCCTTATGGGGCCAAGCAGTAACGGACTGCAGGTTCAGGCGACGTGCCTAGCGTTGCCCTTCCCGTACCCTGACGCAACTTGCGAATTTGCCCGCCGTTTCAGGCGTGGCCCGGACGTGGAACGCGGCGGCGCGCCGCTCCGCCGGACGCTGCCCTACGACCGCGCTTGGATTTTTCCTGATACAGGCGGGCGTCGGCGTCGGACAACAGTTTTTCAATGCGCGTGCCGCCTCCGCGATAGACGCTGATCCCAATGCTGGCCGAGAGTGCCGGTTTTTCTGGATCCATCTCCATTACGTGACGAACACGACCGGCCACGCTTTCGGCTTCGGTTTCTTCCGACTCCGGAAGCACCAGGGCAAATTCGTCACCGCCGTAACGCGCGGCGGTGTCAATCGACCGGCAGTGGATCCGGAGAATATCTCCCACGCGGCAGATGGCGCGGCTGCCTACCAGGTGGCCGTAGGTATCGTTGATTTTTTTCAAGCCATCGAGATCCAACAAAAGAATGGCGAACGGGCGCCCGCTGCGATTGGTGCGCTCGGTTTCGGTCTCAAGAACATCAAGGAGCCGGCGATAATTGGCCAGACCAGTAAGCGGATCGCTGACGGCGAGATGGCGGACCTGTTCAAACAGACGGGCGTTATCCAGCAGCGCGCCGCCGAGAGCAATGGCGTAACCGAGTACAGTAAACGCCTGCGAAAGCAGGAATGGTGCGTCGAGCAGGCGTTGCGACTGAGAAGCAGCAAGCTGCGAGGCGAGATTCATCCAAGCGGCCACGTAGATGGAACGATCAAAAGCGGTGTAGACCTGGTTGAGGCGACGGCGATACCAAATCGCAGCCAGAAGAAAAACCGCACCGGGCAACAGCTGCTGCGGCGAAGGGAAAAATGCGCCGGGATGCGCCGAGGTTTCGGTGGGCAGACGCCGCAGCGCGACGGTTATGGCGTAGGTCAGAGCGACGACGCTGAGCAAGGCCCCGGCAATTTCGATTTTGGGCCGACGGGAACGCGGCAAAAAATGCTCGACGAGCAAGGCCACAACAAGCAGCAGCCCAAGGATGATTCGCCCAACCCATAACGCCACAGGAGCCCATTGAATGCGGAGCTGCTGTTCGGCGGGAAGTTGGAAAAAAAGAACGCTGGAGCCTGCGAGCACGGCGCCAGAAAGCATGAAGCCCGCGCCAAGGATCAGCGAAATGCGGTCTTGCGTACCCTGAAAGCGAACCAGAGTGACGGCGGAAAACACAAAGGCCAAAAGGCCGGTTACAACTTGAAGGTACCCCTGCAGGGAGGTATCGGCGTGCAGCGGCACCGGCCGCAGCCATAAGGCAAAAAGCAGAATCAAAAGCAGCGCCACCGCATGCCAAAACGCGGGCGTTGCTTCCCACCGCTCCGGATTGATAGTCCCCTCGCCCATAGACACAACTGGCCCGTACCTGGGAGTTGGGCGCGTCCACCTAATTAGACTGTATTGTAGGGGGTATTCGTTGCCGGATTTCGCAGTATGTTGCCGGCAGCCAAACTGTCCGTTAGAACAGGTCAAAGACTGCACCAGGCGACTCGGCCGGTTCGGAAAAGAGTTGCATGGGACGCGCAAATTCCGCACAATCTGTGACTTAAATCGTTTCAATTTATAGGCAGCACAAGGCAGCGCGGAGGCCAGAGCGCGATGAGCAGCCAGGCAGGCTCGGCAGGACCGGGCCTAAGACGAACGCTGACGCTGTGGGACTTGATCTTGTACGGAATGATCGTGCTGCAGCCGGTGGCGCCGATGTCCGCGTTTGGCGCGCTAAGCGACCGTGGCCGCGGGCACGTGGTCACAGCGGTATTGATTGCGATGGTAGCCATGCTTTCTACCGCGATCAGTTACGGGCGAATGGCGCGGGTTTATCCGAGCGCAGGCTCCGCGTTCACGTATGTGGCCCAGGAGATCCATCCTTCGGCCGGATACATCACCGGGTGGAGCATGGTGATGGACTACATCGTAAATCCGCTGATTTGCACGATTTGGTGCGCCGGGCAGGCGCACGTGTTCGCTCCGGGGCTGCCAGTATGGGGCTGGAAGATTTTTTTCGCTTTGGTGTTCACGCTGCTGAATCTGCAGGGGATCAAAACTTCGGCGCGCGTGAATGCGGGGATGGCGGCGGCGATGAGCGCGGTAGTCGTCGTGGTTTTTGTTGCGGCGATCCGCTACATTCTGGGTCAGCCGCACAGCGATCCCGGATTCTTCACCAAGCCGTTTTACGACCCGGAGACCTTTACGTGGGGCAATCTGTTTGGCTGCACGTCTCTGGCGGTGCTGACCTACATCGGATTCGACGCAATTTCGACACTTTCGGAAGAAGCAGAAAATCCAAAACGAAATATTTTATTGGCGACGGTTGGCACATGCCTGGTGATCGGGCTTCTTTCCGCCGCCGAGGTATACATCGCGCAGCTGGTGTGGCCAGCCGCTCGTCCGTTCCCGGACCAGGACACGGCGTACGTATACGCCGCCGCGCTGACCTGGGCTCCGCTGTTTAAGATTGTCGGATTGACACTGCTGGTGGCGAATTTTGGCTCCGGCATGGGCGCTCAGATTGGCGCGGCGCGGCTCCTCTACGGAATGGGCAGGAGCAACGCATTGCCTAAGTCCTTTTTCGGCAAAGTGGACGCGAAGCACCATATTCCGCGCAATAACGTGATGTTCATCGGAGTCATTGTGTTAGTCGGGTCGTTTTTCCTGACCTTTGGCCGCGGGATTGAGTTGCTGAACTTCGGGGCGTTGATCGCATTTATGGGCGTGAACGCGGCAGCGTTCATGCGCTATTTTGTGCACGGCGAGAAGAAGATAATCAACTTTGTCCCGCCACTGTTGGGATTTTTTATTTGCCTCGGATTGTGGTGGAGCCTGAGCGTGCCGGCAAAAATTCTGGGAAGCATTTGGATGGGGCTAGGAATCGCGTTCGGAATCTGGAAGACGCGGTGGTTTCGCGAGCCCCTGTCGTTTGAAGTGCCGGCGGAGTAACAGCGATGAAGCCTGGGCCATTGCCAAGCGAGACGCTTCTGCCGGATGATGCTGGCACGGAAAAATTGGTGAAACGGCCGTCTGGCAAATCCACGGCAGTAACCATGAGGGATGTGGCGAATTCAAGCGGTTTTTCGCCTGCGACTGTTTCCATTGTATTGAACAACGCGCCGCTGGCTCGTTACATCGCCCCTGCAACCAAGAAGAAAATCGAAGAGTCTGCGCGTAAGCTGGGCTACCGGCCGAACGTAATGGCGCGGTTCCTGCGCAGCAAACGGACCAACAGCGTGGGCGTGATGTTTTTCGACATTACGGACCCTTTTTGCACGCCGATTTTGCGCGGCATTGAGAATTCCCTGTTCCAGGCATCGTATGTGCCGATCCTGGCGGACGCGCACAACCAGAGGAATCGCTTTGAGCGTTACCTGGAATTGTTGCTGGAACGCCACGTGGAAGCGCTGATTGTGGTGGCAAACTGGCTGTTTGTGGACATCCATCTGCTGGCCGACTTCTCGAAACGCAACAT
The DNA here is from genome assembly GCA_035607085.1 of Candidatus Eiseniibacteriota bacterium. Taxonomy (GTDB): domain Bacteria; phylum Acidobacteriota; class Terriglobia; order Acidiferrales; family UBA7541; genus Acidiferrum. The sequence goes on along the minus strand of DATMZI010000096.1, from coordinate 31,669 downwards.
CCCCGCTGCGACGATTGGATGGGAACTACCGGGCGACACGGTAAGCTCGGTGATGGTCGACAATGAAACCGGCGGGCGCATGGCGCTCGAGCATCTCCACAAGCTGGGCCACCGCAAGATCGCGTTCATTCGCGGCCCGAAAACGCTGATTGACTCGGGCCCGCGCTGGAAAGGGATTCAAAAGTTTGCGCACTCGGCGGGCCTGGAGATTGATGCGGGGCTCACTGCGCAGTTGCCGGAGGCTTTCGACCCGAATTCCGGGTTCGAGGGCGGATTCCGTTTGACCGAGGAACTTCTGCAAAAGCGAAAAAAGTTCACAGCACTGCTGGCGTTTGACGATTTGACGGCACTGGGTGCCATTCGCGCGTTGAATAAAGCAGGCATCCACGCCCCCGAGCAGTGCTCGGTCATCGGATTTGACGATGTGGCGTTGTCGGCTTTGGCTGCGCCTTCGTTGACCACCGTGCGCCAGCCTCTTGAAGTGATGGGCAACCTGGCGGTGAACATCATCATGGAAGGCGTTGCCGCTGCCCAGGAAAAGCGCGACTGGACGATTACGCATCAGCGGATTACACCGGAACTGGTGATTCGCGAATCCACGCGGGCGATTTCTCTCTCTACTGCTCACGACTAGCCCCCGCTTGACGAAACGGCGCGTCAGATTCGAGGTGCAATCTTTTAGGCACGGCTTGCGAGGTTTTGTGACTTGGACGCAGAACTACGATCCCTTGGGCTATTGGTGGCTTTCCACGTTGCTGGCCGCGCTTCCCATCCTAATTCTGTTAGGACTATTGGCAGGGTTAAAGGTTCGCCCGCACGTCTGCGCAGTAGCAGGGGCGGCTACGGCGGTGCTCTGCGCCATCACCGTATTCAAGATGCCGGTGCAACTGGCAGTGGCCAGCTTCGGCTACGGTGTCGCGTTCGGGCTGTTGAAAATTATCTGGATCGTGATCGCCGCGGTTTTCCTTTACGACATTTCGGTGGAGACCGGGCAGTTCGAGATCATGAAGGAATCGGTAGCGGCGATTACGCCGGATCGGCGCTTGCAGCTGTTGCTGGTGGCGTTTTGCTTCGGATCATTTATCGAAGGGTGCGCAGGATTCGGCGCACCGGTCGCTATCGCCGGCGCGTTCATGATTGGACTGGGCTTTCGGCCGTTTCAAGCCGCGGTGCTAAACCTGATTGCGAATACTGCACCCGTCGCATGGGGCGCGATCGGTATACCCGTACATACGCTGGCGCTAGTCTCGGGGCTGCCGGACGGGGATCTGAGCAAGATGATTGGTCGGATTCTGCCTTTTACGGCTGTGATTGTTCCCTTCTGGCTGGTGCGCACGATGGTCAGCTGGAGCGAGACACTGGAAGTCCTTCCGGCAATTCTCGCGGTGGGCGTTTCGTTCGCGGGAACACAGTATTTTTGGTCAAACCACGTGGACAGCAATCTGGTGGATATCGCCGCCGGAATCTTCTCCCTGCTAGCGACGTTGGTCTTTCTGCGCGTTTGGCGGCCGAGGCGGGTCTGGCGCTTCCCTGAGGAGCGGGCGGCTAGGCAAGTTCGCCCTGAGCAGGAGCAAGAAGTAGTGAAAGCGGCGACCGGAGACCAATGGCAAGTCGGCATGGCTCATCCCATGGGGCAAGGTGCTCAGTATGCGGGCCGGCAGATTGTGAGAGCCTGGATGCCCTTTGCGATCTTGTCGGTACTCGTGCTGTGCTGGGGACTGCCTTCCATCAAGACAGCGATGGGCAAAGCGACGACACCCGCATTTGCCAGCGGCGGCTGGAACGTGCCTTACCTGCACAGGGCAGTCTTGCGCGCGCAACCGGTGGTGGCCAAGCCTACGCCGGAGAACGCAAAGTTTGATTTCAATTGGCTGAGCGCAACTGGCACGGCTTGTTTTCTGGCGGCGCTGCTGGCTGGGGCGGTGCTGGGCTTGGGCCCGGGCGTAATGCTGAAAATCTTTGGCAAAACGCTGTATCGCATGCGCTTTGCGATAGTGGCCATGGCCTGCATGCTGGGATTAGGTTACGTGACTCGTTATTCAGGCATGGACGCGGTGTTGGGCCTGGCCTTCACTCGCACCGGATGGCTGTTTCCGTTTTTCGGAACCTACATTGGATGGCTGGGCGTGGCGTTGACTGGCAGCGACACATCGTCTAACGCACTGTTTGGCAGCCTGCAGCGCATCACAGCGGAGCAACTTCAGCTGAACCCAGTGCTGATGTGCTCTGCAAACAGCGCTGGCGGAGTGATGGGCAAGATGATCGACGCGCAATCTATTTGCATCGCAACCGCCGCCACCAACCAGGTCGGCGCGGAAGGCAGCATTTTCCGCTTTGTGTTCTGGCATTCCGTATCGCTCGCGGCCATCGTTGGCGCGATGGTGATGCTTTATGCGTATGTTTTTCCGCAAGCCGTGCCGTGAAGCGCAACCCCGGTTCCGGCACCGCCAGCAATCTGTGGTACTTTCTTGCCCAAATGAGAGCACTCGAAAGCCCTAAACCGAGTTCCGTAGTTTCGGCGATCCTCACCGACGTTCATTTCTGGATCCCTGCTGGGATGTTGCTGTTCGGTCTTTGGGTGCTGCATTGGACCCGATGACCGCCTCCCCGCAACCCCGGGCGGCGAACATGCAGGTGGACGCGAGCCGCTTACGCAAATTGCAATTCGTGGGCATCCTTTCGGGCTTCGCCGCGGGTGCATGGCTTGGCGCGGCGGAAGCGCCGACGAAGCTGGTGAACCTTGGAATCTCACCGGTCATTATTTCCCTGCTGATGGTCTCCGGCGTATTCCTGGCACGCTGGACGCTGCCAGCGTTGATTCGCGGCACTGCGCAGATGAGCGTAGACACACGCCAGGCGCCACATCTAATTCTTTGGGGCGTTCTGGCGGGCTGCCTCTGGGCCGTCGCCAACACGCTCACCGTTTTTGCCATTCGCGACATCGGCCTTATTGTCGCTTTTCCGCTGTGGAATCTGAACAGTCTGCTGGGAATGTTTTGGGGATGGTTGTTGTTTCGCGAGCTTCGCGGAGCCGAAAAACGCCGCTTGTGGTCGGTGGTGGGCGGCGCCATAGTAATGTTTTTTGGCGCCACGATGTTGGCGGTGGCCTCTTCGGCTCAATCCGGGGGCACTGCCGCGGCGCGTGGAATCGTCGCAGCCCTCGCGGCCGGGGCACTTTGGGGCACCATGTACATCCCCTACCGCAAAGCGTATCTCAGCGGGATGAACCCCCTCTCCTTCGTTGCGTTTTTCACCGTCGGAGAACTGGGTATGATGCTCACTCTGGCGCTTGTCGACACGGGTAGTGCGGGCGCTCTGATCAAGGAACTATCGAAGGCCGGTGATGTAGCGTTCTGGCTGATGTTGGGTGGATTTGTTTGGGTTATCGGAGACCTGTTCCAGCAGTATGCCGCGAAGTATCTGGGAATCAGCCGCGGCATTCCCTTGTCCAATACCAATCAGCTTTGGGGACTTTTATGGGGAGTCTTTGTCTTTGGCGAACTGCATGCCGCGACCGCCGGTCACTCGGCGAAGATCGTGGGTGGCTCGCTACTGATGGCCGCGGGAGCCGGCGCCATTGCACTGGCCTCCGTAACGCGCAGCGAACACGCAAACTGGGAAGAAGCGACGCAGCGCGAAATCAGAAAATACGGTATCGGCGGTGAGTACGCCAGAGCTGCAATCGCTGGCGAATCGAGCGAAATTCACGCCTCACGGTCCTGGGCAGACTGGCTTTTACTAGCAGCGACTTCCGGCGCCTTCCTTTATCTCGGGGCAATCGCCCGCACGCCGCAAATTCCTTTCCACTGGCCTGCTTTGCTGCTCCTTTCGCTCGCTTCGCTTCTAATGCTCGCAGTCGCCGCATACTCTCTTTTCAAGACAACGCGCTTTAATTAGCCATGCCGTCGGAAAGACAGGAGTCCTGTTAACATGGCCGAAGACCATGGCGCGAGGGCAAAGTTCGGCAAGCGACACACCAGCACAGCTCGCGGAAGACCTGGTACAGACCCTGACGCGCGAACGGGTGATTCCGCGCTTCGTGGATTCCTACGTCGTCGAAAACGGCCGTCACGCGCTGCAGGTACATGCGCCGCTTTATCGCGACTTGCTTACCATCTTGCAGCGTGAGGCGCTGCTGGCCGCCTGTGTCCGGGCGCTGGAAATTGCCACGTTTGAATCAGTCGAGAACAGCCGCGGAAAACAAAGGGTAGTCATGCGCAAGGGCGCGGAGAGCTTCCGTCGAAGATTTCTTTCCGCGTTGGCGCGTCAGCAGAATTGGAACGCCGGCGACTCCCTGGACTTTCAATCAGATCTGAAAATGTACCAGGACCTGCTCGCCCGCGCAGCGTCATCGCGCCGCCCCCGCAAGCCCTACGAAGCGGCTAATCACCCTTTCGTGGACCGCTGCGCCTTCATGCTGGACTCGGACTTTCTGGAAAAGGCGCGCCTGGCCGCCAGCCGCGCGCTTACCAGCGTCGAAGAAATCGCCGCCAAACTGGCGCGGGAAGCCGTAGGAAAGTGCTAGCGGCAAATCAGGAATGCGGCTCGACTTGAACGGCCGTGCCGTAAGCAAGCACTTCGGTAACGCCTTGCATCACTTCCGTAGCGTCGTAGCGGAAGCCAACTACCGCATTCGCACCGTGCTCGGCCGCATGCATCAGCAGCAGCTCGTAGGCTTCGATGCGTGTCCTTTCGCAGAGATCGGTCAAAATGGTGATATTTCCGCCAACGATCGTCTGCAAAGCCGCACCCAAATTTCCGATTACGCTGCGCGAACGCACGATAATCCCTCGTACCACTCCGAAATTGCGAACGATCCGATAACCCGGCAGTTCCAGCGCCGTCGTCACCATAGATGAGTCCACACGCCCCGCCATTGATTTCTCCTCTCGAGGGCAGCCTATATAAGCGGCTGGGCTGCCGTTTACCTCTGCGATTCTACCCGCGGACACGCCTGCTGCGCGAGCCGCAGGCGTTTGTTATGCTCGGTCCGCATGGACAATCTTTTTGTTTTCCTGGCTTTGGCGGAGATCGCCGTTGGGCTGTATCTGGTGTACGAAGCGATCCGCTGGCTTGGCTATGCGCGCCGTCGTAATGCCACCGATCCGGGATTTTATTCGCCGCGCACGGCGGTTTTGTGTCCGTGCAAAGGTGTGGAACCCGGCCTGGAACGGAATCTCACCGCGCTTTGCGAATTCGATCACCAAAACTATGAAGTGTTTTTCGCGCTGGCATCCGAATCCGACCCGGCGGCTAGCATCGTCAAGCGAGTCGTTGCAGGCTCACACGGCAAAGCACACGTGATTATTGCGGGGGCCCCGCAGGAGTGCGGAGAAAAAATCAATAACCTCCGCGCCGCAATTGAACAATTGACGCCCGACTTTGAAGTACTGGTATTCGCAGACTCCGATGGGAGGCCCGGCCGCTCCTGGCTCCGCAGGTTGACCGGTCCCTTGACCGATTCCCGTATTGGCGCTACTACCACGATGCGCTGGATCATCGCCAACAACAACGAGCTTGCCACGTTGCTGTTAGCGGCGTGGAACGCACCGATCGTGACGATGCTGGGCGAAAACACGGACAGGAATTTCTGCTGGGGCGGTGGCACTGCCATCCGGCGCAGCGTCTTCGACCAGTCCGCGGTCCTGGAAGAGTGGAGCCATTCAGTCAGCGATGACTATTCGATGACCAACGCGCTGCAGCGGCGCAACCTCCCAATCGTTTTTCTTCCGGAATGTCTTACTGCTTCTTATATCGAAAACGACTTCGGCGGATTGATGGAGTTTACCAACCGCCAGATTCTCATCACGCGGGTTTATTCGTCTAAAATGTGGATGATGGCCGGCCTGACCCAGCTGCTTTTTTCCGCAACCATACTGCTGGGTGTTTTTGTTACCCTGAAAAATCTGTTTACCGGGCATCCCGCTACGCAATTTGCCGCGCTTACATTCTTGCCGCTGTTACTGGCGGCCATCCGCGGCGCCATTCGCGTCACCGTCGCACAAGAGATGCTGTCTTCGCTGAGATCACAGATTCAACAGCAGGCTTGGATTCACTTGCTTATCGGCGTGTGGATTCCCTATCTATACTGCGCGAATTTCATCTCCTCGGCGTGCACGCGAACCATGCGCTGGCGTGGAATCCGCTATGAGCTCGTTTCACCGCATCAGACAAGAATTGTAAACCGCTGAAATAAAACCGGAAATCCTCCTTCGGCGGATAAAAAGCGAAACAGTGACCTGCTTTTTGTAAGTTGCTCGCTAGTAGTTTTCCCAGTTGACTAGGGAATTTTTTTCACTCGGAGTGCAATTCCTACAGAGCCGAATACAATGTTTCGGGTAAATGTGTGCATATCTCTACCATTTTTCGGCAGTTCTGGTACGGTCCTTTGGCCTTGAAGTTGCTCGCCTCATGGCAGTTCGGTTGTGAACGCAGGCGGGCTCCTTCCAGCTCCTTCTCGCGCCTCGGCGTCACCCGTTCTCGAAGCTCGGTGGCCGCGACATCCGCCCTCTTGTCCGGTTTCGGGGTGCCGTTCTCTGTCAATTTGAATCTAGATGTAAACGTTAGCCTCGCTCCGAGGTGCATTTATATTCGTCGAGGCATTTCTGGCCCCAGGGCGGAAATGCGAACGGAGAGGTCCAGTGAGAGTGATCCGCAGAAGTGCACAGGTGCATTCCATGCACCCCACCCAGCCTGCGATTGCAAGAGAGAAGTTTTTCTTCTACGAAAAAAACACCGGAGTGTCCCATTTCCAAGTCGAGTCCGACGACCAAGGCCGTTTCCCCGTCGAACAGGCTGCCGGGCTGCTGGCCATGCACTGCATGGTCCGCAACCAGATTCCCGAAGACTATGTGGTGATGGTCCAAGCCGAGTCTTCTCACCTTGCTGGTCTAACCGAAAAAGCCCAGAAGCTTCTGGAAGCGGGCCGATCGGTCAAAAGTCACGTGAAGCTGACACGCCGGGAGGAAGAAGTTTTGAACGGCGTGATGCGCAGCCAAGCCAACAAAGAAATCGCAGCTGCCCTCAACCTTTCAGAGCGCACCGTAAAATTCCATGTTTCGTCGCTGCTGGCGAAGTTCCGCGTGCGCGGCAGGATGGAGCTGGTCCGCGAAGCGACGCAGCATACGTCGCCGAATATCCCCGTTCACGCCCCGGTCGCCACTCGCGAATCGAGACCACTGGTTTCGCGTGTGATGAACTACCGCGGCGGCGGCGCTTTCATGGCCATACCCGGTCGTGAAGCCGTCGCACAGTAATTCGCAAAGCAGTTTCAAGCAGCACTCATAAAAAAAGCCCGTGGGCTTAAGCACCACGGGCTTTTCAATTGCAGCTCGATTCTTTCTTGCGGCTTATTTCTTGGCTGCTCCAAACAATTCGGCAGCCTTGTCCCAGTTCACCACGTTCCACCAGGCCTTGATGTAATCGCCGCGCACGTTTTGATACTTCAGGTAGTAGGCGTGCTCCCAAACATCGAGTCCCAGAACGGCTTTCCCGCCCAGTAAGTACGGCGTGTCCTGGTTCGGTGTTGAATCAATCGCCAGTTTGCCATCCTTCACGATCAGCCAGGCCCAGCCGGACCCAAACCGCGCTAAGCCGGCCCCTGCAAACTTTTCCTGAAAACCGGCGAAGGATCCAAAACTGGAGTTGATGGCCGCACCCAGGTCGCCCTTGGGCTCGCCGCCTCCACCCTTTTTCATCAGCGTCCAGAAGAGCGTGTGATTCCAGTGGCCGCCTCCGTTGTTGCGGACCGCGCCACGAATGTTTTCCGGCACCGCATCGAGATTTTTCAGCAGGTCGTCAATAGACTTGGCCTGCAGGTCTGCATGACCCTCTAAAGCTTTGTTCAGGTTGGTGACGTACGCGCCATGATGTTTGTCATGGTGAATTTCCATCGTCTTCGCGTCAATGTAGGGCTCCAACGCGTCAAATGCGTAAGGCAAGGGGGGCACAGAGAATGCCACAGGTTTGTCCTCCAATGTGAGATTAGCCTCGTACTTTGCAGAGCCGCCTGCAGCCAGCAAGCCGGCAGCAACGTGCTCCGGTCGGAAAAACTTGGCACCGGCAATGCTACCGGCGAGCAGAAATTCCCTGCGTTTCACGAGGAACTCCTCAGCGCGGTGGGCCGACAGATGTACACCGCGGATTATACTGCCGTACCGTTCCGGCACTCAACTCCCGGCCGTCTACCCGCCGCCGAAGCGATTGTCTCCCGGTTGGATGCGCGAGAGCGCCCAGCGGGCAGATTCGGAGATAACTACATCTCTAGATTCAGACAATTTCAGCAGTGAACTCAAGGCCTCCGGGTAAACGGAGTTTCCCGGTCTTAATCCCGAGTTTCCGAGAGCGATGCAAGCATTGCGCAGCAAGCCTCGCCACTTGGCCCTCTTGATTGGACTGTCACGAAAATCCTCGCGGAATTCCGCTTCGCTGAGATTCGCTAGCTGCAGTAGGTCGGGCCGAAACAGCGAGGACTCTTCGGGGTTCCCCGTGTCTTTGCTGAGTTTTCGCGGCTCAAATTCCGGAGCATCCGTACGCGCCGATTTGCGGTTCCACGGGCAGACATCCTGGCAAATATCACAGCCGAAAACATGGTGTCCCATCGGCTCTCGAAGATCTTCTGCAATGGAACCGCGAAGCTCAATCGTGAGGTACGAAATACAACGCGTGGCATCGAGAAGGTATGGTTCAACGATCGCTTGCGTTGGACAGGCATCGATGCACGCACGGCACGTTCCGCAACGGTCGGGCGGCGGCATCTTATCCGGGCCGAGCGTAGGCGCGAACCTCAATGTGGTCAGGATTGCGCCAAGAAATAGCCAGGACCCCGCCCCTTGGTTAATTAGCAGCGTATTCTTGCCGAGCCAGCCGAGCCCCGCATATTTTGCCGCGGCACGTTCGTGGATTGGCCCGGTGTCGGCATAAGCCCGCGCTTCGAAGGGCTCCGAGCTGGCAAAATGCGCCTTCATTTCTGCGACCAGCGCGTTCAACTTTGTCCACAAAACTTCGTGGTAGTCGCCGCCCCAGGCATAGCGCGAGATCCAGCCGCGCGGGCTTTCTTCGCCGTCGAGCACAGTTCTATCGGTCGAGTAGGGGAGTGCCGAGTTGTAGTTGAGCGCGCAGACAATCAGGCTACGTACGTTGCTCATGGCGCTCTGCGGGTCGAGACGCCGCGGGTCGCTCAGATACTTCATCTCGCCCGCATATCCGCGTTTGAGCCATTCGGGAAACCGCTCCAGTTCCGGAAATTTTTCGGCAGCTGCCACTCCGCACAGTTCGAAGCCAACGTGCTGGGCCCTGTCACATATCCATTGAGTATCGCTTGCGTTCAGCGCAGCCGGCTCCATCTATCAAGCCTGCCCGAATTCTCGTCCGGCCGAAAGCCGGCAAGAAGAAAAACCCCTCGCCGGAAGCGAGGGGTCGACCACTCCTAACAAGCGTTTGATTTGCGAACTCCCTAACCTTGCGGCGTTACGTTTTCCGCCTGCAGCCCCTTCGGGCCCTGCTTCACCTCGAATTCTACTCGCTGGCCCTCATTGAGTGATTTGTAGCCATCGGACTGAATTGCCGAGAAGTGCACGAACACATCTTCTCCCGACTGGCGCTGAATGAATCCATAACCCTTCGAAGCATTAAACCACTTGACGGTACCCTGCTCTTTGCTCACGGAGATTCCCCTGCGCTGAATTCGCGCTCTCGAGCGGCGTTTCCGCACCGGCAGCTGGAAGCCCGATAGGGGAATTGGCGAGGCCGGCGGGAAACCTCGTTCTTGAAACGCGGCGGTATGCTGGCACAAATTACGGCGCCAGTCCAGAAAGAATGATTACCTTCGGTGGCGTTGGCCTAGCGGAAGCTGCGAACTGCTGCGGCTTCCTCGGTGTGCACATCGAATACGGTGTAGAGCTTGGTGATCTGCAACAGGTCGCGGACCTTCCTGGTGAGATGCAGCAGCTTCAGCTCGCCCTCCCGGTTTTGCACCGACGTATAGGCGTGCACCAGTTCGCCGATCCCGGAGCTATCTATGTAATCCACGTCCGCCAGGTTGATCAGAATTTTTTTGCGGTTTTCGTCCAACAATAGGCGGACTGTCTTGCGCAGCAGCGCGCTACCGTCTCCCAGCGTAATCTTTCCGCCGAAGTCCACGACAGTAACCTGCCCTACGTCCCGATAAGTGGCGTGAAGCGCCATATTCGTTCAGTGTGCTTTTCCCGGGTCTTTTTCCCCGTCTGAGCCGCTCGCGCCATTGGTCGGCGCATTGACCGCGCCAGGCAGCCACTTGGACATAATAATTTCCGCGCCGCCTGTGCGGCCCGATACAACATTGAACTCGTCCATAAAGGCGCGCATCAGGAATATTCCTCGGCCAGAGGTACTCAGAATATTCTCCTCCGCCAGAGGATCCGGGACATCAGTCAGCTTGAACCCTTTGCCCTCATCCATCACGTGAATTACTAACTTTTCGTTGGTTATATCGAGCGCCAGGTGAATCTTTTTGTCCGGCCGCTCCTGGTTGCCGTAGTGAAACGCGTTGATTACACCCTCCCGCACGCTCATCCCAATGCGGTAGCACATCTCTTCGTCGAAACCCGCAGCCTCGGCCACGCGCAGACACATTTCCTCTGCCAGATTCACGCTGTCGACCTGCGTGTCGAGAACGACTTCCAGGTGTTTGTCTTCTTGCGCCATGCGAGGGTCGGTCACCGCGCAAACCGAGTGAATTTAGGGCTTTGTATGGGTAACACAATGCCCTTCCCAACGTCAATGGAGTGGCCAACGTATAGGTACGGTTCAAACGAGTTACACCTGGTCGTCACGCCCGGACCATCTGTCGGGCATCGTGTGAGGGCCCGCCGATTTTCATGGAGAAAATGCTGTTTTTGCGGACTTCAAGCCCTTTCCCCGCATGATTGGCATTGGCTTCGGAACTTGCATCAGCACCGGGCAGCGGGCTTTTCCAATGGGCACTCACACAGTCAGGCCCTTGCCTTGAACGTTTCGAATCTGGCGTCGAGTCCGGATGCAGAGCAATGGGAGTACAAGCTCATCAGCGCTGCGAGCGAGCAAGATGTGATCGATCAAGCCAACCAGCTCGGGATACAAGGATGGAAACTTGTGAGCGTCGTTCGCGTCTCCGCATCTCCAGCCTGGAGGGCGTTCTTCAAGCGCGCCAAGAAGGATTGAAGGCGTCGCGGAGTGACCCGCGCGAGCTCCAACCAACCCGGCAGATTTGCTGAAACGAAAACACGACCGGCATCACTAATCACCGCAAGCATCCGGTTGGTAGGTCAGGATAAGGCGATGTTCACACGTTTCCCGCGCCAACGGCAACCCGCGGATCGCAGAATCGAATCCGCACTTCAGGAAGTCTCGAAAGCAGAAGGTGTCGCATGGCAGCGAACCGACTGGGAGCGTATGGCAGTACAACGCGGATTGTCCTACTCGCGCTTCGAACACCTCTTCAGGCAACGAACGGGCCTCTCGCCTAGACACTTTGTCAAGCAATCTTGCCTTTTCGAAGCGAGGCGACTCCTCGAACAGAGCCCAGCATCAATTAAAGAAATAATGATTTCGGTAGGATTCGCCGACGCCAGTCATTTTTGCCGGGATTTCAAGGCGCTGACCGGTGTCTGCCCCAGAAAGTATCGGTCCGATCATAAACGAACTGCGCTTCGTAATGGTACGTAAACAGCACTTTTGGCCAACAACTCTTGCTTGCTTAAAGGAACGCTTCAGCCGAGTATGAACGTCCCGGCCGCCCGCCGACGGTCGTACTTCGCCACAAGGAGCTTCCCATGAGTATACTCTCGGCCCATGTTGCTGTCGTTTCTGACACTCCGGCCGTCACTCTTCCCGAAGTAATTTCAGTTGCGGCAGCGCTCCAGAAACAGGTCATCCGCGACTTCGGTCCTCTGTGGAATGTCCAGGCAACCGTGGATGCGTTCGACAAGCTGGAGTCTGTGCCAGTCGATTACTGGCCAATCATTTTACGCGATGACATTCAGGAGCCGGGGGCTGCCGGCTTTCATACTGATGACCATGGCCAGCCATTTTCTCTCGTGCAGGTGGACAACAACTGGCCGTTGACCGCGAGTCATGAAGCGCTCGAAATGCTTGCGGACCCTTTCGGCAACCGGACGGTCGCAGGTGCTCCTCCCGCTCAAGCTCCTGACCCGATCGCGACGTTCGAACGCGTCGTTTACCTCGTAGAAGTGTGCGACCCGTGCGAGGGCGACAAATTCGCGTATTCCGTTAACGGAATAAGAGTGTCGGACTTTATCACTCATCACTATTACGATCCGAACGGCGCAACAGGAGTCCGCTACAGTTTCCGCGGTCACGTTCACGAACCGCATGAGGTGTTGGACGATGGTTACGTAAGTTTTGGAAACCCTGTAGACAACCACTGGTATCAGATATTTGTCAGAGCTGGTCAGGTCGGCGTGCGAGACCTTGGGGTTATTCAAGTGAATCGGGGCACAAGTCTTCGGGAAGCAGTAGATCGGAAAGTGCGCGAAATTCGCAAGGACGAAAGCTATCGGACCAAGCCACGCGTGATGGCCGCAAAGGCGAGCGCTGTAACTGCCTACGCAAATACGAGCGACGCACGTGCGAAATCGCTTCGGGAATTCGTAAAGGGGCTAAAATAGTAGAGGGGCGGCTAGCGATCTGGCGGCTCCTGAAGTTGGAGGACGCCAATGCCGGAGAACATATCTCACAAGCAAAAAGGACAGGACGAAAGAGCCCAACGCATTCGTCAGCAAATCGAGCGACTTAAATCGGGCGAGCAAACTGAGGACTCTGCCGATTCTTCCAAGTCTCTGAGAGAGCAAATCGCCGAACGGGCCAAGGAGGCCGAGGCCAAGCCCGGCCCAGACGGCGAATGAAAGCGTTGTCGCCGGCCCAGAGTCGCTTTGGCTTGATGATTCCAGGCTATCACGCATAGCTTTGCGAGAAAGCGCTCAGCGGATCTGTATAAGCGCTTCTTCAGTATTTTTCCCGTCACCTAGGTAAACCGGCAGAAATTCACATTACCGGCACGCTTGCCAGCGCGATTGCTTACGGATATCGCAGGCGCAAGATTGCGTCCATACGGAAACTCAATCCGCATTTTTGGGGCGTGGTCCGGGTCGGCGTTGCTAGCAGGCCTCCGCCTGTAAGCCCAGGCGTAAAGTATTAAGCTGCTCCCTCTGGCCTTTCTGTCCTATGGACAGGACTAGCCGGTTGGCACCAAAAACCGGGAGACCAACAACCAACTACCATCGTCTGATACAGTTACGTCGGCCGGAGGTGCCCCTTTGAAGAAGCTCGCTCTTGCTCTCTCCCTGTTCTTCGTGGTTGGCGATTCACATTCCGCGCAGGCTCAAAGCAAACACGCTCCCTCACTCAGCGAAGGCCTCAGCCTTCGAGCCATCAACGGTCACGAAATCTCTCCCGACGGCAAATTCATGGCCTATCGCATCCGCGAAACCGATTGGAAAGAAAACGCTTACGTCCGTCAAATCTGGTTGCTCAACGTAGCTACCGGCGAATCGTTCCAGTTTACCCGCGGCAAGAAATCTGCCGGTGCGATGGAATGGTCCCCCGACGGCCGCTGGCTTGCCTTCGTCACCGAACGCGAACCCGCCGGCATCCTTCCCGAAGAAAAGAAAGACGACAAGGACAAAAAGAAAGACGACGATTCGAGCGAAAAGCCCGCCGCTCAGCAGATTTGGCTCATCTCACCCACTGGCGGCGAAGCCTGGCAGCTCACTCGACATCCCACCGACATCGGCGGCTTCCACTGGTCAAAGGATTCGACACAAATCGCCTTCACCAGCTCTGCGGCGGAGAGCAAAGCCGAAAAGGACCGTAAGGAAAAATACTCCGACTACGAAGTTTTCGAGGAAGACTACCGTCAGAACCAGATCTGGGCCGTCGATGTTCCCGCCGCCGAAAAAATGTTTCTTCCCGTAAAAGCCACGCCGCTCACCAAAGACTCCAAGCTCAATATCAACGGCTTCAGCTGGTCCCCTGATTCCAAGCTCATCGCCTTCGCTGCCGCAAAAAGTCCTTCGCTTCCCGCCGCCATCGACACAGACATCTACCTTCTCGATCTCGCGCACGACAATCAGGTCCGTCTGGCTGTCGCCCTCCCCGCTCCTGACAACAATCCCGTTTTCTCTCCCGACGGCAAGCAGCTCGCCTTCACCTCCGCTCTCGATCAGCAATATTTCTTCTACGCGAACAGCCACATCGCTGTCGTCGACGTGGACAAAGTCTTCTCCGCACCGGCCAGATCTACCTCTGATGTTCGCAACCTCACGGCCAAGTTCGACGAAGACCCCGACCTCATCGATTGGGGTCCCGACGGCATTTATTTCGCCGCCCAGCAAAAAACCACCGGTCACCTTTTTCGCCTCAATCCACAAACTGCGCAGGTTACGCGCATCACCGCGCCCGAGGCCTTCTACTTCTCCGGCGTTTCTTTCACCAAGGATTTCAAAACCATGGCCGTCGCCGCCGATGACGCCACGCACATGGTCGAACTTTTCGTCTCGCCCACCGACAACTTCGCTCCGCGCAAGCTCACCGACATGACCGCGCAGATCGCCGACTGGAAACTCGGCACCGCCGAAGTCATCTCATGGAAATCCCAGGACGGCGCCACCATAGAAGGCGTCCTCCGCAAGCCTTCCGACTACGATCCCGGGAAAAAATACCCGTTGCTCGTCGTCATCCACGGCGGTCCCACCGGCGTCTCTGACCCAACCCTCTCCGCCGGCGATTCCTACTATCCCATGCAAACCTGGCTCGCGCGCGGCGCACTCGTCCTGCAGCCCAACTATCGCGGCAGCGCCGGCTACGGCGCCGCCTTCCGAGCCCTCAATGTTCGCAACCTGGGCGTCGGCGACATGTGGGATGTCATGAGCGGCGTGGACTCACTCATCGCCAAAGGCATCGTCGATCCGAGCAAGCTCGGCTCCATGGGCTGGTCGCAGGGCGGCTACATTTCCGCTTTCCTCACCACCAACACCGACCGCTTCAAAGCCATCTCCGTCGGCGCCGGCATCAGCGACTGGTCCACCTACTACGTCAGCACCGACATCACGCCCTTCACGCGCCAGTATCTTCACGCCACGCCGTGGGATGATCCCACCATCTACGCCAAAACCTCGCCCATCAGCAATATCAAAAAAGCCAAAACGCCGACGCTTATCCAATCCGGCAGTGCCGACAAGCGCGTTCCCCCTCCCGACAGTTTCGAGCTCTACCGCGGCCTGCAGGACCAACACGTAGACTCCCGCCTCATCCTCTACACCGGCTTCGGCCATCCCATCACCAAACCCAAATCCAATCGCGCCGTCCTGCAAGCAAACCTCGACTGGTTCAACCACTACCTCTGGGGCGACCCCTTCCCCAAAGACTCCGCCCTCCTGGGCTCCAGCCAACTCGAACCTTCAGCGCCGGCAAAATAGACTTTAGGCATTCGATTCCCGTCTAGTAAACTATCCAACACGTACTGTGGTATTCCCTTTTTCCACTAATCGTTATCCGGAGATCCCCTGCCCCAGGCCCGCTACGCCGGAGTTTTGTGCAAAGCTTTTTTGCCTTTCTTTTTCTTGGTTTGGCTTGCACTTCCGCGCAAAATCCCGAAGCCTCTCGGCTCCAGCGATCCGCCGCGCAGAAATACCAGGCCGGTGAGCTCACGCGCCAGCGAACTTGCCCCCGACGATGACGATCTCCGCGAAAATCTCGGCGCCGCACTGCAAAAAACCGGCCGCCTCGATGAATCCAAAAAGCCTTCGCCGAAGCCAGGCGCCTCCGTCCCTCCGGGATGTAAGAGGCCCAGTCGTCTAAGCACCGCACAATCGGCCCATGGTGGGCGTTCCCTTTACAGGCTTTCGCGCCGCACGTATAGTGTCCTTCAGCGTCCGCCAACGCATCTCCGCGCGAGGTATAGCATGGCCATCGGCTGGGTACTCTTGATTGCCGTCGTCATCATCATCGTCATCCTCATTGGGATGTACAACAGCCTGGTCCGCTTGAAAGTTCAGGTGGACAACGCCTGGGCGGACATTGACGTTCAGCTCAAGCGCCGCTACGACCTTATCCCCAACCTCGTCGAAACCGTAAAAGGCTATGCCGGCCATGAAAAGGGCACCCTCGAAGCCGTCATCAATGCCCGCAACCGCGCCATGACCGCCACCAACCCCGGCGAGAAAGC
The DNA here is from genome assembly GCA_035607085.1 of Candidatus Eiseniibacteriota bacterium. Lineage (GTDB taxonomy): Bacteria > Acidobacteriota > Terriglobia > Acidiferrales > UBA7541 > Acidiferrum. The sequence goes on along the minus strand of DATMZI010000096.1, from coordinate 15,468 downwards.
CGCCGCGGAAAACATGCTCTCCGGCGCCCTCAAGAGCCTTTTCGCTCTTTCAGAAGCCTATCCCCAGCTCCGCGCCATCGAAAGCTTCACCTCCCTGCAAAACTCCCTCACCCAGATCGAAGATACCGTGCAAAATGCACGCCGCTACTACAATGCCGTTGTGCGCGATCTCAACACCAAGATTCAGCAGTTCCCCACCAACATTTTCGCCGGCATGCTCGGCTTCAAGCCCCGGGAATTTTTCGAAGTCACCTCCACCGCCGAACGCGAAGCCCCCAAAGTCAGCTTCGGCACGCCATCCGCTCCGACCGCCTGAGGTTCAGAGAGGGAATCCCTTGGCCTTGCCCTTCTCCATCTCTAAAGACTTGTCATCGCGAGCAGCACGGGCCAATTTTTCTCTCATGCGCGAAGCACATGTCGGCGTGCGTAGCCGAGGCACCTCAGCGTGATCGCAACGCAACAGAAATCGTTCCGCCCGTATCGACTTGACCCTGCCCGCTTTTTTCTTTACCTCATTACTTCCTTGCTTCTTCTTTCCTTTCCCCTGCTCGCCAAAGAACTCCGCATCGAACGCTTCAACGCACAAATCGACGTTCTCCCTGACTCCACCGTCTCCGTCACTGAATCCATCACCGCCCATTTCCTCGGCGGTCCCTGGCACGGCCTCTACCGCAAAATCCCGGTCGAGTACTTCACCCCGCAAGGCATGAACTATTCCCTGTTTCTCGACGTCAAACGGATTAGCGACGGCGCCGGCCGCCCGCTCAAGTACGAATCCTCTCGCGAACGCCACTACTGCAAACTCAAAGTCTTCATCGACAACGCCGACGACTCCGTCCAGACCATCAACATTGAATACACCGTCTCCGACGCATTGAAATTTCACGAAGACTTCGATGAGTTCTACTGGAACGTCACCGGGGACGAGTGGGATGTCCCCATCAACTCCGCCTCTGCCACCATCACTCTTCCCTCCTCCGCGAAAAACCTCCGGGCTAACTTCGCCACCGGAGCCTATCGCTCGCGTGGACAGGATGCCGAACTCTCCATCACCGGCAACGGAGTTGAAATTCACACCTCCGCACCGCTCCCCTATCATCACGGCCTCACCGTCGCCATCGCTTTCGACAAAGGCGCTCTCCGCGAGCCCACCGCCTTCGATAAAGCCGTTCTCTTCTTCCGCAGTAACTGGCCGCTGCTCCTTCCCTTGCTCATCGCCGCCATCATGTTTTGGATCTGGTACACCAACGGCCGCGATCCCCGCCTGCGCCCCATCGCTGCGCAATACGAACCGCCCGATCAGCTGACGCCCAGCGAAGCAGGCACGCTTGTCGACAACTCCGCCGATATGCGCGACATCACCGCCGCCATCGTGGACCTGGCTGTCCGCGGCTACCTCGTCATCCAGGAACGCTCCGAATCCCGCATGATGGGCTTATACAAATCGCAGGACTACAGCTTCATCCTCAAGAAAGGCCGCGCCGAATGGTCCTCTCTTAAGCCCCACGAACAGTCTCTCCTTGACGGCATCTTCAGTGTCGGCCAACCTGAAGAAGTCGTGGATATAGAAGACCTCCACAACGTCTTCTACAAAAATATCCCCATCATCAAGAATCAAGTCTTCGCACAACTTCTCGGCCGCGGCTACTACCTCCACCGTCCCGACACTGTGCGCGCCACGTACATCGGCGCCGGCCTCGTCATCGGCTTTCTTGCCATCTGGGGAGGCGCCGCCGTCGGCCGCGGTCTCGGTATGGCCGGCGCGCCGTTCTTCATCGCGGGAATCCTCAGCGCCGCTATCGTCTGCGGCTTCGGCTGGTTCATGCCTGCGCGCACTGGCAGCGGCACCCGCGCCCTCGAAGGCGTACTCGGCTTCGAAGACTTCCTGACTCACGTCGAAGCCGACCGCTTCAACCGCATGATCAAAACGCCTGAAATGTTCGAAAAATTCTTGCCCTTCGCCATGGCTCTAGGCGTCGAGAAAAACTGGAGCAAGGCCTTCGCCAACATCTACACCCAACCGCCCAGTTGGTACCAGGGCGGCAATTTCAGTTCCGGCTTTTACCCCTACCTGTTCGTCAACAACATCAACGCCATGTCGTCGCAGGCCGCCACCACCTTCGCCTCCGCTCCACGCAGTTCCGGCGGATCCGGCTTCAGCGGTGGCGGCGGCAGTTCCTCTGGTGGCGGGTTCGGCGGCGGCGGCGGCGGCGGTTTCTAGCCTGCGTTTGTAGCGGCCACGTTCGGCTGAAATGCGAATCCAGCTGCATGGTATCGTCAAAGTTTTCAGGATGCGGGGGTGTCAGCGCCGCGCAAACGCCGCACAAGAAAAATGGTTTTAGCCTGAAGACCTCTAGGCAAACTTCCAATGTCCTACTACATGGAATTCGAACTCACCGTAGCCGGCCTAATCCTCGGCATCGGCCTCCTGGTTTTCGTATTCCGCCGCTGGATCAACCGCCAGTAACCATCTCAGCCATTCTGCAGCAACTCCTTCACATACCCCGCCGTCAGCGGTATCCTGCGCGCCCACACTCCGGTCGCTTCAAACGATGCTGCAGCCACTGCCGCCCGGCACAACTGCATTCGCCGCCTCGGACCCGCCGACGAATCCCTTATCGTCCCGCGAAATCGTTACCAGTTGAATCTCCGGCTTCTCTTCCATCATCAAAATTTTGTAGCGGCTCCAATTGGTGCTCCTCACTTTCGATCGATCAAATGTAACCTCTTCCTTCGGCGCCTCGCTCAATCCCATCACCACCCCGCTCTTCATACACCGCTCCAGTTGCCGCGGATTGATGATTTTCCCGTGTTCACACCCAATCGTGAATTTTGTCACCCGCACCGGTCGCCGGTGCCACCGTTGCTTCCGCAATGCCCACCGAGTACGCATTGGACCGCACGATGGAAGCACACGCCTCGCCCAGTCAGTTCCTTCGGCGTGCTTCCCACCGCGCCGCCTTCGCCGTCGCCTGCAAAATATCGATCAGCCTTTAATCCGTGGTGTGCGCAATCCGGAATTCAATCGGATCCATCCCGGCCGCGGCCGCTGCTTCATTCAGGAACCTTTCGAGCGCAAAACCCTGCTGCCGCTGCCCCGGAGCCCGCATGATGTTTCCGCGCAGGCCGCCCGACGCCGCCTCCCCTCCCACATTCGGCATCCCAAACGCCTCCCCCGGTCGCTGAATCTTGTGGTATGGCCACTCCGTAGCCACAAAGCCCGCCGGTTTCGACGTCGCGCTCGGCATTCCCGCCAGCAACGCTCCCATCGGCCATGGATCGGTCATGTGCGGGGAGTAAAACGCGCTGTGCACCGCGGCCAAATGTCCCTGCTCGTCCACGACTCACGATAAGAGGAGGGAGGGGCGCGTTGGTTCCAGTCTTCATTTGGGGAAGATTTCGACGTAGTCAAGTCCTGCCTTCTCCTGGCCGTCCGGGACTCCTTCGAGCCGGATCTCGTCCCCAGGTTGCAATGGCAGCTCATAAATTCGCCGTCGCGTAGACGAGTCGCCGCCAATCTTCTTCGCGGGCAAGCAATCCTCCGCCGCCCACTCATCCACTTTGTTATTGTTCACCAAAACGCGAAACCGTGACTTGCCATTGTTCTGGTCGAAATACTGCACGTCGATTTCGTATTTTCCGGGTTCACCGGAAACCCGAAACGACGCCGAGCAGCCTTTCGCATCAGAACACTCGATTGCCTTCCCGCCAGAGGCGTTCTCCCACGGCGTCACCTCTACCGGAACATATCCGCTCAGCGCCATATTCTCTGCTTCAATTCGGTTCGGAAAACTTCCCGCGCGGCCCTTCGCATCAGGAATTCCCGAGAGCCGCAAAAAATAATTGCAAATGGCGTCGCGCCAGACGATTGCATGGCCCGCCTGATACTCCAACCGGGAAAGCACATCGCTATATCGCTGATCGTCAATCTTTCCTTTCAGCGTTTTCCAATCGCGCACAGACTCCGCAACTTCGTTTGCGCCCTCGTAATGAGAATCGTAGACATACTGAATCACTGTCTTTCCCGAATGCAGTTTCGTTGCGTACGGAACATGATGAAAGAACAGCATCAGCTCATCCGGAGTCGTGGCCACCGACTCGTACATCTTCGCGATACCCGGCTGATATTGCCCCGCAAATCCCGTTCCCGTCGCTGCGCTCCGATCCATCCCGATCCCCACGTGGTCTGCGCGGTGCCACTGCCCCCAACCGTTCTCCTCCGAGCTTTCGATATTCGGCCCATAGTGGCTGCCAGTAATGTCCGTTAGCGTCTGCGTTCCCAGAAACCCCGTGTAATTTTCATAAGTGCGCCACGATTTCATCGCACTCTCGCTGACGGTTTTCACAACGGTGGGATCATTTCCGAAGGTAAGCCGCGCCCACGCTTCGCACATTTCACCTGGACTCAAATCCGGGTTCCAAGCCAGCCGGCCGTAGGCGTACAAATTCGCCATTGCAAACGGATGCGCCAGCCAGTTCTCATCCATTCCAACATTCACAACAGCGACATATCCACCGAAGGGGCGACGAAATACTTTCCCGGAAACCATATCTTTCACAGGGGTCTTGTCGGCACCCGCGCGCAAATCGAAATCGAGGACCTCTTTCCACATCGGCGCGAGGTATACCAAGTGCCGCTGCTGGCCGGTGTATTCCTGCGTGACTTGCAGCTCGATGGCCTCGTTTGTTTTTTCCAGGCCGCTGAACAGGGGCGAAACCGGCTCGCGCGCTTGAAAATCAACCGGTCCATGCTTGATCTGAATGATGACGTTGTCGTCGAATTTTCCGTCCAGCGGATGAAAGATGTCGTACGCGGCTCGCGCGCGGTCCGCTTTCGGATCGCGCCAATCCAGATTGCGGTTGTACACAAACGCACGGTAAAAAAGGACTCCGCCATGAGGCGCGAGCGAAAGCGCAACTGCATTCGCCGCATCGGCAGGTGTTCTTCCGTAGGAGGAAGGTCCTACCCGCCCCTCGGAGTCGGCTTTCACCGTAAATCCGCCAAAGTCTGGAATTAGCCCGTAAATTTCATCGGCTTTGGCGCTCCACCACGCTGCAACCCTTGGATCGAGCGGATCAAACGTATCGAGTCCACCGATCGTTTTCGGACTGCTCAAATCCACCGAAAGCGAAAGCCGCACTCCCCACGGCCGAAACGCACCTGCTATTCGTGCAACCTGCAGCAGGAAATCGCTTTGCAAGGTTCGCGGGTTCGCATTGACATTGTTCACGTTGCAGCCGTTGATGCCAACCGAAGCGAGCAGCCGCCCGTAATCCGACGCTCGCGTCAAGTCCGCGCGCACTTTCCCGCCTTCGAAAAAGATCGATGCGCCCGCATAGCCTCGTTCAATCGTGCCATCCAGGTTGTCCCACTGGTCGACCCAGCGAACCTTTGCGCGGGGATTCTCTACTTCATCGAGCGCGGAAATATCTTCCCCGCGCTCAATCTTGCCGAGCAACGCAAACACGCCATACAGCACACCACGGTCGCTCCCACCCACAATCGTGATGCGCGGTTCGCCGTGAGTCTCTCGCGCGTTCAACCAAAAGCCCTCCTCGGAAACATCCGCTCGTGGCTGGAAATCGGGCAGCAATTTGTTCATCGACCAGCTGCGTCCCAGGAAGATCGCGCCGCGCGGCATCTCGTCCGTTATGCGGAATTTGACACCCAGCATCGACGTGAGACCGCGAATCAATTCCTGTCGCGCGGAAATCAACACAGGCGAATCGCCCACCACCACGATGTCCTTTGGCAAGGATATGTACGGTTGCTTCTCCGCCGCGCTCTTAGCTTTGTAGCGCAACCAGCCCTCGCGGCCGGTTTCGGCTTTTGCGCTAAGGGAAGCTAGCGGCACGCTCAGGAACAGCAGAGTAATCCAGCAAAATACCCGGTGCAGGAAATACTTCGGCGAATAAAAACCATAGGATTTCGCGAACACCACGCGCAGACTGCAGTCTGTGTCGGCAAAACTCAGTTGGATCGGGCGAAGGGAGGCGAGACGCATCGCCGCTAGAATCTAGCACGACCGCTGTCGTTCTGAGATGGTGATCCTAAGGAAGGTCGCTCGCCTCGATCGTCCGTAGCGCTTGGCTTAGTTTCTGGTTGGCCCGCAGAACTTCCGCGGCAGGACTCATCGCGCGCAAAACCTGCCGATTGCCTTCCGCGGTGCGCGGTTAGGGCAACGGCAACGGAATGCCGTCCTGATGCGCCAAAACTTCCGCCAAAACTTCGTAAAATAGGCAAGATTTGATCTTCGCCCCCGGAGAGAAACCCGCGAAAAGCGTTAACTCCGCAATTGCCAAATCCTCTTCGCCGGAGTTGTGGCCATGCTCAGACTTTCTGCAGCAGACTCTCCGAACTGCCAGATTGTACGGTTGCGATCGTGCCGCCGGAATCGGCTGATGTGCCGCCACCGGAAAAGGGGAAACGCAGCGTCTGCTCGCGATGACGCTCTTCTTCGAGGTGACGGGATCTGGCTTTTAGCAGATCGTCAAGGGAAAGCAGCCCCAGGAGCTTGCGGGAATCGCGTTCGATGACGGGTAGACGAGTAATTCCTTTTTCTGCCATGCGATGTACCACGATGCGCAGCGGCTCATCGGGATATGCGGCCACGAAGGAGGATTGCGCGAGCTCAGACAGACACTTGTTAAGCGATGATTCGCCTCCGAGTTCGATCTGTTCGCGAATGGCGCCGCGGGTGACGACGCCTGCGAGACGGCCGTCGCCGTCTACCACCGGCAGCAAGCGCTGCTTCTGCCGGTGGTCAGCACGAAGCCAGCGTTGCACTTCGCGCAGGGTGCTGGTCGCGGATAGCGCGGCAATTTTGGTGCGCATGACTTCACGAGCGAAGAGAAGCTCGAGTGGGTCGATGGAGTATTCACGACTAACATGGTAGCCGCGGCGAGCGACCTTTTCCGTAAGGATGGAACGCTTCAGTGTCAGCACCGTGAAAGCATGAGCGACGACACTGCCCACCAGTAATGGCAGAAATACATTGGCATCGTGTGTCAATTCAAAGGCAAAAATGATGCTGGTAAACGGCGATCGCATGGTGCCGCCAAGAATGGCGCCCATGCTGACCAGCGGCCAAAATCCTGCGCCTTCGTTGGGAAGAAACATAGCTTCCAGGCCCCCGAGCGCGCCACCCATCATCAGCAAGGGCGCGAGGACGCCGCCCGACGTTCCCGAGCCGAGCGAAACCGCCCAGATGAACCATTTGACGAGCAGAACACCGAGAATGACCTTTGTCGTGACGCTGCCTTGCAGCAAATTTCCGATGGTGTCGTAACCGACGCCGAGCGCTTGCGGAAAAATCAAACCGCCTAAACCGATAGCCAGGCCGCCAATAGCGGGCCACCACATCCAGTGAATGGGAATCCGCTGAAAGAAATCTTCCGCGGCGTAAACGGAAAGCGTCAGCAGAGCGGAGAGCGCGCCCGCCAGGAGTCCGACGAGAACGCATGCCATTAATGCTTTTGGTCCGATGAACAAAGGATGTTCGGGAACTGGGAAGAGTGGTCCGAAGCCGAGGAGGTAGCGGCGCAAGACGGCAGCAACCGCGCTGGCCAGCGCGACGGGAATCAAGCTTCGCGGTTTCCATTCAAACAGTAGAAGTTCCACGGCAAGGAGCACGGCGGCGACAGGCGAAGCGAAAGTAGCCGACATTCCGCCTGCGGCTCCCGCAACGAGCAGGGTTTTTCGCTCAGCAGCAGTGAGATGGAACAGCTGCGCGATCATTGAACCGAACGCGCCGCCGGTCATGATGATCGGACCTTCGGCGCCGAACGGGCCGCCCGAACCGATGGAGATCGCGGAGGAAATCGGCTTGAGCAACGCCACTTTGGGTTCGACGCGGCTGCCGTTCATCAAAATCGCTTCGATGGCTTCGGGAATGCCGTGGCCACGAATTCGTTCCGAACCGTAGCGCGCCATGACTCCGATGATCAGAGCTCCGGCCACGGGAATCAGCACGCTGAACCAGCCGAGATGATTGCCAACGGGCGAAACCATCGCGGAGCTCCAGCGACCGTAATAGAAGAGGTTGGTGAAGAGTCCAATCAGGCGCAGCAGGGCCAGTGCGACAAATGCGCAGACAGCGCCAATCAGGATAGCCAAACCCGAGATGGGCAGCACGCGCAACGTCGTGGTGAAGTCACCGAGGGTTTCCCAGGAAGGGCTGGAGGAATGGTTCGGGGAAGTTTCTCTTCTTGACAGTTTTGTCGGCACGAACTCGTTTCTCCTTGTAAGCCCCGGCGGGCAACCGGCGTTTGTTGAAGGATTTGGCTGCGTAATCCCGTTCAGCGTTTGCCGTTGCTGAGCACGGCGTCCAAGGCGCGGATGAGCTGGCGGCCGCCGCTGCGCAGTTCACTGATGCGCTGCTGTATGACGCGATCAAGGACGCGCTGGCCCTTGGGAAGAAGCGAAACCAGAACTTCGCGGCGATCTTCCTTGCCACGGTTGCGCCTTACGTAGCCATTTTTTTCCAGACGGTCCACCAACTCGACAGCGCTGTGATGACGGATGAGCAGGCTGTCGGCCAGGGCCTGGATTTTCGCCGAGGAACCTTCCGGAAGACCACGGATGGCGAGGAGCAGCAAGTATTGCTGCGGCTCGAGTCCTGCGGACCGGGCGGCTGCGTCGCCTTCGCGGAGGAAAAGACGGATCCGGAAGCGGAGTTCGGCCATAGCCTGATATTCGGAGGGACTGATGCGCTTCATAAGACTATTATATCGTAGAGCGATAGGATTTGCTAAAGAGCCTAATTCCAGTGGGAACAGGCTTCGCCTGCCGGTTACAACGCTTTGCGGAAAGCTTTCTGGGTTTTGTAGTGTTCGTAGCCGTTACGGAGATAGAAGGCATGCGCGCGGTCGCGTAAGACGTTGGAACGAACTGACATACTCGCGCAGCCTTTGGATCTGGCCCACGCCTCGGCGGCTTGCAGAAGTTTGGCGCCGGCGCCGCTGCTGCGCTGCCCTTCGCCGACAATCAGGCCGTTCACTTCCGCGCGCAGGGGAGCTTCCAGGAGCGGCGTAACGCTGACATGCATCCACCCGATCACCTGGCCCTCGGGAGCTTCGGCAATCAGAACGCTCCCGAAACGCGGATGGCGGATCAAGTGAGCAAGGCGCGCGGCCATTTCATCTGGCTGCGCCGGATAGCCCAACTGTCCGCTGAGTTCTGCGACCGCGGGAGCGTCCGTGAGCCGTGCTCTGCGAATGGTGAGATTGGAGGCTAGGGCAGCCATGCAAATGGGGAGTTTCGGGCGAGTCTCGGAAAAGCTCCGAAGAAGTTTAGCAGAACGGAGCAAGGATCAGGAGGGATCCTCGCTGTGTCTCAAGGAAGCGGTGTCGCAGTTATCTCGCCATCGCCAAAGTTCTCAGGTCGCGCTGCGCTAGAGTCAACGACCGAGAAAGCCTTTAGGATTCCAGACCCTGCACGTAGACTTCAGAAAGAACGCCCCTAATGGATAGCAATAAGCACATCGGCATGGATGTGCGCCAGGAGCTGCGTCTGCAGCAGGCAGATTTGCTTGGGATGGCGACGCGAGGTATCGCCGGGCCGATTGCGGCAGACAGATGCGCCTGGACATACGGATCAAAAACTCTTTTCGGAGTCGAGGAGGATGGTGACGGGGCCTTCGTTCACCAACTCCACGGACATCATTACCTGAAATATTCCGGTGGCGACAGTGACACCGAGGTTTCGCAACGCCTCGCAAAAAGACTCGTAAAGTGCTTTGGCCTGCTCCGGAGGAGCCGCAGCGATGAAGCTGGGGCGGCGTCCGCCGCGTGCATCGCCATACAATGTGAATTGTGAGACGACCAGCGTGGCGCCTTTCACATCGAGCAGCGAGAGATTCATTTTCCCGTTTTTGTCCTCGAAGATGCGAAGGTTGGCGGCTTTTTCGGCGAGCGCTGCGGCGACAGCAGGAGTGTCTTCGCGCCCGACGCCGAGAAGGATCATTAGGCCGTGCGAGATTTCGCCGGCAACGGCCGAGTTGACGGTGACTTTCGCCTGGCTGACGCGTTGGATTACGGCTCGCATAGGCTGCGTCCTCGACTCTGCAGACGCTACATGAAGCTTACGAGATCCTGCGGTGACAGAGTTTGCTTCTGGTTTCAGCGGTTCTCGGCAGAAGCTGGCTTGGCCGGCTTGCGCGCCAACATCTCAGGAAGCTGCGCCACGTTGTACGCGTAAACGGCGAGCACTTGCGCACCTTCAGCGAGGTCGTCCCACTTGACCCGATCGAGGGTGTCGGCTTGCGAATGGTGGTCTTTTTCGTAGTTGGCCACTTCCTGGATGCACCACGAAGCGGGGACGCCGGCGCCGTCAAAAGGAACGTGGTCGCTGCCACCTTCGCTGCGCAGGCTGGGCTCGGCAAGGCCGATAGATTTTTCTTTCGCGAGCGGGTAGAGGACACGGTCCAGAGTTTCGCGAGCGGCGTAGTTGTGCATCAGGCCGATAGTGAGAACTTTGCCGGTGCCGGTGTCGTGGACGAGGACGCCGGAAATTTTGCTCATTTCGTCCTGGTGCGCGGTGACGTAAGCGCGGGAGCCGTTGAGGCCCTGCTCTTCACCTGTGAAGAGGATGAAACGGATGGTGCGCTTGGGTTTGACGCCCGATTTCACGAGTGCGCGGGCGGCGGCAAGCACGGCCATCGAGCCCGTGCCGTTGTCGGTGGCGCCGGTGCCAAGATCCCAGGAATCGAGATGGCCGCCGATGATGACGACTTCATCGGGCTTTTCCGTGCCCCTGATTTCGGCAACGGTGTTGTACACGGTCACGGGCTTGCCGGTGAGTGTGCCCTCGATGTTCACTTCGGCCTCGACCGGACCAGCATCGAGCAGCCGCCAGAGCAGCGCGGCACTTTCCCGCGCCATGTAGGCGCAAGGGAGAACACCCGGCTGGTATTGGCGGGACATTCCGGTGCCCATATTCATCATGCCGAACCATTTTTCAGAAGCGATGAGGACGGCGGCGGCGCCTTCCTCTTTCAGGAACTTCACTTCGTCCTGCAGCAGGCGGAAGCGGCCGCGGAAATCCTGCAGCGCCATATTCTTCGGATGATCGAGTGGCAAATTGCTTTCCGCAAATGGAGTCAGCATGGGATTGGAGGGTGGCTCGGTTTCGCCGGGACGATCGAGCAGGATGATCGCTCCCTTGAGTTTGCCCGAGTATTGTTTCAAGTCCTCCAGTTTCTGAATGCCGATGCCGACAACCTGGCCGCGCGCGGGGCCCTTCATGGAAGGCGTCCAGCCGCTGGAAGCGAGCGTAAGCGCTTGTTCGGTCGGCACGATCACGTGCCCGGACGCGGGACCACGTGTCCAGCCGTTAGGAATGGTCCAGGGCTCAAGATGCGCGTTATCGAGGCCGAGCGCTTTGAATTGATCGAGCGTCCAGTGGCTGGCTTGATCGAGTTTGGGCGAGCCGGTGAGACGCGGGCCGATGCGATCAGCTAGATAAGAAAGATCGGACTGCAGCTGCGGCTGGTCGGCTTTGACTTGCGCGATGAGCTTGGCGTCCATTTCGGCGACGGGGTCGGGCGCCGGAGCGGAAGGCTGTGGCGCCGGTGCAGCGCCGGATGCTTCGGCCGGCTTCGGAGCGAGCGGGCGGCGCGGCAACCTGTCGGGAAGCTGGGCGGTGTTATAGGCCCAGGCAGCGAGAACTTGTGCGCCCTGGTTCAGATCGTCTTTCCAGACCTTGTCGAAGGTGTCGGACTGGCTGTGATGCGTCTTGGAGTATTCGGCGCCGTTTTGGATACACCAGAAACCGGGGACTCCTGCATCGTCGAACGACGCATGGTCGGTGCCGAAGGTGCGGACCATGCTGGGTTCGAGAAGCTTGAGTTCGGAGAGCGGCGCGAGGACTTGGTCTACGATCTCGCGGGCTTGATAGTTGTCGTGCAAGCCCAGCGTCAGGACCCGGCCGGTGCCGGTGTCGTGGACGAGCACTGCGGAAATCTTGTCGAGATCGTTTTTGTGGGCTTCCACGTATTTTTTCGAGCCGACTAGGCCTTCTTCTTCGCCGGTGAAGAGAACGAAGCGAATGGTGCGCTTGGGCTTGACGCCGGACTTGGCAAGGGCGCGGGCGGCTTCGAGGACGGCGGCGGAGCCGGTGCCATTGTCGGTTGAGCCGGTGCCGAGATCCCAGGAGTCGAGGTGCGCGCCGAGGATTACCACTTCGTCGGGCTTTTCCGTGCCGCGAATTTCGCCGACCGTATTGAAGACTTCGGTGGGTTGGTCGCTGAAAGAATTGGTCATCGCAATTTCAAGCGTGACGGGGCCACGTTTCAGCAGGCGCCAGATCATGCGATAACCTTCACCGGTGATGAAAGCATTCGGAATTGGGCCGATGTCGAATTTTTCGCCGCCGACGCCGGTCATGTTGAGCAGCGCATGCGGCTTGTTCGAATCGCGCAGTACGACAGCCACACCTTCGGCCTTGAAGAATTCGTTGCGCGCGCGGCCCAATTCAATCAGCGCGGCAAAGGGCGAGGGAGCAGGTGGCTGGCCCGGTGGCGGGGGTGGCGCCTGCAGGGGACGGACGTATTCGGCGTTGGCATCTTCGGCACGCGGCGGAGAAAGCGGCTGCGGCTCAGAAGTTATGACCATAACGCCTTTGAGTTTGCCTTTGTATTTGGCGAAGTCGTCTTTGGTCTTCGCGTCGAAAAAAACGACCGGGCCGCGAACCGTGCCCTTGGTGCCGGGCGCCCATCCGGCCGAGGCGATGGTGAGTGGGTGCTCCGTGGGGGCAACGATGCGCGCTGTGGCGGTGCCGCGCGCCCAGGAATGTTCGATCGTCCACGGCTCAAGGTGCACATTCACCAAGCCGTATTTTTTCATGACCTCTGCGGTCCAATCGTTGGCCTGCTTAAGCTGCGGCGAACCGGTGAGACGGGGGCCGATGCTGTCGGAAATATATTCGAGATTTTGCATCGCCTCGCTGTGATCGCGTACCTCGGCGAGGATTTGCGCGTCGGCGGCGGCCAGCGCATTGGTGTCGCCGTCGGGAGAGGCCGCGAAACCTCTTCGTGCGGCAATCCCCAGCAGCGCCATTGGCGCAATCATGCACACAGCCACCACTCGATGGAAACGCATTCTCACCCTCACCTTCGCCTTAGAACCGCTTGGATCGCACTCGCGAATGGCCTTAATTCATGGCGCTCTGAACACCCACCGCGCCAACTATCACTTCGACGTCGCGCGGGCTCGGTCGGGTTTCGTCTTTTTTTGCGGACGACGAGGTCCGCGGCGCGACCCGCGCGGCGCTGGCTGGCAGCGCGCGCAAAAATGACTGCTGCGCCCGGCAACGATCACACGACGAATCAGCGCACTGCAGCGATAGCAGCTCTTCCCTTCGCGGCCGTAGACGCGATGGTGCTGCTGATACTCTCCCGAGTCACCATTGCTGTCAACGAAATCGGAGATGGACGATCCGCGCAATTCGATAGCGCGCAGAAGAATCTGCTTCAGCGCCTGGCGCAGCTTTGCCACGTGTCGTGCGCTCAGGCGATTCCCCGGCGCGGCAGGATGAATTTTCGCTTTCCACAGTGCTTCATCCGCATAAATGTTGCCGACGCCCCGCAGCACGGTTTGATCGAGCAGCAGCGCCTTGATGCGCGAACGGCTAGCCCGGATGCGTTGGGTAAATTCCTGAGGGCTAACGTGCAGGGGATCCGCTCCAAATCTTTCGAGTTCCGCGGTAAGCGCGGCACCGGACAGATAAGCCATACGACCAAACCGGCGCGCATCGGTGTAACGGAGTTCCCGGCCGTCGTCCAGCCTAAACGTCACGTGGGTGTGCTTCGTGAGGGGCTGCTCCGGAAAATGCGGCGCGAGATGGCCGGTCATGCCCAGATGCACAAGCAAAGCCTCAGAGAGTTCCACTGGCGCATTCTCGTCGGCTGGCGATCCGGGCTGAGCCGGCGCTGCGGATTTGCCTAGCTTGAGCAGCATGAATTTCCCGAACCGTTCGATGCGAGTAATCGCCCTTCCAGGCAATTCGCGCTCGATGGCGACTGGATCGTCAATGAAGTCGGTTTTGCCGAACGCGACAGAAAGAATACGGCGGCCCGCTACGGAAGCCTGCAATCCGCGCGCGACGGTTTCAACTTCGGGCAGTTCCGGCATGTATAGGTAAAAATAGCACGGCGCGGACGTGTGTCGCCTTTTGGTTCAGGCGACCCGACCGCTTTCAAAACGTTTTCACCCTAATGCGGCCCTGCGCTATTTCTGGTGATAATTCGGGTATGGCGGGTGATCTGGGATCACCACAGGATGCTTCTTCAGCGCTTCCAGCGTAATTTCGACGGCTCTTTCCAGTTGCGCGTCATGGCCCGCCGCGACTGAAGCCGGATCGTTCTCCACTTCAATATCCGGCGCGATGCCGCGGTTCTCCACTTCCCATTCGCCGTGCAGTCCGTAAATCGCCACGCGCGGCGCGGTAACGCCGCCGCCGTCCATCAGTTGCGGGTAATTGTAGATGCCGACCAGGCCGCCCCAAGTGCGCGTGCCAACCAGCGGCCCGATCTTGTCCTGCTTGAACATCCACGGCAGCGCATCGCCGCCAGAGCCGGACATTTCGTTGATTACCATCGTCTTGGGCCCGTAAATCTGCCCAAGCGGTGAGCAGAATTTTTCGCCCTCGCGTGAAATCGCGCAGTTACGCAGTGGCCGCTCCAGCAAATCAATGATGTAGTCCGCGATATAGCCGCCGTGATTGTAGCGCTCGTCAATGACGGCGCCTTGTTTACTCACTTGGGCAAAATAAAAACGGTTGAAGTTCAAATATCCGCCCACGGAAGTGTCCGGCACGTGAACGTACGCCACCTTTCCGCCACTCAATTCGTCCACTTTGCGGCGGTTGTCTTCTTCCCAGGCTCGATTGCGCAACGGAAATTCGTCATCCACCGGCACCACCGTCACTTCGCGAGCATCTTTGCCATCCGCGTTTGCGGCGACCTTGATCCGCACTTGCTTGCCTGCAGTGTTTTCAAAATACCGGTATACCTCCGTCTGCGGCTGGACATTCACGCCGTTCACTTCCAGCAGGTAGTCACCGGCCTTTACATCGACGCCCGGTTGGGTCAGCGGCGCACGCAGCTCGGGATTCCAGTTCTCGCCATTGTAGATGCGCGCGAATCTATAGCGGCCGTTCTCAATCTTGTAGTCGGCTCCCAGCAGTCCGCCATTCACCTTCGGCGCCTTCGGGACGTCGCCACCAAAAATAAACATATGGCCTACGGTGATTTCGCCGAGCATTTCCGTGAACAGATGATTCAAGTCGTTGCGGCCTCCAACGCCCTTCAGGTACGGCGCATAACGTTTTTCCGCCGCGTTCACGTCCAGCCCGTGCGAGTGCGGGTCATAGAGAAAGTCTCGTTCGATGCGCCACACTTCGTGGTACATCTGGTTCCACTCCGCTCGCGGGTCCACACGCAGTTCGAGTCCGTCAAGCTTCAGCGCTCC
>DATMZI010000093.1:0-9322 GCA_035607085.1 Candidatus Eiseniibacteriota bacterium | reverse complement strand
ATGGGTGTCGGATTATCGGTAACTTGGGTCCCAGTACCCTGGCCGGCGCACGATCTGATCCTGTGCGGCTGGAAAAAAATTAAAAAAAAGTGGAGAAGGTCCGCAGGCTCCGAAGGTGTCCCCGTTATCGCTTGTTCTCGGTGCCGGACAACTCGGGCCTCCCGCCAACCTGCCTCGAGGGCACCCTTGAAATGAGACAGCTGGGATGGGCACGCTTTGCAGGGAAAGGAAGCACCACGGAAGAATTCCCATGAATCGTCTTACCGGCGCAGGTCGGGACGGCCAGGATCGTCACTGATCTGCCAGCCTTCAAGGGATTTGGTGGTGCTACTGTGGTGCTATTCGTGTTGCTCTTCCGGGCGGAAACCTGCGGAATGGTGCAGATCGGACTTCCCGGAAATCGGTATAACCACAGGCAATTTCGCGATGGTTCGTATTGCTGCAGCGCGGTGCAGATGCGTCAGGATGGATTAAAAGGCCGCTGCTCTACCACTGAGCTACGCCCCTAAACTCTTTATTGCACAGCAACTTGCGCGACAGTCGGTAGCGGGGCACTCTTGCTGGTGGCTGTTGTGGTGGTTGTTGCTCCCAGCAGGGACACCACACCATGCAGTTTGTTCGGCCCCAGTTGCGCGTACCGTCTTGTCATCGTCAAACTCTTGTGCCCCAGAAGATCCGCGATATCCTCTAGTGGCGTTCCTTTCATCCTCAACCGACTCGCAAAAGTATGTCGCAAGTCGTGCCAGCGAAGGTTCTTAATTCCTGCTTCGATTACCGCGTCGTCGAACCAATGCCGCCCATTTTCGAGCGGCTCTCCCGTTTTCTCCGACTGAAACACACGCCCTTTCCCGTCGCCCCGCGCGTGCACAACCTGAAGGGCGGCTATCGCAGCGTCATTTAAGGGAACGTGGATCGCTTCTTCGTTCTTCGTTCGCGGGATGTCCAACGTCCGACCTTCCCCGTCTACCATGTCCCACGTCAGCCCGTACTGACTGCCCTTACGGATGCCGGTGTTGATCGCGAGGTCCAATTCGAAACGTGGCTGCCCCCTGAACAAATGGCTTGCCTCGCTAGAGTGGTCTCAGACATACGCGATCGATTTGTTCGAGATTCCCCAGAGGATGCCAAGAGCATTGACAAGCTTTTCGAGCGAGCGTTCGCTGTGAATCAATCGCCTCTGTCATCCGGGGGAATCGACCGAATCAACGCGTGGCTCGCGGAGGTACACGCTTTGGTTGGCGAGAGGGGCGGTTTCTGGCGTGTTCGCGCGAGTGCTGCCGGCGACGGAACTCCACGGCGCAAGTCAGGAGCTTCATCGGACCGGATCGGACGGAGTCGAGAGCGAAGTTCAATTGGAGCACGTTCACACGAGGTTCCCCGAGAAAACTCGGAGAGCAAGACGTAAGGCGGTGTGCTTAAATTGAAGACTCTGACTGCATCATGAGGCGCGCGCGGCCCACGTGCAAGCCCCGAGTTTTCAGAAGGTTTGGCCCCATCAGATCCATGATGGACTTGCGGATGTTTGGCAAGCAATCGGCAGGCGGCTTCCGCATAGCTCAGCGGAAAGGAACGCCCGTCGCAAACGACGGCGCTCTTTTCTGACGTTGTCCTTCCTGATGCAGGAGGCATTGGAGAAGATACAGTAGAGCGCATCTGGCGACCAAGAGAGATTAGCGTGCGTAGCGCGCCAACAGCGGTCTGCCGGCGGAGCTTTCTTCCCTTCGGCGAAACCGCGGGAATTACCCATGAAGGAGACCGCTATGGAAGGTTATGGTCGTTCCGCCAGGATTCTGGCCATTGGCTCGGCAGCCTTTGCTTTGATGCTGTTCCCGATTCGAACTCACGGTCAAAGTGCCGACAGCGGCAGCCAACAATCCGCCGTTCCCTCCTCCCGCGATGATGTAAAGGCACTCGGCGAACTCGTGCGAGAGCTGCAGGCTCAGGTGCAAGGTCTTAATCTCCGGGTGCAAACTCTGGAAAAAAACGAAATGGCTGCAACGGCGGAGTCTGCGAGTTTGCGAGCGCAGTTGGCGATGGCCCGAGCACGCGTCGCTGTACCAGGGGGAGCCAGTGAAACGGGAGGCGGGCGAACGCAAACTGCCGGTAACGCTAACGACGTTTCAAGCACGAATGCCTCTTCAGCGTGGCCTGCTGACACGGGGCAAAGTTCGGACGAACGTCTCTCGCTGCTTGAAGAAAATCTCGAGCTTGCCAACGCAAAAATCAAAGAACAGAGCCAAACCAAAATCGAAAGCAGTTCGAAATATCGCGTGCGCCTGAGTGGCCTGGCACTGTTCAATCTGTTCACGAATCGAGGAGCGGTTGACAATCAAGATATTCCGCAAATCGCCATTCCTGCGCGGCCCCTCGATACCGGAGGCACGTTTGGAGGCTCGCTTCGGCAGTCGCAGATTGGTCTGCAAGCATTTGGCCCCGACGTTGCCGGAGCGAAGACCAGTGCCGAAATTCGTTTCGATTTCGCCGGCGGTTTCCCCCATGCGCCCAATGGCGACCTCACCGGGCTAGTTCGCCTGCGAACCGGAACCGTGCGCTTCGACTGGACCAACACTTCGGTCATTGCCGGCCAGGACTACCTCTTTTTTTCCCCATTAACGCCCACGTCCTATGCTGCTCTGGCGATTCCGGCGCTGTCCTACTCCGGAAATTTGTGGGGCTGGACGCCGCAGGTTCGCGTGGAGCACCGCTTTCATGTTTCTGACTCATCCATACTTACCGTGCAAGGGGGCATCCTCGAAACTCTGTCTGGCGATATGCCTGACTTTATCTACTCTCGCACTTCGACTTGGGGCGAAGCATCCGGCCAGCCTGGATACGCAGCGCGCGTTTCGTGGAGCCGCTCGGCTTTCGGGCAAAACATCGTCGCCGGACTCGGTGGTTACTATGGTCGCCAGGGCTGGGGCTTCGGTCGTAACGTGGATAGTTGGGCCGGCACCGCGGATCTGCTGGTGCCCTTGGGCCGATTCGTCGAATTTACCGGTCAGTTTTATCGTGGTCGCGCGGTCGGTGGGCTGGGCGGCGCAATTGGCCAAAGCGTACTTTGGAATGGACAACTTTTCGATCCGGCCACCGAAGTTTATGGCCTTGCGTCCATGGGAGGCTGGGCGCAGCTGAAACTGAAACTTGCCCCGAAATTCGAACTGAACGGCGCCTTTGGCAACGACAGCCCGTT
Source organism: Candidatus Eiseniibacteriota bacterium (assembly GCA_035607085.1). Classification (GTDB taxonomy): domain Bacteria; phylum Acidobacteriota; class Terriglobia; order Acidiferrales; family UBA7541; genus Acidiferrum. The sequence goes on along the minus strand of DATMZI010000093.1, from coordinate 6,132 downwards.
CTCATCCGGTCTGCGCGAGTTCAGCCATAATCCCATGTATCTCAACTCGCTGCTTTCCAAGAATCTTACGACTCTCGGCAATTTTATCTATCGTCCGCGTTCAGACCTGATCTTTTCGATAGAATATAAACACCTGAAGACTTTCAAATTGGACAGCAACGCTAACTCGGCAAACAACATCAATTTAATTGTCGGATACATATTCTAGTGTCACTCGAGACTGTAGAACTCCTGATCGTCCGATGCTGCTGCCTGGCCTGGGCAGCGTTATGTCTGAGCGCCAACCCTGCGGCAAGCCAAGACCGCGTCACGGCTCTGGTCCACGTTGGTAGTCCCGGAAAGGATAAGGCGGCCGTACCTAGAGGCGACGGAGAGGTTGTGGTTTGGCTGAAACCGCTGGACCATGCAAGCCCGAACACAGAGCAGTCAAAGCGACAGAAGTTGATCCAGAGTCGCAAGACCTTTGAACCGCACATTCTCGTCGTGCAGGTTGGTTCGGTGGTCGAGTTTCCGAATCGCGATCCGTTCTTTCACAACGTTTTTTCGCTTTTCGAAGGGAAGCGTTTCGATTTGGGTCTTTACGAAGCTGGCGCTACCAATTCAGTGCGCTTTGACCGCCCTGGCGTTAGCTTTCTGTTTTGTAACATCCATCCGGAGATGAGCGCCGTGGTCGTTTCCGTAGATACCCCTTACTACGGTATTTCAGACGCCAGCGGCAAAGTGACCATCGCAAATGTCCCGGATGGAAAGTACGAACTGCACTATTGGTCCGAACGCGGCTTGCCGGAGAGCCTCAGAGAGTTAACGCGAATCGTCACCATCTCCGGCTCGACTCGCAGTCTGGCAGCTGTCCAGGTTGCGGAAAATCCGAACTTCACCGCCGCCCACAAGAACAAGTATGGCCAGGACTACCCTCCGCCGCCGAACACTGACTACGCTCGGCCTTAGCCTTCGAATCTGCCCCTCGCGTTTTACAAACTCACGCAACGTTGATCTGGGAGTATGTGGCCGCGGGTTGCTCGGCGCGAGGCAACTTAACCAGAATCGTCGTGCCTTCGCTTGACGAACGTTCGACGACAGCTGAACCCGCGTGATCCTGCACAATCTTACTCACAATGGCCAGCCCGAGCCCGGTTCCGTTGGGCTTTCCAAAGCTCACGAAGGGATCGAAAAGCGTTTGTCGAATGGGGTCTGGCACTCCAGGCCCATTGTCTCTCACGCGAATTTCGAAAAGACTGTCATTCTGGCGCACGTCCACGTGAATTGCCGGCTTGGTTTCGGCCGTCGCTTCGCAAGCGTTCAGCAATAGATTGAAAAGTGCGCGTTCCAGTTTTTTGGGATCAAATACTCCCGGTAGGTCCTCTTCCGCCCGCAGATCGATATGAACGCCCCGGTACTCCGGTTTGGCGTGAACCGCTTCAATCGCTTGCCGAATCGCTTGCGTTAGGTTTGACGGCACCGGCGAAATCGCGCTGCGCTGCGAGGAGAGCTCGCGCAGAGAATCGATAAGATCGGTCATCTGATTCGAAGCCATTTTGATCTCGTCGTAGATTTCCTTTTTGTCGACGTGCAATTGATCGGCTTCGTAAAGAAACTCGGCGTTGGCAACCACCGTCGCCAGGTAGTGGCGGAGGTCATGTGAAATTGAACTGGAAGCCCTGGCCAGAGCGGCAATGCGCTCGGCTTCGATGCGCTGCTGTTGCGAAGCTAGCAATTGGCCACGCATTTGCGCGAAAGCCGTACCGAGTTCAAAGACTTCGCTGCTTCCTTCAGGTCTGATGGAATAGTGGAAATCACCGGTGGCCAGCGCCCGAACACCGGCTACCAAGTTGTCCAGCGGTCTAGTAATCGTTCGAGCCACAAATCCAAACAAAAGCGCTGCCAGCAGCACAGCGGCGGCTCCAGAGATGAAAATCGTACGGTTCAGCCGGCGCAAAAAGGCGTTGACAGGTGCCAGTGGCATCATTACATAACAGCGAATTGGGGAAGGCGGCGCCTCATGAAGCAGTACCGACGCCGACGCATAGTGATCTGTCTCGAGCGCCAATTCGGAACGCCGCTCGCCGTCCCCTCCGTCTTGCAGGAGTCTTTGCAGCTGCGATTCGTCCGTCGGCGGCAAATTCGAGGCAATTACTTTGTCTCCGCTGGTCAGTGCAATTTGTCCCCCGGTCACAGCAGCCAGTTGTTGCGCGACCGTCGCATCCACCTGGTAACCGACCACCAGCAATCCCAGCGGCTGCGCCGTAGGGCCGCTCCCGGCAGTGATCGGCCGGAGGAAAACCCAATATAACAGCCCGTCGTCATACCACCAGGAAGCATCTTCTCCGGCTGCAGTCGAACGTTCCACCTGCCTCTGCGAAGCCGCCAGAGTCCAATGCGGTTGGTTCGCATGCTGCGCGATAACCTGGCGATTCGGTTTAGCCAAGACCAGCAAATCGCTCCCCGAAAGCTTCCAGAAAGTCTCCGATCCATCTTGGATCGTCGGCGCATGGTCGGTAGTCATCAATGCTTTCAGTGTGGGCAGGTCGGCCAGCATTTCCGCTGCGCGAGAAAGCTGCGCTTCCCGCTGGCCTTGCACACTTTCGAATGTGCGCACCGATTCCTGCGTCCCCTCTTGCACTTGTTTCTGGATTTGAGTGCCGACGGTATGCCGGACGATCAAAAGGATCGCTCCGGTGAGTGCAAAAATGATGAGCACCGTGGCGACCAGAAGCTGCGTGCGAAGTGGAAGATGGGCCATGCTCAGCCGGTGCTTCTATTAGTTGTTGCTTGGGGCGCTCGAAGCATCGAAGACAAATTTGTATCCCGCGCCGTGGACGGTCAGAAAGTACCGCGGAGTGGTCGGGTCGGGTTCGAGCTTCTGACGCAACCGAAGGACGTGATTGTCTACTGTGCGGCTGGACGGATAATTCTGATAACCCCAGACTTCGTTCAGCAAAGCGTCCCGCGAGTGCACCATTCCGGGCGACGATGCAAAGAACTTCAAGAGTTTAAACTCCTGCGCTGTCATGGCCACCGGCACGCCAGCCCGGCTCGCTTCCATGCTGGTGAAGTCAATACGCGCGTCGCCGAAACTCAGCAGCTGGTGGCTCGTCGCCTTTACCGGCACGCCGGTAAACGTGGGCGGCTTCACACTTCCGCGTCGCATCGCGCGCCGCACCCGAGCGAGCAGTTCCTTCGGGCTGAATGGTTTGGTGATGTAGTCATCAGCGCCCAATTCCAGCAGCAGAACCTTATCGTCCACCTCGGAATTTGCGCTGAGCACGACGATGGGGATCGAAGAAGCCAACGACTTGAATTCCCGGCACAGCTCTTTGCCGGACATGCCCGGCAGTTTCAGGTCCAGCACTACCGCGTCGGGAGGCTGCTTGCGAAATGTATCGAGCCCCGATGGCCCGTCGCCCGCTAGGGCCACATGCAGAGAATCGGCTTCGAATAGCCTCTGCAGCGTCCTCTGCATGGGTCGGCTGTCTTCCACCACGAGCACTGTTTCCACGCGTTCACCTTCCAGGTTTCGAATTCGACGGGTGACCTTTGGCATTTTCTTACATGATACCAAGCAATGCCTTATCGGTGGGTCCGCCATCGAGGATTCTCGAGTTTGGATCCGTCTATTGCCACTCTACCGTGATTTTCGACCAGACAGCAGGTTCTCACGAAGATATGACGGAAGCATGACAGAATGCAGACAAGTCCAGCTGGTCGCTGAGCGCCTTTACATTTTGTTTACAGAGAAGGCGGTCCATTACCAGCTATGCATGGTCCCATCGAGCTTTCGATTCACGGGCAGATATGCTCGCCGGTAAGGAAATTTGGCAGCCAGCGACTCATCGATCTCCACGCCAAGGCCCGGGCTATCCCCGGGGAACATCATCCCATCGGCGAATGTGTAGCTATGCGGAAAGACCCGATCGGTCTCTTCGGTGTGCCGCATATATTCCTGGATTCCAAAGTTGTGCACACTAAGGTCGAAGTGCAGCGCCGCCGCCATGCACACCGGGCTCAGGTCGGTTGCGCCGTGCGAGCCCGTTCGCACGTGGTACAACTCCGCCAGGCTGGCAATTTTGCGCAAGTGCGAAATTCCGCCCGCATGTACGACCGTCGTGCGAATGTAGTCGATCAATTGCTCCTGAATCATTTGCCGGCAGTCGTAAACGGTGTTGAAGACCTCGCCAACCGCCAACGGTGTGGTGGTATGCTGCCGGATCAAGCGAAATCCTTCTTGCAACTCTGCGGGAACGGGGTCTTCCAGCCAGAAAAGATGGTACGGCTCCAATGCCTTGCCCGCCCTTGCCGCCTCGATCGGCGTGAGCCGATGATGCGCATCGTGAAGCAGATGAACCTCTTCTCCAAATTCTTGCCGCAGCCGCGCAAAAAGCTGAGGCACATAATTGAGATAGCGCTCGGAACTCCACAGATTCTCGGGCGGACGGTCTAACTCAGCCGGCTCGTAGTGCATTTTCCCGCGGCCCACCCCGTAGGTACTCTTTAGGCCCGGAATTCCGCTCTGGGCGCGAATCGCCTGGTAGCCGAGAGCGAGATAGCCGGCCACGGCTTTGACCGTATCTTCGATATCCACCCCGCTCGCATGCCCATAGACCAGCACCGCTTCGCGCGACGCTCCACCGAGCAATTGATATACCGGAGCATGCAAGGCTTTCCCCTTGATGTCCCACAAGGCGGTGTCCACCGCTGCGATCGCGGACATCGTTACCGGCCCGCGCCGCCAGTACGCCCCTTTATAAAGGTATTGCCAGATGTCCTCGATGCGCCGGGCATCGCGCCCGATCAACAGCGGGATCACGTGGTCGGCCAAGTAACTGGCCACCGCCAATTCTCGGCCGTTCAGCGTCGCATCCCCAAGACCGTATATTCCGTCCTCGGTTAAGATCTTCAGCGTTACGAAATTCCGTCCGGGGCTGCATACAATCACTTTCGCGTCGGTGATTCGCATTGCGAATTGTCATCCTCGCTGTAGAATCTCTGCTGCATTGTCGCATCAACAAGGAGAAGAAATCTCTTGGGTCACCCGAACCTTGACCTTCAAACCAAGACGGCGGTCGTCATCGGTGGCACCAGCGGCATCGGCTTGGAGATAGCTAAAGGATTGGCCATCGCCGGGGCGGATGTTGTCGCGACGGGACGCCGCTCAGAACTTGTCCGCTCCGCCACCGCCGCCATCGAATCACTCGGCAGGCGGTCCTTGAGTCTCACTTCTGATGTTACGGACCAATCCTCCCTGAAGAATTTGCTGGATGCGACTTGCGGTGCTCTGGGAAGTGTGCAAATCCTCGTCAATAGCGCCGGGCGCACCAAGAAAACTCCCTCGCTTGATGTTTCATCCGAGGAATGGAATGGCATCGTCGAGACAAACCTGACCGGAACCCTCCGCGCCTGCCAGGTCTTTGGTCGCCACATGATCGAACGCGGCTATGGCCGCATCGTGAACATCGCCTCATTGGCCTCATTCGTCGGCCTGTTTCAAGTTGCCGCCTACTCGGCGAGTAAAGCTGCCGTCGCCTCGCTCACCAAATCCCTCGCGGTTGAGTGGGCCCCTCACGGAATCTGCGTAAACGCCATCGCTCCCGGGGTTTTCCGAACCGATCTAAACGCGGCATTGCTAGATGGCACCGAGCGCGGCCAGGAATTCTTGCTTCGAACCCCGATGCATCGTTTTGGTCAGCTCAACGAGCTTGTCGGAGCCGCAGTCTTTCTCGCTTCGGATTCCGCAAGCTTCGTCACTGGTCATGTGCTTTCCGTGGACGGCGGTTTCCTCGCCAGTGGCGTGAATCAGTAGCGACTGGCCAAATAAATCGTGTCAGTCGGCCGCGATCTCTGCAGGCCTAAGCTTTGGACTGAGCAAATGAATGCATAGCAACGCCAGAAGATATACCGACGCCGCAATGAAGAAGGGAATCGCGTAACTGCCCGTCCACTGCAGGACGTGCCCGACAACCTGCGCGATCAACATCCCGCCAACCGCGCCCGCCATTCCGGCAATCCCGACAACCGAAGCCACCGCACGGGTAGGGAACAGGTCTGACGCCAACGTGTACAAGTTCGCTGAAAATCCCTGATGCCCGGCGGCCGCCAGCCCGATAAGAACCGTCGCGGGCCACAAGCCGGACACTC
>DATMZI010000082.1:0-8998 GCA_035607085.1 Candidatus Eiseniibacteriota bacterium | reverse complement strand
ATGGTCAGAATCCGGTATTCCAGCGGCAAACCAGAAAGCCGCGGCGACATCGGATCCCTGTCGTAGAGTTCCAGCTCCATCCATCTGTCTCGCGTATCCGCCGGCAAGATGGTCTTGAGCGGCTCCGGACTCCCATCGGACTGCACAAAAATCGCAGCAGCGTTTGGGCTTTCCGCCATGAGCCGCGAAGTCACCCCCGCTTTGTTCAATACCTTCACCAGAAAAATTCGCGTTCCGCTTTCAACCAGCTCTGCTTTTGCCGCTCCCGCCTGCACCTTGACGCGGCTCTCGGGATTGATTTCCACAATTGCTAGTGTGTAATTGTCGAGGATCTGCTCCAGACGTCGAACCGCGTCAGCTTCGTCGGCCTCAGCGATGGCTAGGTTAATCGCCTCGTGGTCCTTCTGGGTCAGAGGCTGGCCAAGATAGGCAAGCGTGGTCTCGACTTGGCGCACCTGCTGCGCGAAGGGCTGAAGGGAACTCCTCATCTGCGCGGCCCTAGAAATGGCGGTCGGCCCTTGAAGTACCATAAACGTCGCGAGAGTTATGATTCCGGGCACGCATGCCGTCGTCACAGAGCGCACGGGTTTCATGGCTGCCTCCCGGGTCATTTTGCGGCCACGGCGGCGTGGGGGCAAGCAAATCAGATGTTTCCCAAAGCCCGCTACGATTCCACGACCAGTGCCGGGCAACTCTGACTTTACCGCCGCGCCATCACCCAATCATTGATCGGTGGCATGGAGGTCATCGGTCATGAAGCGGAAACCGTACTCACGAAGAAAACGCGTCAACACAAAATCATCTATCCTGCGCCGGCCAGACCCTCAGCAAGCCAAAGCCTCAGTCTTGAATAGCCTCACCAGGCTAGACGCCAAACGGGGTTATCGTCACGCCTTCGATGAGTTCGTTGACTGGTATTGTTCGGAACCTCGCTTGGCTCTCAACGGAATAGTAGTGCTGCGCTATCGGTCTCATCTCCAATCCCGCCAACTGGCACCTGGTACCGTCAACCTACGTCTCGGTGCCGTGCGCCGCTCGCATAAGTTCAGATAGGGACAAGTGGGTGGATCGGCGGGCGCACGTGAGTCGGACTCCTGGCGGATGAAAAAGATTTTCTTGTTTCCCGACCACTCGTCCAGAATCGCCGCGCTCGCATGACAACTAGCGGGCCCTAACCAGCACTAAATATATTGAAAGAGTACTAAACCAGACGTCAGAGAAGGTGTGCCTAATCGACTGCAGAAACACCCAACTTCAATTTGGCCGACTCGTCTGAGTTCTTCACTCCTACGGAGCACAACGGCCTTGACGGCGCGACGGCTCGCCGGTACCGTCTTCACATTCAACAAGGTGCGCTCGATTGTCGGGTAATTTCCGTTCGCCGTGTGCGCGAGCGCTGATCCACGCCCCGGTCACTCACTGAAAGTGGGGGAGCAGTATGTCAGACTCGCACCCTAGAACGACCATCGGGAACGTAAATCGAATCGCTTCTCTTGTTGCGCTGGCCATCCTGTGGATGGCTTCATTCGCCGCACCTGGACGAGCGCAAGGAACCGGCTCTACCAAGAGCCATGTCGACTCTCAACGCTTGCAAGGAACACTTGAGAAATTAAGCGAATTCGGCCGGAATCCCGAAGGCGGTGTCACTCGCATTGGTTTTTCGGAGACTGATATGGCCGCTCGCGAATATGTCATTGGTCTCATGAAGCAAGCAGGCCTGGAGGTTCGCGTCGATCCCGCGGGAAACATCTTCGGCCGGCGCGCTGGCTCGGAGAAGTTGCCAATATTGCTTTTCGGCTCGCACATCGATTCGGTGTTACACGGCGGAAACTTCGATGGAGACGTCGGCAGTATGGGCTCCATCGAAGTGATGCACGCGCTCAACGACGCAAAAGTGCTGACCCGCCATCCACTGGAAGTAGTCATTTGGACGAACGAAGAAGGCAACCACTTTGCCCTGGGCACGCTGGGTTCCGGTGTCGCCGCGGGACTGCTGGGGCCCGAAATCCTCGACCGCAAGGACGACCACGGACTGACTCTCGCAGATTGGCTGCGCCGCTACGGTCAGGATCCGTCTCGTCTTACTGACGCCCGCATACCCAAGGGGGCGCTGGCGGCGTTTATCGAATTGCACATCGAACAGGGCCCTTACCTGGAGGAAGCAAAAATCCCCATCGGGATCGTACAAGGGATCGTAGGCATCAAGAGATCAAATTGCGTCGTCACGGGTTTCGCCAATCACGCGGGCACGACGCCGATGAATCGCCGCAAAGACGCCCTTGCGGCCGCTTCAAAGGAAGTCCTCGCCGTCCGTGAGGCGGTGCGTGCGGAGAACGGCCATCAAGTTGGCACGGTCGGCTATATGAAAGCGGAACCTGGAGCCGTCAACGTCGTACCTGGCCGGGCTGAGTTCCCTGTCGAATTGCGCGATCTCGATGCCGCAAAAGTAAATCGCATGTGGGAGCATATTCAAGCGAGATTCAAGCAAATTGACAAGGAAGAGAACGTCGTGACGCTCTGCACATCAGTAGACGATACGGAGCCAGCTCCGACGGATCCCGCTCTGCAGGCGGTCATCCGTGACGCCGCGAAGTCGCTCGGCCTCCCCACCATGGATCTACCCAGCGAAGCGGGGCAGGACTCCCAGCAAATTGCTAAGATTGCGCCGATAGCCATGATCTTCGTCCCCAGCGCCGACGGGATAAGCCATTCCCCGAAGGAATTCACTTCTTGGCTAGACGTAGCCAATGGTGCCGAAGTTCTTTACCGTGTGGTTTTGCTTCTCGATGATCGGCTGAATCGCCACTGATTCTCCGAGTGGGATTCCTGGATATTTTCGATCCTCACTTAACCTCTCGATTCCTGAAGCTTCTATCTGCAGTTAGGAGTGCATCGAGATTGCAAGTTGTGACCTAGGCGATGATGGCGGCGGCGGACGGACAACCGGGCGGCGTCTCAAATCGAATAGAGATAAAAACATTGTTGGCGAAAAATCGACCAGCTAGGGCGGCGGCAATCCCCAAAACGGTCCGATGAATACGAGCGAAGCCGGCGGGTGGATGAAGGCAAAACGCTGAAGAAGCCCGAGCGTAGCTATTGAGACGTATAGGGTGAGGTTGAAAGAGAACCGGCACCGGGAGCCAGGCCGAGCGCTTCGAGAGGTTTCATCGGGAGCTCTCTCGGGTAAATATCTAGACCAAAAATGATGCATTACGCAGGCGTTGGTTCGGTGCCGCGTGCCCCGAAAGTCCCGCCCTCCAAAGCGGGAGGCTCTTGTGGTTGTGGCCACGCCGCAAGCGGGAAGACGGTTCCCGCCCTTCCAAGCAAGGTATGCAGGATTCTGCCGATATGACCTGCTGGGCGGGCTGCGGCAAACTCTAGCAGTCTTTCAATCGGCACTCTGCCTCTTAGCCGAGCGGTCCCGGCTGGCCAGGCCATCCATCGATGAGCGAAAAAAAGGGCGAGAAGAGCAACCGTTCTGAGGCGTTTGGAATCGCGACATTGCTGCGTCCGCATTGGCGCGCCATTTCGCTGGCATTTGTGGCGGTGCTGGGGGAGATTGCTGCCGACTTGTTGGAGCCGTGGCCGCTGAAGATGGTGATTGACTACGTGCTGCAGGGGAAGCAGATGCCCGACTGGCTGGCGGGCACGGTCAGCAAGCTTACCGGAAATGACCCCATGGCGGTGCTAAACGCGGCAGTGGTGGGGGTGGCGGCGATTGCGATCATCGGCGGGATCACTACCTACTCCGAGAAATATCTGACGACGAGCGTGGGGCAGTGGGTTACGCATGATTTGCGCAGGACGCTCTATCACCACATCCACCGCCTGTCGCTGTCACAACACGATGAGGCGCGTGTTGGGGATTTGATCAGCCGCGTAACCGGCGACATTGAAGCAATTCAGAGTTTTATCGTGACAGCACTGCTGGGAGCGGTGGTCAGCGTGATGACACTGGTCGGAATGATCACCGTGATGTTTTATCTGAATTGGCGGTTCACGCTGATAGCGCTGTCGGTGGCGCCGCCACTGTTTGGGGTGGTGTTTTACTACACGCGGCGAATCAAGAAGGCTGCGCGTGAGGTGCGGAAGAAAGAGAGCGAGCTGGTTTCGGTCGTGCAGGAAGTGCTGTCTTCGATACGGGTAGTGAAGGCGTTTTCGCGCGAGGAGTACGAGCAGGAGCGGTTCGAAACACAGAGCCTGGAGAACGTAGAGATTGCCCTGAAGGCGCGGACGATCAAGGCCAAGCTCTCGCCGATTGTAGATGTGATCGTGGCGGCGGGGACTTGCCTGGTACTGGGTTATGGCGCGCGGCTGGTGCTTTCCGGTGGAATGACGACAGGTTCGCTGGTGGTCTTTATTTTTTACCTGGGCAAGATGTACAAGCCAATGCGCGACCTTTCGAAACTGACGGACACCATGTCGAAAGCATTTGTGGGCTACGAACGAATAGTGGAAGTGCTGCGCACAGAGAGCCAAGTGAAAGACAAGCTCGGGGCACGGGCGGCGCCCGGCTTTAAGGGCGCCATCGAGTTCGAGAAGGTGTCGTTTTCCTATAAGGATGAACAGCCGATTTTGAAAGACGTGAGCTTTGCGATCCAGGCGGGACAGGTGGCGGCGCTGGTCGGGCCGACCGGCGCGGGCAAGACAACCATCATCAGCTTGATCCCGCGGTTTTATGATCCGACCAGCGGAACAATCAAAATCGATGGAAAAGACATTAGGTCATACAAGCTGGCTTCGCTGCGGGGGCAGATGAGTTTTGTGTTGCAGGAGACGCTGCTGTTCCGGGCGCCGGTGTGGGAGAACATTGCCTACGGGAAACCGCAGGCTTCGCGTGCGGAGATCATGAAAGCGGCGGAAATCGCAAATGCTGCGGAGTTCATCGACAAGCTGCCGAATGGCTATGACACTCTGCTCGGCGAGCGCGGCGTGAACTTGTCGGGCGGGCAGCGGCAGCGAATTGCGATCGCGCGAGCGGTGTTGCGCGATGCGCCGATCTTAATTCTGGACGAACCGACGTCGAGCCTGGACGCTTCGGCGGAAACGATTGTGGTGGAAGCACTTGAACGGTTGATGAAGAATAAAACGTGTATTGTGATTGCGCATCATTTGGCAACTATTCGCAACGCGGACGCGATCTTTGTGGTGAAGGACGGACAGATCGCGGAGCAACGCACGCATTCTGAATTAATGGAATCCGACGGCGTATACGCTGAGTTGGTCAATACGCAATCGCAGCCGCCAAATGGCCAAGGCGCCGCGACCTGGAAGAAGGCGGATCCGGTCGAGCGATGAGCGCGGCGAGTTGTCAGAGAGCGTTCAGTTCGGCGATTCGCTTGTTTAATTCGGCCAGGTAGCCGTCTGTTTCTTTAGCCGTAAATCCCGAGGCCTCGAATGCAGAACGAATCTGCTCCGGGGTCAGCTTGGAGAGCTGGCTGCCGATCCACTTGGCGTCGGCGCGAGGAACATGTTCGGCGGTAGCGGCCATCTGGATGCGCTGCCGAGAATGTCCAGGCTTGAAGAAGCGAATAATCCGTCCCGGTTTGGTGCGCATGACGAAATCGACGGTTTCCGGAGTGGTTGCGCGGATGAATTTGTCTTTCGTGTAGTCCTTCACTTTGCCTTTCGAGCGGCTGAAGAAGGCGCCCGTTCGGCCGAAGCTGGCGCCGAGATCGCTGACGACGTAGTGCACGTTGGCATTGTCCTTGGCGGCTTCATTCCCGTCACCGAGTTTTTTCTGCTGGTCCTGCGACGCCGGCTTCTTCTCGTCCTGTTTCGAGTGATCCTTCGAACCGTAAATTTTGTTGTTAACGGACTTGAGGTCCCAGTTGTTGATGAGGGCCATCATGACGCGTAGCCCGTTCAGTTCCCGGGTTCCTTGAAAGGGATTATCGGACCATGCCCACGTGGCCAGCTTCTTTTGATCTTTCCGGCTGCGCTTCAGGCGCGCGTTGGTAATAGTGCCATCGGGGTGGACGGATTTGCTGTGGCGATGAAGTTCGCTCATGTGCGAGACGTGCAGTTTCGGAACGAAATAATCGTCATCGGCGAAATAGCCCATGGCCCAGACGAAACGGGTGGCGGCGGTTTCTCCGCGAGCTTCGTCGCCGACCTTCACGAGCCATTCCACGCCGTCCTGGTCCTTAACGTAAAACTTGGTGGAAGTTCCCCCGAGGTCTTCTTTAACGAAGGAATAGCTCGCGGACGCGCGCGGAGCATTCTCTCTGCCGCCGGCACCATATGCCAGATCAAGCGTCGGAATCTCGCCGGGATCGTGCCAAAGGGCGTCAATAGATACGGGCTTGACTGGAGGGGGCGTTGGCTTGCGTTCGTCGGTGGTGAAAGCGGCCTGAGCAGGATGGCCGGCGGAACGCGGAAAAACTGCCGCCCAAAAGAAGGCCAGGAAAAACAACCCGAAGACGCGACTACGACCCATGGTCTTTCCTCCCGGAATGCGCAGGCCCAAAGTAGGGATTTTTCGCTCTTCCTGACAATCGGGGAATCTACTGTGTTGAACCGATTGTCGCCTTACGCGACGGGAACCTAGCCTGTGCCTTTGGATCCGTAAGACGGGCGTTTCGAGCAAGTTTAGGCCAGGTAGGGAACAACCGACGGAGGAACTTCCCGTGAAGGTACTGGTACAGCCTGATGACGGTGTGAATTGGATTTTGACCGCGATCAACCGCGCAAAAAAGACCGTGGAGGTTGTGATTTTTCGCCTGGATCGAAAACAGATTGAGGAAGCCATCCGGTCGGCTGCGGCGCGGGGAATTTCTGTTCGCGCGTTGGTGGCTTTTGCCAACCGTGGCGGAGAGCAACAGCTGCGGCGGCTGGAAACGCGGTTGCTCGATTCTGGCGTGACGGTAACCCGGACCAGCGACGATCTGGTGCGGTACCACGCAAAGATGATGATCATCGACCGCAAGACCTTGTACGTCCTTTCTTACAACTACACGACTCTGGATATCGAACACAGCAGGGCATTTGGGATCGCCACGCGAAACAAAGCGCTGGTGCAGGAAGCATTGAGACTGTTCGAAGCCGATACCGCGCGCAAGCCCTATGCGCCGCAACTCAACAATTTTCTGGTCAGCCCGTTGAACGCGCGAAAGCAACTGGCGGAATTCATCCGCAAGGCGCGCAAGGAGCTGCTTGTCTACGACCCGAAGATTTCGGACACACAGATGGTGCGGCTCCTGGCGGAGCGACAGAAGGCGGGCGTGGATATCAAGATCATCGGACGCCTCGGTAAGAAAGCAGCCGGCCTGAACGCACGCCGGCTAGAAGAGATGCGTCTTCACACACGCACCATTATCCGCGACCGGAAGGACGCGTTTGTCGGTAGCCAAAGCTTGCGCAAGCTGGAACTGGATTCGCGGCGGGAGTTGGGACTAATCGTGAAAGAGCGCGGAGTGATCGGCAAGCTGGTCGAGACTTTCGAAAAGGACTGGGGAGCGAACCAGGCGGAAGAGGAGAAGTCGAAGCCCTCGGTGCGCGAAAAACAGGAGGCCATTGATCCGAAAAAGTTGGCCAGGAAGCTGGACCCCCTGAACGAGTCCATCAAGCGCGCAGTAAAGAAAGTGGTGATGGAAAACGGCCACAAGGTAATCGCCGACGATGAGACCAAAGAGAACTTGAAGCAGGCGGTGAAGAGGACGGTGAAACAAGCGTTCAAAGAAGCGGTGCAAGAGACCGCGGCGGAGGTGGAGAGCGCATGAGCGCAGTGACGCGGAGCTGGCTGGCGTGCTGCACGTTGCTGCTCCTCGCCAGCGGCGCAGGTGAGGCGGTGAGCGGGGAAACCCCAGCCGGGGCCGTGCAAGAAAAAAGCCCGGACGGAATGCGGGCGCGGTTCAAGGAGTTTCTGGACCGGGTGAACGAGTATGACAAGCTGCGCAACTCACTGCGCGGAGGAATTCCGGAAGCGGGCAAGAAAGCGACGGCTGAGCAAATCCAGAAACACCAGGAAATGCTTGCCGCAAAGATCGAGGAAGCGCGGAAGGACGCGAAACAGGGAGACATTTTTATACCGGATTCGCAGAAAGCATTTCGAGATGCGATCGGCAGCGCGCATTCGGGAAAGCACGCGAGAAAAATCGATCGCACGATCGTGCAAGGCGAGCCTGTGAAGCTGGACCTTTACATCAATAAGCCCTATCCGGACAAGATTCCGGTTACCACCGTCCCGCCGACTCTGCTCCAGCATTTTCCAAAACTTCCTAAGAAGATCGAATACCGGATTGTGGGTGACGATTTGGTTCTGGAGGATACCGAGTCTCGTCTGGTAATCGATATTTTCCCGGGCGCATTCCCGAACGCCCCGCCACGCACATGAGAGTATGTCGCGAATCCTGATCCGAATCCTTTTCGGCGCAATCCTGGTTCTGCCGGCAGCCGCGCAGAAAATCACGCTGCCTCAGGCGAAGGGGTCGGTGCGTTTTGCGGTTATCGGGGACTCCGGCTCGGGCGAGCGTTTACAGTATGAAACCGCCGACCGCCTGCGCCTGGCGCATCAGCAGTTTCCCTTCGAGTTCGCGCTGATGCTGGGCGACAACATTTACGGCAGCAAAACACCGCGGGACTTCGCGAAAAAATTTGAGCTGCCATACAAACCGCTCCTGGACAACAAGGTGACGTTCTACGCCAGCCTCGGCAATCACGATGTGCCGGAAGAACAGTCGTACAAGCTGTTCAACATGGGCGGGCAAAGGTACTACTCGTTTAAAAGAGGCAACGTGCGTTTTTTTGCCCTCGACAGCAACTATATGGACCCGGACCAGCTGGCATGGCTGACCGCACAACTTCAGAATTCAACGGACGACTGGAAGATCGCGTTCTTTCACCACCCGCTTTACTCTTCGGCGCGGGCGCACGGATCGTCGCTCGAGCTGCGCGGGATTCTGGAGCCTCTTTTTGAGAAGTATGGCGTGCAAGTCGTTTTTTCCGGACACGACCACGTTTATGAACGTATGACGCCACAGAAAGGAATTGCGTACTT
>DATMZI010000058.1:0-19592 GCA_035607085.1 Candidatus Eiseniibacteriota bacterium | reverse complement strand
CAACACCATGGTCGAGCAGCTTCGCTCCTTCGCCGCCGAAGTCACGCGCGTGGCTCGCGAAGTCGGTTCCGAAGGCCGCCTCGGCGGTCAGGCCAACGTGCCCGGCGTCGCCGGTACCTGGAAGGACTTGACCGACTCCGTCAACGCCATGGCCGGCAACCTCACCGCGCAAGTTCGCAACATCGCCGAAGTCACTACCGCCGTCGCCAAGGGCGACTTGTCCAGAAAAATTACCGTGGACGTAAAGGGCGAAATTCTCGAGCTCAAAAACACCATTAATACCATGTTGGACCAGCTCAATGCCTTCGCCGGCGAAGTCACCCGTGTCGCCCGCGAGGTCGGCACCGAAGGAAAGCTCGGCGGTCAGGCGGAAGTCTCGGGGGTCGCCGGAACCTGGAAAGACCTCACCGACAACGTCAACGTAATGGCCGCAAACCTCACTGAACAGGTGCGCGGCATCGTCAAGGTCGTCACTGCGGTCGCCACCGGAGATCTCACACAGAAACTTACCGTGAACGCAAAAGGCGAAGTCGCCGCACTCGCCGAGACCATCAACAACATGACCCGCACGCTCGCTACCTTCGCCGACCAGGTCACTACGGTGGCACGCGAAGTCGGAGTCGAAGGCCGCCTCGGCGGTCAAGCCAACGTGCCGGGCGCCGCGGGGACTTGGAAGGATCTCACCGGCAACGTCAACCTGCTTGCCGATAACCTCACCAACCAAGTGCGCGCCATCGCCGAAGTGGCCACCGCCGTCACCAAGGGTGACCTCACGCGTTCGATTCAGGTGGAGGCTCGCGGCGAAGTCGCAGAACTCAAAGACAACATCAACACCATGATCGATAACCTGCGCCTCACTACCGACCGCAACAAGGAACAGGATTGG
The DNA here is from genome assembly GCA_035607085.1 of Candidatus Eiseniibacteriota bacterium. Taxonomy (GTDB): domain Bacteria; phylum Acidobacteriota; class Terriglobia; order Acidiferrales; family UBA7541; genus Acidiferrum. Next base: position 18,706 of record DATMZI010000058.1, on the reverse strand, counting down.
CTCAAGACCAACCTCGCGCGCTTCACCGGTATGTTGCAGGGTCAGCGCGACCTCGCCACTGTCGGCCGCCTCTTGCTTTCCGAGCTCGCGCCCTTGGTCAACGCGCAGCAAGGAGTCATCTACCGCATGGAATCAGACAACAAGCCGCGCATGGTTTTGTTGTCTACGTTCGCGGACAATGCGGATGACGGCCACAAAAAGCAGTTGACCGTCGGTGAAGGTCTCATTGGCCAATGCGCCGCCGAAAGACGCCGCATGTTAATCATTGATGTGCCTGCAAGCGCGACTCCGGTTCGCTCCGGGCTTTTCCAGGCCGTGCCCCGCAATATCGTCGTGCTCCCCGTTCTTTTTGAGGATCAGGTCAAGGCGGTCATCGAGCTGGCTACTCTTGGAGATTTTACCGCTTCACAGCTGGCATTCCTCGAACAGCTTACGTCCAGCATCGGCATCGTGTTGAACAGTATTGAAGCCACCATGCAGACGGAAAATCTGCTCGAACAATCACAGCAGCTGGCCACCGAATTGCAGACCCAGCAACGTGAACTACAACAGACCAACGAACAACTGGGCCTGAAGGCGCAGCAGCTTGCCGAACAGAACGCTGAAGTCGAACGCAAGAATCAGGAAATCGAACAGGCTCGCCGCGCTCTCGAAGAAAAAGCCAAGGAGCTCGCGCTTACCTCCAAGTACAAATCCGAATTTCTCGCCAACATGTCGCACGAGCTGCGCACGCCTCTCAACAGCATTCTCGTGTTGGGCCAGCAGCTCAGCGAAAATCCGGAAGGCAATCTGACACCGAAACAAGTCGAGTTCTCCCGCACCATACACGGCGCGGGCACCGACCTGCTCAACCTCATCAGCGACATTCTTGATCTTTCCAAAATCGAATCCGGCACTGTGTCCGTCCAAGCCGAGGAAATCTTCTTCGCCAGCATGTTGGAGGTCGTGGCGCGGCCATTCCGTCACGAAGCCGACAATCGCAAGCTCACTTTCGAGACTTACCTCGATCCTGCCCTGAGCGCCAGCCTGGTCACCGACGCCAAACGCGTGCAGCAGGTTTTGAAGAATCTCCTTTCCAACGCCTTCAAATTTACGGAGCAAGGCAAGGTTCGGCTCTCTGTGCTTAAGCCCGCCAGCGGGTGGTCCTCCGATCATCCCGTGCTTACTCGCGCTGAGTCCGTGATCGCTTTCGAAGTCTCCGATACCGGCATCGGCATTCCGGCGGAAAAACAGCGCATCATCTTCGAAGCATTTCAGCAGGCGGACGCTGGAACCAGCCGCAAGTACGGCGGCACCGGTCTCGGACTCGCCATCAGCCGCGAACTTGCTAGTTTGCTGGGCGGCGAAATCCAGCTCAAGAGCGTCGCCGGCACCGGCAGTACGTTTACCCTCTACCTTCCGCAACTGTACGTTGGACCCGCAGGCGCCACCCTGGCAAGCAGCCAGTCCATTTCGTCTTCGATTCTTCCGGTGCGCGTTTCCGTTCCCGACCGCGTTTTGGAACGCGTTCCAGACGATCGCGAAAATGCGAAGCCTGGAGAAAACATCCTGCTGATCGTCGAAGACGATCTACATTACGCGCGGATTCTGCGCGACTTGGCGCACGACACCGGGTTTAAGGCGCTGCTGGCAAGCAGCGGCGCAGAAGCCCTCACGCTCGCACGCGACTTCCAGCCCATCGCCGTTTCGCTCGATGTGTTCCTCCCGGACATGTTGGGGTGGACGGTGCTGAATCACCTGAAACAAAACCCCAGCACCCGGCACATCCCGGTGCAGATGCTCACACTCGATGACGACCGGCGTCATGGCCTATCGCGTGGTGCGTTTGCTTTCCTGACCAAGCCGACCGATCGCTCCAGCCTGGAAGCGGCTTTCGCCAGAATTAAGGAGTATGCCGCTCCGCGCCGCAAGCGTCTCCTGGTCGTCGAGGATGATCCCTCCGAACAGTTCAGCATCCGCGAGTTGCTCGGCAACGACGATATCGAAGTGGAGATCGCTTCAACCGGCTCGGAGGCCTTGGAGGTTGTGCATAAACGGGCGTTCGACTGCATGGTTCTGGATCTCCGCTTGCCTGATATGTCCGGCTTCGAAGTCCTGGAAAAGCTGAGCGCGCAAACCGTCTCCGCGGATTTGCCGGTAGTCGTTTTCACCGGGCGCGAGCTGTCCCTCGAGGAAGACACGCGGCTGCACGAATTGGCGCGTAGCGTGGTGGTCAAGGATGTTGAATCGCCGGAACGTCTTCTCGACGAAACTTCTCTCTTCCTCCATCGCGTTATTGCCGATCTGCCCGCGGAAAAGCAGCAAATGCTGGACCGTCTGCACCATTCCGACGACGCTTTGGTCGGCAAGAAGGTCCTCGTCGTGGACGATGATGTGCGCAACATCTTCGCCCTTAGCAGTGTTTTGGAGCGCCGCGGCATGACGGTTCTCTCCGCCAGCACCGGGCGAGAGGCCATCGCCCTTCTCGAATCAACTGAAGATGTCGCCATCGTGCTGATGGACATCATGATGCCGGAAATGGACGGCTACGAGACCATGCAGGTCATCCGGGAAAATGTGGCATTTCGCCGGTTACCGATTATCGCGCTGACCGCGAAGGCCATGAAGGGCGACCGCGAAAAATGTTTGGAGGCCGGCGCGTCCGAATATCTGGCCAAGCCGGTTAACACCGAGCAACTGCTTTCTGCTTTGCGCATGTGGCTGCACCGGTAGATTTGGGACAATACATAATGACTGAAGCGAATGGAGCTGACCCGAGAGATGACTTCCAATTCGACGCCTGGTCCCGTCAACATCCTGATGGTCGATGACCAGCCAGCCAAGCTGCTGAGCTATGAAGTCATGCTGGAAGAGCTTGGCGAAAATCTCCTCAAGGCTACGTCCGGGCGGGAGGCGCTGGAAATTCTTCTTAAGAAGGACGTCGCAGTCGTCCTGATGGATGTCAGCATGCCGGAGCTCGACGGATTCCAACTGGCGGAAATGATTCGCGAGCATCCCCGGTTTCAAAAAACCGCCATTATTTTTATTTCCGCCGTGCATCTTACCGACTTGGATCGTCTGAAGGGCTATCAACGCGGAGCGGTGGATTATATTTCCGTCCCGGTGATCCCGGACTTGCTGCGAGCGAAAGTCAGCGTGTTTGCGGAGCTGCACCGCAAAGCGCGGCAACTGGAACTGCTGAACCAGGAACTTCGCCGGCTTTCGCATAATCTGATGACCGCGCAAGATGAGGAGAGACGGCGCGTCGCGAGAGAGCTTCACGACGGACTCGGACAGGATCTTACTGCTGCAAAAATGATGCTTGGCTCTCTGGTTCAACCAAGGCAGGTGATGGAATCGACGGACAACAGGACCGTCGCAGAAGTTCTTTCCATGATGGATCGAGCGATCGAGCAGGTTCGCACGATGTCCCATCTTTTGCATCCGCCTTTACTGGATGAAATGGGTTTGCTCTCCGCGCTGCGTTGGTACACCGAGGGCTTCGCGAAACGCAGCGGCGTGGAAACGATCCTGGATGTGCGACAGGATTTCCCAAGGCTGGGGCCGGAACTGGAAATGGCCATTTTCAAGATTGTCCAGGAATCGCTGACCAACGTTTTCCGCCACGCGGAAGCCAAACAAGCAGTGGTGCAACTGGAAGAGCGAGAAGGCTGCGCGTTCATTTGCATCGAGGACAACGGAAAAGGCATCGGGAACGGATCGGAAGAATTGCATCCGAACAGCTATGGCATTGGAGTTATCGGCATCAAACAGCGAGCCGCAGAATACGACGGGCAGGTAACGCTGCGGAATACCGGATCGGGCACGCGAGTTGAAGTCAGAGTTCCGCTGCCCAGTACGCCGCCACAGCCAGTCGTTCCGCGATTTTCAAAACTTTCGGTTCGTCCGGTGTAGGGCCATCTGGTATCTCGTAAATCCTCCACATTGAAAAACCTAGCTCCTGAATAAAACTCGGCCAACGTTTCGTAGAGTGTTGCAAAAGCCAAAATCAGGAATTTGGGACTACGCATCCTCAAAGTCCCCACAGTAGCAGAAACGCAGTTTCTCAGAAGATCTGTAAGTTATTGGAAAGAATGGCGCGCCCGCCGTGACTCGAACACGGGACCCTCTGCTTAGAAGGAATTTCAGGCCTTGTTGCATGTAATTGGACCGAGTTGGAAGTGGTTGAAAACTCAGTGCGAACGACTCCGCACCGCAAGCCCTTGCAAGCCCATCTAAGCCGGTACCCGCTACGTTCTCCGCTACAGTGCCGTTAGGCAGGAAGCGCGGCCCGGTCTAGAGGCGCGAGTCCTATCTGCTCGCACCCAGCAGCTGCAGTTGCTACTAGCAGCTGCTCGCTCTCCTTCAGTTCATCCCAGGCGTCTAGGAAACGCGCAGCGCCCGAATCACTCATGCGTGCCAACCGCGTCATAGCGATGAAATTGTCTAGGCCGATGCCAAACCCACACGCCGACGCGATCGTGTCGAACTTAGTTTGATTGCCACTCGCGCTGCGGGAAAGAGATAGTGAATGAGGTTGCGATTGCGAGCGACACACTCCCATGACATGATCTGTCTGTCGAACGCAGACTCGCTAAGCCCCGACTGGCATCGGGGCTTTTTCGTTTCTCATTAAATCACGGTAGTCAAGACCGCGTTCTATCACTTCCAGCTATCGGACGCACCACCGAAACGCCTGCCCGTGGACCGACGGAGGACTCAAAGGTCAGGGATTCAGGACAGTGTTTCGTCTACTTTCAAGAAGTTTCACGGCTTTCACCACCTTGTCAGGCTTGACATTCACTTCAAGAAGGGCTTCACGGAAGTGATCAAGAAACCTATCGAAATGCGCGTCGTTTAGCCCTTGCTCCCGCGCACGCGCATGAGCATCAGTGATGTCCTTACCCGTATACACAACTCTCCCGCCGAGGAGCATGGAAATAAACATACTTTGTCGTGCGCGCAGTTGTGCCATATCTGTAGTTTTAAAAAAGGGACGGAGTGTGTCATCAGCGAGGACTCGTTTATAAAAGCATTCGGTAGCAGCCCAAACGGTTCGCTTTCCACCGATGAGATCATAGAGTTCATCAATCACGTGATCCTCCAGAAGTAGGAGCAGAGTGGGAGATCAACACAACAGAGCTGGAAAGGCCCACTCGCTCAACTAGTATCTTCCTTGCATTAGCCGCGTTCGGCCAGATTAAACGTCCTCATTGCTTATACGGGCCTCAGGGTTAGACTCTTGCGCCACTTGAGGCAACCCAGCGATGCCAAACCAGGTCGGCACCAGCCAGGTAGTTCGCTTTGCCACGTTTGAAGTGGACCTTCAGGCACAGGAACTGCGCAAGGGAGGACTGCGACTGAAACTGACCGGCGAGCCGTTCCAGGTGCTGGCGATTCTGTTGGAGTAACCCGGCACCGTAGTTACGCGGGAGGAGTTGCAAAAGCGTCTGAGGCCAGACACCTTCGTTGACGTCGATCACAACCTGAATACAGCCATCAACAAGATTCGCGAGGTGCTGGGCGACTCAGCGGAGAACCCGAGGTTCGTGGAGACTCTTCCACGTCGCATCTACCGATTCATTGCGGCCGTGGACGGAGCCCCGACTGGCATCGGGGCTTTTCCTTTTTCTGATTACATCATGGCTGTCAAGTCACACTGGATTCCGCGTTCACGGCGCAGACCAGATTAGAGTGCCCACCTGCTCGAACATCATGGCGGATGCTATTATCCACGGATCCGGTTTGGCCGCGCTGTTCTACTCATAACCGGGAATTCATTGCTACTGGAGACGACTCTCGGGTTGACACAGAATTACTCACCCTTGGACATCTCGCGACTCCGCAAGTCCCTGGAATGCGTTAACAGAGTTGTATACCCACGTGCATCGCGTAAAGGGCTGCCAGTGGGCGCGGTCGATTCATTACTTTCGCTTTGCTCGTCACTCGGGGGGACGGCCAAGAATGTCACCAAATCTCCAGATGTTTGCCCAAGATTGTTCCGAGGAAGAGTTGCGCGCGGTCTGCAAAGAGTTATTCATACCGCAGCGCGACCATAGGATCGACGCGCATGGCACGCAGCACCGGAACGTAACAAGCCACCACGCCCCCCAGGAACATCAAGATAGCGGCCAGCGCAATCGCCAACGGATCGGCAGCCTTCACCGCAAAGAGCAAGCTCGAAATCCATTTGCCTGCAGCGAAAACGATCGGCACGCCGATAACGACGCCCGCCAGCACCAGCACCAGCGATTCCTTCAGAATCAGCCAGAGTACGTTGCTCCGCTGCGCCCCAAGCGCCATGCGAATGCCGATTTCGTTGGTGCGGCCCGACACGGAGTAGGCCATGATCCCGTAAAGGCCGATGCAGACCAGAATGATGGCGAGTGCGCCGAAAGCCCCGGAAAGCTCGGTGATCATTCGGTCCGTCGTCAGCGATTCCGCGAGCTGCTGATCCATCGTCACAGTCGTAACTGGCGGCAGATTGGCTGCGGTATCTTTCACTACGGAGCGAATCGAAGAGCTGACGCCGGCCGGATTGCCGAACGTGCGAACGACAAATGTCGCGTACGTTGGCCCGGTATTGCCCACAGGGTTGAAGAACGGCGCGTAAAAACGCGGGAACGGTTTTTCGCGAACACTGCCGTGCTTTGAATCCGCGGCCACGCCTACAATCACGAAATCAAAATAGCCGCTGGTGTCGCGCACAACGACGCGTTGTCCAATGGGATTCGACTTCGGGAAGAATTGTCGCGCAAATGTTTCATTGATGACCGCCACGCGCTGACCATTGCCGCTATCTTGTTGGCCGATGTCGCGGCCCTTGAGAATCGGTATGCCCGTAGCCGCGAAAAAGCCTGGTCCTACCCAGTCGTATCGCACTTCCTCATCTTTACGCGCCTTGCCTTCGCCTTCCAGCGTGAAAGGATCCTGCGAATCCGTTCCGCTAAGAGGCCCATTATCGGAAAGGCTAGCTCCGCGGACGCCAGGAATGGCGCGAAGGCGCTGCAATATCTGGTCGTAAAGAGGAATGACTTCGGCACGTTGATAGCCGTAGGTGACGGCGTTCGTATCAAATTGCACGATATGATCGCGGTCATAACCGAGATTCGTCTGCGAGAGATTGCGGAAGCTGCGCACGAAAAGTCCTGCGACGACGAGGAGCAAAAGCGACAGCGCCACTTGAGCGACCACTAGGACTTTGCCGACGGGCATACGTCCGGGACGCGATGAGCCACCGGAGAAACCGCGAGCCGCAGCCTTCAAAACAGAGTTGATTTCAACACGCGCGGCGCGCAGAGCAGGCGCAAGCCCGAAAAGGATTCCAGTGAGCACGGAAACGCCAAGCGTGAACGCAAGAATTTTCCCGTTCGGATTCAGATCGAGCGGAACCTGGCCGCTTCCGGCGGAAACCAGGCGAAGCAGGGTAACCTCAGCCCATTCCGCGAACAAAAGACCGACCGCGCCCCCAATCGCCGCGAGCATAACGCTTTCCGTGAGCATCTGGCGAACCAGGCGCGCACCACTCGCGCCAAGAGCAACGCGCGCGGCAACTTCTTTTTGCCGAGCCGCGGTGCGAGCCAAAAGGATATTGGCGATATTCACGCACGCGATGAGCAGAATCAGGCCGACGACTGCCATCAGAATTTCGAGAGGCTTGCCAAAATCACCGCGCAGCGTGGAAGCTCCACGGCTTCCTCCGGTCACTGACAGCGTTTGCGTCATAAACTGCTGCTTATCGTGCGCGGACATTCCGGCAGCCTGCGCTTGCATCATCTGCCGGAATTCCACACCAATCGCAGCCTTCGCTTGCGCCAGGCTGACGCCGGGCGTCAGGCGGCCAATTACCTGAAGCCATTCGGTCTTCATGAAAGGATTCGTCTCCCGCGAGAGATAATCACGGCCTGGAGAAATCTCGCTCTGCATGCTGAGCGGCACAAAGATTTCGGGATTGGCGCCAACCGTTTCGCCATGAAATCCGGCAGGCGTGACGCCAATAACCGTGTAAGTCGTTTTCAGGACGCGGAGTTTTCGCCCGATGACGTCGCGTGCGCCTGCGAAGCGCTCCTGCCAAAATCCATAGCTAATCGCTGCCACCGGATTCGCATCGCGCAGATTGTCCACTTCCGTGGTGAACGCGCGGCCAAGAATCGGATTCACGTCCAGCACCGAAAAATACGAGCCGCTGACGAGCTCCACTTCGGCGGGCGCGGCGCCAACGCTTCCTCCGGAACCCTCTACTGCCGCGGGAATTGAGCTTGTGTAACTGGACGCCGCGAGAACGCCCGAGAACACGGCATTATGTTGAGCGATGTCCTGAAATTCGGAATAGGTAAGAAGAGCGCGGACGCCATCGTTAAAGCCGATTGCACGGCCCTGCTCGTCGGGATTGGTGAGCAGCACGAGTTGCTCCGGGTGATTCACCGGCAGCGTGTTCAGCAAAACCGAATTGATCACGGTGAAAATCGCAGTGTTTGCGCCGATGCCGAGAGCGAGCGTGAGCACAGCAACTGCGGCGAATCCTGGGGACTTTCGCAGCGTGCGGAACGCATAGCGAATATCCTGAACGATACCCTCGAAAAAATTCCCACCTGCCTTTCCAGGCACAATCGGCTCGCGGTAAAAATCCTTTTCGACGCGCTTAAGGCTTCGGGCGAGGAGGTCTTCGTCTTTCAGTTCGTCGAGTGAAGTGCGGAATGCGGCGTCTTCCGACTGCCCGCTGGCGAGAAGTTCCTGATAGCGATCTTCGAGGTGCTGGGAAACCTCATCGAGGATCTCGGCTTCGCGTGTCGGAGCAAGTTTCAGCGGAGCAAGACGGCGGAGAATTTCCGGCTTCCATTCAGGCATTTTCTGCCTCGGTGATGCGATTGATGCCGACTACAAATTCGCGCCAGCCGCGAAGCTGTAAAGCGAGGACCCTGCGGCCCTGGCGCGTCAGACGATAGTAACGGCGGCGGCGCTGGCCGCTCTTTTCAACCCAGCGGCCCTGAATCCAACCGCGCTCTTCCAGGCGATAGAGCAATGGGTAGAGCGAGGCCACATAGAAGCGCACCGCGCCTTCCGACCGTTGCTCAATGAGTTTTGAAATCTCATAGCCGTGGCGCGGACGGGCTTCGACGAGCGAAAGAATGAGCAACTCGGCGCTACCCTTTTTCCATTCCACTTCTGACGCTGTCTTGTCCATATATGGCAGCGCAATATATTGAACGACGCCGCGACTCAGGAGTCAAGCGAATGTTCACGATCCGGCTATCCCTGTCGGTTAGTCGCTCCCGAATGACAGTTAATCAGGTGCCTCAGGAATTGGAATTGCCCATACGTCCTGACGGATTGCGATAACGCTGTATTCGCTAACCACCGTGCGATTCTGGGCGAGTGGTCGGCAACCCTTACCTTACCGGATTACGGAAGGGTTGCCCGTCACTCCGCCCCAATCGCCGATTAGATCTACCCAATCTCCCGTAGTTCGGCCATTTCTCTCCTTGACAGTCTAGGAGAATGCGATTATTCTCCTAGTTCATCTAGGAGAGCCAACCGTGGAGAAACAACTCGATCTTTTGCAGGGCACTCTGGACATGCTGATCCTCAAGGCTGTTTCCCTCGGTCCCTTGCACGGGTATGGCGTTCTTCTGCGCATCCAGCAGATTTCGGAAGATCGCCTGGAAATTCAGCAAGGCTCTCTTTATCCGGCACTTTACCGCATGGAACATCAGGGTTGGATCGCGAGCGAATGGGGCGAGTCAGAAAATAAGCGCAAGGCCAAATACTACCGCCTGACTGCCGCCGGGAGGCGCCGTTTGCAGACGGAAGCCGAAAGGTGGAATCGCATGGCGGACGTCATAGCGGCGATACTGCAGACCAAACCGGAGCGGATATGACCGTCTGGAATCAGCTGTGTTCTTGGCTGAAAGCCACTGTGCGGCACTCTCGCATGGAAGACGAAATGGATGCAGAGCTGCGTTTCCATATCGAAAGCTACGCGGATGACCTTGTGCGCAGCGGTATGGCTCGTCAGGAAGCGATGCGGCGCGCGCGTCTGGAGTTCGGCGGAATCGACCGCGCCAAAGAGGAATGCCGCGAAGCGCGCGGTGTAAACTTCATAGATCCCCTTCTACAGGACTTGCGTCACAGCTTCCGAATGCTAAGCAAGAATCCTGGATTCACTTGCATAGCCGTGCTGACTCTTGCGCTCGGCATCGGCGCTAACACTGCTATTTTTAGCGTTGTTAATTCCTTAGCCCTGCGTCCGCTTCCAGTGAGAGATCCTTCACGCCTTGTGGTCCTGGCTCAACAGATGCCGGACAGCAGTTTTCTGGGATTCCTTTCCTATCTTGATTTGCTCGACTATCGCGCGCATTCGGACGCCTTCTCGGAAATGGCCGGTTTCAGCATAGATTTTGCGGGATTGAGCACTGGTGCGAGCGCACGTCGCATTGCGGTTGGCTACGTCACGGGAAATTACTTCAGCATGCTTGGCGTGCAACCAGCCGTGGGACGCCTTATCGTCCCCACCGAAGGACAGCATGTAGGCGCCGACCCAATCATCGTTCTTGGACATGCCTTTTGGCAACGCGAATTTGGCGGCAACCCGGATATCGTCGGCAAGAATGTCAAATTGAATGGCCGGCGCTTCACCGTGATCGGTGTTGCAGACAAGAATTTTCGCGGTACGGTTTCTATCCTGGACCTGGATGCATACGTTCCTCTGAGTATGGTTTCCATTGCTCCTGGTTTGGAGAACCTTTGGACAAAACGGGACGCGCGGGCACTCCAGGTGCTTGCGTACCCAAGGCCGAATGTAAGTCTCGAGCAGGCGGAAGCCTCTCTGAACGTAGTCGCGGCTCAGCTCGAAAAAGAGTACCCGGCGACCAATCATGCTATCAAAATGAGAGTCCTCTACGAACGTCTGGCGCGGCCCACACCAAGCGTTGCCAACCACCTTCCCCTTGTACTTTCCTCGTTCCTTATGCTGGCGGGCCTGGTATTGCTGGTCGCCTGCGTGAACGTCGCCAATCTCATTTTGGTGCGGGCCACGTTGCGCCAGAAAGAAATCTCTGTTCGTACAGCGCTTGGGGCTGCGCCACTGCGGATCGCATGCCAGTTAGTGACGGAAAGTGTAGTGCTGGCGCTCCTTGGGGGCGTTGTCGGCACTCTCTTCGGAATCGGGGCGAGTCGTCTGCTCGCCGCCGTTCGTTTGCCTGGCGATCTTCCCGTTCATTTTGACTTTGCGCTCGACTGGCGGGTCTTCACCTTCGCCTTTCTCGTCGCTTTGGTGACAGGAGTTTCGACGGGCCTTACGCCCGTTTTCCGCGCACTCAAGGCCAACCTTTCCGATACTTTGCGCGAAGGCGGCAGGTCACTTTCGGGTGGAACGGAGCGGCACCACATTCGCAACGTGCTCGTCGTTGCTCAAGTGTGCTTGTCATTCGTCCTTCTGATTACCGCTGGTCTGTTCGTGCGTAGCCTCAGTAGGGCTGAGAATTTGAATCTGGGATTCGATCCTCACAACGTATTGAATCTCGGCATGGATCCGGGCCAGTTGGGTTACGCCGAGACGCGGACGAATTCCTTCTATGAGGATTTGGAAAACCGCGTCCGCGCGCTGCCCGGGCTCGAGTCTGCAACCCTCGCGCTTAATGTGCCGCTGGGTAGTTCTAATCAGGGCGCCAAAGTCTACCGCGAGCCCACCGTCCCTACTGAAGAAGTGCTCCAAGCTTTTTACAACGTTGTGGACCCGGCTTATTTTCAGACCATGAAAATTGCGCTCACACAGGGGCGAACTTTTACGCTCGGTGACAATGAAGCCGCGCCGCGAGTCGCTGTGGTTAATGAAGCGCTCGCGAGCCACCTATGGCCTGGCGAAGATCCCATCGGCAAGCAGTTTAGTTTCAAGGGAGCGCAAGGCCCCTATGTTCAGGTCGTCGGCGTTACTGGCACAGGCAAATACGTATTCATCGGGGAAGACGGGCAGAACTTCTTTTATGTACCTGCTAGCCAGAATTTCACTTCAGCAAAAATCTTGCAGATTCGAACTAGTCTGCCTCCGGAGGCAATTAGAAAAAATGTAGAGCAACAGATTCATGCGCTCGAGGCCGATTTGCCGGTCTATGACGTAGAAACGATGGAGCACTCTCTCGGCGGCAGCAATGGCTTCTTCTTGATTCGCATGGGCGCTTTGTTCGCGCTAATTCTTGGCCTGCTCGGTTTGATCCTGGCCATCGTGGGAGTCTACGGCGTAGTTTCCTATGCGGCCAGCCAGCGCACTCATGAGATCGGCATCCGCATGGCCCTGGGCGGGGAGCCACGCGCCATCCGGCGCATGATCTTGCGCTCAGGAGTCTTTCTTTTGTTGTTTGGAGTGTCCATCGGATGCGTAGTAGCGCTGGCTGTCGGCTGGACGATGAGAAGCCTTTTGTTCGGAATTCACCCCGCTGATCCGCCGACCTTCGCCGCAGTGGGATTCTTGCTTGGTTCAGCCGTGATCTTGGCCTGCTACATTCCCGCGCGCCGGGCCATGCGAGTTGACCCCTTAGTGGCGCTTCGATACGAGTGACAGCTTTCATCGAATACGACAACTAGTCACCCGAACGAAGAATCGTGTTTGTTGGTCCTGATCAGTCAACACGCCTAAATCGGCGGTTACTCGGCGAGTTCGTCGGCAAACAAGAAGTTATCCTGGAGAGCCGTGGCGGCAGAGGTCCTCGAGGATACTTGGTCTGTTCCGCGATTTGAACAGGCCGCCGAGCCCTGCGGACTACACCGGACGTATTACAGCGGGATCGAGCGCAGGCGTCAGGAACGTGTCGCTGGTGAATATCGAGAAGCTGGCTAAAGGATTTGGGAAAAAGCCTGCCTGAACTGTTCGGTCGCGTCTGAGAGATTGGTCGCTCTTTGAACTGACGCTCGTCATTGGCTCATTTCGAGCGCCAGCTCGCAAAGACCATAGGCTTGCAGCAGTCTCAGCGAATCTCTCCCATCGATTAGGCAGTGCCTTCTTGGATTGGAAGGCTGAACGGCAAACGCGCGAAGTGTTGCCCTCACGGCAGGAAGAATGTCGTGACAGTGCTGAACGACGAACAGCCCTGCCGGGCATGTCGTTCTTGCAATGCTTCAGCGTGTACGAGGAGCTACAGACGAAGTGTTGCCGCACGGCGGGTATGTTCGGCGCTACAAAGCTACTTACTTGCGATGCCAAGAGGAGTGTCCCATGGCTACGTTGGCTCTCGGTCTTGCCCACAAGATTTGTTGCGCAGGAAATCCCCTCTTTCAGCATCTTGGCCACTCGACTGGCTTTTGTCTCATCCTCTTCGTTGCACGCGAAGTTGCAGTAGAACGGCCAAATTTTTTGGCTTTGGCCGCAGTTGTATCCTCACAGGACGAGGGATTCGCAAATCGCCCCTCGATTTGAAGTTAATAAGAAATTTGCAGGTGTGAGCACCACCTGGTGCTACCCATTCGCGTCCTGGGAACCTGAAAGCAGTGTGACGTAACTGAAGCGGGTTAACGCCATGATCGCGTAACCGGAAGACCCGCAGAGGGGAAGTGTGGAAGTAGCGAAGTAGGTCCAGGAACCGGGCTGAAATCCAGAACGCTACGAAGTCACAGTCAGAAATCCTGTGGCACTCCGAGTTCAGGGCACAAGTGTGCCTGGATTCTGGACGTACCCAATGCAGTTCTCTTCAGACTCAAATGCATTCAGCACCAGCAGTTCTAGCCAGACGGCATCATTGCCGCCTAATGCCGCTGCGGATATGCTTACGCCAGCGACACCGATAAGGCGGAGAGGATAAGCAGTTCCTCTATTTAGTCCAAGGAAGTCCTCTCTCGCACTTTCGGATAAGGAGTCAATCGACACAAGACTCGAATCGGATGTAGGGGGAGCGTGAAGGTTGAATCGTGTAGATGAGGAGGTATCCTGAAGCACATCGACACGTGGAGTTATTGGCTGGGTCTGGTAAGTGCGGTGATTGCGTTGACGATGCGGGGATTCAACGCGTTTGGGGTCTTCTCGCCTGGAACCGTGGTGCAAGGATCCACCGTTTGGTATATGAGCTTTTACAAGTGAGCGCTTCTGTTTCTTCTGATCAACATTGCCACGGGTATCCGTATCTACTCGCGTAAGCCGGCCAGCTCGTCGAGTGCCGCAAGTAATAACCAAGTGGCTGCCGGCGGCGCAGCTGCGAGCAAATCCCGGAGTGCGTCAGCGGGGGCCTGAACTCTAACCGGACGGCCTTCAAGCCATCCAACTGAGCTCTCCTAGTTGCCAAAAAAATGCTAATCAACTCAGCATCCGATATTTTTAAAATCTCAGCTCGGAATTGTCGAATGATGAACTCTTGAACGCTGATGCTCATTGGAGTTTCCCAACGGTGACTTACAGAGGTAGGCGTGAAGCGGGAGAGCGTTAGTCTAGCGACTCCGAAAGGGCTGATGCAAGCAGGACAGTGAGCGATTGCTGAGCGCGGCCTAAATCCAATGCGAGTTCTGGAACTGGAGTACCTGCCAATTTGATACGACTGTTCCATTGCCCTTCACTGAACTCGGCTCGTACGCTACAGGCGACGGTGCTAGAAGCTGCAAAAGACTACACGAAGCGAGAAGAAAGGTTGGGATCGGTGTCTGGAAACGGGCGTCGCGTATTCAACTGGGAATTGATATTCTGGATTTCCTCTCTGATTTTGGTATTTATGGCCATAGGAGCACTGGCGACCTATCAGAGCTTCGTACACGCGCGGTAAACAAGACGAATACCGTCCAGGACGGTTGGGGGTGCTAGTGTTTTCCCATTGCGAGTCGATTCTACAGGCCTGATTGCTCAGACTCCACTTCTACAGCTTCGATGGCTGGCTCTGATTCTATTTGACTATGCGGACGATCAGGCGGGGGCTCGAGCTTCCTAGTAAGGGCGTTTCAAACCAAAAAAAAATATAAAAATGCTAGCAGCTCCCCGGGGCTTGTCCCCGTCCCGGCACCCGTCTATTACGGACAACTCGGCTGTGCCTAGTTTGTCCTACACCGCTCCGAAAAGCGCTAAATCCTCGGTATGGGATCGGGGGCGATAGGCCCTTTGGGCGTCCAGTGACTTCGTTCCGTACGAAATGGGGCCAGTCTGATGGGAAAGACAAGAAGCGGGACTTGACCGAAACAGCTGCGCTGCGGATGAGCAAAAACGAAGCTCACCCGCTACAGTTTCCGCTACAGCTGGCGAGAGGCTATTGGCGAAGTGTC
The DNA here is from genome assembly GCA_035607085.1 of Candidatus Eiseniibacteriota bacterium. GTDB lineage: Bacteria > Acidobacteriota > Terriglobia > Acidiferrales > UBA7541 > Acidiferrum. The sequence goes on along the minus strand of DATMZI010000058.1, from coordinate 3,499 downwards.
TGTAAGTGCTTGAAAAAATGGCGCGCCCGCCGTGACTCGAACACGGGACCCTCTGCTTAGAAGGCAGATGCTCTATCCAGCTGAGCTACGGGCGCACGGCCTGCAACTAACTCACTGTACTGCGCTTATCGTGTTTTTCGCAACCGGCAACTGAGGGGAGGCCTTCTCGCTGTGCCCAAATTTTGTGCCCACCCAACTCTTGCTAAGGACCGGCCTTCTCATGGAAGGCACTTACAACACTCGGCCTTGGGTTAGTTGAGAATGAGTATCGCAGTTGCCGTAGATTTGCAGAGCGAACAAAGCTTACTGAGGCAGACCGATGCGGCGCAGGAGTTTCTGGAAGCGCGGCTCAGCGCGCAGGCCGGCGAATTCAGTGTCCACCTTGAGGGATACCAAAGAGTCGTTGTGTTCATCCAAGGCCTTTTCCAGCCAGAAAAAAGTTTGCTCTCTTTCCCCCAGGCCGGCGTACATGCTGGCCACCACGTAGGGAGCAACGTACCGGCGCTTGGACAGTTGTATCAACTCGTTGAGCATTTCATGGGCTTCGCGGCTCTTCCCCGCGGCTGCATACGCGTATCCGAGGCCCGCGATGGCCCCCGGGTCGTTCTCTGACAGTCTTCTGGCTTCGCGCCACTCGGCAATGGCCTGCGTGTGGTTACCCTGCAGATCATAGACCCATCCGAGACCCGCGTGCGCCACGTCAGATTGCGGATCTATCTCCAATATCTTCCGGTACTGTTCGTTGGCCTTTTCTGGCTGGCCTGCTTTCCCATAGAGGTATCCCAGATTCATAAGCAAAATGATGGAAAGTGGATCCGTTTCGAGGCCTTTTTTCATCTCGGAAATGGCCTCCTCGCTTCGTCCCATATCCCCGAGATAAACAGCGTAAACGGAATGTCCCCATTTGCCATTGGGCTCCAGCGCGTTAGCGCGCTTGAACTGTGCTTCGGCGGCGGGCCAATCCCAATCCCCGTAACATAGGACGAAGCCGAGCGCGGCGTGTGCGTCGGCAAGGCTTTCGTCCAGTTCGATGGCTTTTTGTGCCAGTTTCTTGGCCTGCGGGTAATTCTCTCTCGACGGCGAGAATTCCAGGCTGGCCAGCAGCGTGTAGGAAAATGCGAGTGCGGAATACGCTGGGGCATAATCCGGTGCCATTTGAATGGCCCTCTGATAACGCTCCATGCTTTTTTTAATACCCTCTTCTGTGAGTTTGTTCCAAAAATACAGTCCCTGCAGATACGCTTCGTGGGCCTCAGGGTCGAGCGGACGGGCGCCAGCCATGCTGGCTTGTTCCTGCGGCGTCAGCTTGACGCGGATTTCCCCGGCAATGGCGCTGGCCACTTCGCCCTGCAGCGCCAGGACCTCGCGCAGGTCGCGCTCGTAGCTCTCCGCCCACAGATGCTGGTCGGTGCGCGCCTCGATGAGCTGCGCGGCGATGCGCACGCGGCCGCCCGACCGCTGCACCGTACCCTCGATGATGGCGTCTACGTTGAGTTCCCGCGCGATCTCCGGCAGTGGCTTGTGCGCGCCTTTGTAGCCCATCACCGACGTCCGTGATATCACCCGCAGCGCGCCGATCTTGGCCAAATTCGTGATCAGCTCCTCGGTCATCCCGTCGGCAAAATAGTCCTGATCGGGGTCGCCGGAGAGGTTGGCAAGAGGCAGCACAGCCAGGGAATGGATTGGCACGGGAGCGGGATGAAACATTCGCTGGCGGAGATTACCCATATTCAAGGCGATCCCCAGGAGTAGAACGCCGGCGACCGCGGCCAACGCGATGAGCCATCTATGCGAGGGCGGCCGGGCCTCGGCAGGCTGAGCTTCTGCGCTGTGTACCGCGGCGACCAGACGGTATCCGCTGCGAGGGATCGTCTCGATTACCTGGGGATTTTTTGCGTCGTCCTCGAATGCCTTGCGGAGTTCGAAGATGCAGCGGGTAAGTACATCGTCGGTAACGAAGGTGTCCGCCCACACCGCACCCATCAGTCGTTCCTTTGTAACTACTTCGTCGGCATGCTCGGCGAGGTAGACGAGCACCTGCATCGCCTTTGGTTCGACGTGTTTCGTCTTTCCGTTGGCTTGCAAAGTATTCATCTGTGGCTGGACGAGCCACTTGCCGATGCGGAAATCGCCTTTCAAGCGCGGACTCCGAGAGACCTGAAAATTGGCGCCGATTATAGCTCTCCGCTGGGGCATCGGCCTACCGCTCAATTTGCAGGTAAAGGATTTTGCCGCGGAAATCGAACGCCAGGCTAGTGATTCCCAAGGAGGTGGGGCCGAGCATGCCGTCGAAGTCTTGCGATGCCCTCGCAGGGACGTCCACCATCGTTGCCTGCCGCCTGCCCCTGTTCACTCCGCCCAGTTTTACGTCCCGGAGCTGAACTTGTTCCACGGCATATTCGCCGCTGGCACTAACATCTTTGCGTGCGCCAGACTTTTGCGCAGCTAGCGCTCGCCCCTTCAGGCGGGCCGCAAACAATGTGATGCTATCGGCTCCGGTGTCCAGGAGCAGCCGTACAACCTGGGAATTCGTCTCCATGCGCACCACAACATAGGGTGCATTTGCTTCCGATAGCAGTTCGAAAGGAATGGCTTCGCCGTTGGTCGCCGCCACGCCGATCAGAATCTCGCACTTGCGGTAATCAATGGTGAGATTCTGGCCGCCGAGAACATCGAGACCAACGATGGCATCCAAGCGGAGCCCCAGTTGCTTTTCGATCGGAGCCAAGTCGACCACCACCGCGGAAACGGATGGAAATTCCAAAAGCCCAAGGCGCATATGCGGGAGTACCACGCGTTCGACAGAGTGGTTCTGGCTGACTACAGAGATATCTTCGCGAGGACCGCTCAGGTTCAGTTTGTTTGCTAATCGCTGGTGGACGACGCTGGGAACTGCACCCGTGTCCACCAGAAAGTTCAGGTTGTCCTGGCTTCCGATGGCCCCGCTCACCACGATGGCGAAACCGCCGCGGAGCTTGAAAGGGATCTGGGCGGTGGGCTCTGCAGCAATCAGGACCGGAGAATTTGACCAAATAATGAGCAGCAGAAAGGATATACGGAACGTGCGGGATTTCATGCTTCCTCCTCGGCGCGTCAGCGCGTGCGCGAGGAGGTAGCGGATGGCAGGTGAGGAAGTCCTGTGGGATCAAGCAGATTGGGATGAGGGATCGCTGAGGGGAATGTACGTGAGACCGGTCAGATCCATATCTAACGCGGAAGTGGATTGGGGCGACGCAACTTACCGGTTTCCCGACTTCACAGGCACTGGGTCAAATCGCATGTATAATCCCGCGCAATGGACAAAATGCTGCTCGCAATGGCGGGCCTGGTGTTGCTCACGGTAGTCGGGGTTTGTGGCTGGTTGTTTCTTTATATGGGTGATTTGCCCGACGTTAGCCATCCTATCGCAGTTCGCGCCGAGCACTGAATCTGTGGTCTCGGACTCTTGTCTTGGTGGCCCTTCAACATCCATTCCGTTCGACCAGATTGGTGAGGCATT
>DATMZI010000020.1:0-4716 GCA_035607085.1 Candidatus Eiseniibacteriota bacterium | reverse complement strand
GAGTTGAGCGCCGGTTTTCTGTTCAAGCTCGGTGCAGAGCGCTTCGAGGCGTTGGCGGGTGGAAGCCGGGACGACGCCGGCAACGTCGGTGACGTAGCTGGTCGGAGCGATTTTTGAGATGTCATCAGCGAGTACGGGAAGGGTCGCCAACAAAAGAAGCAGCACGCAGACCGAAAGCCGGAGACCGCGGTGAGGAAGCATGAGAGTCAGACCGAATCCTGGTTCGAACGCTGACCATGATACGACGGGTGAGTGCAGTTGCATAACCGGCGCGGTTTTGCGCGACCGGCGGACAGAAAGTCTGGAAAGTGAGAGGCGAGCAGATACTTTCGTTTCGAATACATGAGGGTACAGGAGAGCGAGCTGCCCGCCGGGACAGGTGCCGCGGAAAGAAAACCTGAGGAATGAAAAAACGCATCCAAAAATAGGAAACTTAGAATGGAAGCGTGAACCTATTGTTGAAGGCTCTTTCTGTTCGTGACTACCGACGCTTGTACGGTTGGAGAAATTGTCCGCCGGCAGCCGCGATTCTTGCGACATTTTTCTGTGTGTGGTCTCCCGCCGCGAAAGCGCAGTGCAATTCCTTGAAGCCCGGCGAAGCGGTGTGGGTGCGGCTGCTGCAACCGCTGTATTCATACAGTGGAAAGGCGGGCGCAAAGGTTCAAGCGATGGTGATTGAGTCGCCGGAGTGCGATGGCGCGGAGGCAATTGCGGCGGGGACGGTTGTGGAAGGCAAAATCAAGGCGGTGCGCCGCGTCGGGATGGGGCTGGTACACGAGACCGCGAAGCTGCAGGTGGACTTCGATTATCTGGTGATGAGCGACGGAAAAGAGATTGAGATGTCGTCGCGCGTGATGGAAATCGACAACGCACGGGAAACGGTAAAGAACGGCGTGATTCATGGAGTGAACGCGACGGACACGCCGCAGGGAAGAATCACCAGCAGATTAAAGCACCTGCCGACATGGAATCCTTATAGTGACCTGACGTTGGTGGCGTATCGAGCGGCGTTTCCGGTGTTCCCTGAGCCGGAAATTTATTTGCCGCGGGGAACGGACGTGAAGGTGGAGCTCACGAGAGAATTGCGCGTGCCAGAGGAAATGCGAGGTGCGGCGCAGATTAATGCTTTGCACGAAATCGAACGCGCGACGCTGGAGATCACGGCGCCGACTCTGCCGGAGCGTACGACGACGCGCAACGGGCAAGCAGCGGACATTGTGAACGTAGCACTCATGGGTTCGACGGAGCAGATGGACCGGGCGTTTCATGCGGCCGGCTGGAAACACGGCGATCCGACATCGGCCCGTTCGGTGATGCGCGAATTGCACGCGTTTCTGGCGTTCAAGAGCTACCCGGAAGCGCCGATTTCACGGCAACTGGTGGACGGTGAGCCGGTCAGCGCGACGTGGGAAAAAAGTTTGGACAGCTATGAAAAGAGAGAGCACTTGCGCGTGTGGGCACGCAATGACGTGATCGGCGGGCAAACGGTTTGGCTCGGAGCGATGACACGGGAAACGGGTGCGACGCTCTCCCTGCGGCAGCACAAGTTTATCCATCATATTGATGCAGATGTGGATGCGGGCCGCAGAATGCTGGTTCGCGATTTGAATCTGGCGGGATGTATAGCGTCGGTGTATAACGTGAACCGGCCACAGATGGAACACTCGGCGATGAACGCAACAGGCGATGCGATGCAGACAGATGGCTCGCTGGCGGTGGTGCAGTTGAAGGATTGTGAGAACGCAGTGTTTGAACAACAGGTTGCCGATCCGTCATCGGTCGCGGCGGCGCGGCCACACTCAAAGTTTGCCCGATACGTGCGCATGCAGGTGCTGAGCTTCAAGAGCGACGTGGTGCGAGGCAACATCGTGTATGGGATGTTTGATTTGACCAGGATGGCGATCCGCGCGAGGCGGAATCACGCGCAAAGGACCGAGATTGTCGACAGGTCGAAACGAAACACTAGCCAGCAAATGTGGCAGCCAGTTCGGAGTCAAAGCCAAATATCTTCGCCGCTGACAGCGATTGATCTGAACTAATTTCCTTGCAAGCAGAAATTGTAGCAAACGGGGCCTGGCTAAGCGTTGTGGTGTGGCTGGGCTGGAAGCTCATTTTCCCAGCGGGCAATTACGGCGCTGGCGAGGCAATTGCCGGTGACGTTGAGCGAAGTGCGAGCCATGTCGATGAGCGCGTCGACGCCGAGGATTACGAAGACGGGTTCGGTTGGCAAATGGAATGTAGCAGCTGAGGCAAGGAGAACCAGAAGCGTGGCACGAGGGACGCCGGCGATTCCCTTACTGGTAAGCATCAGCGTGAGCACCATCAGAAGTTGCTGCGACCAGGGCATATGGATGCCGGCGGCTTGCGCGACGAAGATTGAGGCTAGTGCGAGATAGAGCGTCGAGCCGTCAAGATTGAAGCTGTAGCCGGCGGGTATAACAAATGCAACGATGCGGCGCGGAACGCCGAAGGCTTCCATGCACTCCATCGCGCGCGGGAGCGCGGCCTCGGAAGTGCTGGTGGCGAAGGCAATGGTGGCCGGTTCGGCGACTGCGGAAAGGAATGGCTTTAACGGGATACGCGCGAGCAATGCGATGGGCAACAGGACTAAGAATAGAAACGCTAGAAGCGCGCCGTAAGCGGTGAGAAGAAGCTTAATCAGCGGGAGCAGAACGGAGATTCCCATGTGGCCAACGGTGTAGGCCATCGCAGCACCGATACCGATGGGCGCGTAGTACATGACCAGATTGGTGAAGCTGAACATGACCTGAGTGAGGGACTCGGCGAAGCTGAGGATGGGTTTCTGCAGATCTTCGCGGATGTGAGTGAGTGCAATGGCGAAGATGATGGCGAAGACAGCGACTTGCAGGATCTGATTTTCCGCGACCGATTTGACGATGTTTTCGGGAAAGATGTGGAGAAGGAAGTCGTTCCAGCGAAGTGCAGCGGCTTCAGGCGGAGCTTGCGCGGCGGCGGTTGCGGGGAGGACCAGACCTTCGCCTGCCCTGGTGAGATTTATGGCAAAGACGCCAACGAAGAGAGCGATGGTGGTGACAACCTCGAAGTACAGGAGGCTTTTCCAGCCGATGCGCCCAACTTTGCGGAGGTCGCCGTGCCCGGCAATTCCGGTGATCAGCGTGCCGAGAATGAGCGGAGCGACAATGACTTTGATGAGGCGGAGAAAGATGTCACTGAAAACGCGTACTTGAACAGCGAAGGATGGGGCGTCGAGGCCCAGTTCGAGGCCGGCAAGCATGGCGAAAAGGATCCAGAGAGTAAGAGAACGTTTCCTAATACAGGCTATCGCGAGAACGAAAAGGCCGACGCAACGGAGGATGATCAGTGGTATGCGGTACGAGGAAAAGGGAAGCTGCATTGCGCCGGCGACAAGGAAGAGCAGACCGCCAGCCAGAAGGAGGTTCAAGGTGTTGGAATGCTCTTTAGGCAAGCACGGGCCTCGCTAAGCCAAACGAAAAACGAACCGACATCATAGCCGAGAAGCCGAAACTAGGAACAAGAAACGGTAAGAACATTGACCGCGCGCCTACGCGGACTTGCGAGTGCAATTGCGGCGCTGATATCTTGCCAGCATGCCAAAAATAAAAGAGTTGCAGTGCTCGCGGTGCAAAACCACAGTTTCGGCGGAGACTCCGCAGACCGTGTGCCCCCAGTGCGCCGGATCGCTGTATGTGCGATACGACCTGAACGCAGCGAAGGGTTTCACGAAGCGAGAGCAGATAGCTCACGATGGAGCAGCAGCCGGCTGGGCAGGCATGTGGCGTTACCGCTCCGTGTTGCCAGAGGTAAAGCCGGTGACGCTGGGCGAAGGGTGGACGCCGGTGCTGCGCAGCAAGCGCTACCCGAACGTTTTGGTGAAGGAAGAAGGCGCGAATCCGACGGGAAGCTTCAAGGCGCGCGGGTTGGCGTTGGCCGTGACGATGGCGAAGCACTATGGGTTGAAAAAGCTGGCCGTTCCTTCGGCCGGGAACGCAGCCGGAGCACTGGCGGCGTACGCGGCAGCAGCGGGAATTGAAGCCAACATCTTTATGCCGAAGGATGTGCCCTTCGCGAACTACGTGGAAGCGAAGATGTATGGTGCGAACCTGACGCTGGTGAATGGGCTGATTTCCGATTGCGGACGAATAGTGGCGGAGCGCAAACAGAAAGAAGGCTGGTTCGACATTTCGACGCTGAAAGAACCGTTCCGGATTGAAGGAAAGAAAACCATGGGATACGAGCTGGTGGAGCAACTCGGCTGGGAGTATCCCGAGGCGGTGTTTTACCCCACGGGTGGTGGCGTTGGATTAATTGGAATGTGGAAGGCGTTCGCGGAGTTGGAAGAGCTCGGTTGGGTTGCACGGGGGAAACGGCCGAGGATGATTGCGGTGCAGTCGTCGGGATGCGCGCCGATGGTGCGAGCATTTGAAGAGCACGCGAGCGCCAGCAAAATGTGGGAGAACGCGGCGACGTTCGCTTCCGGATTGCGGGTGCCCAAACCGTATGGCGACTACATCATGCTGGAGATTTTGCACGAGTCGGGGGGGCTGGCGCTGGCGTTTTCGGATGAGGTGATTCTGGCGTCGTTGCAGGACTGGGCTAAAAACGAAGGGATTTTTTTGTCGCCGGAGGGAGCGGCTGCAACGGCGGCTTACGATCATTTGTTGAAAACAGGATTCCTGAATTCCGAGGACCGGGTGGTGCTGTTCAACACCGGCG
>DATMZI010000189.1:0-37815 GCA_035607085.1 Candidatus Eiseniibacteriota bacterium | reverse complement strand
GAAATCCGCAGACGATAGGACCTGACGTGCTGGCGAGTGAAGCCTTGACGTTGATGGAAAAACGCCGCATCACCAGTGTCATTGTGGTTGATGCCAGGCGCAAAGTGTTAGGAGTGGTCCATTTGCATGATCTGTGGGGCCTGCAACTGGTTTAGGTCCGGGATATTTTCTGGAACGCCGCGTGCGTTTATGGTGCCGCAGCTCGTATGATGCGTCAGGCTGAAGAGAAACCGATTCGCAGCATTCCACTGCCACTCGTGCGCCGGACCGCGATGCTACTGGCTGTCACTGTTGTAGCGACTGCTTCCCTCTCCGCCCAAGATCGCGGACTTGAAGCCCGCGTGGACACCTACCTCGCCCCCTACGTGAAGGGGAACAACTTTCTGGGTGCCGTACTCATCGGGCAAGCTGACCGCGTGCTGGTCAGTCGCGCTTACGGTGATGCCAGTTGCGAACTGCGCGTGCCCAATTCTCCAGACACTCGCTTCCACATCGCGTCGGTCTCGAAGCCGTTCACGGCGGCCGCGATTTTGCTGTTGCAAGACCGGGGACTTTTGAGTCTTTCAGATCCGGTATCGCGCTTTCTACCCGGCTTTCCCAACGGGCAAAAGATTACTTTACAGCATCTGTTGACCCACACTTCAGGAATAACCAATGTCAACAACCTGCCCGAATACGCGACGGCGTCGCGCTTTCCCCAAACCCCGGCCTCGCTGATCGAGATGTTCAAGTCAAAACCGCTGGGATTCGAACCGGGAGCCAAATATGAATACAGCAATTCGAATTACAACATCCTGGCATTCGTGATCGAGCAGGTAAGCCACGAGTCTTATGGCGAGTTTCTACGCGAAAATATCTTTGTTCCGCTCGGATTGCAGAACACCGGACATGACGGCGACGCATCCGATGTGATCACCAATGCAGCCTCAGGATACCAGCCGAGGGGCATTGGCGATATCGAGCGGTCTTCTTATATCGACTGGTCGGCAAAGACCGGCAACGGCTCACTCTATTCCACGACCAATGACCTTCTCAGGTTCGTGCGCGCTTACGGTCAGGGGCGACTGCTGCCGCGCAAAACGGTGGACCAAATATGGGTTGAAAAATCTGGGAATAACTATGGGTGGTTTGTTCGCAAGCGCCATGGCCTCCTAGCCGTGGCCAGCAATGGCCGAAGCCCGGGTTTTACTTCATCCGTAGAGTACTACCCGGCAAAGGGCCTGACGGTGATTGTCTTGAGCAATTCTTACTCGCCCGTTTCACAATCGCCCGTCGCAGAGGACTTAGCGGCGATTGCGCTCGGCGAGAACCCTGCTCCGGTGGGTGCAATTCTCCCGGTCGAAGTCGGCGCCGACCAGTTGCAACGTCTTGCGGGCACCTATCGGTTCGACGAGACATTCTTCCGGCCGAGTGCTGAAGTGCGTATTCGAATCGAAGGGAAGGGCCTAATTCTGGACTGGGGAGGGGACACTAGGTCTGACTTGGTTCCCGTCTCTGCAACTGAGTTCATTGACCGGCAGTTCTGGTCCCGAATTGTATTTGACCAAACCGCAACGGGATTCCGCTACTCAGGCTCTTTTCAAGCCAAGCGCGTGCCTACGCACTGAAAGCGCCGACAGCAGGATTGGTTCGCGAGGAGTACCGTTCGCCGCCGGTGGGCTAGGACGGAATCAACGGCCTGGAAAAAATCCCCGAAGCCGCTGAAACTCAACTCGAGCTCGCTGCGCACAGCTTCACCCAGGCCTACGGCTGCTTCTCTGCCCATCCTTTGACCCGCATCGGCAAGCTATCTTGTGCAGAATTTCTCGCTGCTATTGCAGCAATGGAGAACAGCATACAAAAGGCGCTTGCCCTTTCTTTTTGTGGACTTGGCCTGCTGCTCGGCGCCGCATGGGCCGGTTACGCGCACGGACAGACCGCCCGGTCCGTGCGGCAAATCTGGGAATACCGAGTTGATCCCGTTCCCGGCACAGCGCTCCATGCGCGCCTCCTGCGCAGAACTCGACACCGAGGTCATGGATCATAATCGCGCGGCCGACGAAAAGCTGCTCAACCAGCGGGCGGCCGAAGGCTGGAACTCACCGCCGTCGGTGGCTAGTTCTACTATTTCCGCCGCGCGCGATAGCGACGGCAGGACGGCGCTTCGAATTCGCGCCGGCGATGCGCGCAAGATTTGCTTGACAGCTGCGCGGTCTCTGAGCATAAACTCGCAGTTTACTGGGACATGGCGGGCCTGCCGTTCGGCAGGCTTGGGCTCCAGCTTGCGCGGTGCTTCTCCGAACCTCGATCATTTCCGCTGGGATCCCGTCCAGTACGGCCTGATTTTTTCCGTTCTTCAATCTTAAAGGCCAGGCTTCTGGCACCGCCGGCCAAAGGGCCCCGTCGTTTCTAAAAGGGGGCGTCCATGAGAACTGCCGTCGGAGTTTTTGCCGACCGTAATCGCGCGGAAGAAGCGATCCGAAAATTGCTGCAGCATCGCGTTCCGCCGGAACGAATTACTTTTCTGACCCGCTCGGAACCCGAAGCCAGAGGTGTCGGACAACACCTGCAGGATGCAGCCGATTCCCCTCCTGGCTCTCAGGCACCGATGCGCTTCAGTGTGCTCTCGCTCCCTGGCGTGGGTCCTGTTCTTGTCCAGGGCCCGGACGTGAAGGACCTTTTCGACCAGGCCATTCCAGAAAACAATTCGGCGTCCGGCGCTCCATCGCCGAATGACTCCTGGCGCAAAACCTTCGCCGTGGCCGCGCCTGAAGATGATGCTTCCTTCTTTTGCCGCGTCCTAAACGACGGTTGCTCGGTGATTGTGGTTCGATCCGATTCGCACGCGATCGCTTCCGCTGCTTGCGAAGTGCTGGACAAATTGAGCTTGGGTATTCGTAAGTCCGCGGCGGCCAAGAGCGGCGTCACTGTCCGGCAAGTATCCGGGGCCGCGGTCGCGGCTTTTTCCGGAAAGATCGCGCTCGATGAAGGATGTCTCCTTTTGCGCGAGACCGTTCGCTCTTTTCTGGACGGCGGCCAACGGCGGATCCTTCTGAACCTGGAGCTCGTCGATTTCCTGGACAGCGCGGGCCTGGGAGAATTGGTTCGCACCCACGTCGCGGTCCGCGGTCGCGGCGGCCAGCTCACGCTGATCAATCCGGCGTCCAACGTCCGTCAGCTTCTGCGCATAACTAAAGTGGATCAAGTGTTTGATATTGCGCCGAATGAATTATCGGCTCTCAGCCAGAACCAAAAGCCCGGTCGCTGATCGGGCCTGCTTGGCCTAACCATTTCACTTTCCCCGCGCGTGATAGTATTCGTCTGCTCCTGGAGGATGCATGAAACGCATTTTTGGCCGAAGTTTTCTCTTTTTCGCGATGCTGGTCGGTTTTTCCGGGATGACCGGCTCGCAGCCGGCGCAAGTACCAACACAGCGCATTCCGCAATTTGAAAATGACGAGGTGAAAGTGTGGCGCTCCGTGATTGCGCCCAATGCGCCGCTCAGCATGCACCGCCACGAGCATCCGCGCGTCATCATCGCGTTGAATGGCGGCGCGATGAACATTGTGGAAGACAACGGAAAGAGCGAATCGCACGTTTGGGAAACTGGCAAAGCCTACTGGCTGCCCGCTAACGGGGCGAACAGCATGCACGCCGACGTCAACAAGAGCGAAAATCCCATCGAAGTCATGGTCGTCGAACTTAAAAACGAAAAATAGCGCATGCGACTCCTCAGTGGCGTGATTCTGTTCCTATATGTTCTCGGGCTTTTCGGAAGCAACGCTACTGCCCAACAAGGCGCGTCGCGGCCCCGCGGTTTCGAGAGAGGGGCGATGTCGGAACTCCAGCCCGCCGCGACTTTCACACTCGGCGGCAATCCCGACTGGATGGCAGTCACCGAAGATGCGGTCTGGGTCAGTATCTCCTCTCTCAATAGAGTTATCCGCCTGGACGCAGCAACGAATAAAGCAGATCTAATGGTCAGCGTGCAGGACCCGTGTTCTGGCTTAGTGGCGGCCTTCGGCAGCATCTGGATTCCGAGCTGCGGCGATCATTCGCTGATTCGCGCAAATCTCAAGACCACGGAGATTGAATCGACCATTCCCGTGGCACCCGCCGATTCCGAAGGCTGCATCACCAGTGGTGCCGGGAGCATCTGGATCGCCACTGCGGCCTCCGGGGCGCTTGCCCGTATCGATCCGCAAAGCAATTCGGTGAGTGCACGCATCGAAATCTCGTCGGGTTCTTACTGTCCGGTCTTCGCCGACGGGTTTGTCTGGATTACTTCGACCGAGCACAATGTGTTCACCAAGGTGGACCCATCCAGCAATAGAGTTGTCGCGCAAATCGCGGTTGGAAAGAATCCTCGGTTCACAACGGCGGGAGCGGGCGCGGTTTGGACGCTCAATCAGGGCGACGGAACCATTTCCCGCGTGGATACTGCCTCCTCCAAACTGGTTGCCACAATTGAGGCGGGACTCCGCGGCCAGGGCGGCGAGATGGCGTTTGGTTTTGGCTCGGTGTGGGTCACTCTGATTGGCAAGCCGATCACCCGCATCGACGCAATGACCAACTCCGTTACGCGTCAGTGGACCGGCCCGGGCGGCGACAGTATTCGCGCCGGACTCGGCTCGGTATGGCTCACGCATCTCAAAGCCGGTTTGGTCTGGCGCCTTCCGCCGGACCAACTATAGACGCAATTCCGCTTCGCATTACGACTCTTTGTGCATTACCACGGTTCCGCTTCGCTTGCCCTGCGCGTCGAAGAAAACTCCGTAAAGTGCCTTGCCGTCGGGAGAGACTGATCAGCGCGAACTTCCCGCAATTGCCTCTCCCCGCTTCACGGTTACTTCAACGGTTCTCTCGTCGATTCGTTTCACCGCCACCATGGCCTGCCCCGGATCGTCTTCCGTTAGCACGAACTTCCCGTCAAACTTTGCGTCGTACTTTTCACCGAGTGGCGTCTCGGCGCTGAAACCTTCTGCGCTGCACTTGTATTTGATGATCAGGCTGGGCGACTTCTCTATTCTGTAGGTGCGTCATCTACCGGAAATCGCATGGGAGCCAGCCGGGCCCATTTTCATGCGGTGAAAGTGAATCGTCGTTGTTACCGCTTCGGCCTCCGTTGTGTCCCGCACAAGCTGCGTCGGCTCTTTTCCGTCCGCCGAAACCGTGTCCGTTTCCGTGTAAAGGTTCCGGCTATTTTTTTTGTCGTGATTTCGACAGTGCGGGCATCGAGTGGATGCACGCTTGCGGTGTTCCAGTAAACTGAGTCAGGAATACTGCGCTCCTGTCCGTCCGCTTTCATAGAAACACTCGCGAGACAGCCGGTGCATCGAAACAGTCCTTCCGCCAGGAGGAACGCCAACGGCGTTTTCGGCGGATGAAAAGCGACTGGATCGATCAACCAAGTCCCGTCAAACGGGCTCTGCGCGAACATGATTCCCGGCTTGACCGTGAGTGACAAAATGAGAAGAAGATACCTTGTCATAAACAAATTCCAGCGGTTTGGCCGCTTCCTAATCCCAGCGCTGACGACGGTTCGCGGCAGCCAGCTCTGCTATACTTTTCGCATGAAAGCTCATGTTTGGGTTATGCCGAAGCGCACGGTACTTGATCCGCAGGGACAAACCATTCAGCACGCGCTTTCTGGGCTTGGCTACGCGGCGATTACCGACGTGCGCCAAGGAAAATTTTTTGTATTGAATCTGGATGGCTGGTCGCGCGACGAAGCGCAGAAGCAACTTGAGAGAATTTCCAAGGATGTGCTGACCAATCCGGTCATTGAGGAATATCGGTTCGAGATTGTCGACTGACAGCTAGGCCCTCGGGCTTTTTGGCCTCGCCGACCAGAAAGCGCCGGCTTCGGAAAGCGGCCCCTAAAGCCACTACAGGCGGCCCGCTGTCCACGATTCGCCGCATCCATGGTTTGAGTTATCCAGCCTGTTTCGCTCGCGTGCTACGCTTTTAGAAGAGAAATTCGAGGAGACACCGCATGTGCGGCATTGTGGGCTACATCGGCCCTAAGAAAGTTGTCCCCGTCGTTATCGAAGGACTGCGCAAGCTGGAATATCGCGGTTACGACTCCGCTGGGATCGCCGTAGTGAACACCAATGGCGCTAACGGCGGCGCCGGCAAGCTGGACATTCGCCGCGCATCGGGAAAATTGCGCAACCTGGAGGAAGCGATTCAGAAAGCGCCGATCGAAGGTTCGTATGGAATTGGACACACGCGGTGGGCGACGCACGGGCGACCGACCGAAGAAAATGCGCACCCACACCGCGACTGCACGGGGCAAGTGGTCGTAGTACACAACGGGATCATCGAAAATTATCTGGAGCTGAAAGAACAGTTGCAGCGCGAAGGCCACAATTTCGTTACGGAAACCGACACCGAGATTGTGGCACACCTGGTGGAGAAACATCTGAAGGGCGCGAACGGCAGAACTATTCCGCTGGAAGAAGCGGTGCGCAAATCGCTCGGACAGATTCGCGGGATCTACGCACTGGTGTTCTTGTCCACGACTGATCCGAACAAGATTGTGGCGGCGCGGCAAGGACCGCCGGCGGTCGTTGGTCTTGGCGACGGAGAATATTTTGTGGCCAGCGACATTCCCGCCCTGCTGGAACATACGCGCAATATGTTTTTCCTGGCGGATGGCGATATCGCTGTGCTGACCGCCGGCGGCGTGCGGGTGATGGATCACGACGGAAAAACGATGGAACGCAAGCCGCACCACGTCGCTTGGGATCCGATCATGGCGGAAAAAGGCGGCTACAAGCACTTCATGCAGAAGGAGATTTTCGAGCAGCCTCGCGCGGTGCGCGACACGCTGCTAGGCCGCATTTCGCAAGACACAGGGAAAATTTATCTGGGCGAAATGGAGATCAGCGATCAACAGTTGCGCGAATTCAACAGCCTGCGAATTGTCGCCTGCGGAACGAGCTGGCACGCCGCGCTCGCAGGGAAATTCATGATCGAGCGGCTAGCGCGATTGCCGGTGGAAGTGGACTACGGCAGCGAGTTTCGCTATCGCGACCCGATCCTGGACGGGAAGACGCTGACCGTTTGCATCAGCCAATCCGGCGAAACGGCGGACACGATTGCGGCTCAGCGCGAAGCGAAGCAGAAAGGTTCGCCGACGCTGGCGATTTGCAACGTGATGGGCTCAATGATCACGCGCGAAGCGGCCGGAACGATTCTGACGCATGCCGGACCGGAGATCGGAGTTGCTTCTACCAAAGCGTTTACATCGCAGCTTACGGCCGTGCTGCTACTGGCGATTCATCTGGGCGAAGTGCGCGGAACGCTTTCCGGCGAAGCGGGGAAAAATCTGCTGCAAGAGTTTACGCGGATTCCGCACAAGATCGAACAAGTCTTGCAAGCGGACAGCGGTGGATTTTACGAGCAGCTGGCACGGCAGTTTTTCCGTTGCTCGGATTTTCTGTACCTCGGGCGCGGAATTCATTACCCGATTGCGCTGGAAGGTGCGCTGAAGCTGAAAGAGATTTCGTACATTCATGCGGAAGGTTATCCGGCCGGCGAAATGAAGCATGGCCCAAACGCGCTGATTGACGAGAATTTGCCGGTGGTGGTGCTGGCAACGCGCGATGACAGCGATCCCGCTTCGGTGACGCTGTATGAGAAGAGCGTGTCGAATATCAAAGAAGTGAAAGCGCGTGACGGGATTGTGATTTCGATTGTGACGGCTGGCGACCACCTGGCGCGCGAGGCTTCGGATCATTTGATCGAACTGCCGCCGGCGCCGGAGTTGCTGGTGCCGCTGCTGGAGATTTTGCCGCTGCAATTGCTGGCGTATCACATCGCGGTGCGGCGCGGCTGCGACGTGGACCAGCCTCGGAACCTGGCCAAGTCGGTGACGGTGGAGTAGCCGTGGGAGTACGTCGCCCTCGGCCCCCGCTGCAATCGACCGCAACTACAGTGCCGATTGCGTGGCGAGAATTCCGTCTTGGCAATGGCGCTCGTCGAATATTTCTCATCCCTTCAGCAGGCTAAGGAACGAAATCGCGGGGAGCGCGCCGAAGCCGGGAACGAAGTTTTTACGGTGTGCCGAGCGGAGGGCTGTCGCCGCTGCAGGCGCTGGAAACACTGGACCAGCGGCATTGCCGGATCTTGTTGAAGCGGCCGGAAAACCACGAGCCGAGGTTTCGGGAATTGCTAGATGCGTTGTTTAAGCAAGTGCTGGACCTGCGCGGGGGATTGGGCTCGGAACACGTCGTGAGGCTGGAAACGGTATTGTTGATCAGTTCGGGGGGAGCACGACAACGCCTATCCCACTTCGATCCGGAAATCGGATTTTTTTCGCAGATCGCGAACCGAAAGCTTCGCGAGCGGCACGCGCGCGACGCAGTGTCTGTGCAGGGATACAGCTGGGAGAAAAACCAGTCGTTGTACCTGGACGCGGTGACCAAACTGCTACAGCGGACACAAGCGAGGCCGACGGAAAGCAAGCCGACACAAGTGAGAGCGACTGAGGCGAAAACAAGTAGAACTTACGGCTTCGTCGCGGCTGGGCGACTGATTCGATCGCGGTGGTTGAGGTTCTGTCTAGAAGTCTGCGGTCTCCACTTATATGGATCGCCGTTTCCTTCCTTTACCTAATCAGCATTAAAATGGGTGTATGAGGACGTTACCCGGTCTGGCTGCTGGTCTGCTGGCGTTGTGGGGATTCGGCGATGCACGCGTGGTTGCGCAATCGGGAGCAGGCGAAGGGACGGCCGAACTGCGGGAGGTTCGCAGCGAAGGGCAGAAGCTGCTGACGGAGGCGCAGATCGCCGTACTGAGCGGATTGCAGACGGGTACGCAGGTGGGGCGGTCGGAGCTGCAGGCCGGAGCAGACAAGCTGTTGAGCAGCGGGCTCTTTGCGACGGTCAGGTACGATTTCAAGACACGGAATGATGGAGTGACGCTGACGTTTCATGTGGCGGAATCGCCGCAGCTCCCGACGTACTACGACAATTTCCCGTGGTTTGGCGATTCGGAGCTGAACGACGCGATCCGGGCGCGGCTGCCCTTTTTTGCTGGCACCCTGCCGGACGGCGGAAATGTGGTGGACGAAGCGGCCGAGGCCATTCACGGATTACTGGCCAGCCACAAACTGGAATATGCGGTTCAGCACGCGGTGACCGCGAACCCGCTGGGTGACGGCAACGTCCAGCAATTTTCGATAGAAGGCACGGCGCTGAAGATCGCTAGCCTGAGTTTCAGCGACGCCTCGTTGGCGACGAATTCGGGAGTGCAGGCCCATCTTTCTGAAATTGTGAACAAGCCGTACTCGCGGATGGCGATCGATGTTTTCTTGGCCGAACAGATCCGGCCGGTTTATTTGAAGCAGGGATATCTGCAGGCGAAGCTGGGACCGCCGGAAGTGCGGTTGAGCGGCCCCCCGAGCGCCAAGTTGCCGGAAGAGATTCCGGTGTTTGTGACGGTAAATGCGGGGGCGGCGTATCACTTCGCAGGAGTGGCGTGGAGCGGGAACAACGTGCTGTCTTCGATTTCGCTCGATTCGTTTTTGGGGCTGAAGGCGGGAGCGGTGGCGGATGGAATGGAGATCGAAGGCGGGCTGGAGCGGATTCGCGACGAGTACGGCCGGCGTGGATACCTGGATGCGACGGTTCGGCCGGAGAGTTCGTTCAACGAAGCCACCCACATGGTGTCGTACAAGATCGCGATCACCGAGGGGACGCAGTATCAGATGGGCGGATGGATGATCACCGGACTGTCGATCAATGGGGAGCAGCGGATTCGAACGACATTTCCCATCGCGGCCGGTGACATCTTTGACAAAATTAAGTATCAGGATTTTCTGGTGGCACTGCAGAACCATTCGAAGGAGATTCTGGGCGAGCTGCCAATTCACTACGAAAACGTGGGGCACTGGCTGCGTCCCGACGCGGAGAAGAAGACCGTGGACGTGCTGTTGGATTTCAAATAAAAGTTAGAAGTCTAAGGTTCAAAGTGACACCAACAATGGCGGAGCTGGATGGCCAAGCAACGGGCATCGAGCTGGGTTCGACCGAATGCCCGGTAAAGCGTTGCTGGTAGGGCAACGCCGGCGATTGCCTGGGATATACTTTTCCGGATGAGCTCGTTGATACACATTCGAAAGCCGGAAGGCGAGAGCGGCGACGCCGCGGGCAAAGAGGCGTCGCTGTTTGCGCGGCTGGGGGAGCTCCCTTCGCTGTTGATCGCAATTTCGGGCGGAGCGGATTCGGCGTATCTGGCGTGGGCCGCGAATGAAGCGTTGGGCCAGCGGGCGTTATCAGTGACGGCGATTTCGGCGAGTTTTTCCGCTTACGATCGCGAGGAACTGGAAAAGTTCGTCACGCACGCGAAGATAAGGCATGAATTTGTGGAGACGCACGAATTCGACAACCCGGCGTACCGGGCGAATGCGGGGGACCGCTGTTACCACTGCAAGGATGAATTGTTCAAGGTGCTGGATGATGTGGCGAAGAAGCGCGGGTTCGCGGCGGTCGCGTATGGCGTAAACGCGGACGACACCAGCGATTTCAGGCCGGGCCACCGTGCCGCGGCAGAGCATCAGGTGCTGGCGCCGCTTTTGGATGCAGGGATGCGCAAGACCGAGATTCGTGCGTTGTCGAAGCGTGCCGGGTTGCCAACGTGGGACCGTCCGGCATCGGCTTGTTTGTCGTCTCGTTTACCGTATGGCACTGAGGTCACCCGAGAAAGACTGGCACTGGTAGAGAAGGGCGAGGCGGCGTTGCGCGGGCTGGGCTTCCGGCAGTTCCGCGTGCGGTTGCACGACAAACTGGCGCGCATTGAAATTGCTTCGGAAGAGCTGCCGCTAGCGATGACGCCCGAGATGGGCGCGGCCATTGCAGAGCGGTTCAAGGAAGCGGGATTTCTGTATGTGGCGCTGGATCTGGAGGGGTATCGGCAGGGGTCGTGGAATGCGGCTTTGAAGGCTTCCAGCAGGTGAGGTTAGCTATCAGCTGGCAACGAGGCAGCGCTTTTAGCCGCGTTACCAGTGAGAGCCTTCTTCCGCTGGCCGTGGTAGCGGGAACATTGGCAGGCGAATTTGCGTAACTTATAAAAGAAAAGCGAGTCAGTGCAAGTGGGCCCATCGCCGAAGCAAAGGCGGAGGAAGCATGGTGGCAACAAGCGGATTGCGGCGGAAGGTTGGCGGAGCAGGCGCAGCAGCGGCGTTGACGGCCGCAAGCGTAGTGCTGGCGGGTTGCGGCACGGGGCTGGCAGCGCAAGACTCGTTTGATCGGACTTATACGGTGAGCGGACCGATCCGCCTGGACCTGGCGAATGCAAGCGGTGCGGTGCGGATATCGGGGAGTTCCGACAGTAAGGTCCACGTTCATGGCGAGATTCGGGCTCGCTCTTTCCTTTTCAATAACCCGCAAAAGCAAGCCAAAACACTGGCAGACAATCCGCCGATCGAGCAAAAGCCGGGCGTTATTCGAATCGGCAAGGATTTGGGCAAGTTCAACGGGGCTGCGATTGATTACACAATTGAGGTGCCGCGCGACACCGAAGTGACGACGACGGTGGCGTCCGGCGCGCAGACTATCAGCGGTGTGCAAGGGCCGGTGAAGGTGGATTCGGCGTCTGGATCCATCGCGGTTAGCAACATTGAGCGGTCCGTGCAGGTTGCTTCCGCGAGCGGGTCCATTACAGCACAGGATTTGGCAGACGATTTTCGCGCGAACAGCGCTTCGGGAAGCGTAAGTGCGACCAATGTAAAAGGGGACGTGCGGATCAACGCGATTTCAGGCTCGATGAATGTGACCAAGCCGGGCGCGCGCGTGGAGGCAGTGACCACGAGCGGATCGGTGGACATTGTAGGCGCCGGAAATGACGTGAGCGCCAGTTCAGTTTCGGGGCGCGTTGCCGTCCAAGGAAATCCTTCGGGCAACAGTTACTGGAACTTGAAGACGACTTCGGGATCGGTGGATGTCGGTGTTCCGCCGACGGCGAATTTCCACTTGTCGGCGGAAGCCGTTTCCGGGGACATTCGAACCGGTATCCCAGTGGTAATCGAGGATCAGGACAAGCACAGCCTACGTGCGCGAGTTGGAAGTCCGGGCGGGCGGGTGGAGATTCACACCGTGTCGGGCGGAATACGGGTAGAGCCCGCTTCTTAATTTTCGCTCACTGGCGGGATACAATTCCCAGCATGCGCCGGTTCACCATCCCCATTGTCTTATGCCTCGGTCTGGTGTGCGCCGCGTCCGGTGCGATGATCCAGGACGACGCTCGCGCGGCCCGTACGGCAAACAAGCCAGCACCACCCGAAAAAACAACTCCCGCCAAGCAGAACGCAGCGAAAGCACTTTCTCCCGCCGAAGAGCTGCAAAAAGCGATCGGCGATGCAGGAAATGATCGTGCCGAACTGGTAAGAAATCTCAAGGCTTACCTGGAGAAGTATCCGGAGGCTGCACAGCGGCCGCAAATTTACCGCGCATTGGTGGAAGCATGTGTGCAGTTCAAGGACGACGCGTGCGCGACCGACTACGCGGAACGGATTGTAGCTCTGACGCCGGACGATATTTCGATGACGCTGCTCGCGGTGCAACTGCTGGAGCGCAATGGGGACCAGGCAGCTTTGCGACGCGCTGTAACCTACGTAACTCGCGTAAGCGATTCGGTGAAGAGCACGCCGATTTCGGAAAAATCTCCGCGTGTATCGCTGGAGGAATGGGACGGCCAGAAAAAGCGCGACGAATCCGCGTTGCTGGCATTGCGCGGAAGGCTGGAAGGGCGGCTGAATGACGCGGCAGCGGCTCGCAAGGATTACGACGAGAGTTATGCGCTGCAGCCGAATGCCAGCGCCGCGCTCAAATTGGGTGAACTGGACGAGCTGGCAAAAAATTATGAGGGGGCGGCTACGGAATATGCTCGAGCGTTCGCGCTGTCAGAGACGGCCGCCAAGTCCGTTAGCCGGCGTGAAATCCGGGAGAAGCTTGGAAATGCATGGCGACTGGCGCATGGAAACGAAACTGGTCTGGGCGATTTTCTGCTGAAGACGATTGATTCGATAACCGCAGTTGCGGCGGCTCCCCGTCCTTTACGAAATGACGGCGTCAAGGATCCTTTTGCGTTTGTGGTGCGAAGAGCGCCGGAGGGCACTCCGTATCCTGTGGCGCCGCTCAAGGGAAAAGTTCTGGTGATCAACTTTTGGGCAACGTGGTGCGGACCGTGCCACGCACTGGAACCGATTTACGAAAGATTGGCGGCGCGCAATGCGGGAAATCCAGAACTGATTTTTCTTTCCGCGAATTGTGACCAAGACGAGTCACTGGTAGGCCCCTATCTGGCGGAAAGACCTTCCAAGACAACGGAAGTATTTGCCGACCGCCTGGAGGAACTTTTCAATGTGGAATCGTTCCCTACCGTTTTGATCCTGGATGGGTCGGGCAAAGTGGCGTTTCGCGTCAGCGGATTTGATCCGCAGACGATCGAAGCGGAGTTAAATGGCGCGATCAGGCGGATCGTTGGCACGGTCGCGGCCAAAAATGTTCAACCGGCCGCCGTCTACTGATTCCTTTCCTTATTTGCCGATCTTCGTGCCGATCACTTCGCCGGCTAAGGAGCGGCAGTGCGGGCGGCCGGAAGTTCCTCGGCGACTTCGCGCGCGGCGAGGATGGTGTTCG
Source organism: Candidatus Eiseniibacteriota bacterium (assembly GCA_035607085.1). Taxonomy (GTDB): domain Bacteria; phylum Acidobacteriota; class Terriglobia; order Acidiferrales; family UBA7541; genus Acidiferrum. The sequence goes on along the minus strand of DATMZI010000189.1, from coordinate 24,190 downwards.
CGTGGATACCGACAGTATCTTCCACGCGACGCGCATAGCCGCCGGCTAGCGTGGTGGCGACGGGAATCGCGCGGCTGCGGGCGGCGAAGAAAACACTTTTGTCGCGAGCTTTGAGGCCCGACTTGCTCAGTCGCAAACCGCCGAGCTGGTCTTCCTGATAAGGATCGACTCCGCCTACATAGAAGAGAATTTCAGGGCAAAACTCGTCGAGCACCCGGGCAACGGCGGGCAGCAGCGTCGCGAGGTACTCTTCGTCCTCGACTCCGTCGTCGAGCGGCAAATCAAGATCGGATGGCGGCTTGTAAGCGGGATAATTATTTTCCTGATGGATGGAGAGCGTGAACACAGAGTTGTCGTCGCGGAAAATGTGGGCGGTGCCGTTGCCGTGATGGACGTCGGTATCGACGACGACGGCTTTCTTGATGGCATCGGCCGATTGCAAACGACGGATGGCTACGGCAACGTCGTGAATGGCGCAAAAGCCTTCGCCATGGCTGGCGTGGGCGTGATGGAAGCCGCCGCCTAAGTTGCAGGCAAAACCGTCGCGAAGAGCGAGCTGCCCGGCGAGAATGGAGCCGCCGGCGGCCAGCCAGAAGGCTTCGGCAAGTTCAGGGGAGTACGGAACTTCGAGCTTCATGATTTCGCTGGCGGTCAGCGTGCCGTGCTTCAGCTTGTCGACCCACTCGATCGTATGGACGCGAAGGAGATCGGCGTCGGAAGCCGGGAAGGGCTCAGCAAAATCCTGGGGAGCTGCGATCTTTTCGCTCAACAGGAATTCCCGAAGGAGCCGGAATTTTTGCGAAGGGAAAACGTGCGGGCCGAGATTCAGGTCGTAACGCGCATGGTAAATAACCTTGAATGGCAGCATGGCTCGCGGCTAATTTTCCCGTTCGAGGATGAAATCGGGCAACGTGAGCAGCGCACGAGCGTATTCCGAGTCCTGGTTGCGGCCTGCGTGGCCGTTGATGCAGGCTTTGGCGCGTCCGGCATAGTCGTGGGCAAGGCTGCGCGCGCGATCGAGGGCGCCGGAGTCGTGGACCAGGGAGACGATGGTTTCGGGCTTGACGCTGATGAAGTCTTTTTCCTCGAGTACACGGGCGATGAGTTCGCGCGCCTCACGATGCCCGTTTTCCATCGCGTAGATCAGCGGAAGGGTGACCTTGCCCTCTTTGAGATCGCTGAGAACGGGTTTGCCCAATTGTTCAGCGGAAGCGGTGAAATCCAGGAGATCGTCCACCATTTGAAAGGCCAGGCCGGCATAGCGGCCATAGTCCGCCAGCACGTCTTCTTGCTCGCCGCTCAAGCCGCCGAGGACGGCGCCAAGGCGGGCACACCCGCTGAAAAGGCATGCCGTCTTGTAGGTGGCCAAAGTGAGCGCGTCGTCTTCGGTAACGTCCATACGCCCAATTTTCGCAAGTTGAATGAGTTCCCCTTCCACCATTTTGCGAGTTAACTCGATAAGGATGTCCAGGATACGGAAGTTGCGTTCCTCCAGCGCCATCTTGAACGACTGCATGTACAGCCAGTCGCCGGCGAGGACGCTGCGGTGGTTGCCCCAGCGGGAATTTGCCGAGGGGCGTCCGCGGCGGGTGTCGGCGCTGTCAATCACATCGTCATGTATGAGGGTGGCGCTGTGGAGAAGCTCGACGACGGCGGCGAGATGGATAGCGCTCTCTCGATTGGAACCGGCGTAACCATTCGTCAACAAAAGGAGCGCAGGTCGGAGGCGTTTGCCGCCGCCGCCGAGTAAGTAGCTGGTGATTTCGCCGACCGGCTGAAAAGCGGCTGCACTTTGCCGGGAAAGTTCCTGTTCGACCTGGACGAGGTCGTCGCGAACCAGGTCGAAGATTTCCTTGACGGTCAGAAGCGCGATGGGCGTTCCTCCCTGGAGACGCGTTTTGGGCAGGCGCTGCGGCGCGCGCGCCCATGTCAGCGGTAATCGCTCGCAGCATCTCCGGTCAGGAGATTCTTGGCAATGACCTGAGGCGAGGCGATGCCGAAGAACCGCCTGAAATTGGATGCAGTTGTCGCGGCGATTTCTTCTGGAGGCAAGTTTCTCACATTCGCCAGCGTCTTGGCCACTTCCGCCACGTAGGCGGGCTCATTGCGCTTGCCCCGGAAGGGCTGTGGGGCCAGGAAAGGCGCGTCAGTCTCGATGAGCACGCGGTCGACCGGAAGCGCTTTGGCGACGTCGCGGATGCTTTGCGCTTTGGGGTAAGTGGAGTTGCCAGCGAACGAAATGAGGAAGCCCATGTCGAGGCCGCGCTTGGCGTGATCCAGAGTGCTGGTGAAACAGTGCAGGATGCCGCCGATGCCAGTGTGTTTCCAATGCTGCTCGATTAACGCGAGGCAGTCGTCCCAGGCGTCGCGGCAGTGAATGACGATCGGCAGCTTCGCGGCGTGTGCGAGTTCCATCTGGGTCCGGAAGACGTTAGCTTGCACGTCGCGCGGCGAGTGATCGTAAAAATAGTCCAGGCCGATTTCGCCCCAGGCGATGACTTTGGGGTGCCGGGCGAGTTGCGACAGTTGACTGAAATGCTCCGGCGTGGCCTCTTTGGCTTCGTGCGGATGGATGCCGACGCTGGTGTAAATCCAATCATGCCGCTCAGCGTACGGCAACGCAGCATCGAGTTTTGCCGGGCCGGGGCCGGTCCCAATTGCCAGCAACGCTTGGACACCGGCTTCGCGAGCGCGCTGCAACATGGCATCGCGGTCTTCGGCAAATTGTGGGAAGTCAATGTGGGCGTGAGAGTCGATAAGTTCCATGGAACGTTTGCAGTCTCGGCGCAGCCTTTCCGCGTGAATCTGGCTAGGCGTTTTACTTCAAGCGTGCGCCGACTTCGACATCTTCTGGAAAGCCGGCGAGAACAGGGCGACCTTCGGGGCCGACGGACGCGGCGATGATCATGCCATTGGATTCGACGCCACGGAGCTTTCTGGGGGCCAGATTGGTGACGACAGCGACTTTGCGTCCGATCAGCACATCCGGTTCGTAGTATTGGGCGATGCCAGCACAAATCTGGCGGATTTCGGTGCCGATGTCGACAGTGAGTTTCAGCAATTTGTCGGCGCCGACGATGCGTTCGGCTGTTTTGATCTGGCCGACGCGCATTTCGACTTTGGTGAAATCCTCGATGCCAATTTTTTCGGTTACCGCAGGTGCAGCGGCAGCGCCCGATGATGTGGTCGCAGCGGCGGCGGGAATCGCGGCGGGAGCTGACTGCGGATTCTGTTCTTCATTTGCCATAGCTTCGATCCTCTCGATTGCTTCAGTTTTGTCCACGCGCGGGAATAGGGCCTGCGCTTTTCCGAGCTGCGCGCCAGCGGCTAGTTGCCCCCAACGCAATCCGTCCAGCGCAACGCCGGCGACGGAGCCCGGCTGGCCGAGCAGCGACCAGACTTTGGCAGTACTTTCCGGCAGAACCGGATGGGCCAATACGGTGACGATGCGAAGCAGTTCCGCAGTGGTCCAGAGAATGATCGCTTTGCGTTGCGCGTCTGCTTCGGAATCGCCGAGCGCCCAGGGCTGCTCCGTAGTCAGATATTTGTCGGCCGCGCCAATCGTTCCCCAAATTGCTTCCAAGGCCCGGGCAAATTCCATATTTTCGTAACGCTCGAGGACTTCGCCGATGGCGGATTGCGTTTCTCGTGCTAGGACGTCGTCCTGCGGTTGGCGGGCACCCGGCTTCGGGATCACACCGGCAAAATTCTTCTCGATCATCGCAGCAGTGCGGCTGGCCAGATTGCCCAGCCCGTTCGCCAGATCCGAGTTGTAGCGGGTTACCAGCGCGTCGTAGCTAAAATTGCCATCTTGACCGAAGACCACGTCGCGCAGAAGAAAGTAGCGAAGCGCGTCCATGCCCAGCATGTTGGTGATCGGGCGAGGCAATACTACATTGCCTTTGGACTTGCTCATTTTTGAGGCGTCCATCAGAAACCAGCCGTGCGCCCACACTTGTTTGGGCACCGGCAGCATCGCGGCCATCAGAAAAGCGGGCCAGTAAACAGCATGAAACCGGGTGATGTCCTTCCCGACCAAGTGCAGATCGGCTGGCCACATGCCGCGCTGCTCGTATTCGGGACCTCCGACAGCACTGAGGTAAGAAGTAAGTGCGTCGAACCACACGTAAAAGACGTGTGGTTCTTCGCCGGGAACTGGAATACCCCAGCGGATCGTGGTGCGGGTAATGCTGAGATCCTTCAGGCCGCCTTCAACGAAGCTGACGATTTCGTTCTTGCGGGTTTCCGGCTGAATGAACGTGGGGTTTTTTTGATACAAATCGAGCAGCGGCTTCTGGAACGCGCTGAGTTTGAAGAAGTAATTTTCTTCGGTGACCGTTTCAGTGGGTCGCCCGCAATCGGGACAGTTGTCGCCCGCCTTGGCGTCGTTTACAAACGCATTGTCGTAGATACAGTATTGCCCGGTGTAATGGCCCTTGTAAACGTAGCCGTTTTCCTTACACAGCTTGAAAAGCCACTGCACGGTCCGGACATGTTTCAGATCAGTGGTGCGGATAAATTCGTCCGCATTCAAACCTAGATCATTCCATAGGTCGCGCCAGGCGTTGGCCATTCTGGCGACGAATTCCGATTCGGGTATGTCCGCCTTTTTCGCGGCGCGTTCGACATTGACGCCATGCTCGTCGGTGCCGGTGGTCATGACCACTTCGTAGCCGCGCATCCGCTTGTAGCGGCGAATCACGTCGGCAACCACGGTCGTGTAGGTGTGGCCGATGTGCGGCAAGCCGTTGGTGTAGTAGATCGGCGTGGTCAGATAGAATTTTTCTTTGCGAGGCATTCGTCTGCTAAGACCCTTCTTTTTGCCTAAGGCATTTTGCAGGATTGATGTGCCAAAAGGCCACCTAAAGGTGGCCGCTCGAACGGCCCAATCTCGTCACATTCGCTCGAAGCTGCGCAGCGCTTCGTTGATTACCTGCTGGAGCGGAACGTTTTTCTCCGAAGCCAGTTTGCGGCAGTCCTCGTACTCCGGCGCAACATGACGGATATTTCCGTTTACGCGCGAGAGCTTAACGTGCACGTCGCCATATTGTGTGTGCACGTTCACAGTCTCGCGCGGCAACGCCCGCCGCTGCGCGCGATAGGTTCTTGCGCCGAGCGTGGTGGTTTCCGCAAAAAGCAATGACATCAAGTTGTTTGTGTCGGCCGGCTTGCAGAGCAGCGTTAGCAACGTACCTGGACGGCCCTTTTTCATCTGGACCGGAGTGGTGTAAACATCCAGCGCGCCCGCTGCCAGGGCTCTTTCGAGGAAATAGCCGTAGATCTGAGGATTCATGTCATCGAGATTGGCTTCGATGACCGAGATTTCCTCGTCAAAACCAGGGACAACCTTTTCGGCCGACTCGCCGACCATGATACGAACCACGTTGGGCTGCCCTACCAGATCGGCCGAGCCAGCACCATAGCCGATCGCCACCACGCTCATGGCCGGCTGCGGGCCAAACGAATCACACAAAGTGGCGACGATCGCAGCGCCCGTCGGCGTGACAAGCTCTTTCTCCACGCCGTTTGAATATGTCGGCTTGCCCTGCAGAAGCTTCGCTGTCGCTGGGGCCGGCACTGGCAACACACCATGCGCCATCTTGGCCGTTCCGCCACCGACGTTCAGAGCCGAGCAGGCGAACTTCTCAATACCAAGTGCTTCAAAGCCGATACACGCCCCCACAATATCCACGATGGCGTCGACCGCACCGACTTCGTGAAAATGGATTTTCTCGAGCGGAACGTCGTGAACGGTGGCTTCGGCTGCCCCTAATTCCCCGAAAATCGCGGCTGCGTTCTTGCGCACTGGCTCGGTGAGTTTCGATTTATCCAGTATGTCGAGAATCGCCGAAAGTCCGCGATGCTTGCTTTGGTCTTCAGTGACCACTCTCACAAAGGTGGCCGCCATGCCGTTTTTCCAGACCTTTTCGGCGGAAATAGTCCACCCGGGCACCTGCAGACACGCCAAGCCAGAGCGCAGCAATTCCAGGTCACAGCCGGCATCCACTAACGCGCCAAGCGTCATGTCGCCGCTGATTCCGCTAAAGCAATCAAAATAAGCAAGTTTCATGGAATTTTGCCGCTCGCTTGATACTATTCGCCGAGATTGGCACTGTCAAACCAGCGGGAAAAATCGGAATGTTGAGATGATGATGCGGTGGACATTAAGATTTGGAACCAACCGGGGAGAACTTGTGATGAATCGAGCGACTCTAGTCCTGCTGGGTACGGTAGCTACGCTCTTGGCCGGCATCTCCATCGGCGCGCGCGCACCCGCAGCCGCCGAAGAAACGGCGGTGCGAGCGACCGTAGAAGCCTATTTACATGGCCTGAAATTCAACGACGTGGATAGCTTCACCGGCATAGGTCAGGTCAGGCCTCAAGAAGGCATTCTATCCGGAGGCCAAATTGTTTTTTGTGCGTAAGAACGGTGAATTGGAGGAGCTGACCCAGGAGAACTGGTACAAGGGATTTACGGCCAGCGCCGGTAAGGAAGAGAAAGGCGAGCTGCGCATCGTATCCGTCGACATCGCCGACAACGCCGCGTCGGTAAAAGTCGTGGAAATTTATCCGGATTCCACCTACACGGATTACGTTTCACTGCTCAAGCTGCCGCAGGGATGGAAGATCGTGAACAAGATTTTCACGTTCGAGAAACACGCCACGTGAGAAGCGGCGCCGGTCATTCGGCGTCGCGGTTGCTGACGGAAACGCGGAAGACAGGTTTTGACTTTTCAGATGGGTCGATCTGGTACGTTTGTGAAGTTTTTGACGGATCGTAATCTCGCCACAGCCAAATCATCTCGGCGGGAAATTCCGCCGCGCCGTGAGCGGAATTGTGGGTTCCCATTCCATAGCTGAAATGGAAATCGTAGTCCTGCGCTTTCAACGCATTCGCCATGCGCAAATTCGCCAGCGGCCAGTTGCCATAGTGCAAGTCCAGGTCTTCCGAACCGTCCTGCAGCCAGACCCGGATGTTGCGTTTCGGCTCGCGCAAGATCTTGTCGGGATAGTCCTGCCCGCCATCCGCGGTGGCTGGATCTTCCTTCCACTGGATCGCGGAAAAGCTGCCGATCCAGGAAACTACGCGGCTGAACTGGTCCGGCATCTGCCATGCGGCGTTAAAGGCGCAAATTCCGCCCGAGGACAATCCGGTAATCGCGCGGCTGTAGGCGTCAGTGCGCAAATTGTATTTCGCGCCGACCTCGGCGAGGATTTCGTCGCGCAGGAATCGCGGATAGCGGTCGCTCACCGTGTCATAGAGCGTGCTGCGCATGGAATCCTTCAACGTGCGCTTCCATTTGTCGGAATAGCCTTTCACGAAGTTGTACGTCGCACTGCCCGGCGAATCGCTGATATCGCCGGGATTGATGAAGATACAGATCATCACCGGGACCTTTTTCTGCGCGATCAGGTTGTCGACCACGTTCAGTGCGGGATTGTTGCCATTGCGGTCCATATACCACTCGCCGTCCTGAAAGACCATTACCGCCGCCGGCGTCTCGGGCCTGTACTGTGCCGGCACGTAAACCCAATAGCTGCTCTTCATACCGTCGTAAATTTTGCTGACGTGGGTGATTTTTTCCGAGAGCGTTCCCGCAGGCACACCCGATTGCTGATAGGAAAGCGGCGTGAACGCGGGGACGTCCAACTTTCCGCCAAACTTGGCGCCACTCACGACGTAGTGGAACGAGTGCAGCTTTCCAACCTGTTCGACGCGGGCCGCTGCGTACCATAGATTTGATCCGGCAAGCCGCCGCATTGGCGGTCCAGCCGCGCCATCGATCAGGAGCTGCGGCTTGGCTGGCGCTTCCAGAGCAAAGAAGAAATCAGGTCCGCGGCCGGCCCACGCTGTTCCTTCCTGGAGATCTTTTGCCTGGAACGACGCCTTGATGGCGTCACGCAGTTGCGGACTGTCCGACTTGGCCAGCGCTACCAATTGAGCGGCATTGGACTTTTCGGCAGCATGAACGCTGGCGGACATCGCCACAGCGAACACGCCTGCTGCGCCGAGGAGTAAGGCAGGCCGGCGATAGGTGGAAACGTTCATGGCCATCCGCATCCTCCGGAGAAAAAACGGAAAAGCGAAGTTGATGGTATGAAGCCCCTGTGAGGCTGTCAAATCGGGGCAAGTTCGCCGGGGTACCTGCAGACCACTTTGATAGCTCTTGAATAAATAGTAGTTTTGTGGTATAATTATAGACGGAGCTTCCTAGACCAACTCCGCTACGGTGCTCTGTACGGCGCTCGCCTGACGCAGGCTTCGCGAGGCCGGTCCAAGCTTCGGCAAAGGAGAATTTATGGCAATCACACCGCGCATTGTCGAGTATCGCGACGGCGAAACAGCCCTTTCCGGCTTGCTCTACGCCGACGGCGCCCAACCGCGCAAGCGGCCCGGGTTACTCTTGGTTCATCACGGCTCCGGGTTGGACGATCATGCCAAAGAGCACGCCAGCTACTACGCGGAGCGGGGCTTCGTAGTCTTCGCGTGTGACATGTACGGTTCGGGCATCATTGGCAATCGCGAACGCGTCGTGGCATATCTGATGGAGATGCGTGCTGATTCAGCAAAACTGGTGCGGCGGGCGCGTGCGGGTTTCGACATCCTGGCGGCTCATCCGCAGGTGAACGGGAAATTTGCGGCCATCGGCTACTGTTTTGGGGGCATGACTGTGCTGCAGATGGCGCGTAGTGGCATGGAACTCACCGGAGTTGCGAGCGTGCACGGGAGCCTCGCTACTACGCGGCCGGCAGAGGCGGGCAGCATCAGAGCAAAAATCCTTGTTTGCCACGGCGCTTCGGATCCGCACGTGCCCATGGCGCATGTCGTCGCATTCGCCGAGGAGATGAAGCAAGCCAGCGCGGACTGGCAGCTTGTCCTGTACGGCGACGCGGAGCACGGCTTTACGCATAAAGGCGCAGCCAGGAATCCCGGTGTCGCCTTCAACGCAGCTGCCGATCGGCGATCCACGATCGCGATCAACGATTACTTTGCGGAGCTGTTTGGCACTTCGCTGTCTGCAACTTTCTGACTGTCGCTGCAGGCGGCGTGCTTGCGGTGAAGCGGCGAGTGTCCAGCGCTCAACCGCGCCGGACATTTTGACCGTGATGTGCTCGTTTTCTATACTTATGGTTTCCCTATAGCAGAATTGAGGCGACGTGTACCTGAAACTCCTGCGGAAACTCAAACTGGCTCTGGCGGACCATATCCGCGAGAAATATCATGTCGAACTGGCGGTTACCCTCGAAAAGCCGCCGAAGCTGGAGTTGGGTGAGGCCGCGTCTCCGGTTTGCTTTGAACTGGCCAAGCGCCTGAAGCGTGGTCCTCGCCAGATTGCCCAGGAAATTGCGGCGAGCTTCCCTGCCGTTCCTGGAATTGCACGGGTGGAAGTCGCCGGCGGAGGTTACCTCAATGCATTTCTGGATCGCGGCGAGTTCTGGCAGACACTGGCTAACGCCGCTGCCCCAAGCGGCGCTGAAAGCGCCACGCAGGAAAAGGTGATTGTCGAGCACACCAGCATTAATCCGAACAAAGCAGCGCACATCGGACATGTTCGCAACGCCGTGCTCGGTGACACGATCGCCCGCATTCTGCGCAACGCCGGCCAACGCGTGCAGGTACAAAACTATATTGACAACACCGGCGTGCAGGTCGCTGATGTGGTCATCGGCTTTCAGCACCTGCAAAAACAATCCGCGGCGGACCTCCGCGCGCTTGCCGCGCAACCAGGGTTCGACTATTTATGCTGGGATCTTTACGCACAGGTCACGCAGTTTTACGAACAGGACAAAACGCAAGCCGCCGCATTACGCGGGGCCACGCTGAAAGCGATCGAAGAAGGCCATGGCGAGGCCGCCGAAATGGGTGCAATCGTCGCCGACGCCATCGTCGGCCTCCATCTGCGTACGATGCATCGGCTCGAAATTTCTTACGAACTGCTGGCTCGCGAAAGCGAAATCCTCCATCTGAAATTCTGGGATGCGGCCTTCGCAAAGCTAAAAGAACAGGGTGTCATCCATCTGGCCAGCTCCGGAAAAATGGCCGGCTGCTGGATCATGCCCGCTGAGAAAGACCCACTCGCTCGCGATGGGTCCCCCGAAAAGGACGACGAAGAAAACATTCAAGACAAGATCATTGTCCGGTCAAACGGAATTGTGACCTACGTTGGGAAAGACATAGCCTATCAGCTTTGGAAATTCGGCCTGCTAGGCAAGGATTTTCGCTACAAACGCTGGCTGGATGCTCCTCCGAACGAAACCGTCTGGACCACCACCACCGATGCCGATGACCCCGCCGCCCCCCATTTCGGCGAACCCGCCGCGCGTGTGTACAACGTGATTGATACCCGCCAGTCGTATCTGCAGGACGTAGTCGCGCAAGGTCTGCACGGACTTGGTCACGCTCAAGCGGCCGCCAATTCCATCCATTTCTCCTACGAAATCGTGGCCTTGACTCCGCGGTGTGCTCGCGAACTCGGCTACGAACTGACCGGCGATGACGCAAGAAAACCCTACATCGAAGTGAGCGGCCGCAAAGGCCTGGGCGTCAAAGCCGACGACTTGATTACAAAGCTGGAACAAGCCTCGTTGGAAGAGGTCCACAAGCGTCACGCGGATATGCCGCCGGACGAACAGCAACGAACTGGGCACGCGATTGCGGTAGGAGCACTGCGTTTTTTCCTGCTGAAGTTCACCCGCAATACCATCATCGCGTTTGACTTTGAAGATGCGCTGAGTTTCGAGGGCGAAACTGGACCGTATTGTCAGTATGCCGTGGTCAGAATTCGCGGCATCCGCCGCAAAGGCGCCGAAGCCGGGCGCGACCATGTATCGGCGGAAGCTGCCGCGAGATTCCTTCACGCTGCCGACGGCGCAGGTCTCTGGGAGTTATTGCTGCATGCAGGCATGCTGGATCATTCGGCTGAGGCCGCCATCAGCGCACAAGAGCCTGCATTCGTCGCGAAATACGCATTCCAACTGGCACAGGCCTTCAACAACTTCTACCACAAACACCACATTCTTTCGGAAACTGACGCGGAAAAACAGGCTTTCCTTCTCGGCCTCACCGAGCTTGTCGAGCGCCAGCTTCTGAGTGCGTTGTCCCTGCTCGGCATCACGGCGCCCGAACGAATGTAGCCGCCGCCACTGTTTGAGGAGCGACTCAATATGTTTGCACCAGATGCACGAGTGTGCGTAACGCTACTCCGGTCGGCCCCTTTGCCAACCAGGGCTTGGCATCGTCATTCCACGCTGTACCCGCGATATCCAAATGAATCCAAGGAGTATCGCCCGCAAACTCCCTGATGAACCATGCACCGGTGATTGACCCACCACCCTTGCCGCTGCCGATGTTTTGTATATCCGCGAAGCTCCCTTTAATGAACTCGCGGTACTCATCGTCCATGGGCATTTGCCACATCTTCTCGCCCGAGGCTTTCGCTGAAGCCAGCAGCTTGTCCGTAAACTCCTGGTTCGAACCAAACACGCCCACGTTGATGTTCGCCAGTGCCACCACAATTGCGCCGGTCAACGTCGCCGCATCCACAATGTGCGTCACACCGAGTTGCTTCGCGTAGGTGATCGCGTCCGCCAAAATCAATCGCCCCTCGGCATCCGTATTCAACACTTCGATGGTCTTCCCGGACATCGCCGTCTGAATGTCGCCGGGCTTCTGCGCCCTGCCTCCCGGCATGTTTTCCGTGGAAGGTACAACGCAAATCACTTTGACGTTCGGCTTTAGTGCCGCCAGCGCCCGAATTGCGCCTAGCATGGTCGCGCCGCCCGCCATGTCGTACTTCATCTTCTCCATGCCATCGGCCGGCTTGATGGAAATTCCACCCGTATCAAAAGTCACCGCTTTGCCGACCAAGCCAATGACCGGCGCCTCTGGCTTCACATTCGCCGGCGTATATGTCGCCACAATCACCCGCGGCGGCTCCACGCTTCCCTGGGCCACGCTGAGCAGCGCTCCCATCTTCAGCTCGGCAATCTTCTTTTCGTCCAGAATCTCCACAGCCAGTCCGGCTTCCTTGGCCATCGCCGCCGCCTTATCCGCCAGGATACGGGGTGTCAGCTTGTTCGACGGTTCGTTCACCAAATCCCTCGTGAAGTTCTGCGCTTCGGCAATAATCTTTCCCACAGCCAGGCCTTTTTCGCCAGCCGCCTTTTCTGCTTCCCCAAAGCCCACTACTGCCACCGACTCAATCTCCTTTCCGTTTTTCTTGTCGGTCTTGTACTTGTCCGTTTCAAAATTCGCTGTAGTGAATCCTTCTGCCAGCGCCTGCGCCGCGTCCGCCGTCGCGCCATTCTGGTGGACAAGAAACGCAAAATTCTTCACCGATCGAGTCTTCAGATAGCGCAGAGCCGCGCCCGCCACTTTCCGGAGCGTCGCCGCATTAAACGCCTCGCGCTTCCCCGCACCCACCAGCAACAGCCGCGCCGCCTTCAGTCCCACCGGCGCATGCAACAGCGTAAACTCCAGCGTCTTGCCGGTAACTTCTCCGCTCGCCGCCAGTTTCTTCAACAGTCCGCCCGCCGCAGCATCGATCTCCGCCAGCCGCCCTTGAACTGGCTCGCCCTCCTCAAACACATAGCTCACCAGGGCGTCGCTCTCGACTCCCGCATACGCCTTCGTATCCAACGTGATTTGCATGACTGTCTATCGCCTCCGATTGCGATACATCGCTGCTTCTGCTTCCTTGCGTGCTTCTTTGGTGCGTTCGTCCTGACGCCGATCCCACAGCTTCTTGCCTTGCGCCAGCGCGATCTCGCACTTCGCGATCCCGTCGCGGAAGTAAATCCGCAACGGTATGACGGTTAAACCCTTCGATTGGCTGCGCCCGGCCCACTTGGCAATTTCATTTTTATGTAACAGGAGCTTCCGGTTGCCAAGCGGTTCGTGGTTCCACGGGCCCCCTGCCATATACTGCGCTATGTGCGCGTTTACCAGCCACGGCCCCGAAGGCTTAAAGTCCACAAACGCATCCCGAATATTGGCTTTCCCTTCGCGTAGGGCTTTCACTTCCGTCCCATGCAGCACCAGCCCGGCTTCCATTCGCTCCAAAAGATGGTAGTTGTAGCCCGCCGCCCGGTTCTGAGCCACAATCTGCTCGCCTTTCTTGTTCGTGTCCCGCCCCTGATTCTTCGCCGCTTTGGCCATAACACCCCAATATAGCATTCCTTTTAAGCAGCATTGGCAAATGCAGAACAGCCAACCCTACACTTCTTGTCCTGCTTCTAAGCCAATGCTAGAGTGGTACAGTTTTTCGTCGAGGCCTGGCTACAACTCACGGAGTGTGCATGCGCCGTAAGACTATCCTGATTTTGTGCGCCGTAGCAGGTCTGCTCGCTGCAGGGTGTCCCAAAGGCGACGAACACTATAAAGCCGCTCGCAAAGCCGAGGATCTGCAGGACTTCGACACTGCACTTCAGTATTACCAAAAGGCCCTGGCCAGCGATCCGCAGAACGCCGATTATCGCATCAAGGTCAATCAGATTCGTTTTGAAGCTGGCGCCTTCCACATCAAGAAGGGCCAGGAGCTGCGCGAAAAGGGAGACCTGCAAGCTGCAGCGGCCGAATTCCAGCGCGCTGCCACCATTGACGCCTCTAGTTCGGTCGCAGTCCAGGAATTCCGTAATACTGTCGACCAGCTGAACGATATCGCCCGCAAACAAGACGAAGCGGCTGCCGGCCCCAACAATGCCGCTGAGTCCGACCTTGCCAGCGGGCCTCCCGAACTTAAGCCTCTCCCCGAAACGTCTGTCAGTCTGAAGATGGTCAACGACGTCAAAATCATCTACGACACCATCGGCAAACAGTGCGGCATCAACGTCATTTACGATCCGGACTTCCCCGCACGGCGCATTTCGGTCGAACTCAACAATGTAACCTTGCAGCAGGCTCTCGATATCGTGGCCATCCAGAGCAAAACGTTCTGGAAGCCAGTCACCGAAAACATCATCTTCGTGGCACAGGACACCACGCAAAAGCACAAAGACTACGACGAGCAGATGGTCGAGACTTTTTACCTCTCCAATACCATTCAGTCTCAGGACCTCACCGAAATTGCCAACGGCCTCCGTCAGGTTCTCAACCTCACCAAAGTCCAGCAGCTCAATTCGCAAAACGCCATCATCGTGCGCGACACGCCCGACAAACTGGCCATCGCTCGCCGCCTTCTGAAGGACATTGACAAAGCCAAGCCGGAAGTCATCATTCAGGTTGAAGTGCTTTCCGCCAGCACCGACCGCCTCCGTGACATCGGGGTCCTCCCCGGCCAGACCGCGTCGATAGCCTTCACCCCGCCGGGAAGCACCGTTTCCAACGGCAGTTCCAGCGGCAGTTCCAACGGTTCGGGCTCATCGACCACGACCGGTGCGCCCTTGAAGGGCTTCTCGTTTAGCGCCGGCGACTACACCATCACCCTTCCGGGAGCCACCGCCAATTTCCTGCTCACCGACACCACCAGCAAGATCATCCAAAATCCGGAAATTCGCTCCATTGACGGTCAGCCGGCCAAGCTCAACATTGGCAGCCGCGTCCCGATCGCCACAGGTAGCTTTCAAGCAGGCGTCGGCGTAGGCACCACGTCCGTCAACCCCCTCGTCAACACACAGTTCACATACATAGACGTCGGCGTCAACGTCAACATCACGCCCCGCATCCACCCTAACCACGAGGTGAGCCTTAAAGTTGCGCTCGAAGTCTCCCAAGTCACCAGCTTCCAGACCATTGGCGGCATCCAGCAGCCGGTCATCGGTCAAAATAAGATTGAGCACGACATCCGCCTGCGCGAGGGTGAAGCCAGCATTCTCGGGGGCCTCTTTTCAAAAACGGACAGCAAGACCGTAAACGGCTGGCCCGGCTTCGCCCAGATTCCCTTGATGAAATATCTGTTTTCCGACAATCGTACGGATCGTTCGGAAAATGACATTCTCATCGTCCTCATTCCCCGCATCGTACGTCTACCGGATTGGTCTCGCACCGACCTCCGGCCCATCTCTTCTGGCGTCGAGCAGAACATCACTACACGGCGCCAGAGCGATATCCGTTCTCCAGAAACACCTAAGGCACCCGCCGCGCAACCACCGGCCCAGCAGCAGGCTCCTGCACAGCCGGTGCCTGGTGTCGCTCCGCCAGCAGCCCAGCCGCAACCCGGCACGCCCGAGGCTGCTGCATCTGGTCAGGGCGCGCGCCTGCGCTTCGACCCCCAGGCACTGACCCTCGCTCCCGGACAAACCGCCACCCTCGGCATCGCCGTGGACAACGTGAGCGACCTCTACTCCATCCCAATGATGCTACAGTACGACCCCGCCGTGATCAGCATCGAAGACATTCAGCACGGCACTTTTCTCTCCAGCGGCAACCAGGAAATCGCCATCGTACAGGGCGGTGACAAGTCCAAAGGTCAAGTCATGATCGCCGCCACGCGGCAACCGAACACGCCGGGCGTCAGCGGCAGCGGCACCCTTCTCGGCGTCGTCATAAAGGCCATTGGCCCAGGCGCCACCAACCTTTCGATCGTCCAGGTCAACGCCAAGGACTCCCAGCAAAAGCCACTTGCCCTAGTCACTACCGAAGCCAGCGTGCAGGTGCAGCCCCAGTAGCTCTACAGCCGACACAGATCCCAGATCCCGCATCGAGGCTTCCTTGCGAGAATGCTCTTGGGCGCCGTGGTCGCCGGGCGAAGACACTGGCTGAAGACACTGGCTTATGGAACGGTGGCGCCGACTGCTCTTTTCTTCGTCGCCGATTCCGCGTTATATTTTTAGTAGAAACCCAGGATGAGACGCGCCAACCCACAAGCCGGCATGACCTTGATCGAGCTCATCATCGCTTGCTCCATCCTGGTCATTCTGGCTTCCGCTGCGCTGCCTGTCGCCCGCTATTCCATCGTCCGCGGCAAGGAAAATGAACTTCGCCGCGACCTCCGCGAAATGAAAGACGCGATTGATCGCTACAAGGACCTGGCCGACCAGCAGAAAATCCGCGTCGAAGTCGGCAGCGAAAACTATCCTCCGGATCTGGAAACGCTTGTCAAGGGCGTCCAGGTAGGCACTGCCGACAAGAAAGTCCGCTTCCTCCGCAAAATACCCGTGGATCCCCTGACCGGCCGGGCCGAATGGGGCATGCGCTGTGTCACCGACGATCCCGATTCGCAAAGCTGGTGCGGCAAAAACGTTTTCGATGTCTATTCCAAATCGCAGGGTACTGCCCTGGACGGAAGCAAATACTCGGACTGGTGAGCTATGAGAAAGAATCGCCTCTCTAAATCGCGCGGCTTCACGCTGATCGAGCTGCTGATTGTCATCTCGATTATTCTGATTCTCGTGGGGATCGCCGCCGGTAGCTACCAGCGCACGATCGTGCGCAGCCGTGAAACCGTCCTCAAGCAGGACCTCGTCGAAATGCGCAAAGCCATCGATAACTACACCATGGACAAGCAGGCCGCTCCGCAATCACTCGACGATCTGGTGCCAGACTATCTCCACATCCTCCCGGAAGACCCCATCACGCACGCCAAGGACTGGGTCCCCAAGGTGGAATCCGTGGTATTGAGCCCGGATCAGACTGGCAGCGGAATTACCGACGTGCACTCGGCGTCCGACAAAGTATCCCCATTCGAGGGCACTGCCTACAACACTTGGTGAATCGCTGCTCGGAACGTAAAAGCCGGCTTTATGCCGCTCCCGCTCGATCGCCAGCAAACCGGCGCTGAATTGCCCCTCCTACTTCTCCTGAGTCATACTGATTCGCAGCAATCCGGTTGAAGCTTCCGCATCCGCAATCATGAGTCGCCCCAAGCTCGCCAAAATTCCCCGCAAGACCTTGGCCCTCACCCAAGGACTCGACTCGCTGCGCAATCGCAACTGGCGCACCGCCTTTTCCGAGCTTACCGTCGCTGATCAATCCTCGTCCCTCACCGGTGACGAGCTCGAAGCCCTGGCCATTGCCGCCCATCTCAGTGGCAATGAAACACAAGCACTCGAACTCCTCGCCCGTATCCACCGAGCCCACCTGGACGCCGGCAACATCCGTCGCGCTGCCCGATTCGCTTTTTGGCTCGGCTTCATCGCGCTCAACGAAGGGCAGCTCGCTCAATCCAATGGCTGGCTCGCACGCGCTGACCGCTTGCTGGAAGGCCAGGAAACCTGCGCCGAACACGGCTACCTGCTGATTCCAGCTGGCATCCACTCCGCGCGCGGCGGCCAAATACAGGCCGCGATCGCCTCCTTCGTCCGCGCAGGCCAGATCGGCAAACAGTTTGCCGATAAGGATCTCATGACCATGGCCCTCAACGGACACGGCCGCGCCCTCATCCGTGGCGGCGACCACGCCAAGGGCAACAAATTTCTCGACGAAGCCATGGTCGGCGTAGTCGCCGGCGAAGTCTCTCCGATCGTGGCCGGCGGCATGTATTGCAGCGTCCTCGAATCTTGCCGCGAGACCCATGACCTCCGCCGCGCCCAGGAATGGACCCGCGCCCTCGATCAATGGTGCGCCGGCCAGCCCGAACTCGTCCCTTATCGCGGCCACTGCCTCTTGCATCGCGCGGAACTTCTTCAGTTCCGCGGCTCCTGGCGCGAAGCGTTGCAGGAAACCATCGGGGCACGCGACCGCCTCTCCCACCCCAAGCCCAAGCCCGCGCTCGGCGCCGCCCTCTATCGCATGGGCGAACTTTTTCGCTTGCTCGGCGAATTTTCCGAAGCCCAAGACGCCTACCTCCTCTCCGCCAAGGCGGGGCACTCTGCGCAGCCAGGTCTCGCATTACTTCGTCTTGCGCAAGGCCGGCTCGACGCTGCATCCAAATCCATTCGTCGGCACGCTGGCCAAAATGGCGCCCGCGCCGCCAAGCCGACTGCTGACCAAGCCGAACTGCTCGAAGCGTGTGTGGAAATTGCTCTAGCGGAAAATGATCTCGAGTCCGCCCGCCGTTACGTTCAGTCGCTCCGCAAACTCGCCGCAAAATTCAAAGTTCCTATGCTCCAGGCCATGGCCGCCTGCGCTGAAGGCGCCGTCCTGCTCGCTCGAGGCGACCCACGCCGCGCCCTGACCGCTCTTCGCCACGGCTGCGCCATCTGGTCCGAACTCGAGGTCCCCTACCTCGCCGCACGCGCTCGCTCCCTCGCCGGACGTGCCTGTCTCGAACTCGACGACTATGACGGGTCCACCCTCGAGCTCGCTGCCGCCCGCGATGCCTTCGAACGCCTCGCTGCCAAGCCCGACCTGGCGCGACTCGAAGCCGCATTTCCTTCGAATCGGCCACCACTCCGCTCCCCGCTCAGCCGCCGCGAAACGGAAGTCCTCCGCCTGGTTGCTTCGGGCGCCACCAATCGCGCCATCGCGCAAAAACTCTCCCTTAGCGAAAAAACCGTAGCTCGCCACCTCAGCAACATCTTCGTCAAGCTCGATCTTTCCTCCCGTTCCGCCGCTACCGCCTACGCGTTCCAGCACCGCCTGATGTAGCGGCCGGCTGGCCTTCGCTACATAGAATTACCCATTCCACTTTTTTCCTCGAATGGGCATTCCGCCCGATGCGCACCCGTCTCGCATCTCCTACTCTGTCTCCACAAAGACTTTCCAGGGAGGCTCATCATGCAGTCGCAAAACAACGCCAAGCGCATCCATACCGTCGTCATCGGCGGCGGCCAGGCCGGTCTCGCGGTCGGCTATCATCTCGCCCGTCGCGGCGTGCGCTTTCTGATCCTCGACGCCAGCCAGCGTGTGGGCGACGCCTGGCGCAACCGCTGGGATTCCCTTCGCCTCTTTACGCCCGCGCGCTACGCCGGGCTGCCCGGCTTCCGTTTTCCCGCACGCGGCGACTCCTTCCCTAACCGGCAACAAATGGCCGACTACCTCGAATCGTATTCCAGACGTTTCCGCCTGCCGATCCGCACCGGCCTGCGCGTCGATCGCGTCACCAAACATGGCGATCGCTTCCTCATCACCGCCGGCAACGAACAGTTCGAGGCGGAAAACGTTGTCGTCGCCATGGCCAACTACCAGAAGCCGCGCACGCCGGCGTTCGCGAAAGATCTTCATCCTTCCATCAAGCAGCTGCATTCCCATGACTATCGCAACCCTTCGCAGCTTCGGCCTGGCAAAGTGCTCATCGTCGGCGCCGGAAACTCTGCCGCCGATATCGCCATCGAACTTTCCAGTACTCATCCGACGCTCATGTCCGGAAAGGAATCCGGCTACATTCCCTTCCCCATCGAGACTTTCTTTGCTCGCTTTGTGGCTGTTCGTATCGTGCGTTTCATTGGCCACCACGTTCTTTCGCTGGCCACACCTATCGGCCGCAAGCTCCGACCCAAAATGCTTTATCGCACGACGCCGCTGGTTCGCGTCAAACCTGCTGACCTTCTTGCCGCCGGCGTCGAGCGTGTTTCTCGCATCGTGGACGTCCGCAACGGCCAGCCGCTCCTAGCCGACAGTCGCGCCCTCGACGTCCAGAACGTCATCTGGTGCACCGGCTACGAACCTGGTTTTTCTTGGATTGACTTGCCCGTTTTTGAACCCAACGGCGATCCGATCCACGAACGCGGCATCGTTTCCCGCGTGCCCGGCCTCTTCTTCGTCGGGCTTCACTACCTCTACTCCATGACCTCCGCCACCATTGTCGGCGTGTCTCGCGATGCTAAACGCGTCGTGAACGCCATCGCAGCCCGCGACCGCTCGCAGGCGACTGCTGCTTAGCATCCGCCGACAAAACTAAAATTGCGCCGCCTCCGGTCCACGCTACTGTGGTACCCGCGAAGGACGGCGCAACTTGCGCTGCATGCAAACTTCAAGCTTCACGCCTTCATTGCGCGCCGTTTGCTGCCGCCTTTTAATCCCTTCCGCTCTCCGTTTCTCAACACCGGATCGCCCGTCGCCGCTCTCTCTGCATCCCCGCCCTCGTCGCTTGCTATTTCCGCCAGTAGCCTCTTGCTCAGCACGGACCGAGGTCTCTCCGCGACAATATCCTCGTTCGATGCAAACATATCCCGGTGTTTGATCAGCAGCCACGCCTTGTCCGCCCTGCTTCCGTATCCTCTGGTGCGCACCAGTACCCACGACCCCTGCAGCTTCTTCCCGTGCAGCGAAAATTTCAAATCGCCTTTTCGCAGCGCCGCATCTACATCGTCGCTTTCCGGCGCCCACGTCCCGTTGTCCCACACCATCACCGTTCCGCCGCCGTACTCTCCTTCCGGGATTATCCCCTCAAATCCTCCATACTCCCGCGGATGATCCTCCACCTGCATCGCCAGCCTTTTCACCGCCGGGTCGAGCGACGGGCCTTTCGGTATCGCCCACGACAGCAGCACCCCGTTCCACTCCAGCCGAAAGTCGTAATGCAGTTGGCTCGCCCGATGTTTTTGAATCACGTACAACAGCTTGCCTTTTGAACGGCTTGCCGCAGACTCCCCGCTCGGCTCCGGCGTGGCCCTAAAGTTCCGCTTCTCTCGATATTTTTTAAGCGACATTCCCGTCTCGCAACCATTTGGTGTGTAGGAGCTTGCCCGCAGCTGCGGCTCTCGCGCTCTCTACACTCTCTGCAACCGTTCGATCGCTCCACGCAAACTCTGCCGGCTAGAAAAGAACTCCTTCCACGGGTCTCGCCTCTTCATCCGTTCGGTGAAATTACCCAGGTTAAAGCTGGCCGGATCGAGCGTCGCCTTTACCTCGCTCCAATCAAGCGGCGTGGAAATCGGCGCCTTGGCCTTCCTTCGCACAGAGTATGGACTCACCACCGTCTGCACCGCGCCGTTCCGAAATGCGTCGAGGTAAACACGCTTTCCGCGCGCCGCGATGGAGTGCTCGACGGTCAGCTGTTTTGGATATCTCTCCGCCAGCTTCGCCACTACGGTTCCCGCGAAGTGCAATACCTCATCCGCCGTTGGCTCCACGCGAATCGGGACAAAGACGTGTAATCCCCGACTGCCCGAGGTCTTTGCAAAGGACCGTAGCTGCAAGTCATCCAGCAAACTCTTCAGCAGCAAGCCGGCGTTCGCGGCCTCCGCGAACTTCCCGGATTGCGGGTCCAGGTCGAAACACACCCAGTCCGGCTTCGGAAAATGCTTCGCCCGGCTCGCGCAAATGTGCACCGAGATGCATCCGAGGTTGGTCAGCGCAATTTGCGTCTCCAGCCTTCCGCCCACCACGTAGTTTGTGCTTTTGCGCGGTCCGCTGGCATTCATAACTCGCTTCGTCGGCGTTCCCACCGGCAAGCTTTCTGGTTTCTCCTTTTGATAAAAGCACTGCCCGTTCATTCCTTCGGGACACCGCTCCATGGTCAAGATCCGATCTTCCACATACGGCCGAAGCAGGGGGAACAGCTTCCGGTAGAATTCCACCAATTCGCCCTTAGTGTATCCATCCGCCGGCCAATAAATCTTTTCCGGATGCGTCACCTTCACCGACTCGTTTTTGGTTTGCTTGCCCATTACATTCCCGCCGGCCATTTCACTTCACTCGCGCTCTTGTCATCCCGCAGCCCAAGAAATACCGGATGCCGCAACTTTCCCTCTTTTGTCCACTCGGTAAATGAAATCTGGGCCACCAGTTTCGGCGTCACAAATGTCGCTCCGCGCTCCCTCACATCTCCTGCGAACGGCGACTTTGTTTGCGCCAGCTTCTTCATTTTCCCGTATAACGATTCCAGGATCTCTTCGGTAAATCCGGTGCCCACTTTTCCCGCATATCGCAACCTTTTTCCCGCAAAGGAGCCGAGCAACAGCGCCCCAAAATGGCTGCGCGCTCCTGTGGGCTCGGTATATCCGCCAATCACAAACTCCTCTTCCTTATGAGTCTTGACCTTCAGCCAGGTCTTCGATCGTCCAGCCACATACGAGGACGCCGAGTCCTTTGCCAGCACTCCTTCCATTCCCCGCTTTGTCGCGATGGCAAATGCCTTGATTCCATCTGCATGCAGGCGCTTCGCCAGAATCAGCGGCGCCGCGTTCTTCATTATTTTCTCTAGAACCGCGCGGCGCTCGGCCAGCGCTTTATTCCTCAAGTCTTCTTCGTCCGCGTACATGCAATCGAAAACCGCGTACTCCGGATTTCCTTTCCCTTGCTGCAGCAGTTGAAACCGCGAAACCCCTTTCCCGTCCCGCACGATCACCTCCCCGTCCAGTGCCATCGTGCGCGGCCTCAACCTGCCCACCGCTGCTGCGATCGCCGGATATCTCGCTGTCCGGTCCATGGCGTTCCGAGAAATCAAGGTCACCTTCTCGCCTTCTTTGTACGCCAGGATCCGCACTCCGTCGTACTTCTCTTCAAACACCCAATTCGTTCGCGCAAAGGGTTTGTCTACCAGCGTGGCCAGCATCGGCGCCGCCCGAAATGGCACTTTTTCCATGATCCCTGGCGGCACCCTCCGCACTCATTACACCACTAGCCGGCGAAGAAACGCTCTACCGCGCTTCTCGTACGGCGCGCCACTGCTTCGAAGCAACGCTGTCCGGTCTTCTTAGCCTGAGTCTCTTGTCAACAGTTGGTACTGCAAGGCAGACGGGAACTGCTCGATGCGGGTAGGGTCCATACGCCCATATTCCTTGGTTGCTTCATCCCTTCGTTATCTAGCCTTCTTGTATCACCGCAACCCATTCACAATGTACAAGTCCGAGGTAATCCGCGAGTACCCGTACACATGGTTTTTCGCGTCCCGCGAAAAAGACCGGCGGCGCCAACGCTTACATGCCTGTCGTTTCCGCCGGCCCATACGTTCCAAACAAAGTCCGCTTCCCGCTCGCTAGGTCATGTGGGAGCGCTGCGCTAGGCCGCTCCTATGACACCGTCCGCTATCCCCAGGGCCGCATCCAATGCCGCCACTCCCTGATCAATCTCCGCTTCCGACACAATCAGGGGCGGCGCCACCACAAAGTGGCTCACCCAGGCCTGGATCGTCACACCGCGCTTCATCATCTCCGCCGCTACTTGGTCCACTACCAGCGGCGTCCCGGAGACTTTGTCCCGCATGGTGTTGAACGGTTCCTTGGTCTCTTTGTTCTTCACCAGATCCACAGCCCAAAACATTCCGAGGCCGCGCACTTCCCCGATGGAAGGATGCTTCGCCGCCAGCGCCTGCAGCTTTTCGCCCAGGTAGGCTCCGACCTTCTTCGCGCGGTCTACCAGATTTAGGCGCTGCATTTCGTGGATCGTGGCCACGGCCGGCGCAAGCGTCATCGGATGTGCTTCATAGGTATGCCCGTGGGCAAAATAGTGATCGTCAAAATGTTTCGCAATCTTGGAAGTTGTCGCGCACAAGCCCAGCGGTACATAAGCCGAGGTGATTCCCTTCGCCGTCACCAGAATGTCTGGCTGAACGTCCCAGTGATTCATCGCAAACCATTCTCCAGTGCGCCCCCAGCCGGTCATCACTTCGTCGGCAATCAGCAGCACCCCATGCGCGTCACAAATTTGGCGCAGTTTCGGGAAATATTCCGCGGGAGGAACGAGCACGCCGTTCGTTCCGACCACCGGCTCCACTACGACCGCCGCGACATTGCTTTCGTTCGCGATCATGTGCTCAACGTAATCGGCGCAGGCCACACCGCAGGACGGGTAGGTATGCTTGATCGGGCATTTGTAGCAATTCACTTCCGGCGCAAAAATAAATCCCTGCGCTTTGCCCACCGGCTCCATCGCCCAGCGCCGTGGATCTCCCGTCGCAGCAATCGAAGCCGTGGTCGATCCGTGATAGGAGCGATAGCGCGCTATGATTTTTGTTTTGCCGGTATACATGCGCGCAATCTTGAACGCCGCTTCGTTCGCGTCGGTTCCGGAAGTGGTGAAGAAAAACTTTTCCAGGCCTTTCGGAAGAACTTCGAGGAGCAGTTCACTCAACTGCGCGCGCGCGTCGGTGGCATACGAAGGAGCAATGTACGGCAGCGTGCGCGCCTGCTTCTCAATCGCTTGGATGACCGCCTGATTCTTGTAGCCGAGATTTACGCACATCAACTGCGAGGAAAAATCCAGATAGCGTTTCCCATCGGCCGTCGTGAAGTAGCAGCCTTCCGCGTCCACCACGTGCAGCGGATTCCAGCCTTTCTGAAACCGCCATGTCCCGTAATTCAATTTTTTTGTCGTCTCAACTACATTGGCCGGAGTAACCGTCGTCTCGCTCATGCGCGTCTCCCTCAAGGCGCCTCTATTCTACGAGGTTTCCGGGATGCGTGGAATTTCAAGTCTCGACAGTATCGG
>DATMZI010000188.1:0-6866 GCA_035607085.1 Candidatus Eiseniibacteriota bacterium | reverse complement strand
GACTGGCATCACGCGCACAACCTGCAACTGCTAGCGATGGCATATCAGTCGCTGGGGCAGGTGAAAGCAGCCGGGGCGTTGTATCACCAGGCGTTTGAGACCCCAGGATATACGGAATTTCTGGACTACAACCGCCGGGTGTGGCCGGAGTTTTTGCTCAACCGCGGTCGATTCGAAGAGGGGCTGGCAGCTGCGCGGGAAATGGCACAGAGCCAATGGCCGATGGTACGGCTGGCCGGACACGCGCTGGCGGGCGAGGCATTGCTGGCCCTGAAAAAGATAGATGATGCCAAGGATGAACTGCACGCTGCGGAGCGCGAAACGGAATCGCTGGCGCCAAGAGTGGTGGCGGCTCTGCCATATCCAACGCTGCTGCGGGCGGAGATCATGCTGCGCGAAGGACAGACGCAAGAGGCCGAGGGGTTGCTTGCGGA
Organism: Candidatus Eiseniibacteriota bacterium; assembly: GCA_035607085.1. Lineage (GTDB taxonomy): Bacteria > Acidobacteriota > Terriglobia > Acidiferrales > UBA7541 > Acidiferrum. The sequence continues at coordinate 6,432 of DATMZI010000188.1, read as the reverse complement.
AGCACAGAAAGCGATTCTCAGCATGCCGGGACCAGATGCGTGGAGCAGCGCGACTTTCCAGCTGGAAACGATTGCGCAGCGGGCGCGCGATGCGGGCGATTGGGAGCTGGCGGGGTTCACGGCGAAGAACATGATCGAGCACAATTCGAGTTATGCGGGCGGCTACTACGCCATGGCACTGGTGGCGGCGCATTCGAAGGATTCGACGGCGGAGAGCAAGCTGCTCGGGAGGGCTCGCAAGCTTTGGGCGAAGGCAGACGCGGATTTGCCGGAGCTCGCGGCGATAAGAACGAAGGGCGTGCTCGGGCAATAGCGTACGGTACGCCGGCTGCGAAGCTGCGCGGGCTGGTTGGTTATACTGAAGGCTATGCTGCGCCGGACGCAAACCGTATACGTTGAGACAGATCGATTTTTTTCCCCGCGCGGAAAAGTGCTGCACCGGTTCGACCAATTTTTGGCGGAACTGGCGCAGGCGCAAATGCCATGCGTGTGGATGAGCGGGTGGACGCGGGCGCAACTTGACGAACCGCGGCGGCGGTTCGGCCAGAGTGATCCTTATATAGGTGAGAACGGGTGCGGGGTTTACCTTCCTGAGGACTACTTCCACCTGAAAAACAGCGACACGATTCGGTTGGGCCGGTATACGTGCATTCCGGTGGCAACGCCGCAGCCGGCAGCCGCGGAAGCGTTGGGGGAATTGTCGGCGGACACGGATGTTTCGGTGGTGCCGCTGCGCAAGCTTTCGCAGCGCGAGCTCAGCCAGAACACCGGATTGCCGGCGAAAGAAGCCGAGCTGATGCGGCTACGCGATTTTGATGAGCTGTTCTTTTTCGCGGGAGCCAGCGAAACCGATATTGAGAAATTTTGCTCGGAAGCAAAAGGCCGCGGGCTCGCGCTGCGCAACGGCGGACAATTCTGGTCGCTTGCTTGCGGCAGCAATCTGGCGAAATGCGTTCGCGAGCTGGGCGGGCTGTATGACCGAGCGCTGCGTTCGCATGCGCCTCGGCTCGGCTTGCGCGTGTTGCCTGGCGACGGCGGTCCGAGCGCTCAGCGGGACACCTGGGCGGCGTCCGTGTTTGATCGAACGGTGACACTGACGGAGCGCGTTGGTCTCAGCGAGGAAAATGTGGAGGTGCAGGACGACCCCGCAAGCATGCTTGCATCTGGTGAGTCTTCCGTCGCGAACCACGCGAGAGATTTTCGGCGGATGTCCTTGCTGGGAAGCAAGAACCGCTTCCACCTTCACTCGCCCGAGGTGTGGGACGACGTTTTGCTTTGTTTGGGAGAGGGCTCGCCGCGGCGCTCGTGGCGGTAGTACCTGTAGGACTGGATTTTCAAACAACCAAGTCGCAGCTTGCCAAAAAAAGAGAACAGGTGTCACTAGGCGTAGTCACACATCGGATTGCGGGGCGGTCAATGGAAGGTCCGGTTTGTGACACCACACGCATTTTTCCAGCAAATTGTGAAAGGTCATGTGATTTCCGTGTCCCCGCGCAGTTGGAACACTGATTGCTCCAAAGTGGGTGCCAGTCGGCGCTAACTGTTCGAAGCGCTGCCCATGCGGCACTAGAGGTACTAGGAGAAATCAGATGGCTTGGTTAGTTCGCACCCTTCGCCTTCCTGCAGCCGAGTCGCATACGAACGTGGCGCTGGCGCTTTGCGTCACGCTGATGGGCCTCATGTCGGTCGCGATCATCTGGCAAGCACAGATCATCGCCAACCAGCGCGACATCATTAAGTTTCTGGAAAGCGTCAAGTTTGGCGGCTAGAGTCGTTCCGCCCAACCACATCCAACCGGACAAACAAATCATGCTCGAACTGATCTTTGACTTTACACGACTGCGCAGCACGCTCCTCTATCTGTGGTCTCGACTTTTCTCCGCATTGGTGTACCCTTTTTTCAGCAGGGGAATTTCGGTTGGGGAGAAAAGCAAGTGAAAAAGACTCTGGCAACAATCTTGTTGATGGGAATGCCGACTGCGGCGCTGGCCATGGGACCCTGGCAGAACGGTGCGCAGGAAACGGCGCCGAGCGTGACTACGAGCTCGTCTGCCGCGAAATCACATCACAGCAGCAAAGGTCACAAGCGCAGCAAGAACACACACCACAAGACTCAGAAACACCACGCCGCGAAACAACACCCGCAAACGCAGTAAAAAAGAGCTGGCCGTTTTTCAGATTCAGGGATTTCGCATGCAAAAAGGGGAGCCAGGCGGCTCCCCTTTTTGTCGTTTTATGCTGAGTCGTCCCGGAAGCTGCGCTAATCCTGCTGCGTTGGTTTCGCGAGCGACACGCACCGCATGCGCGGTGTGATCAGCTAGTTGCTTGCTCTAAGCCCGGTGGAGTCATACGCCTCTTTCCGTGGCTCGCTGAGCTCACCACAACGGTGTACGCCCGTGCGACCACCAATTCAAGTGGAAAGATGAGCAAAAAGAAAATTTGCGAGTTGGGGAAAAGGGCTACTTCACAAACAGCGACTCGCGAAGCTGATCGCGACCGACAAAAGATTTGACGGTGCGAAACCGGTTGAAGAGATCCTGAATTTCGCGGTTCTGGTAGACGCGCTGCGCGGGAACCAGCCGCGCCGCGCCGATCACCTGCAGGGTGCTGGAATCGGCCACACGGTAACGCTGGAAGTTTTCCGGCTTCTTGCTGTGAAACATGGCGAACACAATGCCGCCGGGACGCAGCAGCTCGGTCAGGGACGCAACGGTCTGCTTTGCGACCACCGGTTCCATGTAGTCGAGAATATCCCACAGCAAAACCGCGTCGAAGGAAGCCGGTGCGTATTGAATGTTAGCCTGTACAAAACGCGCAGCACGACCCGCCGGCGTCAAATCAAGACTTTCAGTGGAAGTGGTCGCGTTCTTTACGCGAACTTCCTCTTCCGCCAGAAAATCCTTCCAGGAGTGCAGTAAATCGTCGGAAGTGACGCGGAATCCTCGCTCGATGAAGAAATTCAGAGTAGTCTGCCAAGCGGGGCCAAAATCCAGCAGGGTGCCGCGGCCAAGGCCGTCCAAATTCCAGAGAAATTCCTTCAATCCATTGGAAACCCGCGTAGTCTGGTCACCTTGCGGAGTCCGATTAGCGCCGACCGTAACGGGAGGTGCACCGTGACCGGTATGTGGTCCCGTGTGAGCAGGCGTAGACGCGCGAGGGGAAACGTTTCTGCTCGCTCCGCCGCCCGCTGCGATTCCCAGTTTATTCAAAAGCCCCATGACTTAAATAACCGCCGCCCTGGAAGCGGCGTCCGCGCTGCCGCTCTTAGGTTTCTCGGTTTTCGCCGAGGCGGTGGCCTGTGCATCTGCGCCACGCGCATGAGGTTTTCCGGCTTCCACCTTGCCGCGGAGAATGGCGCCATCTTCGATGGCCAGGCGCTCGGTGCGAACTTCCCCTGCCACGCGCCCGGAATTCCACACCTGGACGCGATCGGTACCGTCAATTTTGCCGTCCACACTCCCGCGCACGATGACTTCACGCGCAGAAATATCGGCTTTGACTTTGCCATTAGGGCCGATCGTGCAGGAGGCGCTGCCCAGGTCGAGCTTGCCTTCGAGCGTGCCGTCAACGAACAAATCTTCCTTACCGGTGATTTCGCCCTTTACGCGGATTCCTTGCGTGATACAGGCGACGGCGCGAGGGGAAACCGGGAGGGAAGACCCGACCGCGGCGATCGGAGCATTAGCAGAATTAACCGGAGTACTTGTCTGCGCAACTACGGCACCAGCCGGAATGGCGGCTTCTGCGGCGCCAGGAGACTTGGGCTCTTCTTTCCTCCACATTTTCGACACCTCGACACGGACAGTTGGATTTTCGAAGTCGCCAGTCGTCGAGAGCGGGAGGGCGGCGCGACCTCAGAAACTTCAAGATAGTACAGCACTTACCCGATGTAAAGCGGAATGAGGCACACAAATTTCCAGAGCCGCAATGGCCGGTCCCCGAGCGCCAATCCGGGGCCTCTCGATGTCCTGCGGATTTGTAGCTTCCAGGCGCCGTGGCCGCAACCCGGCCGCATTCCCTTAAAGCTCCCAGTGGGCTTCGAACAGCCCTAACACTTCATGCCAGAATCGCTTTGCTGCCCTGCGATGTTCGTACCAATTTGCGGGATCGAAGTCGGAATCGCGAGCGCTGGCCATGGCCACTTTGATGTCCGACGGAAAAACTTTGCGAAAAATGAGGCGTGCGCGGCGCGTGTGGTAGTTCGACGTCACGACGATGATGCTCTTCCACTTTTTTTGCAGGACCATGATCTTCAGCGCGTCAGCTTGTTCCTTGGTGTCGTCCGCGTCCTGCGGAAAAGGAACGATGCGCTCGTTGGGTACGCCCCGCTCGATCAGATCATGGGTCATCAATTCGGCTACTCCCGCATAGGGACGCAGCCGAACCCCGCTGGCGACTACGGCCGGCGCGAGATTCTGGCGGTAAAGTTCTGCGGCGCGCGTGGCCCGGTCGGCGTAGAAATTGTCATCACTCAGAATGACGATAGCATCGGACTTTTCGAGAGAATCCTCCACCACGAGTTCCCCACCGGCAAACCGGAGCAACGGATGACGGGCGAGATAGATCGCAAGGCAGAGTAGAGCGAGAAACAGTAGCGCCACGAACGTTGTGATGACGCCGCCGCGTTCCTGCTGCTGGCCACCGGAGCTCATGAGTTGGGATCGATTGCCCGCAACTGTTCGGCGGCCTGCTCGGGCAGTACGGCGTTGAAGTAGGTTTCCTTGATGCTGTAAGACTTGCTGCGCTTTTCCACGATGGGAAGGATTTCGATATGCCAGTGGAAATCGTCGGCCAGGGTTTTCCAGTAGCCGGCGAGCTCGCCTTTTTTGCTGCGCGTGCTGGGCGCGGTATGCACCACCAGATGAAACGCGGGCGAGATTTTTTCCAGCCGCCGAAGTACGCGGCCCAGCAACGCCGCTAGCTGGCGGCGGTTTGCCCCCGCTTTGGGCTGTTCGAACAAATGGTTGTGACGGCGATGCAGCAGCCATACTTCGTAAGGCACGCGCGCCGCGTAAGGACAAAGCGCGTAGTAATCGCCCTGAACGTCGACGATGCGCTGCCCTTTTTTCTCCTCCTGACGAACGATGTCGCAGAATACGCAGCGCTCTTTTTCCTTGAACCATTCGCGAGCAGCACGGAGTTCATATTTGATGCGACGCGGGACGAAGATCGTGCCGGTAATTTCGGAATGGGCGTGCGCCCATTCTTCACCAGCCAGCTCGCCTTGATTCTTGAACACGCTGACATACTTGAGACGAATATCTTTCTTCAGGTCCGCGACACGGGAGACCCACACCGACATGACGCGATCGATTTCATCGTCGCTAAGTTGCGACAGCCGCTTATGATGATCCGGAGTCTCCACCACCACTTCGTGCGCGCCGGTAGGGCCCATGCGGTCGTACATACCGTCCGGCAGGCGGCCGGGTTCCCCCTCAATGCGATACAGTGGATCAGGGTGAGGCAACACGCGCACTTGCCACGGCCCTTCGCCGGGCACCGACAGAATCGATTGCTGCTTGTCTATGGCCGGACGTTCAAACGGGCAGGTATCGCTTTCGGGCGTTTCCCTGTGACCCACGACGACCCAGCTCTGCGTGACGGGATCTCTGCGAATTTCCATGCCTGTTTTTCCGCCGGCGCCGCTGTGGGCCGACTGTCAGTCCTCTATTTCGCGTGTCCAGTTGTCTTGTGAATCGCGTTTAGTTTCGGTGTGGCTGTCGGCAAAGTCAAGCTCGCGAGCAGTCAGCGAGCATACTCGGCGTCCTTGCTGCATAATATTGCGTAGATGACGGATTTGTGATGACAGACCGGGACTTCATGCAGTTAGCGCTGGAGGAAGCGCGCCTCGCGGCAGAAGCCGGCGAGGTGCCGATCGGCGCCGTGCTGGTGCAAGACGGCAAAGTGCTGGCGAAAGGTGAAAACCGCACGATCCGCGACTGCGATCCGACCGCGCATGCAGAAATAATTGCGTTGCGGGAGGCGGCAAGTATTCTCCGCAACTATCGCCTGAGCGGAACAACACTGTACGTGACGCTAGAGCCTTGTGCGATGTGCGCCGGAGCGATCATCCAGGCACGCGTGCCGCGCCTCGTCTACGGAGCGGATGATCCGAAAGGCGGCGCGGTGCGCACGTGCTTCGCGGTGCTGACCCATCCGAAGCTCAATCATCGCGTGGACGTCATTGCAGGAATTCTTGCGGAGGAAAGCGTGGTAGTCCTGCAGAGGTTTTTCACAGCGCGCCGCTGAGTCTTCGTGCCAACTTCCCGGCTCGGCCCGCGTATCCTGGCATCGCAGCACCACATCGCAACATGCGTTGCGCAGTCGTTGCCGCCGCACGAAATGGTCTGCTAATCTTAAGAAACCGACCGCGGAGAGGTGACTGAGCGGTTGAAAGTACTCGCCTCGAAAGCGAGCGTACGGGAAACCGTA
>DATMZI010000168.1:0-50650 GCA_035607085.1 Candidatus Eiseniibacteriota bacterium | reverse complement strand
CTCGGCGAGACCATGGCCGTGACCATGGTCATCGGCAACACGCCCTCGATCAGCAGTTCTCTGTTTGCCCCCGGATATTCCATCGCAGCCGTAATTGCCAACGAATTTACGGAAGCCACAGGAGATTTGTACCTGCAGTCTTTAATTCAGCTGGGGCTGGTGCTGTTCCTGCTTACCTTCATCCTAAATGGCCTGGCCCGGCTGTTCATGCTGCTTACCGCTTCGCGCGGCAGCGGAACGGGGCGCGCATGAACACTCGGCTGAGGTGGCGAAAGCTCGTCAGCGCGTTCATGCTCACCATGACCGGTGTATGCTCTCTCGTCGCCGTCTCGGTTCTTTTTTTCATTCTTGGCTATCTGGTATTTCATGGTGGACGGTCCATTAACTGGGACTTTTTCACCAAGCTGCCCACTCCGGTCGGCGAAAGTGGCGGCGGCATGGCCAACGCAATCGTGGGCAGCGCGAAATTGCTGTTCCTGGCCAGTCTGATTGGTGTCCCGATTGGTTTCTTCGGAGCCATCTACCTCGCTGAGTTTAGCGGGTCCAAGACTGCCTTCGTGGTTCGCTATGCCGCCGATCTGCTGAATGGCGTTCCCTCTATAGTCATCGGCATCTTCGCATATGCTCTGGTGGTCTTGCCGTTCAAGCATTTTTCTGCCTATGCCGGGGGATTCGCTCTGGGTGTCATGATGATCCCGATCACGCTGCGCAGTACCGAAGAGTTTCTGCTCGGAGTTCCTAACACGCTCCGTGAAGCGGCCATGGCGCTCGGGGCGAGCAAGTGGAAGACGATTGCCACTGTGATCGTCCCGGCCGCCTATCGCGGCATTCTCACTTCTGTCCTGTTGGCCTTTGCCCGCGTGGCCGGCGAAACCGCTCCTCTACTCTTCACCGCGTTTGGCAATCGTTATTGGAGCCCCGGCTTCAATCAGCCCATCGAGTCGCTGCCCCACATGGTTTACATTTACGCGATTTCTCCATATGAAGATTGGCAACGTCAGGCATGGGCGGCCGGACTGGTGCTACTCGGACTGATCCTGATTGTAAATATCGTCGCTCGGTTTATTCTGGCCCGAGGGGTAGCCGTACCGAGGTCCTAACCATATGCCAGCTTCAGCGAGGTCTGCTGTGACCGTGAATTTAACTCCCACCGGCGTCGTAAACGCCAGCCGCGAAACCGCCGCTCCGGCGCCCATACGCATGACCGTCTCCAAGGTCAATTTCTTCTACGGCAGCAAGCAAACGCTGTTCGACGTCAATATGAGCGTCGCGGCCAACCGCGTCACCGCGCTCATCGGCCCGTCCGGTTGCGGGAAATCCACCTTGCTGCGCACCTTCAACCGCATGCACGAAACGGTTCGCAATGCGCGCCTTGAGGGAGAAATTCTTTTGGACGGGCAGAATATTCTCGCGCAAGACGTTACCCAGTTGCGCCGTCGAGTCGGCATGGTCTTTCAGCGTCCCAATCCTTTCCCCAAATCGATTTTCGACAACGTGGCCTACGGACCGAAAATCAACGGCGCCAAAGACCCCATTGCCGAAATCGTCGAACGCAGCCTTCGCCGCGCCGCCTTATGGGACGAGGTAAAGGACCATCTGCATAAGTCAGCGTATGAGCTTTCCGGCGGGCAGCAACAACGTCTCTGCATTGCGCGCGGCTTGGCGGTGGAGCCGGAAGTTCTTCTTCTCGACGAGCCCTGCTCGGCTCTGGACCCCATCAGCACTGCGAAAATCGAAGAGCTCCTCGTGCACTTGAAGGACTCCTGTACCATCGTCATCGTCACGCACAATATGCAGCAAGCCGCGCGCGTCAGCGATTCCACGGCGTTTTTGCTGGTTGGCCAACTAGTCGAATTCAGTCCCACACCGCAACTTTTCACAACGCCTTCCGATCCGCGCACCGAGGCGTACATCACCGGCCGTTTCGGATGAGGAATCTATGGAACGTCACTTCGAACGAGATCTGAACGAACTGAAAGAGCGGCTGCTTTGGATGGGCAGCCTCGCCGAACGGGCTGTCCATCAGTCCGTCCACGCCGTGCTGGATTCCGACGAACAGCTTGCCCAGCGCGTTCTTGAAGAAGAAAGCGCCATCAATGAACTACAAATCGAAATTGACGACCGCGTCGTCCAGCTTCTCGCCTTGCACCAGCTCATGGCCATGGATCTGCGTTTCGTCCTCGCCGTTTCGCGCATCAACAACGACCTAGAACGCATCGGCGATCAGGCCGTCAATGTCGCTCAGGGCGCTCTTCGCATCTTGCGGCATCCACGCGTCAAACCTTACGTAGACCTGCCGCGCATGAGCGAAGTCGCCGAAGAAATGGTTCGCGACGCTCTCAATGCCGTTGTTCGCCGCGATGTGGACCTCGCCCGCAAAGTCCTTGAAAGCGATGACAAGGTGGACCACTATCGCGATCAGATTTTCCGCGAGTTGCTCACCTACATGATGGGCGATTCCAGCGTGGTTTTTCCGGCTTTCGAATTGATTCTCGTCGCCAAAAATCTCGAACGCATCGGCGACCACGCCACTAACATCGCCGAAGACGTGATTTACATCGTCCAGGGCCAGGATGTCCGTCATCCGGCGGTGGATCGCCGCTAGGTTCTCATCAAGGAGTCGGGACGGCGGCGCAGGAACAACCCAACGAAAGAAGCACACGCAGTCAGTACGGAGATCCACCCACCGATGGTGCGATCTAGCGTTCGCGTGAACTTAATTTCGATCCGCGATTCGCCCGCCGGCACAGAAATAATCATCTGCGCCGTTCCCGCTGCACGTTGCGCGGTCACAGGCTGCCCATTCACTCTAACCCTCCACGCGGGATAGTCCACTAATCTCAGCGCGACTCGGCTTCTTTCTCGAGTAATCGTGCGCATCTTTCGTTGCTCCGCGCTCCATTCATCTACGTAGATTTTGTCCTCCACGCTTTCCCTCGCATGGCCTTTTTCCGCAACAAACCGAGCTCGCGGCGATATTTGCGCCAGGTCGGTGCGATCGTCTCCGATCGGATCGTATTCATCGGTACCTTCAAATCCCTGGCCGCTGGCCAGCGCCGCTTCCAGCGTTGCCATATCCTCGGTGTCCCACCAGGTGTGTTTCACTAGATACCGTCCGCCGCCCACGCTGGCCAGCGCCACCGCTGCCAGCCACATCCACTTGGCCCTACCCCGCCAAGTCGCGGCCATGAAAATCAACGCGCAGATCGCCGACAGCGACGTCCAGCGCCAAGGAAACTGCACAAAGCGCAGTTCCGGCAGCCACCGCCACAACGGCGACGTGATTGGCAGCATCAGCAGCAGCATAGCCGCGCTCAGCGCCGCCAGCGGCATCACCAAGCCTCGCCATGCGGATTCTCGTTGGCGGTTTGCCCGCCACGCCGCGGCCAAACCGGCCGCCACCCAAACCAGCAGCAGTACCGCGATATTCGAGGCAACGCGATTGAATGCGTCGTGCTCCGGGTCCGTCGTTCTCGCGTACAAAAAATTCTCCGCCGGCGTCAAACCGCCGGCCAATGCCCCATTGATGTTGACCCACCGTTGCTCGTACATTGCCGGAATCAGGTAGAAGCTGGCCAGGCCGAGGCCCAGCAACATTCCACGACCGCCTCGAACGAGCGCCTTGCCCGAGCGCCGGCTAACCGCGGCATACACAAAAAGAAACGCCACGCTGTAGGTCGCAATTACCGCCGCAGGAGCGTTCGAAAGCCACACCGCGCAAAACGAAACTGCGAACGCAATGACCCCTCCGAGCTCGCCGGTTCCGTCCTTTCGTTGCGCAAGAAAACCACACAGGCGGAACGCGCACAAAAAAAGCAGCGGAAAAACCGCCATTGCCAGCAGTTCCGCAAAGTCACTCCGGACATAAATGATCAGCAGCGCATAAGGGTTCGCCGCAAAGCACGCCGCACCAAATAACGCAGCCCACCGCGAATCCACAAGCCTGCGTAACAACGCGAACGCCGCTATTCCCGCAAACGTCTGCACGCAAACGATAAAAGCGGCGGTTACCGCATTCCACGGAACTACGGTTCCGAGAAACGCCCCGAACATCCATGAAAGCGGCGGGTAGAAAATGAATCGTGGCTCGCCGTAGCCGAAATTCGCCCACTCGGCCCATCGCGGCAGGAATATTCCCTGTTTCCATTGCCCCGCCGCGTCCAGCCACGATGCCATGTGGAATGCGATATCGTGACCCGAAGCCGTGCCCAAAAAAAAGAATGGACTCAACACTGCAATTGAAACAGCCAGGGACAGTCCAGCTGCACCGGCCCACTCGCGAAAAAGCGATTGGAGACGGAGGCTCGGCGGAGAACTGGCAGATTCAGTCATCTAGTGCCGTGATTGCAACCGCAACTCCAATGATCGTGCGGGAATCTAGTTCGGTTTCTCGTTCTTGAAGATCTTGCCTTCCTTCATCACAAAAAAGACATGTTCCGTTTGCCGAATGTTCTCGACTGGATCGCCAGGCACCGCCACCACATCGGCCAGTTTTCCGCTCTCCAGCGTTCCGATCTTGTCCGCTAGTCCCAGCAGATCCGCGTCCGCCGACGTTCCGGCTTTCAGCGCCGCGATCGGTTTCATCCCCAAATCGACCATCTGATGGAACTCCTCCGCGTTGCGCCCGTGCGGATACACCGCGGCGTCCGTTCCGAGGCCGATCTTCACGCCTTTGGCGATTGCCCGTTGAAATGTCTGATGAATGGCCGCTATCGCCGCCTCGGCTTTCGGCCGGATCGCCGGCGGAATCGCCACGCCCTTTTGAATCTGCTCCGTCAATCCCTGCACTGCCATCAGCGTTGGCACGTAATACGTGCCTTTCTGCTTCATCAAATTCAAATCCTCATCGTCCAGAAACGAACCGTGTTCGATCGAATCGATCCCCGCGCGGATGGCCCGCTTTGCTCCTTCCGCGCCATGGGCGTGCGCCGCAGTTTTCAAACGCAGAGCGTGTGCTTCGTCCACCAGCGCGTCCAGTTCCGCTTGCGTAAGTTGTGGCGTATCCACCGCGTCCGCCAGCGACAGCACTCCTCCGGTCGCGCACGTTTTGATCACCGTCGCACCGTACTTATGCGCTAGGCGCACCGCTCGTCGTGCTTGGTCCGCTCCATTCACGACACCGTCTTCCGGTCCTGTCTCCTTACCCAGCGCCCCTTCGCGAAAACCTGTTTCGTCGCAATGTCCGCCCGTCGCTCCAATCGCATGAACCGCGACCAGCATTCTCGGCCCCGGCACCACGCCGCGGTTGATCGCGTTACGCAATCCGGCGTCCAGGTAATGTGCCGACCCGACGTCGCGCACCGTCGTGAACCCAGCCATCAGCGTTATCCGCGCATTCACGCTGGCGTCCAACGCCATTTCCGGAACCGGTTTCTGCAGCGAGTCCAGCATGGCCTTCGTGTAGTCCTCGCGATACATCATCGTCAGGTGCGTGTGCGCGTCAATGAATCCCGGCAGCAGCGTCGCATCCCCCAAGTCAATCACCTCTGCTTCATCGGGCGCGCTTGCGCTCGCTCCCACCCCCGCAATCTTGCCGTCCCGCACCACCACCAGCCCCGGTGTCGTCAGCGCGTCGCTCTTTCCGTCAAACATCCGCGCCGCCTTCAGCACATAACTCTTTCCGGCCTTTTTCTCCTGGCCCACCACCGGCATCGCGGCCAGCCCGCACACCGCGGCGATCATCAAAAGCTTGCGCATCGTTGTTCTCTCCAGACTTGCCCGCTGAAAGCCGAACGCCAAAATTAACGTTTCATCGCCAAATGTCAAGCGTGCCATCTCGCCGGTATCGCTCGAACCGGGCCTCGCACCCCTTCTGCTTTGCACACCAGCTAGGCCTTCCGGTATTGGTAAATCACTCCTGCCCCTGCCGCCGCCCTGCAATCCAGTGCATCGGCGCATGCGAACAATTCATCCCGCGCGACTCCGCGATTTGATACTCTCTTTGCTGCTGCCTCAGGGAAGTAACCTCAAGGGCACCCACCCCCAGTTGAGCTCCTTCTGGCCGTTGCCGCAGCTTAGTTGTTCCCGTAAGTTGGAAATCTGTGAGGGCCCATGAACGTTCACTCTGGCAATAAACTATCCGGCACTTTACGCGCTAAGGCACGCCATTCGCACCACTACTTGCACCTGCTTCCTGCGATTCCTCGCGACTATCTCGCTCGCCGCCGCATGTTCCGAACTATCTCCAACGTCCTCATGATCGTGTTGTTAAGCCTGTTCATCGCCGGTGTCATCGTCTACACCTCCGATCCGACTTCCTTTTCCTTCCTGCGCCACTAACCTTGCGCCTTGGGGCCGATTTCGGCTCGGCCTTGTGAACACCGACTTCAGACAGACTGTCCCTCTCGGTCATCCCGAAGCTCATTCTGTTCGCTGCTTCGCGCAATTCTAAGGAGCGAACATCCGAATCGCCCTTGGCAAAACATTAATTTCCACCGGAGTATTTCCCAGCAACTCGCCGTCCCCGTGAAAGCACGTCCTTTCCGCTGTAGACAACCAGGCTCTAGCGGCTCGAAAGCGCGTCAGGCGTGCCGTTTTCAATTCCCCGGTCAACAATAGCCGCGGCATCAGCCTCGCGACTTGCCAAGGCGACAACATTTCGACGGTCACAAAGTCCAGTTCGCCGTCGTCCAGGCGGGCCTCCCGCGCCAGCCGCACACCCCCGCCGTAGCTTGGCGTGTTCAGCGCCGCAGCCAACAACACTCGCTTTCGCAATGGATCACGCCCGGGACATACCCACTCCACGTTGAGTCCCGGATACCCGCGCAACGCCGCGACCGCGCTTGCCAGATAGCGCAACCTACCTGGCCACTTCAGGAATCTACCGGCCGCATATCGCGCTGCCTCGGCATCCAGACCCGCTCCCCCGCCGCCCAGATACTCCGCCACTTCGCCGTTCGCGAATGTCACTCTTACTACGTCCACCGCGCGCGTCCGTCCCTGCGCGATCACCTCTACGGCTTGCTTCCAATTCCTTATCCCCAACGCCGCCGCAAAATCATTGCCTCCGCCCACCGGTATCACGCCCGCGTTCACTGGATGGCCGATCACCTCCCGCACCAGCAATTGCAGCGTTCCGTCTCCTCCCACCGCAATCAGCGTCTGGCGGCCTTCTGCGATCGCTGCCCGCACTTTCCGGCGAAATTCCTCCGCGCAACGCGATTCAATCAGTCGCACCGCCAGGTTTTGTCTGGTGAATTCCGCACCAATACTCGCGATCTTGCCGGCCGCTGTGCCCCCTCCGGCACACGGATTCACAAAAACGCTTGCACTCCCGGCATCATTCCCCATGATCGTATGTGAGATAAACCTGAAGAATGCGCGGAGTCTGTCACAGCCCTCGATTTCGCGCAAGGTTTGCCGTTTTCGCTACTTAGCCCTTGGCATTGGCCTGGAATCCCGCGAGCTCCAGTCCTTTGGCCACTTCCGGATTCTTCGCGAACTGCTCCCACACGAAGCTGCTGCGCGCGTTTTCCGCCATGATGATCGTGATCCCCGCGTCGATCCCCAGCGCGTCCGGGCTGCTCCAGTTATTCAACGGATTAAACGCGTCCACATAGCCATACTTCCTCCACACCCGCTTGCCGAATCTCTCTCTGATGTTCTGCAACACGGTCACGCACTCTTTCGGCAGAAACACCAGTGAACCCGCCGCCGCGCATGGCACGATGCTCCCGTCGATCCGCCCCATGGCCGGCGGTCCGCCCCAGATCGCGTAGCCATGCTCTGAATCCGACGCGCTGATTCCCCATAAATTCTCCGAGTAATCCGAAAACCTTTCCGCCAGCTCCAGGCACCACAGCTTGTGAATTTTGCTGGCCACAATGGAGTTGGCAAAGTAATCGCCGTACTTGTCATGGATGCCGCGAAAACTGAACCACGCGTGTGAAAATTGGTGCGCAAAAATCGGTGCATGCGCTCCGATATAAGCAATCTGATTGAATTCGAATTGCGGCCGCTGCCAGCTGTTCCAGCTTGCGGGCGGCAGAGGATGCGTTCGCGAAGCCATTCCCAACAAATACATCATCATCAGTTCGCTGTAACTGTCCCATCGCGCCCGCAAAAATCCTTGCTCTGGCATCCACCCCATCGCCAGTGTCTGCGCGCCATGTAGCATCCAGGTCCAGTCCGCACGCTCATAAAGCTCCGTGGCCATCTGCTGAATTTCTTTGTCGTCGAAAAAGCCCCTGCAGGTCAGAGCGCCGCACAGAAACAGGCAGGTATCCACGGGCGATACTTCCGAGTTCAGAATCCGCTGCCCGGTCTCGCCATTCACAAAGTGGTACAGAAATCCGTGCTGGTGCTGCACGCTCTTCAACGCAAAACTCAGCGTCGCCTTAACCCGCTCCCGGATCGGCGCCACCTCTTCATAGCCCCGCTGCGCTGCGATGCAGAGCGCGGTTAGCCCGAATCCTGTAGCTGCCACACTCGACGCGTTTCGCAGTGCGCCGCCGTCGGCTGCAGCCCGGTCCTCCACCTGTCCGGTCTTCGGATTGGCCTGCTCCCAGAAATACAAAAAGCTCGCCTGCTGCACCTCCTCCAAAAACGTGTCCTCATCTGGCGTGAAGCGATAAAGGGAAGGATCAAAAGAGAATAACCGCGCGGGCAGGCCGGGAGTGGCCTCGCGCGGTTCCAATTGCTGTGGTTGTGAGGGATTCTGATATCCCGCAAAGCGGACGGTCGCCGGCAGGCCCAGGGGCGCCGCCGCTCCGAGCAGCCCTGCCTGCTTCAGCCATTCGCGCCGGCTGAGGCTACGCCGCTTCACTGCGTGAACCCTGTTCTTCGCCGGCCCGCTCTGACCACCGCAACATGCATGAAGTTTCGACCCTTCGTCGCTTGGTTTGATTTGCGGTCTGCTCCGCTTCCACCCTTCATGCCTGGCTAAATCGGTTTATCCTACCGCTCCTGGCGCTTGCTTGTCGTGCCTTCCAGCCTGTGGGGAGGGGTCTCGCTCGCGAATTCTGGTGCCGGCGGGGGGAATCGAACCCACGGCCTAGGGATTATGAGACCCTCGCTCTACCACTGAGCTACGCCGGCAAAAAGCAGCCCTTTATCCTACGAAGACCCCTTCAATTCCGTCAAGTTCTTCCCGGTGAGCCGGAAAGGCGATCAGCTCCCTGCAAATGATCCAACCGACGGCAGAGATTTGTTGGTTATAGTACTACTGTACTGTTGTTCAGCGCACTTCAACCTTCTATTCTTTTCCCGTTACGCAGTAGCGTCCAACCGCTCCGGGGATGTGCCTCCCCTCGGCAGTCGGTCGCCCTGCGTGGCAAAAATATTTTCGGCCCGCATCGGCGGGTTGCTTGATTATTGGTGTCGTCTAAGATACTGTACCTCCGCGGTTTTACCATACCTCGGAGGCACAATGTCCAAGCAGCTCTCGGTGATTGCATTCGCGCTGTTTGTTCTGGTCGGTGCGATGGGTCTGAAGTCCGCTGTCACCTCGAAGGATAGCGGTGCAGTATTAATGGCGAATGGTGGAGCTCCAACGCCACCGTCGCCGTGGAAAAAGAATGGTGGAGCACCAACGCCTCCATCGCCGTGGAAGAAGAACGGCGGAGCGCCAACTCCTCCATCGCCCTGGAAGTAGTCCCACCGGTTGGGCCAGGGCGTAGAAGCAAGGTGACTACGTGCTTGGTCCTCTGCAGTACGCGATTTGGTTTCTATGCACGCTCCTGGAAGCGGCGGTGGTGGTGTGTGCAATCAGGCGTTCTGCCTTTCGTCGCTACATCTTTCTAAACATTTATATGTCGGCGGAAGTGCTTGCTAGCGTTGTCCGCTTCGAAATCCTGCATAAGTACGGGTTTCAGTCGCTCACTTACGCTTATTTTTATTACTACTCCGACGCTCTGCTGACCATTCTGTTGTTCTTAACCCTCAGCAGTCTTTATTCGGATGTATTTAGCGAGTTGAATGCCGAGCGCTACGTTCAAGTCGGTGCCGTAGTCCTTTTGGCCGGAACTGCTCTGTTTTCTTTCGCGGTCGTCGAACAGTCCAGCGGCAAAATCCTGTCGCACTTCGTTTTCGAAATTTCGCAGAATCTCTACTTCGTGGGGCTGGTGCTGACCTACATCCTGTGGGCTGCCATCCTCAAACTGCGCGAAACCCGCACGCGCCTCATTCAGTTGGTGCTTTCGCTCGGCGTTTACTTCAGCTTGTACGCCGCGAATTACGCACTTCGCAATCTGTATCCCTCGGCGGAATCGATCTTTATCGTGCTGAATCCGCTGATCGGCTGCTTCCTGCCCTTTGCCTGGGCCTATGCGTTCTGGAAGCTGCCAGAAGAAGCTCGGCTGGCGCCGGCGGAACTGGCGGTCAGCCCGCGATGACCGCCGCATTCATACTGGTTTGCTCGGTCGGCTTTCTACTGATGTTCTTTGTGTCCTACTGCCGATCGCTGCTGGCGACGTCCTCGACCGTCGCGTTGACGCAGGAGGTTCGCGACGTTACTGGCATCTCCAGCGTCGTCGCGCCCGAAGATTTCTCTCGCGTGATGCAGCTGCTGCAGCTTTGCCCCGATCGTCCCGAAGAGCGCGGCAGAATCCGCACGGTCTCCATGTACTACAAATTTCTTGGCGTGATTCGCTCCACCATTGCCGCCGTGGCGCCCTCTCTGAAATCCTGGGCGGATCGTGAACGGGCCCAGTGCGGATACTTCGCCGCCGTGGTTCTCGGCCAGCGCATCGCGTTTAGCCGCGATCTGCTCGCGCAGCAGATGCTGCCGTAATCCGGGTCCGGTTTTTCTCCGACCTTCAGGAATCTTCTAAATCTGGCCTGCGGTCAGTTCCAATAATGCGGCACGGAAATGTAGGTTGAGTCGAGCGCGTTGGCCGACGGGCAGCCCAGCAATCGAAGGGTGCGCTCGAAGTCCTCGCGCAGAATTTGTAGCGCCCGCGTGACACCCGGCTGGCCGGCAGCCGCCATGCCATAGGCGTAAGCCCGGCCGATCAGCACTGCCTTCGCTCCGAGACACAGCGCTTTCGCAATATCCGCGCCGCGCCGGATCCCGCCATCCATCAATACTTCCGCTTGTCCCCCAACCGCTTTTACCACTTCCGGCAACGCCCGCAGCGTAGACGAGACGGTGTCCAGTTGCCGCGCGCCGTGGTTGGACACCACAACTCCGACCGACCCTTCATCCATAGCGCGCCGCGCGTCATCACCGCTCAGCACCCCTTTTGTGATCATCGGTCCCTTCCATACCTCGCGAATCCAACGGAAATCTTCCCAGGTCACAACGGCACGGGCCAATGCATCGCCTACGCCTACCAACTCCATCGGTCCTTTGCCGGGAACCACGACATTTTCGAGTTCCGGCCGGCCGCCATCCAGAAAATAATTCGCCAGCCAGCGGGGACGCTCGAGGAACTGAAGAAGAAACGGCAATTTGGAAAAAACAGAGGCACCCAGAAGCTGTTTCATGCCGTTGCGGATGTCGCGTTCGCGGTTGCCGGCGACAGCCGTATCCACCGTAACCGCCAACGCGGAAAAACCAGCGGTCTTGGCACGCTCCAGTGCGGCTTCGGCAACTTCGCGGCCTCCGACCAGGTACAGCTGATACCAGACCGGCCCTTTCGAGGCCTTGCGAACATCTTCCAGTTTGTGGCCGGAAACAGTAGAAAGCGTGTAGATTGTGCCGGCTTCGCCGGCTGCTGCCGCGGCTGCAACTTCTCCGCCAGGATGCATCAAGCGGCTGTAGCCGACTGGGGCCAGGATGGCGGGGAACGACAAGTCAAAATTTAGAACGCGCGTGGCGAGCTTGCACTCCCTAAGCTTGACCGCCTGGCGCGGCCGGAAAATCACATCATCGAAGACTCGGCAGTTTTCCCGCAGCGTCACTTCGCCGTCGGCGCCGCCTTCCAGGTAATCGAAAACAACTTTGGGGACGCGCCGCTCCGCCGCGTCGCGCAAGTCCGCGATGTTGATGATGCGCGAATCCCAACGTGGAGGCTGAGTCTGGCTCATAAATCAGGGGCCGCCTGTTTTTGAGAAATCAAGAAATCGACAATATTCTGCGATAACCCATAGCCTTCGCACAGTACCGAAAAACCGGTGTTGTCACAACTCGGCTGCGGGCCGCAGCATGCGCGGTCGGGGCTTGCGCGGTTGCATCGGTAAGGTATGCTAGGCGCGCTGAAAAGGGAGACACAGCGATGAAATTGGGAGTGTTCACGCCGGTTTTTGGGAATCGGACCCTGGATCAGGTCCTCAAGAAGATGCGCTCGCTGCCGGGAGTTTCGGCCATCGAACTGGCGACGGGAGGCTGGCCGGGCAGCGCTCACGTGGACGTAAACGGGCTGCTGGTCAATCCCCATAAGGCCGAAGAATTTCTGAGCCAGATCCGCGATTCCGGTCTGACCATCAGCTCGCTGTCGTGCCATGGCAATCCTTTGCACCCGAACAAGGCTCTGGCGCAGGAATACGACGATGCTTTCCGCAAATCGGTGCGGCTGGCGCAGATGCTGAAAGTGCAGGTGGTAGTGACATTTTCAGGCTGTCCCGGGGATAGCGACCAATCGATGTGTCCCAACTGGATTACCTCTCCATGGCCGCCGGAATTTCTGGAGACGCTCGAATGGCAGTGGGACAAGAGGGTTTTGCCGTATTGGGAAGAGGCAGGAAAGTTTGCCGCGGACCATGGCGTGAAAGTGGCGATTGAAGCGCATCCGGGATTCGTGGTGTACAACACCGAGACGGCGCTGAAACTGCGAGCGGCGGCGGGGAAAAATGTTGGCGTGAATTTCGATCCGAGCCATTTGTTCTGGCAGGGAGTAGACATTCCAGTGGCCATCCGCGCGCTGGGCAATTCGATTTTCCACGTGCACGCGAAAGATTCGGCGCTGGACCGGCAGAATATTGCCTGCAACGGTGTGCTGGACGCGAAGAGCTACCGGCAGATGGCCGAGCGGTCGTGGCTGTTCCGGACGGTAGGCTGGGGGCATGGGGAGCTGGTGTGGAGAGAGATTGTGAGCGCGTTGCGCATGGTGGGCTACGACTACGTGATCAGCATCGAGCACGAGGACGCGCTGGCGTCGGTGGACGAAGGGCTGGAGTCGGCCGCGAAGTTTTTATCCGAAATAGTCTTGAAGGAACCTCCGACCGAGCCGTGGTGGACCTAAGGGCCGATGTTGCCGGGCGATTGAAAACAAAAGCGCGACAAACTAGCGAAAGTTACGGGTATCAAAACAAGGGGTTTAGCGGCCCAATTTGGTAGGAGTCGCAAAGAAGAACTTTTAGAGCGCGCTTGCATTCTCCATAAACGACAACTCGGTTTCCCGACCGAGCGTGGCCGATGCCACTGCCAGGCTTAGAACAGTAATGCCATAAGTAAGGGAGCCCATGCCGGAAGGGGTCTCCGGCTGCGGATTTCTGACCCCCAGCGAATCACTGACATGCGACTGTAATTTCAGGTTCATCCGGCAGTCACAATCCCGAGCCTATCCTTCCTCGCCGGGGGAGGCCGTGAACATCCTCGTTGTAGAAGACGACGCCGAGATGGCGAAGGTCCTGGTGCAGGGGCTCGAGGAAGAAGCCTACCAGGTGAACCTGGCGCGGGATGGAGCTGCGGCGCTCGCGCTCTCCAAAGCTACCAGCTTCGACGTCGTGCTGCTGGATGTGATGCTGCCTGGTGTCGATGGACTCGAAGTGGCCAGGCAGTTGCGCTCCCGCAAGGAAGAAGTCGGCGTGCTGATGCTGACGGCGCGCGACGCGCTGCCCGATGTCGTGAGGGGGCTGGACGCCGGGGCCGACGACTACCTCGCCAAACCGTTTTCCTTTCAGGAGCTGTTGGCCAGGATCAGGGCGTTGGGCAGGCGGAGCACGCCAAGACCGAAAAATGTTGTGGAGTTTGCCGATCTGGTTCTGGAAACCAATACCTTCCGGACGTTCCGTGCCGGCAGGGCCATCAAGTTATCGTTCACTGAATTTCGGTTGCTGGAACTGCTGGTGCGCAATCAGGGGCGAGTGGTGCACCGAGCGGCCATTGTGGATGCGCTCTGGGGAGAAGGGCGCGAAGTGGAAGAGAACACTGTGGACGCGTTCGTGCACCTGTTGCGGCGGAAACTCGACGAAGACACCGGCGGCAAGCTAATCCACACGCATCGTGGAGTCGGTTATTCGGTTGGAGTATGGCCGTGCGAGTGAATCTACCAATACGGCACCGACTGACGCTGTTGTATTGCCTGGTGCTGGGACTTTCCTTTGTAGCATTCTTTTACGTTTGCGATCTGGGCTTTCGCAGCAGCATCGAGAAAACGGGGGACGATGCCTCGACCGCGAACCTGGAAATTGTGCGACGGTTGTTGAACAGCGCCGCTCAGCAGGGAAAAGACCGAGTTGCAGCGGAACTGCGCGATCTTTCGCCCCTGTGGGCGAACGGCGCGGTTCTGGAGGTTGCTGACGGCGAGGGAAACTGGCTATTCCGGTCGGTGCGGTTCCCGCACGCCGAACCGCCGCTGCAAGACGGGAGCCGGGAGCAAACGACGTTCTTCACGACCAATTTGGATCAATCACAGTATCGAATTGCCATGGCGGTGGTGGAATCGTCAGGACAGCGCTTTCAGGTTCATGTGGGTGTTCCGACCGAACCGTTTGACCAGGCGCTCGACAACTTCCGAGCCATCGAAAAAGAGGCCTTGCCGCTGCTGGTTGTGTTGGCATCCTTGCTGGGCTACTGGCTGAGCGGAAAAGCGTTGCAGCCGGTCAATCGGATTATTGGAACCGCGGAACAAATCGGCGCACGGAACTTGTCCTTGCGCCTCGAAGTGCCGGCTGCGAGGGATGAGCTGCGCCGTTTGACGGAAACCCTAAACGCCATGCTGGCTCGCATCGAGGATTCGTTCCGCAAGATCACGCAGTTTACGGCCGATGCGTCGCACGACTTGAGGACGCCGGTGACGGTGATTCGCAGCACGGCCGAAGTCGCGCTGCGTCGTCAACGGCAACCGGAGGAATATCGAGACGCGCTCGGCAGAATTCTGGAAACGTCGGAGCAAACATCCGAGCTTCTGGAAAATCTTTTGCAACTGGCACGTTCCGATGCGGGCGTGGTGGAACTGGAAATGCGGCCGGTGGACTTGAACCAGCACGTGCGCAAGGCGCGGGAGCAGGGCGCGGCGCTGGCCGGCGAAAAGGCGTTGTCCATCACGCTCGAAACGCCGCAGGTGCCGGTGCTGGTGCTGGCGGATGAAATCGCGATTCATCGCCTATTGCTGATCCTGATAGACAACGCCGTCAAGTACACGCCGGCGGGCGGGCGCTGTGAAATTTCGCTGACGCAAAATGAACAGCACGCACATATCGCGGTGAAAGACGATGGCATAGGCATCGCCGAAGCAGATCTGGGCGCCATTTTCGAGAGGTTCCGCCGCGCCGATCGGGCGCGCTCGCGCGAGACACCAGGGGCGGGGCTGGGACTGGCCATTGCGCGCTGGATCACGGAAATTCACGGAGGCACGATTCGCGCTGAGAGCGTACTGGGATCGGGCTCAGTGTTCCACGTGAGCTTGCCGGTATCGCTGAAATGCAGAGGTTTAACCCCTTCCAATTCAATGACATCTCCGGCTTCCTGAAAGAAATTCAGCCTCTCTTAAAGCTCCTCTCAACTTGGAGTAACCCGGCGGTAGCGGCTGGAAGGTAAGTTTGCCGAAACCAAGTCGAAAAAAATCAGCGCATTTCGGTGCAGCCGGAGATAGGAGTACGCAAATGATTCCGCCACGCCAATGGAAGCAATGGTCTGTCGTGTTTTTGCTCGCACTAGTTCTCACGGGAACCGGATCGGGAACAGTCAATGCGCAGAACAGCAAGGGAACCGTCAGCGGGCGCATTGTGGACAGCCTCGGGGGCGTCTTGCAAGGCGCCAGAATTCGCCTCGAACCCGGACCGATGTTGGCTACTTCGGATGCGCAAGGCGAGTTTGCGATCAGCGGAGTCGAAGCGGGCACGTACTCCATAACCATAAGCTATGTGGGGTTGGAGAATTATTCCGGAGTATTGGAAGTGAAAAGCGGGAACCTGGTCCGCGCGGACGCAGTGTTGAAAGTGGGGGCGCAGGCGGAGTCGGTGATTGTGACCGCAGAACGGGCGGCTGGAGAAGCGGAAGCGGTAAATCGCGAGCGCAGCGCCGACAATATCGTGCAGATATTGCCCGCGGATGTGATCCGCAGCCTGCCGAACGCGAATCTGGCGGATGCGCTGGGCCGCTTGCCAAGCGTGACGCTCGAACGGGACGAAGGCGAAGGAAAGTACGTGCAGGTACGTGGCACCGAGCCGCGGCTGACCAACACCACCATTGACGGCATGAACGTGCCATCGCCGGAGTCCGGTGTGCGGCAGATCAAGTTCGACGCCATTCCGGCGGACCTGGTGGAATCGGTGGAAATCAACAAGACGCTGCAAGCGAACATGGATGCGGACGGAATCGGCGGTTCCGTAAACCTGGTGACGAAGACGGCAAGCGAGAGACCAACCGTTTCGTTGAACGGGATGGGCGGGTATATGCCGATTCTGGGCGGACGCGGCCAGGTAGAGACGACGGGCACAGTAGGACAACGTTTCGGCGCCCAGAAGAAGTTTGGCGTGCTGATCGGAGGTTCGTACGATTGGACGGGGCGAGGAATTGACGATATTGAGCCGGTATCGGATGTGGCGACGCTGCCGGGAGGAGCGACGCAGCAATACTACGAGTCAATTGATGAACGCGAATACCGCTACTATCGCAGCCGCTGGGGGCTGGCGGGCAGCGGGGATTACAAACTGGGCGACGGTTCGAACATTTATATTCGCGGTCTGTACTCCGACTTCAAGAATTATGGCGACCGTTGGGTGTACTCGCTGACGGACAATACGCCGATTCAGAGCCCGATAACGCCGAATGGGATCAGTTTGCTGGATTCGAACGGTTGCGGCTACGACCCCACAGATGATCCCAACCATGTGGTGTGCGGAGGGACACCGGAATTTAGCGTGCAGACGCGGCGGCCGGACATTGCAATCGGAAGCATTCTGATTGGCGGCAAGCACAACCTGACATCCACGTGGTTTTCGTGGGACGTTTCGGCGGGGCGGTCGCGAGACAACAACGTGTCGCCGGGACAGGCGAAGTTCGCGGCGACGGGCCTGACCGACAATGTGTCCACGGATCCGAATGTCATCAGCACGAGTGCGTGCCAATTCAGCCCGTCGGGCACTTCCAATATATTGCGCCCGCAGTGGACGCCAGCATGTTTCAGCGAGGCGTTCAACCAGTCGAACTACACTTTGGACAACATTCAGACCGACCACGGCCGCACCGCGCAACTGAATTTGCAGTTTGCGGGAGCGATGGGCAAGCGCTACCACCTGGGGTCCCATGTTTCGACCATCGAGATCGGTGGACGGTTCCGCAACGCACACAAGTTCGATGACACGTTCAGTATTGAACTCGATCCCAACACGGACATTCCGTTTTCGCAATTTCCTAGCGAATTTTCTAACAGCAATTATTACGGGGGAAGCTACCAGCTCGGCCCAAATCCGACCTATCAGACCATCAACAAGTTTGTACTGGCGAATCCCTCGCTGTTTGACAGCACCAGCAGCCTGGGGATCGACCCGGCAAACTACGACCTGGTGGAGAAGGTCTCCGCAGGTTACGTCATGAACACCGTGGACCTGAACAACCGGCTGCGCCTGGTAGCGGGCGTGCGGTTCGAAGGAACGAACCTGAAGACGGTGAGTTTCGACACTACGACGAGCACATTGACGGACGAAGCGAACGGCTCGTACTTGAAAGTGCTGCCCAGCGCTTCGCTGCGAATTGCGTTGACGAACGACACCAATCTTCGTCTGGTCTATGGCCGCGGGCTTTCGCGGCCGGATCCGCAGGACATCGCGCAGGCGGTGACATTCACGACCGGAGGTAACCCGAATACTGCGGCGCTGGGAAATCCAAGTCTGAAAGCGGAGACCGCCGACAATTTCGACGTGCTGGTCGAACATTACCTGAACCCATTCGGAATGATCTCGGGAGGATTTTTCTACAAGCGATTGACGGATCCCATCGTGACGCGGACGTTTGTGCTGGACAACTTCCAGCCGTCGCCGATAGCGCCCCCCGGAAGCTATAAGGTCACTCAACCGGTAAATGCCGGTAGCGCGTGGATCGCTGGATTCGAGGCGTCGTACCTACAGCACCTGTCGTTCCTGCCGGGAAAATGGGGCGGCTTGGGGATATCGGCGAACTACGGTTACACGGATTCGCGGGCCAGCGGGCTATCGGGCCGGTCGGATCATCCGCGCCTGCTGCGCAACGCGCCGAACACCTGGAACATCAGCCCGACTTACGATCGCGGACGGTTCTCGATTCGTGTGGGGCTTTCCTACAACCAAGCCAATATCGCCAGCTACAGCTTTCAGGACGGCACCGGCGGGTCGGATGCGACACCGGGCGGCTTGAAAGGGCCGTTTGGCGACGTGTACTTTTATTCGCATTTGCAGGTTGACGCGCAAGGAAGCGTGCGACTGGGCAAGGGGCTGAGCTTCATTGCGTATGGACTGAACCTGACGAATGAAGTGTTTGGATTCTACCAGGGCAGCAGCCAGTTCATGATTCAGCGAGAATACTACCAACCGACCTACGCCGCGGGATTCCGATGGAACCCCAGCTTTGAGAAGAGATAGTGGGGCGGAGACAAACGGGAGGAACGGCAGGACTTGCCGTCGTGTCGCTGATCCTTTCAAGTTGCGCCGGGCTTTTAGCGCTGCATGGCTGCGCTACGCGAAGAGTTGCCGCCACCGCCCAGCGCAAAGCAGAGGTTCTTGTGGGAGCCGGCGATATCGCCGACTGCACGAATCTTGCGGGCGCAGAAGCGACAGCTGCGCAGCTGGCGAAAATTCCAGGTACGGTGATGGCGGTGGGCGATCTGGCGTATCCGGATGGGACGCCGGAGAACTTTGCGTGCTACGACAAGACGTGGGGCCGCGAAAAAGCGCGGACCCGGCCAGCGGTAGGAAACCACGAGTTTCACTCGGCGGGAGCAACATTCTACTTTCAATATTTTGCCGAGTTGGCTGGCGATTCGAGCAAGGGATACTACAGCTATGAGCTCGGCGCGTGGCATATCGTGGTGTTGAACAGCGAATGCGTGCAGGTGGGCGGTTGCGAGGCGGGATCGGCGCAGGAAAAATGGCTGCGCGACGACCTCGCTGCGCATCCGGTGGCTTGTACGCTGGCGTATTTTCACAAGCCGCTGTTCAGTTCGGGCGGGGCGCACGGGAATGATCCAACCGTGAAACCTTTATGGGACGCTTTGTATCAGGCGGGAGCGGACATAGTTGTCAACGGGCATGACCACGATTACGAGCGGTTCGCTCCCCAGACGCCGGAAGGAAAGGCCGACTCAGCACGCGGCATACGCGAGTTTGTGGCGGGAACCGGCGGGAAGAGCCACCGCCCATTCGGAACGGTTGATGGGAACAGCGAAGTAAGGAATACCGATGCGTTTGGCGTGTTGAAGCTGACGCTGATGCCGGGAAAATATCTTTGGGAGTTTGTGCCGGAAGAGGGGAAAAGTTTTGTGGATTCCGGCGAGGGCGTTTGTCATTGAGCAGACAGGTTTCGAATTTTCTCAGGCTGAGGAATCCGCAGCCCGAAGTCAATTTCAGACAACAGCGGTTACACTAAGGTGTGGCTCCGCTGCTGGAACTGGAAAAAGTTAGCGTGATGCGCGGCGAACGCGCTGCTTTGCGCGAAGTGTCTTTGCGGATTGAGGCCGGCGAGCATGTGTGCATCCTTGGGCCGAATGGATGCGGCAAGTCCACGCTGATCAAGACGATTACCCGAGAATGTTATCCGCTGGCGCGCCAGGGTTCGCGCATGCGGATTCTGGGACGCGAGCGGTGGGACATTTTTGAATTGCGTTCGCACCTGGGGATCGTCACGCCCGATTTGCTTTCCTCATGCACAACCGATTCGACGGGGCGTGACGTGGTGCTGTCCGGATTTTTCAGCAGCACGCGGATTTTTCCGCATCATCATCCCGAGGCGGAGCAGGTGAGCCGGGCAGAGGCGGCGCTGGGGCGGCTCGGAATTTCTCATCTGGCGGACCGCGCGGTGATGCAGATGTCGTCGGGGGAGGCGAAGCGTACGCTGATTGCGCGGGCGCTGGTCCACGAGCCGCACACGCTGCTGTTCGATGAGCCGTCGAATGCGCTGGACATTGCAGCGCAGTTCCAATTGCGCGACACGATGCGGGAATTGGCGCGTTCCGGGCTGGCCATCCTGCTGGTCACTCATCACGTGAGCGAGATCATACCGGAGATGGAACGGGTGATTCTGCTGCAGGACGGCGGGATTTTAGCGGACGGAGTGAAAGAGAAAGCGCTTACCGAGGAAAACCTGCGGACGTTGTTTCGCACCAACGTGCGGCTGCATCGTTCGAATGGGTTCTTTCATGCATACTGACCATTGTTTCGAAGTGGCGATTTCCATGGCGCCAGAGATGAACCAGCTGCGCGTGTACGTGTCGGACACCAGCGACGTCAGCATGTTAAACAAAATGGCTTCGGAAAATCCGGCGGGGTTCCTGTGCGCGTAAGGATTCTCCCGTAAGACGATCTTCACGGTCCAATAAGGCAAACAGTGTAGCGCCTACTGCTGGACACATGTGTTTTCTTATGGAAAGCGGATCTTGCTTACCGGCCCGGAGTTGGTCAAGGGCCGCAAGTCGATTGCCTTGGCCAAAAATTCGCAGCGAGACGGAGTTAACCGATGAAAATCATTCTGAGCAGCATGCTGGCTCTGGCGATAGCGGGCTGGCCTCTCGGGACGCAGGAGCCGGACCCTAAGGAAAAACCCAAGCAGGAAGAGCCGAAGCACCAGCCGCCAAAGCAGCAACCTGACGAAACACCGCAACCGAAGCCCAAGCCGGAAAAGCCAAAACAGGAGCCAGCACCCCCGCCGAAGCAGCAGAAGCCGGATGAAAAGCAACAACAACAGGATGAGAAAGAAAGGCAAAAACAACAGAAGGAAGAGGCGAAAAGGGAGAAAAACAGGCCGCCCCAGCAGCAGAGCACGCAACCAGATAATCGCAAGCAATCCGGTGGACAACCTGGGGCACAGGCAAAAGGACAGCGGATTCCGCCAGAAAAGTTCCGCTCCAGCTTTGGCCGCGAACACCATTTTCGCGTAGCGCACCGCGACGACCGGCGATTCCAGTACAGTGGCTACTGGTTTGAAGTGGTGGAAGTATGGCCAGCGGGATGGTCATTTGACGACGATTGCTACATTGAAGAGGACGGCGACGACTACTACCTGGTGGACATTGTGCATCCGGAGACACGCGTACTGGTCATTGTGGTGAGCGGTTAAGAAGTATTGCAGGATGGCTGAATTAGCGGGGGCGAAGTTTCGTCCGCCGTTTTTAGTTTGCCGCTTTATTTGGGGACGGGCTTGGGTTGCGCAGTGCGGGCTTCGGGGCTGCGCGGCGTCCAATCTTCGGGAGGAAACGCAACGCGCCAGAACTGTGGGCGCGGTGCGGAAAATTCGAGGCCGATTTCGGCTTTTTCGCCGCGCACCGGGCCGAGAAACACTACGTGGCATTCCTGCTCTTCTTTGGTTCGGTTGTTCTGGAGTCTGAGAACGCTGCCGCTAGTAATGCGGGCGCGAAGCAGGATCAGCGCGCCATGCGCGTTGATTGCCAGCGTATCAGCTTCTTCGCGGAAATATTTGCCTTGCGCGTCATTGCCGGAAATCTGGACGCTGACCTGCATCAACACGCGCTGGCTGCGCCGACGGGCACCGAGGTTGGTTGGGTTTTGCAGTGATTGGGACATGAAAGGCTCTCTTACCTTCCAATCCACTATAGCGCGATCGGATAGCAGAAAGGGTTTGAGGGCGAGAAAAGGTAAACAGCACATGGAGAGCTTTCGTCAAGGAACGCTCTGGAAGAGCGGACAAGAATTTGAACGGTCTGAAGACCACGGCCGCCGAAAAGCCAATTTCAGGAGCGCTTTTCAATGGGGACGTAGGCGCGGGTGTTGTGGCCGAGATAAATCTGCCGTGGGCGAGCGATCTTTTGTTCGGGGTCGAGGAGCATTTCCTGCCACTGGGCGATCCAGCCGGAAGTGCGCGGAATGGCGAAGAGCACCGGAAACATGGTCATGGGGAAGCCCATAGACTGGTAAATGAGGCCAGTGTAGAAGTCCACGTTGGGATAGAGCTTGCGTTTGACAAAATATTCGTCTTCAAGAGCGATACGTTCGCATTCCAGGGCGATCTCGAGCAGCGGATTCTTGCCCATCAATTCGAAAACTTCGTAGGCGACGCGCTTGATGATGCGGGCGCGCGGATCGTAGTTTTTGTAGATGCGGTGGCCGAATCCCATCAGCTTTACTTCGCCGGCCTTGACGCGCTTAATGAAGTCGGGAACTTTTTGCACCGTGCCGATTTCGAGCAGCATGCGCAGAACTTCTTCGTTGGCCCCGCCGTGCAGCGGGCCGTAGAGAGCGGCGATGGCGGCCGCGGTGGCCGAGTAAGGATCCACGTGTGAACTGCCGACGCCCCGGATGACGTTGGCCGAGCAGTTTTGTTCATGATCGGCGTGCAGAATAAAGAGAACATCCAGCGCACGTTCCAGCGTGGGGTTGGGGCGATAACGCGCTTCGGTGGTGCGGAACAACATGTTCAGAAAATTGCCGGGATAGCTGAGTTCGTTGTCGGGATAAACGAACGGCATACCCAGAGTGTGGCGATAGGCGAATGCCGCGATCGTCGGCATTTTTCCGATCAGGCGATAGGTCTGCTTGCGGCGCGACTCTTCGTTCAGGATGTCTTTCGCGTCGTGATAGAAAGTCGAAAGGGCCGCAATCGTCGAAATCATCATGCCCATGGGGTGGGCGTCGTAATGAAATCCGTCGAGAAATTTCTTGATGCTTTCGTGGATGAAAGTATGATGGCTGATGTGCCAGGTCCAGTCTTTCAGCTGGGCTTCGGTGGGAAGTTGGCCGTGCAGAAGAAGGTATGCGGTCTCGAGATAGGTGCTTTTTTCGGCCAGCTCTTCGATGGGATAACCGCGATAGCGCAGAATGCCTTTGTCGCCGTCAATGTACGTGATGCGGGAGATGCAGGCGGCGGTGTTGGTGTAGGCGGGGTCGTAACTCATCATGCCGAAATCGTTGGGGTCGGTCTTGATCTGGCGCAGGTCCACGGCTCGGATGGTGCCGTTGGTGATGGGGACTTCGTAAGCCTTGCCGGTGCGGTTGTCGGTGATGGTGAGCGTGTCGCGAGACTTGGAAGAAGCTTCTGTTTTGGTGGTACCGGCAGTTGTAGTCAGGGAATCCATCGAGCGAACCCTCGCAATCATTCAATGTACACCAAAGGTGAGGAGAGGGGAAAGGAGGAGCGCTCGCTTTAGTAGCGTCGGTTCATAGGTTTCGATTCGTACTTCGCGACGCATAAGTCAGAGGAACAGCACGAGCCCCACCACAGACGAGAGCACCGCGCCGGGAGACGAACTAGCCCCACGTGCCTTCTCCCATCCTTGGTCTCCGAAACGTATCCGGTCGAACTCTGCCGAATGAAACAGGTCCACACGAAGGACGCAGCGAGCCCAAGGGCGACCAGCGCTCGTGGCGCAATGTATCTTGCCGCTGGACCCAGTTAAGGTTTTTTAGGCATGTAGGATCTCGTACATCCTATCCTCCGCGGGAAAATCCCAAAGAGTCGACCGTGGATAGAAGAAAACAATGGGTTTATAGCAGGCATGCGGGCTGTAATGTACCTCTTGACAACAGTCGTTATAACAAGTATTATGCTCTTCAGAATGACGACCGGGCCTATTGAGGAGGCAGCATGATTAGCATTCGCAAGAGCAACGAGCGCGGCCACGCCGACCACGAGTGGCTGGATTCGCGGTTTACGTTTTCTTTCGCGGAGTATTACGATCCGAAGCACGTGCAGTTTCGCACGTTGCGGGTGATGAACGACGATCGCGTCGCCGGGGGCGGTGGATTTCCGACCCATCCGCACCGCGACATGGAAATTGTGACGTACGTGCTGGAAGGCGCGCTGGCACACAAGGACAGCATGGGCAACGGCTCAACCATCCAGCCGGGCGATGTGCAATACATGAGCGCGGGAACGGGCGTGGCGCACTCCGAATTCAACGCTTCAAAGACCGAACCGGTGCACCTGTATCAGATCTGGATGTTTCCGGACAAGAACGGCCACAAGCCCACCTATGACCAGAAGCATTTTTCCGAAGCGGAAAAGCGCGGCAGGCTGCGGCTGGTGGTTTCTCCGGACGGGCGCGACGGCTCGGTGAAGATCCGCCAGGACAACGAGCTGTACGCGACGGTGCTGGGCGCGGGCGAAAGCGTGAAGCACGAGCTGGAGCCGGAACGGCATGCGTACGTTCAAGTGGCGCGCGGCAGCGTGACGCTGAATGGCAATGCGCTGGAGGTCGGCGACGGCGCCGAAATTTCCGCGGAGAAAACGCTGGAGCTGACCGGCGTGAAGGATGCCGAAGTACTGCTGTTCGATCTGGCATAAACAGAAATACCAACGCAAGGGCACGGTAGTAAAACGAAAAGACCGGCTCGGGGACAAGCCGGTCTTTTATTTTCCATGGTACTCGTGCGGATCAGGGCGCGGGCGGCAGAGTCAGCACCGGGCTGCGCGGAAAGAAATCGAAGGGTCGCAGGACAAAGTCGTGCCACATGACGGGCATGACCGGCCAGTCTTCCGCGCGCGTCACGTGGTGGAAGCCCAGCGTGTACCACGCGACGATGTCGGTGTTTTCGATGGGACGATTGCTCTTGCTCCAGACGGCCAATCCATCATCACCTTTGCTTTGCGTGGGATAAACGCCGGAGGCAAATCGCTCATCTTGCCTATAAGGAGTGACCCAAAGCTGGTGGGCGGAAAAAGCGCCGACCTTCTGCGGGCCGTCATCCGGATCGAGCAGAGAAGCCGCGGTCGTGCCAGGCATGAGTTCGTAGCCGGTAGGATAACCGAGCGGGCCTTTCACGTTGGGGTTCATGAAGTGCCACATGCTGGGCCGGTCGAGGTGGATATCCATCATGGCGTCTTTTTCGTTTTTGGCGATGGAAGGCTCGACCACCCAGATGCTTTTGCGCATGGGATTGTCCAGCTTGCGCTTCACCAAGCGCATGGCCATGAAGCTGTTGTTCACGCCGTCCACATCCACGTCGAGGCGATAAGAGAAAAAGTGATCGTGGTTGACGCCGACAGTGTTTTCGTCCACAAAGTGGCCGAACTCGTCGGGCGCGCCGGCCGTCGAATGGCCGCGCGAGTCGCCGGCATCCTTGGCTTTTACCGCTTTGGTTTCGACAATTCCCGTAGCGCCAACGGCGACGCGAAGATTTCCATCACGCTCGAAGCGCCAATCGAGAACGTAGTCATAGTTGCCGACGACCGCTGCGGTGCGCAAAACCAGAACGCGCGTACCGCTTCCTGAGAGTTGATGGTCTTCAAAGTGCCGCCAAGCCGGGTCGCCGGAGTAACTCTCAAACAAGCAAGCGACCTGGGAGTGGATTACTGGGAATCCGTGCTCTGCCCAAGTTAAGCTGTCGAAGTAAACGGCATTGGAAGGGCAATCAACCTCGGCACGCAAGGGCTTCAGAATCTGACCCGTGGCATAGAACTCTCCGGCGTCAATGAAGACGCGGTTCGCCCAACCAAGCGCGGGATCCATGTACGGTACATAGAGTTCGGAAACGGAGCCCTCGTAGAGGACGGAGCGGAAGCGATCGCCGTCCTGGATTCCAGCAAGATTGATGATGGCGCCCACACGCGGATCGAGCCGGAAGCGGAAGCGCCAGTTCTGCCAGGCAACTTCCGTGCCCTTGACCTGGAAGCTGGGACCGAGCGGCTGGGAAACGCCGATGGGTGTGGTCCCGGGCCGCGGCGTGATTTCCAGATCCTGGTAGTTTACGGGAGCTTGCGAGACCGGCGTGATGCTTTCGTCGATCACCTGCAGTACTTTCTTCTCGGCCGCGTCCACTTTGACCTGCAGGCCCTCGACGTCGCGCGACCAGCCGAGATAGACGCCGTGCCGGTACGAGCAGCCGCCCATCATTATGCGGTGGCCCTCCAGCTCCGGAAGGGCAAAATAGCTGAACGGATCAGCGAAACAATCGACGGGAGCCAGGTCCGTAATGCCGCGTTTCTTAAGCGCTTCGATGACCCGCGGATCTTTCTTCATAACTTCTTCCAGCTCGTGAAACTCGTTTCGCGTCACGGGCGCCTGAACGTCTTTGCGTTCCCTCCACAATTCCAGCTTGCGGTTGGCGATGTCGACGAGGGCTTCGATGGTGATACCCTTGCGCAGAAGGATCACTTCGGCTTCCCGGAAGATGGCATCGCCCGCTTTCCACGCCAGCACTTTGTTCTTGTCGGGTTCGTGCAAAAGAACGCTCTGCGTCACAGTGTCGGAATCGATCTTGCCGGAATCGCGCAGGACATCGTAAACAGTCCAGTATTCCTGGGTTTTCAAAGCTTCAAGGGGATGAGTCGGCGGCTGCGACTGCGCCAGCAGCGTCAGCGGCAAGAGCATTTCGCAAAGCAGCGTGAAATAAAGCTTACGAAGAGACGACGGCATCAAAGCCTCCAGAGTAAGGCGCGAACTTTTCAAATTTCCTAGGACCGCAAAGAAATGGCCCGCCTGCAAAATGCCGCAGGGGTGTGAGCAGAATTCTAGTTTTGCCGCCCATGGAAGGCAAAGGGAAAAGAGGGCTTGTTGCTGACTGTCCGGTTTGCGTTATGTCGAAGATGCGCGGCGCATGATCGGAAGCGAAACCAGCAGACCGGCCACCAGTGCGATCGCCAGCCCGATCAGAGAAGGCATGAACGGTATCTTGGCCGCCATAAGATAAACGATACCTACCGCGAGCAGCACGCGAATGCGGATCGCCGAAAGGAGAACCGGATCGGAGAGTCGGTTCCTTAACTCGGGGGAGACGGGTTCATTCACTGAAGGAAGTACTTTGCGGATTTTATTCATGCGCGGAAGAATGAAAGCGAAACCGAGAATTAACGCGATGCCGATTGCAAGAAGCGTGGCAGGAATCCAGCCCTGCTTCATGGCACCGGAAAGTGACGCCAAATAGCCGCCGGAAAGAAGCAGAACGCCGAGGCCGGCTCCGGAGAGCGGCGGAGAAACTTTGAAGACACGCAGCCAGGCGCGGACCTGTTCGGTGGAAGAGGCGTTGCGGAATAGCGACGAGGCGGTCCATTCAATACCGAAGCCGATGAAAAGGGCGATGGCGCCAAGCAAGTGTGAATAACGCACGAGAGTGTAAACGGTCATGAGTTCCTCGATTGAATTGTGCTGCGCTCACTGGATGAATACGCATCGAGGGGAATGATTGTTACATGGACGAGCTGGCGCGAAAGGGAATGCGCCCGGACGGCAATGAATTTAGCCGCGCGTACGCTGGAATTCGCGCATGAAGCTGACCAACGTTTCGACCGACGACGGCTCGACGGCATTGTAGAGCGAAACGCGCATGCCGCCGACGGAGCGGTGGCCGGGAGTACCGACAAGTCCCGCTGCAGCAGCCTGCTGGCCGAATTCCTTTTCCACAGCTTCGTCCGGATGCGTGGCGGCCGAACGGCCGTTGGCGCCCGCAACGCGAAACACCACGTTCATCAGCGAACGAGAATCCTTTTCGACCGGGCAGTGATAAAAGCCGCTGCTCGAATCAATCGCCTCGTAGAGTAGTTTGGCTTTGGTTTCGTTACGCCTCTGAATTGCTGCTAACCCGCCCAGTGATTCAATCCACTCCATCATCAGGCCGACGACATACACCGCGAAAGTCGGCGGCGTATGGTAGAGCGACTTTTCTTTGATGTGGGTGCGGTACTGAAAAATCGTGGGCAGATTTTTGTCGGCGCGCTCGGCCAGGTCCTTGCGGACGATCACGATGGTAGCGCCCGAGGGGCCGAGATTTTTCTGCGCGCCGGCAAAGATCAAGCCGAATTTCTTGATGTCGAGCGGACGCGACGCAATGTCCGAGGACATGTCGGCGACAAGCGGAATATCGCCGGTCGGGGGCAACGAGTGGTACTGAGTGCCTTCGATAGTGTTGTTGGTGCAGAGATAGACATACGAAGCGTCGGCAGCGAGATTGATTTCATCTTTGCGGGGGACGCGCGTGTTTTTAACCGATTCGGTGTTCGCCGCTACGCGATGCGCGATGCCCTTTTTTAGTTCGGCGAGCGCTTTCGCGGTCCAGGTACCGGTATGAAGAATGTCCACCGGCTTTCCGGGGAGGCAAAGATTCATCGGTACCAGCGTGAACTGCGTGCTGCCGCCGCCTTGCAGAAAAATCACCGCGTAGTCGCCTGGAACCGCCAAATGCTTGCGCAAGCCGGCTTCCGCCGCGGCATTGATGCTCTCAAATTCGGGCGAGCGGTGGCTCATCTCCATCACTGACATTCCAGAGCCGCCCCAGTCGAGCAGCTCTTCGCGGATGCGCTCGAGCACGGAAAGGGGCAGTGCGCTGGGACCGGCGTTGAAATTGTGGACACGATGGAGTGTTGCGGTGGTGGTACTCGACACGATCAAAGTTCCTCTTTCCTGACGGCCTGTTGCCAATCCGATTACCGATCCCATTACTGTTCGAAGTTGCGCGGGCACTACGGACTGCACTCCTGCCGTCCGTCCTTTCAGAATAACACGCCACATACCATGCAAGGATTGCGCTAACCATCCGAAAATGACCCGGAGTAGAATCGCACCGGGAGAATTTGCGTCATGAATCGCAGAGAATGGATGGAGTTGAGCGGGGCAGCTGGGCTGGGCGCGCTGAGCGCTCCTTATGCGTCTACTTTTCGCAGGCCGGAGGCCAAGTTGGACTGCGTATTTCAGCTTTCCGTGATCACCGACGAAATTTCGCAGGACTTTGGCCATGCCGTGGAAGTTGCGGCGAAGGAATTCGGCGTCGGCAGGGTCGAGTTGCGCGGCCTATGGAACAAAAACGTCGTGAATCTCGATGCAAAGGATGTGGCCGAGGCCCAGAACCTTCTGAAGAAATACGATTTGAAGGTGACGGACATCGCGAGCCCGTTGTTTAAAGTGGATTGGCCGGGCGCTCCCAAATCCAAGTACAGCCCGAAAGGTACTTCCTACGGCGCAAGTTTTTCGTTCGAGCAGCAAGACGAAGTTCTGGAGCGCGCGGCGAATATGGCCCACGCCTTTGCTACGAATCGTATCCGTCTCTTCGATTTCTGGCGGCTGGAGGACGACAAGCCCTTCCGCAAGGATATGGACGAAAAGCTGCGCGAAATTTCGGCAAAAGCCGCCAGGCAGAGCATGATCCTGATCCTCGAAAACGAATATGAATGCAACACGGCGACAAGTCCGGAAGCCGCCCGGACGTTGGCGGCAGTACAGAATAAAAATTTCTTTTTGAATTGGGATCCTGGCAACGCAGCGCGCCTCGGCGATAAGGCGTTTCCCGAAGGTTACGCGCTGCTCCCGAAGGAACGAATCGGCCACATGCACTTGAAGGACGTGAAACGAAAGCCCGACGGCGACTACGACTGGGAATGCATGGGCCGCGGCATCATTGATTATGAAGCGCAGTTCCGCGCCATGATGCGCGATGGTTATCGTGGCTCCATGAGTCTGGAGACGCACTGGAACGGCGCCGGCAACATGGAAGAGTCTTCGCGGCAGGCCATGACCGCTACCAAGGAACTGCTGCGCAAAGCGGGGGCACTGAAATGAGCGCGAGCGAAGAGAAGGAAGGGATGGACAGTTCACGGCGGGCATTCCTGAAATTCACGGGAACCGGGCTGGCGCTGCATTCGAGCGCCGCCAGTTACGCGAGGATTCTGGGCGCGAACGACCGCGTGCGCGTCGGTTTGTGCGGTTTTTCCGAGCGTTTTCGGGATGCGCTTCTTCCGGCATACCATCAGCACGCGATGGAATTGAATTTTGAATTTGCCGGACTGAGCGACATCTGGAAAGTGCGCCGCGAAGAAGGCGTGGCGCACGTGAAGAGAGTAACGGGCAACGAGGTGACGCCAGCGCGCAATAATGCGGAGTTGCTCGGGCGCAAAGATATTGACGCAGTGTTTGTCGCGACCTCCGATTTTCAGCATGCTCAACACGCAGTGGCAGCCGTGCGGGCGGGGAAAGACGCCTACATCGAAAAGCCGCTCGCCAATACCATGGGCGACGCAAAAGACATCCGCGCGGCGGTAAAGGAAACCGGGCGCATCGTGCAGATCGGCACACAACGCCGCAGCGCGGAAAACTACCAGCGCGCCAAGGAGTTCGTCGGCTCCGGCGGATTCGGCGACATCGTGGCAGTGGAGATGACGTGGGACGTCAATCAGCCAGGCCGCTGGCGCAGACCATCGCTTGTCGAAAAACTTCGCGAAGAAGACACCGACTGGAAACTATGGCTCGGTAACCGGCCGTTTGAAAAATTCGACCCGAGAAAGTATGTCGAGTTTCGATTGTTCTGGCCGTACTCCTCGGGAATACCTGATCAGTGGATGGTCCATCAGATTGACACCGTGCACTGGTTTACCGGACTGCCGCACCCGCGCAGCGTCGTGGCCAATGGAGGAATCTATCTCTGGCGCGACGGCCGCAAAAACTGGGACACCATGACGGCGGTGTTTGATTACGGTCCTCTGAACGATCCGTCCAGAGGTTTTCAAGTGGTGTACTCTTCGCGGCAGACAAATTCCGCGGGGGACGTCAAAGAGTTGTACCGTTCCAACGGCGGCACGCTCGATCTCGACAAGAATCTCATCAGCGGTGACGGCGGCCTGGAAGAGCAATACGCCAAAGCGATGGGTATGAAAGCCAACCGCCTCGAAACTCTCCCGCTGCTGCAAAAAGGCGGCGCCACGCAAACCGGTTCACACGCCGGCGTGGATCAGGCCACCAGCGCCAACGTGCGTAACTGGATGGAATGCGTCCGCAGCCGCAAAACTCCCAACGCACACATCGAAGCTGGCTACAGTCACTCCGTCGCGTTGTGCATGACGATTGCCGCGATTCAGTCCGGCGAACGCGTTACCTTCGACGAAGCAAAGCAGCAGGTGCTGGCCGGCCGCAGCCCCTGGCCCCGCGCCTAGCGGCAGTTATTATTTTTTTGTCGTTTATACGGACGATCATCCTGAGGCGGCGGTTCGCCGAAGGATCGCAATCTGCGGGGCCGGCGGCTCGTTCTTGGTCACTCAACCAGCGCAAACTCCGCTCGTCGCCGCATCGGATCAATGCGCTCGGCTCGCACTCTGACCCGGTCGCCCAGTCCCCACGATCGCGGTTTGGCTTTCGCCGCGCCGCGTCCGCGGCGCGAGCGTTCCGGTCCAGCCAGAGCCACAATGGCGTGATCCCGTTCGCGGTACGCGCAACGCGCGCCGGCCGCATCTTCCAGCGCCCCGATCGGCAACAGCCCCTCCACAAATACCTCCAGCAATTCCACGAAACAGCCGTATTTCTGCACCGAAATGATCAGCCCTTCATATTCATCGCCGAGATGCTGCTCCATGAACTGTGCGGTCTTCCAATCTTTCAGCTCGCGTTCCGCGGAAGCCGCCCGGCGCTCAGCGTCCGAAGTTTCCGTCGCCAGCTCATCCAGCTGCTTCGCGCTATACACCGCTCCTTCAGCATGGACCGCCGGATGCGGATTAACCGGCGCGCCTTGCTGTGGATGAGCCAGCGCCCACTTCAGGGTGCGATGCACCAGCAGGTCCGGATAACGCCGAATCGGCGAAGTGAAGTGCGCATACTCATCAAAACCCAGCGCAAAGTGTCCCAGCGGGTCCGCCGCGTAGCGCGCCTGCTTCAGCGACCGCAACATCAAATACGACACGATGCGCTCTTCCGGCTTGCCCGCCAGTTTTTTCAGCAGCCGCTGATAATGCTGCGGTGTGATGCTGATCTCCTGGTTCCCCGGCAGTTGAATGCGCATCCCTCTTTCGCGGCCATGACCATAGGAATCGGGTCGGCCCTTTTTTGCGGGTGCCGGAACACGTCCATGACGCACCGCAACTTCCCGCTGATGCAAATCGGCAACGCCCAGCGTGTAACCAAACGCTTTCGCCATGTCCTCGAACTCCAACACTTTTTTGGCGTCAGGTTTTTCGTGCACGCGATGCAGTGTGGCCAGCCCGCGGCGCAATAAATAGCCGGCCACGGCACGATTTGCCGCCAGCATGAATTCCTCAATCAAGCGATGCGCGATGTTGCGCTCACTGCGAGCGATGTTGATCATGCGCTGCTCATCATCGAATTCGATCACCGGCTCCGGCAAGTCGAAATCAATCGAGCCATGTTCGTTGCGCCGCGCGTTCAGCAACAGCGCCAGGGTTTCCATGTCCTGAAAATGATGAACTAGAGAGGCGTAACGGGCGCTGGTCTCCGCATCTCCCTGCAATACCTTGTTTACGTTGGTATAGGTCATGCGTTCGGCGGAGCGAATCACGCCCGCGGTCATGCGCGCGTCGCGCATTTGGCCGGTCGCGTCAAATTCCATCAGGCAGCTCATGACCAGCCGGTCTTCACGCGGATTTAACGAGCAAATTCCGTTCGACAACGATTCCGGCAACATCGGTACAGCGCGGTCAATGAAATACACCGAAGTACCGCGCAGCCGCGCTTCGTTATCCAACGCGGTTGCTGTTCTCACGTAATGCGCCACGTCCGCAATGTGCACCTGCAGCAGCCAGCCGCCGTCCCTGCGCCGCTCCACGTACACCGCGTCGTCAAAATCGCGCGCCGTTTCCCCGTCAATCGTCACGATGGGCAGCTTGCGAAAATCCTCGCGGCCCTCCAGTTCGTTTTCGTGAACCGGTTGTCCCCGCCGCGCCGCCTCCGTCAGCACTTCTTGCGCAAACGTGTGCGGCAAATGGTACTTGCGGATGATGATCTCGGTGTCCACGCCGAGATCGCCGGGCTTACCCAGAATTTCGACGACTCTCCCGACCGGAGAAATTCCGCCGCGCGGAAATCGCGTCAGCTCAGCATTCACCACCGCGCCGTCAAGTTCCGACAGCTTGCCGATTCGTCGCGAACGCGTTCCCGTTTCTCGCGATTCCGCGCTGCCATATTGTTTCTTTAGATCCGAAGTCAGCTCATCGCCCGGCGGGATTTCGACCTGGTGCTGAATGCGATTGTCATAAGGTAAGACAACATTGCCGCTTGGTGTGTAGCGAAAAAGCCCGACCACTGTCGGATGCGCGCGGTCCAAGACGCGGACGATTCGCCCCTCCGCGCGCTGGCCATCGGGGCTAGGAGTGACTCGGCCCAATTCGACCTGCACCTGATCGCCGTGCATGGCATCGCCGACTGAATCGCGCGGAATAAATACGTCGCGATCGAGATGGGGCACCGGCTGGTCGGGCACCACAAAACCGTAGCCGTCCTGGTGCAGGATCAGCCGGCCGGAAAGCGAATTGCGGTTTGGCCAGGGATTTCTGGGCCGAGTTTCGGTTCCCGGTTGCCGTTCTTCACTCTCCCGGCCGCTGTCCGAGCGACCGGAACCCTGGTTTTGCGCCTTTCCCCGGTGTCCGGCCAAGGTAAAACGTCCGCCCGGCAATTCCTCTACGGCCTGTCTTTTCTTCAATTTATCCAACATCCTGAGCAAGGGCCGACGGTCCGACTTGGGCAGCCGAAGGCCC
Source organism: Candidatus Eiseniibacteriota bacterium (assembly GCA_035607085.1). Taxonomy (GTDB): domain Bacteria; phylum Acidobacteriota; class Terriglobia; order Acidiferrales; family UBA7541; genus Acidiferrum. Next base: position 17,004 of record DATMZI010000168.1, on the reverse strand, counting down.
CGCTGGATGGCTTCCAAAGACGCTCCGCCACTCGTAACTTGCAGAAAACGCAATATGTTATCAGGACTCAAGGACGAGGGACGGTGCATCGGGCCCTTTCCTGGGGGCGGATCGATGCTCCCATAAGGATTTCATCAGGATTGTAAACATTTTTGCAATTTTGACGAAACCATTTTGCCCGTTTTGATGTTTAATAGACAGGCCAACACACGACCGGCTGACCACCCTCCGTCAAGTCAGCCGGACATTCCCCGCAAGGGGAAGCTGGGAGGCGGGAAGACCTGGCCCGCCTCCTTTTTATTTCACGAATTTCTTTTTCGCCGAGATTTCCCAACATCCCGCGGCAAGCAACCCTGTCGAAAGATCTGCGTGGCGGCGCTTCGTTCACGCCACAGAAATCATGGCTGGCGCCGACGCATATTACAATGATGCCGATTTTAATTCCTTCGTATCTCAAGAGAGGCCAGTGCCCAGCCATGGCAGAACGCATCCTCGTAGCTGGCGGTGCAGGTTATATCGGAAGCGTAGTCGTGGCGCAGCTGCTGGCCCGCGGCTACGAACCGGTCGTCTATGACGACCTCTCGCACGGGCACCGCGCGGCGCTTTCCCCCAAGGTGCGCTTGATCGTCGGCGACGTCGGCGACCGCGCGGCGCTCGACCGCGCCCTTTCCGAAGTGCAGCCGCAAGCTGTGATGCACTTCGCCGCCTTCATTGAAGCCGGCGAATCCATGCAGTTGCCCGAAAAGTATTTCCGCAATAACACCGCCAGCGCGCTGACTCTTTTGGAAGCGGTCCTCGCCCACAAAGTTTCGCGTTTTGTTTTTTCTTCAACCGCCGCGCTATACGGTACGCCTGAAAAAACGCCGATTGAAGAAACCGCGCCGCTGCATCCCACCAACGCCTATGGTGAATCGAAGCTGTTGGTCGAACAAATGCTCGATTGGCTCTACCGCATTCACGGCCAGCGTTACGCGTCGCTGCGCTATTTCAATGTCGCCGGAGCCGCAGGCGAGCAAGGCGAAGATCATCATCCCGAATCGCACCTGATCCCACTGGCGTTTCAGGCCGCCCTGGGCACGCGAAAGGAACTCGCCATCTTCGGCACCGACTATCCAACGCCGGACGGCACCTGTATCCGTGATTACATTCATGTCAGCGATCTGGCCGCTGCCCACTTGCTGGTGCTCGAAGCACTCAAGGAAAAAGATCGCCTCATCTACAACCTCGGCAACGGACAGGGTTTCAGCGTGCGCGAGGTCATTGAGACCGTTCGCCAGGTCACGGGCCATCCCATCCCAGTAAAAGAATCGCCGCGACGCCCGGGAGATCCCGCCGTGCTGGTGGCCAGCTCGGAGAAGATCAAGAAACAGCTCGGCTGGCAGCCCAACTACCCTGACCTAGAAAGCATCGTGCGCAGCGCCTGGGATTGGCGCAAGGCGCATGCCAATGGCTACGCGCCCCAAGAGTCTGCCCCCTCTTGCTGACCTTGTTCTCGGTCGAACTTCTGTAGTGCCGGGCTTTCGGCCCGGTCTGCGCGCCCACGCGCTTGCGCAGCCCAACCTTTCTTGACATCCGGAAACGGAGGTGCGAAAGTCCCGTGCGGTCATCGTAAACGCTTACTATGGGCATTTTCTTAAAAATCGCGCTCAGCCGCTTTTTTCCTTCCGGCCTGGCCTTTTCCCCCCTCTTCTTCGCTCTGCTCGCGCCGCCGCCCTCCGCCGCGCAATGGAATTCGCTGAATCCGGTTCGCTCCTCACAAAAAGACCCGGATGGCCTGACGATTTTCCTGGAACGCGGCGCGCTCCGCTTTCAGGTTTGCACCGGTTCCATGATCCGCGTTTTGTATTCGCCGCAGCGCGAATTCCCGCGGGTCGCCGAATACGTGGTCATCAACTCGAACTGGAGCAATGCGCAATTCGATGTCAACGAGGCGACGGACAGCATCACCCTCACCACCACGAAGTTGAAAGTCGTTATCACCAAAAAAGACAGCTTGGTCGTTTTCTACGATGCCACCGGCAAAAAGCTGGCCCAGGAAAATGACCGCACCATGACGCCGGTCGAAGTGAACGGCGAAAAAACTTACCACCTCGAACGCTTCACGAATATGTGGGACACCCAGGAAGCGTTCTATGGCCTGGGCCAGCATCAAGGCGGCGTTTTCAACTGGCGCGGCGAATCCGTGGACATTGTCCAGGACAACACCAACATTTCCATTCCGCTGTTGCTCTCCAGCAACGGCTACGGCATTTTCTGGAACAATCCTTCGCGCAGCCGCTTCAACAACCGCTTCGTCCACGCCTTTTACATCAGCTCGGAAGTTGCCGAGCAAATGGACTACTACTTCATTTACGGCCCGGACTTCGATGGCATCATCGGCGCCTATCGCCAGCTGACCGGCGCCGCGCCGCTTTTCGGCAAATGGGCTTACGGCTACTGGCAATGCAAAAACCGCTACAATTCGCAGGGGGAAATTCTCGGCATCGCCAAACGCTATCGCAGCGAACACATCCCGCTCGACAATATCGTGCAGGACTGGTTCTGGTGGAACACCATGGGCGAGCCGGTTTGGAATAGAAATTATCCGGACCCTAGGGGAATGGTGGACGAACTGCACAAGGAAAATGTCCACCTGATGGTTTCCGTGTGGCCGTTCTTCCGCCCCGCTTCGCCGGTCTATGACGATATGGCCGGCAAAGGCCTTTTCATTGACAAGACAAAAGTGACCGGTTTTCATCCCGCGGGCATGGCGCTCTACGACGCATTCAATCCCGCGGCGCGCAAATATTATTGGAATCTGATGGACGGTGCGCTTTTCAAGATCGGCGTCGACGCCTGGTGGCTGGACACCACGGAACCCGAAACCGAAGGCCGCGAAGAATCCATCCTGCTGCACAACAAAGTCCGCATGGACGGAACCGCCGCAAGCGGCGCGCGTTACATCAATCTGTTTCCATTGATGGCCACCGCAGCCGTCTATCAGGGGCAGCGCGCGACCTCCGATCAGAAACGGGTGTTCATCCTTTCGCGCTCGGCGTTTGCCGGAGCGCAGCGCAATGCCGCCGCCGTTTGGTCGGGTGACGTCAATCCGAATTGGGAAACATTTCGTAGGCAAATTCCGGCCGGCCTCAACTATTCCATGGCCGGCAATCCTTACTGGACCACTGACATCGGCGGCTTTACGGTGGCCAATCCCGACGATCCTGCCTACCGCGAACTCTATGCTCGCTGGTTCGAGTTCGGCGCGTTCAATCCAATCTTTCGCGCGCACGGCACGCGCACCACGAATCAAAACGAAATCTGGTCGTACGGCTCCGAAACGCAAAAAATTCTTATCCTCTACGACCGCTTGCGCTATCGCCTGTTGCCGTACATCTATTCCGTCGCCTGGAAAACCACTAGTGAGCATTACACTCCGATGCGCGCTCTGGTCATGGACTTCCGTGACGATCCCGGCGTGTGGAACATCAGCGATCAATTTCTCTTCGGCCCCTCGCTGCTGGTCAGTGCGGTCACCGAACCCGGGGCCACCACCCGCCACCTCTATTTGCCGAAAGGCAAGTGGTACAACTTCTGGACCGGTGAGTCCCTCGAAGGTGGCCGCGCCGTCGATACCCCCGCTCCGCTAGCCGAAATACCACTATTCGTTCGCGCGGGCAGCATCGTGCCGATGGGCCCCGCCATCGAGTACGCGCAACGATCCGAGGATCCAATCGAGCTGCGCATCTACACCGGTGCCAATGCCGATTTCACTCTCTACCAGGATGACGGCAACACCTACGATTACGAAAAAGGCGCTCGCGCCACCGTAGTTCTGCATTGGGACGACGCTTCGCGCACGCTGACAGCCGCGGATCGAAACGGCCGGTTTAGCGGTATGCCCTCGTCGCAGAAATTCCGCGTGGTTCTGGTGGGCAAGAATCGCGGCATCACAGAGGCCGTCACCGAAAATCCCGATACGATTCTCGACTACACCGGCGCCGCCGTTCGTTGGAAACCGTGAGCGGCGCGCGACTCGAATTTAGAAACGGAAGCGTAGTACCCTTTCGAGGGTTTTTTGCAGGAGGTCGAAGATGAACCGCACCACCGGAATCCGCTGCTTTGCAGCTTTCGCATTTTTCGCGCTTATGGTGATCCCCACCGGTCCGCGCGCGAAGGCAAATCCTCCCGAGGGAGCACAAAAAGTGGAAAAGAAATCGTTCGGCAAACTTCCTGACGGCACCGAAATCGAGGAGTACACGCTGCACAGCGCGAAGGGCGCGGTCGCCAAAGTCATCACCTACGGTGCAACGCTTGCCGAGCTCTGGGTGCCCGACAAAGCCGGCAAGAATGCGGACGTTGTGCTGGGCTTCGACAACCTGGCGGCGTACACGGGCGACCATCCCTTTTTCGGCGCGACGATCGGTCGCTACGGCAACCGCATCGCCAAAGGGAGATTTTCCATTGCTGGCCGTGAATATTCGCTATTCCTGAACAACGGGCCGAACTCGCTGCACGGTGGCAAGGAAGGGTTCAATCGCAAAGTGTGGAAAGCCGAGCCGGTGAAAACCAGCCACGGCGCGACGGTGAAATTCACCTACGTCAGCAAAGACGGCGAAGAGGGTTATCCCGGCACACTGACCACGGTTGTGACTTACGAACTGACCGATGACAACGCATTGAAACTTACCTATCATGCTTCAACCGACAAACCCACGGTCGTCAATCTCACCAATCACAGCTACTTCAATCTTTCCGGCGCTGGCAGCGGCGACATTCTGAACCAAGTGCTGCAACTTGACGCTGACCGCTATACGCCCGTGGACAGCACGCTTATTCCCACCGGCGAACTCAAGTCCGTGGAAGGCACGCCGTTTGATTTCCGCAAGCCCACGGCCATCGGCGAGCGCAACGCCCAGGTGCCCGGCACCGGCGGGTACGATCACAATTTTGTCCTGAGCAGTCCCGCCGGCAAGCTGCGCAAGATCGGCGCCGTTTCCGATCCAGCCTCCGGCCGCACAATGGAAATCTGGACCACCGAGCCCGGCGTTCAGCTTTATGTAAGTCTCGGCCTCAACGGTTCCATCAAAGGCATCGGCGGCGCGTATCCGAAGTTCGGCGCGCTGTGCCTAGAGACCCAGCACTTCCCGGATTCGCCCAACCACCCGGACTTTCCCTCCACCGTCGTAGGGCCCGGAAAGGACTACCACTCTGAAACCATCTACAAATTTTCGGCGAACTGACCGAACCGGGCGCGGAGCGGAATAGAAAATACCGGCTCGAGGCCATAGGGCAAAATCGGCCGCGATGGCGCGAGAGCTTCTTCGTGTCCGGATCCCTGCTTGACAAACAGCTGGACCGCGGTGTAAACGTGTACTACAGGATCGTAAGCGTTTACGGTGACGCTGAAGTCTCCCTTCTTCGTTTGCCTTTCGCGCTTCTTTCCCTCCTGAGGCCGGCCGCTTTTCCGGCTTGTTCCGACCCCGGGGCTTTCCTCCTACCCCAGATTTTTCGGAGGCGAGCCCCTGCCTTTTTCAGCGCCGCAGTTTTTTGGTTGGGTTCGTGAAGTCTTGCTCGCAGTTTGCAATAGAGAAGGTTTGTCGCGGGGTGGCAGAAAATCGCCTCCCCGTTTTTTTGCGAAACGGTCGTCCGTTTAGAAGTTGCAAGCCGCTGCTGTTTCGTCAATCATAGCGGCGCATTTTCTCGCGGTACTTGCACGCGCGGTTGTGGCATCACGGGAGTTACAACAGGCGCGGTCTCCACGACTTCGCACGCAGGAAGGAACAGATGACGGCGAGCTTGGGAATGCTGGCGACGGAACGTCTGGTTCGGCTGTCCGCGGTCGATCTGGCGATCGTGATTTTCTATTTCGTGCTGGTTCTGGGCATCGGCTTCTATCTCAAACGTTTCGCCAAGACAGGCGAGGATTTTTTTCTGGCCGGCCGCGAAATGACCGCTTGGGTTGCGGGGCTCGCCTTTGTCTCCGCCAACCTCGGTTCGCTCGAACTTCTCGGCTGGGCCGGCTCGGCCTATCAATACGGCATCCTCGCCGCACATTGGTATTGGATTGGCGCTATTCCCGCCATGATTTTCCTCGGCCTGGTGATGATGCCATTCTATTACATCTCTAAGACGCACTCTGTTCCGGGCTATCTTCAGTTGCGTTATGGAACCGCGGCCAGCGGTCTGAGCGCCATAACCTTCGCTTTCATGACCATCCTCATGTCCGGCGTGAATATGTACGCCATGGCCGTGGTCATGAAAGTCGTCCTAGGCTGGGATCTGAACTTCAGCATCGTTGTTTCCTCGGTGACCGTGGCTATCTACGTTGCGGCGGGCGGATTGTTTTCCGCAATCTTTAACGAGGTGCTGCAGTTTTTCCTGATCTGGTTCGGCGCGCTGCTGATCCCCATTCTCGGCCTGTACGAAACCGGTGGATGGAAAGGAATGGTCGCGCGCATCCAGCAGAATTTCCCGGGCCAGGATTTCACCCACATGTGGGGCCCGATGCATTCGTTTTCCAGCAATCCCATGGGCATTCACTGGACGGGCATCGTCTTTGGCCTCGGTGCGGTGCAGGCCATGGGCTACTGGACCACGGATTTTCTGGTCGTGCAGCGCGTCCTTTCCGCCAAGGATATTCGTTCCGCCAAGATGGCGCCGATCATCGGGTCATTTTTCAAAATGGCCGTGCCCCTGATCGTGATCCTTCCCGGTTTGCTGGGACTCGCCGTTTTGCCGATGCATCTGGTGCCCGCCAGCGAAGTGCACTCCGGGCAGTTCAGCTATAACGAAGTGCTGCCGCTGATGCTCGCTCGCTACTGCGGTCCCGGCCTGTTAGGTCTAGGCATCACCGCCCTGGTCGCGGGATTCATGGCCGGCATGGCCGGCAACGTCAGCGCCTTCGCCACCGTCTGGACCTACGACCTCTATCGTCCCTTTATTCGCAAGAACGCATCGGATAGTCACTACGTTTCGATGGGCCGCTGGTGTACGTTGATCGGAGTCGGCATTAGCATCGGCACCGCATATCTAGCCATGCAGTTCGCCAGCATTATGGACTACGTGCAGGCGCTGTTTGGATTCTTTATCGCACCCCTGTTTGGCACGGTGTTGCTCGGCATGATGTGGAAGCGCGTGACCAAGGCCGCCGGTTTCTGGGGCCTGCTAGCTGGAACCACTTCTTCTATCACCATGTTTCTGTTGATGCACTCCAGATCGAACGAACGTTGGGTGAGTCTGTTTGCACTATCACCGGAAGCCAAAGGACTTGCGCAGGACATGTACCAATCGTTATGGTCTTGCGTGACCTGCGTGGTCGTGACCGTGCTCGTCACGTTGATCACCAGGCCGCGGCCGGATGAAGAGCTGCGCGGACTGGTGTACAGCCTGACCGATGTCGCAAAGGAAGAGCACACCAGCCTGTTCCACAAACCGTTTTTCTGGGGCATGGTGGCGCTGGCGCTGTTGGCGGTTTTGCAGATTATTTTCTGGTAGGCCGGAGAAAACTTTTAAGGAACATCGATGAGCGAAAAACATCACATCATTCCGGTTTGGTTTTTTGTCGGTTTGTTGTTTCTAGTGTACGGCGTTCTGATTTTGGGCAGTGGCCTGGCGGAATGGTCGCATCCGCCAAACACGGTATTGGCTGAGCTGCATGCACCAGTCTGGTGGGGAGCGCTGTTGATTGTGTTGGGCGCGGTGTACTCCGTCGCGTTCCGGCCGGGTCGCAATAAGGTCTGACAGCTGCATCTGTCAAGATCTACTAATTTTCCCGCTCCGCTTGCGAGCGAAAAAAAGAAACGGCAAATTGGGCGATGGCAAACGACAAGAAAATGACCATGGGAGTGATCGTCGGAAACCGGGGGTTTTTCCCGGATCACCTGGCGAAAAGCGGGCGTGAGGAAATTCTGGCGGCGCTGGCGAAAGCCGGCATCGGCGCGGTGGCGCTCAGTCCCGAAGAAAGCAAACACGGCGCGGTGGAAACACACGAAGAAGCAAAGCGCTGCGCCGCGCTGTTCAAGAAACACGAAAAAGAAATTGACGGTGTCATCGTGACGCTGCCGAACTTCGGCGATGAACGCGCCATCGCGGATACGTTGCGGCTTGCACGGCTGGGCGTTCCCGTGTTGATACAAGCCACGCCTGACAACGCGTCGAAGATGACCATCACGCACCGGCGTGACAGCTTCTGCGGAAAAATGTCCGCGTGCAACAACCTGAAGCAGTACCGCATTCCGTATTCCCTGACTGAATTGCACACGGTAGCGCTGGACTCGATGGAATTTGCCAAGGACCTGCAACAGTTTTCCGCGGTTTGCCGTGTGGTTCGCGGATTGAAGGACTTGCGCATCGGTGCCATCGGCGCGCGGCCCGCGGCTTTCAACACCGTCCGCTACAGCGAAAAACTTCTGGAGGCCAGCGGCATCTCCGTGGAAACGCTGGACCTGAGCGAAGTGATTGGCCGCATCAGCCGGATGAAAGATACCGAGGAGGCGGTGGCCGCGAAACTTGCTGCGATCAAGAAATACGTCAGCACCGCAGGAGTGCCGGATGCGGCGCTGATCAAGATGGCCAAACTAGGCGTCGTGACCGAACAGTGGATGAAGCAAGCGGATGTGGCGATCAGCGCGGTGCAGTGCTGGACGTCGATGGAAGAAAATCTGGGCATCGTGCCGTGCACCATCATGAGCATGATGAGCGATAACTTATTGTCGAGCGCGTGCGAAACCGACGTTTGCGGCACCCTCAGCATGCACATGCTCCAGCTGGCCAGCGGCACACCGAGCGCACTGCTCGACTGGAACAACAACTACGGAAGTGATCCCAACAAAGCAGTGTGCTTCCACTGCAGCAACCTGCCCAAACATTTCTTCCGGGAAGTGCGCATGGACTTCCAGGAAATCATTGCCGGAACGGTGGGCAAGGCGAATACGTTCGGGACCGCAGTCGGCAAAGTGAAAAGTGGGACCATGACTTATGCGCGATTTTCCACGGTGGATAGCGACGGCGTGATTCGCGGGTACGTGGGCGAAGGCAAGTTCACCGATGATGCCCTGGAGACATTTGGCGGAGCCGGCGTGGTAGAAATTCCCGAAATGCAGAAGCTGTTGCGCTACATCTGCTCGAACGGTTTCGAGCATCACGTTGCGGCGAATTTTTCGTCGGTGGCCGCTGCGGTGCAGGAAGCGGCACAGAATTATCTGGGCTGGGAAACCTACCGTCACGCGTCGTAACAGCGTAAAAGAGCGCCACGTCAGACAGACCCGTCCGCGGAAGTTGCTCCGGGAATAGTTAGAACGAGTAATTACTGTAGTGCTCGGAGGGCGGGGTAGACGCGGCGGAAGGCGGCGTAATGTTTCTGCAGAAGCGCGGATGAGGATGGATGCGGCGAGACGCGGGTAGCGACCTTGATGACAGCGTCGCAGGCTTCTTCGACGGATGCGAAGTGACGAGCACCGACCGCTGCGAGAATCGCCGCGCCGTAGGCCGCGCCCTCTTCCGCCTCCACGATTTCCACTTCGTGAGCGTACACATCGGCTTGGATTTGCCGCCACAGCGAAGAGCGTGCGCCTCCCCCGCCGAGGCGAATCTGCTTCACGGGAACTTTCATTTCTTCGAAAATCGAAAACGAGTCTTTCAGGCTGAAGGCCACGCCTTCGAGAATCGCGCGGACGATGTGGCTGCGGTGGTGCGAGGGCGTGATACCAACTAGCGCACCGCGAGCGTTGGGATCGAGATGCGGCGTCCTTTCGCCCATCAGGTACGGCGCCCACAACAGGCCTTCGGCGCCCGGCGGAACCGCCGCGGCTTCTTCCGACAAAAATTCATACGGATCGCGATCGCCGGCGGCGGCAGCGTTTTTCCCCAGTCCATTTCTTGCCAATCCAAAGGTATCGCGAAACCAGCGTAACGAAAGCCCCGCCGCCTGCGTGACGCCCATGACGTGCCAACGGCCGGGAATCGCATGGCAAAAGGTGTGCAACCGGCCGCGCGGATCGAGAGCCGGCCGGTCCGTCGCGGCAAATACCACGCCGGAAGTGCCGATCGTCGCGCTGACCACTCCGGCGCGAACAATTCCCATACCTACCGCGCCGGCCGCCTGGTCGCCCGCTCCCGCGACGACCGGCGTGCCGGCTTTGAGCCCAGTGGCCGCCGCGCCTTCTTCATTCAACTTGCCGCAAACATCCGGCGACTCATACAGCTTCGGCAAGAAGCTTTCGTCAATTCCGGTGCCCGCCAGAACTTCCTTTGACCACTTGCGATTCGCCACATCCAGCAGCAGAGTGCCCGAAGCATCGGCCTGATCGATCGCGCAGTCGCCGGTCAGCCGAAAGCGCACATAATCTTTCGGCAGCATCACATACCGCACGCGCGCCCAAAACTGTGGCTCTTTTTCACGCACCCACAACAATTTGGTCAAAGTGAAATTCGTTAGCGGAGGATTGCACGTCAACTGAATCAGCTTTTCCGTGCCGAATTTCTCCGAAAGCTCGCGCGACTGTCCCTCGGTGCGCTGGTCGCACCAGATGAGCGCGGGGCGGATGACTTGACCCAACGCATCCAGCATTACCGCGCCGTGCATCTGTCCAGAAAAACCGACGCACGCGATTTCGTCGGAGCGCAGGCCCGATTTCTGCAAGGCCTTTTTTACCGCGATGCCGCAGGCGCGCCACCAGTCGCGCGGATCCTGCTCCGCCCAGCCCGGTTGTGGCGAAGCGAACGGTTGGTGTTCTTCCGTTCCGGAAGCCACCACGCCGCCCGCGCTGTCCATAAGCAGCGCTCGCGTGCCGCCGGTGCCTACGTCAATGCCTAGAAAATGGATGGGGAGTCTCCGTCAGTCTTCAGTCGAACGTGGCCAGCTCTGCAGCTTCGTCGTTGTTTTCCGCCGCCACGGAAGCGGCCTTGGCGCGCGCGCCCATGGGATGGCGAGCCAGAAAATAATCCAGGTTGCCGCGCATCACCAGATGCGGCACCAGAGTAACTTGCTGCTGCGGATTGCGGCCGTCTGCCAAGTAGTTGTAAAGCACCTGAAACGCCAGCCGCCCCTGCGTTCGCGGCCGTTGATAAATTGTCGCGGCCACATTGCCTGCGCGCAGCTCTTCTGCAAGCTTCGGAAATAAATCGGTGGTAATAATCGAAAGGTTGCCGAGAACGCCAGAATCGCGCGCCGCCTGTATCACTGGAATCGACGCCTCGGTCGTGATGTACAGGCCCGCCAGGTCAGGATGCGCTGCAAACAGTTCACGACACTTGTCGTAGGCCTCGGACTCCATGTCGTGATCCTCGATTGGCTCCAGCACCTGCATCGCCGGATGCAGCGACTGCAGCGTCGAACGAAACGCCTGGAACTTTTCTGCGTGTTCATGAATCGACAGCGCGCTCAGCGTCGCCGCCACTTTTCCTTTGCGCGCCAGAAATCTCCCCAACAGGTCTGCGGCCAGCGATCCGCTGGCCGTGGTATCAATCGAAACCACCGCCAGACGCCCCGAGTCCGGTGCATCCGTCGAAACGCAGACCACCGGCGTTTTGGATTTCGCCGCCTGCTTCATCCATGAGCGGAAATTCTTCGGCCGGCTGGGAAACGCTACAATTCCATTCGCCTCGGCCTTCATCGCCGATTCAAACGCTTCTTCCTCCGCTTCGCCCAACAACGGATAGGTGCGGAAATCCAGTTCGACGTTTTCCACGCCCAGCGCTCGCGCGCCTTGGTTAATCCCGTCGCGTACTTCGTCCCAAAACGAAGTAGTGCCTCTCAGCGTGTTCACCGAAATGCGAAACCGTTTGCGTTGCGAAAGAAACCGAGCCGCCAGGTTCGGCCGGTAGCCCAGCGATTTCGAGACCTGCAGTACGCGGCTGCGCGTCGCCGCGCTTACGCCCGGATGGTTGTGCAGCGCTCGGTGAACCGTTCCAGTGGAGATGCCGAGAGCGTCGGCGATGTCAAACAACGTAGCATTGCGTCGCATGAAAAGTGTCGGGTTTACGCTCGCGAACCGGGAACCAGAGACCCTTCGTGAACGTTCACGGCGCTCCTGATTAAAAGCTACCCATCGGCAATTGTCAACGTCCACGTCTCATTGAAAATAAAGTAGTTTTGCTCGTTTTTGAATTTCTGGTGAACGCCGTAACGGCTCGCCTCAGTGCGGCGTCCAATGTGGTAAGCTCCTATATGGCTGTCACCTTGAAAGACATTGCGCGAGACCTCGGCGTCTCCGTAATCACGGTTTCCAAAGCCCTCCGCGATCACTCCGACATCAGCGAAGAAACCAAGGCTCGCGTCCTGAAGCGCGTCAAGGAAATGAACTATCGCCCGAACCTTTCGGCGCGAGCGCTGGTCACCGGGCGTACCAACCTTCTCGGTTTTGTGGTGCCCGATCTGCTTCATTCTTTTTTTTCTGAAATTGTCCGCGGCGTGTCTTCCGCGCTCCACGATACCGGCTACACGCTGTTGACCACTTCCTCCGAGCAGGATCCCAAAATGGAGCGCCAGGCGGTCGAGCAGCTGATCGCCCGCCGGGTGGACGCTCTGCTCGTCGCTTCCACGCAGTGGACCGTCGAAATGTTCCGCCGCGTCGAAGAAGCCGGCATCCCCTATATTCTAATTGACCGCAGCTTCACCGGCCTCGGCGCGCATTTTGTCGGCGTGAATGACGAAGAAGTCGGTGCGCTGGCAACCCGCCATCTTGCCGAAGTTGGCTGCAAACGCATCGCCCACATTGGGGGCGGAGAAATCAGCTCGCTGGTCGGACGCAAGGAAGGCTACAAGCGTACTCTCGCCAAGCTGGGCTTGGCCGCCGATCCGGAAATGATCTACAACGTGGATCGCGTTCAGGAACTGGGCGACGAAGCCGGCTACCACGCGGCAAAGAAGTTGCTGCAGCTTTCACCGCGGCCCGACGGAATTTTCTGCTACAACGACGCCACCGCCTACGGAGCCATCGCTGCGGTGCTCGACGCCGGCCTTAGCGTCCCCGAAGACGTGGCCATCGTCGGCTGCGGCAACCTGCTCTACGACAAATTCCTGAAAATTCCGCTCACCAGCGTGGACCAGCAGACCATGTCTATCGGACAAAAAGCCGGCACCCTTGCGCTGCAGCTCATCGAAGCCGGTGAACCCATTCCGCCGCGTCGCATCCTGCTCGAACCGAAACTTATCGTCAGGCAATCCACGCAACGCTACGCGGGAAAACTTCCTCGCGTCGCTATCGCTTGACCGTCTTTTCCGCGGCAGCGGCTTTTCCGTCACCTTCGCCGCCATCACTTCGAATTGATTCACTCTTCGTCGTCAGGCTCTCCGGGTGAATGGATCCGACTCCCATGCAATTTGGCGGGAAAACCAGGCGGGAGAATTCTTGAAAAATTGGTGCCCAAGAGAGGACTCGAACCTCCACGACCTTGCGGCCACTAGCTCCTGAAGCTAGCGCGTCTGCCAGTTCCGCCACTTGGGCACAAGCGAGGAAATTTCAGCAGTTCTCAATTTTCTCCCGCCGCCTCGCTCGTTGTCAATGAACCCCTGCGGGCCGTGCGCGCGGCCGGCTTGAAGTACACCCACGCGGTAACCGTCATTCCGAGCGGGAATCTCTGTTCGATTTCAACAGCCCATTCACCGCCGTAGCCTGCGGCAGCAGCGCTACGGCCCCCAGGTCGCGGAACTTCGCTGCCCGCTTGCGGTAATTGTGCTCGCCCACCGAGATAATCGCCGCGAAGGGCACGCCGGCTGCGCGTGCCGCCAGCGCATCATCAATGTTGTCGCCGAGGTACAGCGCCGCCGCCGGATCGCGCTTCCCCAGAATTCTACGGAGACCCTCCGGGTGGGGCTTCATCTTCTTCACGTCGTCCATCGTCACTACCGTGCGAAAGTGCCTGGTCCCCGGCCACTTTTCAAACGTAAACGCAAACTCCTGCCGGTTGCGTCCGGTAAACAGGTTCAGTTCAAACCGTCTCGCCCACCGCGCGATCTGCGCCGGTGTCACGATAATTTTTTCGCGCGACACATTGCCCGGCCGCCCATCCGTCCCCCAGTAAAATTGTCCAAACGCCTCGCGCGCTTCTTCATAGCTTGTGCGCCGGCCGAGCGCCGTGGCCCAGCGTGCCACCATGCGCCAGTCGTCGTTGTTGCCGGGTTGGCTCTTCCAGCGATGCAGCTCGGCGTGCGTCACGCGCTTGCCTGTCAGGTAGCGCATAGTCTCCAGCGCCGACCGCCAGTAGGTGTCCCGTACGTCCACCAGCACTCCATCCACATCAAAAATCAAAATTTCCGGGGAAAGTCTTGCAGGTTTCGCAGGCATGATCGCTTTACGAGAATATCACGCACTGTTCTGCCCATTCACCAAGGGGCCGGCAAAAATAAAACCGCGTCCGACGCTGCTCGATGCGCCAGACGCGGTCCTAAGCAGGAGGAAAAAGTCTTCTCAGTACTTCTGCCAGTTAAACGCGCTCAGCATGTAATTACCGAGCTGGTAGAACTGCTTTTGCAATTCGCGGTCATAGTGAATCGCTCCGCCTCCCAGATCGGTCACCTGATTTGCGATCACCGAACCGTACAGGCTGCCACCGCCATTCAACTTGAAACTGGCGTTGGGTGCATAGAGCAGCATGGCTGTTTGAGTGCCGCCGTTGATTTTTACCAAGTTGGTCCCACCATAGAGCACCTGGAAATTCGATGGAATCAACGAAGGGTTGGACAGGGTTGAACCGGTCAAGTCGATGCTACCGGTCGGTGCAATATTCAGGACAATTTGCGCGTACTGTGCAGGAGAAGTCCCCGGAATCGGATCGATGTAAATATTGGGATTGCCATTCGTCGTGATGCTGTTTGCGTTGATGTATACAACACTTCCGGCAGCTGTTCCCGAAGGGGGGACGAGGTGAAGGTTGCCCTGGACAAGGAGGCTGCCTAAAGATGTCGCCGTCGAGCTTGTAGAGCTCGCTGTGATGTAAGTCTCGCTAGGATTTTTGCCGCCGGATGTCGTGCAACTTGGTATACCGGTGCAGTCCGCGTTGTTTGCGATGCTCATCGCCGTCGTCGGTGGCGCCGGTGACGGTGCGGTTGGCGTGTTGTAGGTGACCGCTCCTGGAAGTTCAGTGATTCCGCCGGTTACGTTTGCGTTTCCGTTCGTGGACAGAGCCGTCACGGTGCTCGTCGAGCAGGAACCTGTGCCCGCCCGGGGCGTTGAAAGGCTGCCATTGATCGTGGTCTTCGAACCGCTGACATCCAGATTTCCATTCGTTCCAACATTGCCGCCGTAGTTTTGCGTAACCGCGGTGCCGCCGCTATATGTTATCGAAGCCGAATCATAACTATCCGTGCTGCCTCCGCCTCCAAAGCTCATTGCGCTGCAGCCCGTTGCAGTTGCGAACGCTGCATAAGCGAACGTTGCAGCTTTCTGCCGTTCCATTATTGCGGAAACTCTTACTTGGGCGTTTCGCACACCGCTAATGGTTCCATCAGACGTGATTTCCCACTTCTCGACGACTGCAGGCGTTGCGTTGGGATATGAAGTAAAACCCTGTATGGCAAGCAACTTCGCATAAGCCGAGTAGTTCACGGTTGTGTTGCCAGCAATCAAGGAACCGGTCCCGTTCGATGCGAACCCGGTCGTATCCGAGCTGATTGGGTAATTGTTAGACCCAAGAGAACTGTTTGCCGACAGGCCGGCTGCGGCCCCGCTGTATATAACGGGGGAGGCCGTGGTATTGAAGTTGGCGGCGATCTGAGCGTTGGTTGGAGCTGTGTACGATGCACTCTGTATGAAGTTCGCAGCTTTCTGCACGCCCGCTTCCGCCCCATAACGGGCTTGAGTCGTCATTCGGTAATTCATTCCCGACCACGTTTCGGCCTGGGCCATGAACAGAAGCGAAACGGCCATTACGGAGAGTACTGCCAGCAGGATCAGTGTCAGGATCAATGCCACGCCTTTTTCGTTTTTTCTCACCATAACTCCTCGCTTCCTCCGAATTCAAACTTTCAACACGCCCGGCCTCTTACGGAGTCAATGTCGCTGTCAAAAGTCCGCCGGTCAGAACGTTACTCGGCATCGGCTGCGCGCGGGTATAGCCGCTCGGGGCACTGGCCAGCTCCCACGCGTCAAAAACATTGCGAGGCGAGATATTCAATAAAGCCTTGGTCTCGGTTTGGAACTGACTCGTTTTGGCATCTTTGTTCTGGGTCTGAATCGTCAGCGTGACCGCCACGTTAATTACGAAGGTCTCCGTTACTTGGCCGCCATTGATTGTCACAGCGGTATCTTTGGTTTGATAGGTAAAGCAGGGCGTCACATTTCCGTTCGAGTCCGCGGGATTGGTAGCCAAATTGTCGAGCAAAAGCGTCCCGGCGGAGACGGTTGTAGCCGTCGTGATATCGGTGGAGACGTAACGATACAGAGTTCCTGTTCCGGATGAATTCGGCGAGCATTTATAAACGACGTAGTACATCGTACCGTCACCGTTGATATCGCCATAAAGTTTCAGGGTAGACCCGCTGGAACTTTGCCCGGTTGTCCCTGTCGTCAGTGTCGTGTTGGCAGTGCCGGTGCCGCTGAAAACGTACTTCGAGCTGGTGTCCGGTGGAATGATTCCGCTCGCAAAACCACCTAAAACCAGGACCGGAGTATTCGCGGGGTGCGTATTGGCAAATGTGGCGGTAATGGAGGTGCTTGACGGAATGGCGGAGATCGTTACGGTTTCCTCGTTGGTCGTGCTCGGATCGACCACCAGTTGCTCACCAACGTATAGACCCGTGGTGGCGGTGCCCGAAGTCGTAGTGATGGTGGGAGAGGTTGAGCCGATTGCAGCAACGGCCGTGCTGAACTGCAATCCTGGCGAAGCACCCAGTTTCCCGGCCTGTCCAATTTCCTGCTCCATGAGTTCCGTGGCGTTCCGCACGCTGGCATGCAGTTGCGTCCGGTTCATCACCGAGCTCTGAGAGCGAGTGGTACTGATCATTCCAGCCATCACCGCTCCGGCGACAATGACCAGAATGGTGACCGCCACGAGGAGTTCCAGCAGTGAAAAGCCGCTCTGTTT
>DATMZI010000150.1:0-13607 GCA_035607085.1 Candidatus Eiseniibacteriota bacterium | reverse complement strand
GCCGCGCCGAAAAGTTCGCTGGCACACATCGCCATCGTGGAACAGCTCGATGGCAAGTCCGTGGATTGGATGGAGAAGGTCAGCGACGCACAGTACGCCGCGCCGGTCGCCGTACAAGGATCAAGCACCGATGCCGGCGGGAAGCCTCGGCCATCTCAAGGGCCGATCGGCGACTTTGCTCCCAAGCTGGCTGAGCTGACGGATGACGTGCTCTACGGAGATGTGTGGGAGCGCCCGCAACTGTCAAAGCGTGACAGAAGCCTGGTGACCGTGGCCGCGCTGATTGCGTTAAACCGTCCAGAGCAGCTTCGGTCTCATCTCACGAGAGCGCGCGAAAACGGTGTGACGCAGGAGGAGTTAATCGAGACCATCACTCATCTGGCGTTCTACTGTGGCTGGCCGAACGCCGTGAACGCCATCAACGTCGCAAAGGAAGTTTTCGAGAAGAAATAAATTACCAGGGGCGACGTAGGAGAAAACATGCAGACGAGGGAATCCGAAAAGAGCAACGCCGAACTTCCGGTTTTCAGAATCACGAAGACAGATCCCACGAGCAGGAAGCATCGGAGGTTCTTCATAGTGATTTGGCTGGTCGCGGTCTCTCTTTTGCCTACCGTCAGAGCACAGGAGCCAAACAACAGTAAGCCAGAGCAAGCGCCCGTAACGCAGAAGACGGTTTTCAATGCTGCCTTGCCCGCGCCGACAGTTCGTACCGCCTCCGGAATTGTGCGCGGCGTGACTGAAGGAGATGTCTCCAGTTTCAAAGGAATTCCCTTCGCTGCCGCGCCGGTCGGTGAAAACCGCTGGCGTCCGCCGCAACCATTTCCGGCTTGGCAGGGCGAGCGGGATGCGAGCAAGTTTGGCGCGGACTGCGCGCAGGCGGCATTCCGTCCCGGCACCATTTCGATGTCGCCGACTTCGTCAGAAGATTGCCTGTTTATCAATCTGTGGCGCCCCGCGAGCGCCGCCTCGGGCGCGAAACTGCCGGTGATGTTCTGGATCTACGGGGGCGGATTCGTAGGCGGCTCAAGCGCCTTGCCCAACACTTCGGGGACACGGTTCGCGAGACAGGGCGTAGTCCTAGTCGCTGCCAATTACCGCGTAGGGCGTTTCGGATTCTTCGCCTTCCCGGCGCTTAGCCATGAACATCCTAATGAGCTCAAGGGCAACTACGCCTACATGGACCAGATTGCGGCACTCAAGTGGGTGCAGCAGAACATTGCCGCGTTCGGAGGCGACCCAAACAACGTCACTATCTTTGGATTCTCCGCAGGCGGTGTCTCGGTCCACAGCCTTCTGATTTCACCGATGGCGCGCGGCCTGTTCCAGAAGGCGATCGTCGAGTCTGGCGGTTCGCGTGACAGTGTGCTTACCGCGCGGCCGCTGAACAAGGACGGAGTCGATCCGAACTATCCGGTGTCGGCAGAGACGATCGGACTCCAGTTCGCGCATTCGATTGGGATTGAGGGAACGGATCAGGCCGCGCTGGCCAAACTGCGCGCCCTCAGTGCCGAGGAGGTTCTTCACGGCGCGTCGGCCCAACCTAGGGGTAGCGCTCCGACCTACGAAACAACGCCAATCCTTGACGGCAAGCTGATCACGGAGACGGCGGAGACCGCTTACAAAGCCCACCGCCAGCCGCGTGTTCCGATCATGCTCGGAAGCAACAGCGCCGATACAGCAGGGAACCGGGTAAGGGCGACTACCAAGGAACAACTATTCGCTCGGTTCGGCCAGTGGAGCGAACAGGCGAGGGCGGCTTACGATCCCGATGGGTCTACGGATTTGGCCGCGCTCGTATCGAGGGCAAACGACGACTTTGGCCAGGCCGAGCCGGCCCGCTTCGCAGCGAGCGCCTTCGCGGCCAACGGTTCGCCCGTCTATCTCTACCGGTTCTCCTATGTTCAGACTGCGTTGCGGGAACAGTTTCGGGCCGGGGCGCCGCACGGTGGCGAAATCGCGTTCGTGTTCGCCACCCTGGGTACCGGATTCTTCGGGCCGCCACCGCCGCCGCCGACAGCCCAGGATCAGGCAGTCTCTCATATGGCACAAAGCTACTGGGTCAATTTCGCCAGGACCGGCGATCCGAATGGTGCGGGCCTGCCCGCTTGGCCGCGTTACGATCCGAGCAAGGATTTGATCTTCGATTTCCATCCCGATGGCTCCGCCAGCGCGGTTCCGGATCCCTGGAAAGCGCGGCTGGACGTGATGCAGTTGGCCACCGAATCAGGGAAGCGCGCCGATTTCTGAAACCGTTCCTGCTTGTGATCCCGAATTGGCAGGACCATCGAATAGAAACCATCAAGGAGAAGATAAAGCATGCGAACAAAACTTCTAGTCATCGCTTTCGCGATGAGCTCTTTGTTCATCCTTCAATCTCAAGCACAAACAGCGGGTTCAGCTTTCGCGAAAGGGGAACTGTCCGCCGCCAAAAATCACACTGGGAATATCTGGCTCAACGAGCTGAACGTAGGAGACAGCGCATTCGATCCCAGTATTGCCATGGCAACCTATGATGCCGGTGCAAAGCTGGATTGGCATGCTCATCCTGGCGGTCAGGTTCTACTGATCACCGAAGGGACTGGCTACTACCAGGAACGGGGCAAGCCGGCGCGCATCGTTCACAAGGGAGATGTAATCAAATGCGCTCCGGGAGTTGAGCATTGGCACGGCGCAACACCGGGAAGCAGCTTTGCCTACATTGCCGTTACACCCACTCAAAAGGGAAAGACCATCTGGTTGGAACCCGTCAGCGATAGGGACTACAACAGCGCAAATGAAAGATCTTCTAGTTAATTGAAGCCGGCTGTCCCCCGACCGTTGCTTGGCGGGGGTGGTTGATCGCATTTCTGCGAAAGTGTTCAACAAAACCGAGCCTGTATTTTGCAGAATCGCTGGAGAATGAATATGAACAGGAACTGTCGGAGCGCTTTCGTCGCGGCCTCATTGATGGCCGTCCTTCTATTCTCCTCCGCGAACGCGCAAGAGAATAGGAAGAGCAAGACCGAGCCGCTGATGATCGAGGACCAAGGCAGCTTCGCCGTCGGTGGCAAGGTCATCACTAATTCCGGAACCTTTAATCCCAAGCAACCAACGCCTGATGGCCAGACACTGCATGGTGACCACGGATACGTCTTTTACCAGATTCCTGTGAATCGCCGTAAGCTTCCGCTCGTATTTCTGCACGGTACGGGGCAGTTCTCGAAGACCTGGGAGACAACTCCCGATGGCCGAGAGGGCTTCCAGACGATCTTTCTCCGTCGTCGCTTTCCGGTATATCTAATCGATCAGCCGCGTCGTGGAAACGCAGGCCGCGGCACGGTCTCGGCAAATATCAACGCAACGCCGGACGAACAGATGTGGTTCGATATTTTTAGAGTCGGCATTTGGCCGGATTATTTTCCGGGCATCCAGTTTTCGAAGGATCCTGAAGCTCTGAACCAATATTTCCGTCAGATGACACCGAACGTGGGAATGTACGATCCCGAGGTGATTTCCGACGCTTGCGCGGCACTGTTCAACAAGATCGGGGCCGCAGTTTTTGTGACTCACTCGCAAGGGGGTGGACTTGGCTGGGCAACGGTGCTTAAGACCGGCAATGTGCGAGGAATCGTAGCGTTCGAACCAGGCAGTGGTTTTCTGTTTCCGGAAGGAGAAGTTCCTGAGACGCTGCAAAGTTCCGGTGGTGCGCTCTCGGCCATCGGCGTGTCCATGGCCGAGTTCATGAAGCTCACCAAGATTCCTATCGTCATCTATTACGGCGACTTCATTCCCGACAAGCCAAGCGATAATCCAGGTCAGGACGGCTGGCGTGTCCGGCTGGAGATGGCGAGAAAGTGGAGGGACACGGTAAACCGACATGGCGGTGACGTCACCGTCATACATCTGCCTGAGATCGGGATTCGGGGCAACACGCACTTCCCGATGTCGGACCTGAACAACCTTCAAGTTGCTGACCAGATGTCGAAGTTTCTGTCGGAGAAAAAGCTGGAATAGTCTACGCCTAAACAACTGCGGCTCTTCTTCATTGCTCGTGGGCGGATCACCTGCTCCAATCCGCAGGTCTAGTGATGTAAGCTGGATTCAAGCTTGAAACCGTTTGACAACCGAGCAGACGCAAGGTCCTTTCAAGATCAGCGCGCAAGATCGAGATGGCGCACTCGATTCCGGGATATCCAGCCGCGGCCATGCCGTAGGCATAAGCGCGGCCGATGAGCACGGCGCGTGCGCCGAGACAGAGGGCTTTGATGACGTCGCTCCCGCGCCGGATGCCGCCATCCATCATCACCTCGGTTTGATGTCCTACTGCGGCGACAACTTCCGGGAGCGCGCGAATCGTCGGAAATACAGAATCCAGCTGACGGCCTCCGTGGTTCGAAACAACTACGGCTTCGGCTCCGATGTCAACGGCGCGTTTAGCATCTTCCGCGGTCAGAATCCCTTTCACAACGATTGGACCCACCCAAGCCTTTCGAATCCAGTGGAGGTCTTCCCAGGTGACGGCGGCGCGCGCAAGGGCCGTGGCTACATCTAGTAATTCCATGGGGCCTTTGCCGGGAATGACGATGTTGTGCAGTTTAGGCACGCCGCCGTCGGTAAGAAAAGCCGCGAGCCAACGCGGGTGCGCAACAATCTCTGGGAGAAACGGAATTTTGGCAAACAGCGAGGAGCCCAGGAGTTCCTTCATGCCGTTGCGAAGATCTCGCTCGCGCAATCCGGCGACGGCCGTATCCACCGTAATCACAAGAGCGGAGTAGCCGGCATGGTGCGCTCTTTCGATCGCGGCTTCCGCAGCCGCACGCCCACCGAGCAAGTAGAGCTGATACCATGCGGGCCCGCTCGTGGCAGCTTTGACGTCCTCAAGTTTGTGGCCGGAGATGGTCGACAGAATGTAGGCTGTGCCCGAATCGCAGGCTGCGCGGGCCGCGGCAAGTTCTCCTTCGGGATGCATGAGTCGGCTGTAGCCGACGGGCGCGAGAAGAAAGGGGAGGGACAGCTGGCGCCCCAAAATGCGGACGCCAAGATCGACATGCCCAAAGCCAACGGCCGAGGAAGGACGAAGATAGATCTCGTCGAAAGCCGAGCAATTTTCACGGAGTGTAATCTCGCGGTCGGCGCCTCCGTCAAGGTAATCGAAAACAGCGCGCGGGAGACGTTGGCGGGCAAGGCGCCTGAGATCTTCGATGTTCACGACTTGCGAGGAAGAAAATGTGGCGTCGGCAGATCGCATGGTGCCGTCAATGGCCCGCCGCGGCTGCAAGAAAATTTCCGTAGCCCACGATAACTGTGGATCCGACCAGGAGAAATAGAGCTAGTCCCAACAAGCTCATTGCAATTCCTCCAGCGCCTTTCCATTCCTTGAACCCGAGACCCCACAGAGTGCTAAAGATGATGATGCTCGCCATATGGAGCGTCCAACTGGAAAATCCGTACTTTCCCATCTGTGTTTCGCCCATCGTGTAGAAGAAGAATTGGAAATACCAAGTTGTGCCGGCCAAGGCGCAGAGGAGGTAATTCGCCGCCATCGGGGCGGACAGGGATTTTGCGGTTTGGCTTTCAGGATTAAGTTTGGTGCGAGTTTGGCGAGACTTTTCCTCACTCGAGGAAAAATATTGGAAGCCGGTCTTGTTCCGAAGATTTAGTGCAAGGCACCAAAGGAAGTTCGTCGTGAATCCTCCAATGAGGACGACAATGAGAACGGGCAAACCCTGCCACAAAGTAGGGGTGCCGTGCTTCAAGGTAAGGGCTTTGATAGGAGCGCCGGAGGCTAGGCCATAGGCGAAGCAGGAACTCATAACACCGGAGAGAACGGCGACGGCAACACCTTTCCGGAGATTGAATTCTTTGATGGTGGCTTGCTTCTGTTCGAGAGGAAGTGCGCGTTCCTTGAAGATTCCGGCGATTCCCGCTGCCGCGATCCCCAAAAGGCAAACAAAGACTCCGGCAAGAATGACGCGCCCCGACAGCGTCCCCAGAACCTGGGTAAAAAACACGCCGCCGAAGATGGGAGGCATCAATGTTCCGAAGGCGGCGCACAAGCCGAGTGCGATCGCCATACCGAGAGAGAGTCCAAGATAACGCATGGTGAGTCCGAAGGTGAGTCCGCCGATGCCCCAAAGGAGACCGAAGAAAACAGCCCAGAACAGGGTGTGCGCCGGGGTTTCAGACAGAACAGCAAGCAGGTCGCGGGTAAGAAAGGAGGCCAAAATCCAGGGCGCAATGATCCAGCTGAAAAAGCCGCCAACGAGCCAGTAGGTTTCCCAAGCCCAGCGTTTCACGCCACGATAGGGAACATAAAAGCTGGCGGAGGCGAGACCTCCGAGCCAGTGAAAGAAGACTCCAAGTGCGGGATTTGGGATCACAAGCGCCTCAATCGAACGTCAGATATGAAAGACTTCTTCCAGTGGCTTCATTGCCTGGTCTGGAAGCAAACCCTCGGGCTGCACGAAAAAATCAGCCAACTCCTCTTGCCATCGCGCGTTGATGGCAAGCCCCGCCATTCCTGCGCGCGCGCCTTCAAAATCAGGTGTTTCGAGATATCCGACGAGCATCCCGTCCGGACGCAAAAAGAGGGAGTAGTTGTGCCAGCCCGTTTTGCGCAAAGCATCTTTCATTTCGGGCCAGACTGCGCGATGACGTTCCTTGTATTCCTCGAGGCGATTTTTTTTGACCTGCAGTACGAAACAGATGCGTTGCATAAAAGCTCCTGGATTCTTCTGTCTGGCTAGCGAAGGAATGCGTCGGACAACCCGCCGTCAACAGGGATCACGTGGCCGGTAGTGCGAGCACTTTGCTCGCCGGCAAGCCAGACCATGGCTGCGGCGCAGATTTCGGGGGTGATCGTCTGCTTGAGCAATGTTCGCTGCGCGTAGAACTGAGCGAGCTTGTTGCTGAGTTCGTCGTCGGATTCGGACGCTGAATATGCGAGACCGTATTTATCGAGTGATTGCATGACGCGGTCACGCGGAAACATCGTCGAACCAGCGACGACTGTTGCCGGAGCGATTCCATTCACCCGCACGGTTGGGCCCAGCTTGATCGCTAATTCGCGAATCAGATGGTTCAGAGCGGCTTTGCTCGTGTCGTAGGCTTCGCTGCCCTTTTTCGGCACAACCGCATTGGCGGAACCGGTGAGCACGAGGGAAACGGGAAGAGTCTGATCCCGGAAAATCGAATCGGCTTCCTTGGCGAGGAGATAGTTGCCGGTGACGTTGACGAGGAAGGTCTTTGCCCACAGAGCCTCGGAAAGTTCGCCTTCCGGCCCCGGAACGGGGTAGATCGCGGCGGTGTTCAGGATAAAGTCGATGCCTCCGAACTCGAGAATAGTGGCGCGGAGAGCGTCAGCGATGCTGCTCGCGGAGCTGAGATCCACGCGAACGGATGAGGAGCACTCGGGGACGGAAAGCGCTCGGGCTTGTTCCGCAACCTTTTTTGCACCCGCTTCGTCGAAGTCGGCCACCACAATGTGCGCGCCGCGGCGTGCGAGAATCAGCGCGGCTTCGCGTCCGATGCCGTTGGCTCCTCCGACGATGAGGCCGATTTTGCGGCTGAATTCCGCTTCGGCCGGCATGCGTTGGAGTTTGGCTTCTTCGAGCGTCCAGTATTCGATGCGAAATGCTTCGGAGCGGGGAAGCGCCACATAGTTGTGAAAGTGGGAGAACCCGGCGGATTGTTCCGGCCGCCTTGCTTGCGGAAGTGGACTCTCGGCGCTGCCGTCTTCAAGGGCGTTGGCGCCTGCCATCACGTGGATTGCGTTGATGAAGAACTCTGTTGCGATGCGCGCTTCTTTCTTGTTTTTGCCGAAGCCGAAGAGTCCGACGCCGGGCACGATAACGACGGACGGGTTCGAGTCGCGAAGCTTCGGCGATTCGGGGGTCGCCCATTTCTGGTAGTAATCCTTGTACACCGACCGGTACGCAACGATTTGCGGAACGATGGTCGCCTTAAGTGCATTCACATCTTGTTCAGCAGACTTCCAGTCAAGAAAAAGAGGGCATACGCGCGTGCGGAGGAAATGGTCGGGGCAGCTCGTGCCAAGTTCGCTCAATTCTCTGGCCCACTTCGAGCCCGCGAAGACCAGTGCGTCTTCATCGTCCGCAAAGTGCGCGATGACACGCCGGTTCGAAGAGACGGCGCCTCTAAGGGCGGGGAGAATCTGGGCGGCGATTTTCTTGCGTTCGGGAATTGCAGGGTGTTCGAGGCCACCAAAAAGTGGACTTTTTTGCCTGCGCAGAATGAATTGACCCATCTGGTCGATGGTAAAAATGCTGCTGAGATAGCAGTCGCGCTGCGTTGCTCCCCAAGTAAAGAGTCCGTGTCCGCCAAGAAGGATTCCTTCTGCGCCCGGATTGTCCCGGACAGCTTCTTCGATGAGCAGAGCGAGTTCAAATCCGGGCCGCTGCCAAGGGGCCCAGACAATCTTGCGGTCGAATTCCTTGTTGAATTCGGCGAGGCGCCGTTTTCCGTTTGCGCTGGCGGCGAGAGCGATGGACCAATCCGGATGCAAATGGTCGACGTGAGGAAACGGCAAGAAGGCGTGAAGGGGAGTATCGATCGACGCGGCCACACGATTTTCGCCGAATGCTGATAGGGGATAATAACCAACCATTTCGTCTTCGTGGGCTTCTCCTCGGTAGAGATTCTTCAACTCTTCGAGCCGATCGAGGTAGAGCAAAGCGAAGCCAGATTCTTTAATGGAGCCGAGGTCGCCGCCACTTCCCTTAACGGCCAGCACGCGCGTTAGTTTCTTGGTGAAGGGATCGAGGAGTTCTAGTTTTGAACTCGTATTGCCGCCTCCAAAATTGGTAATGCGGAGGTCCGCTCCGAGAAGATTCGACCGATACCGGAGGAGCGCGAGTTCGTCGTTTGCAAGCGTTGCCGCGACGGCAGAATCCCAAAGGTGTCGAAGGTGGACTGTTTTTGTTGTTTCAGGCATGCATAACCCCACAGTAGTGTTCGAATCGCTCGGCAGACTGGTTCCAACGGTCCGCATCGAGCGGGGAAAAGACTTCGGCTGGAAAAGAACGGTCTACGATGGCGCGGACTTCGCGCAAGGAAGATGCGCCACCTGTAGCGAGGATTTGCATGGCCACGTTTCCAATGGCGGTCGCTTCAGCCGGACCTGCATGCACTGGCTTGCCGGTGGCGTCAGCCGTGAACTGATTGAGGAGAAGGTTCTTCGATCCGCCACCGATGACGCGAATTTTTTCTATCGGCCTATCGATCAATTTTTCCAGGTGCCCGATGACGAGCCGGTACTTAAAGGCGAGGCTTTCGAGAATGGCGCGCGCGTAAGCGCCATGGGTTCTCGGCGAAGGCTGGTCGGTGCGCTTGCAGAAAGCGTCGATCGCGGCGGGCATGTCGGCCGGGCGAAGAAAGGACTCGTGATCCGGGTCCACCAGGGAAGTGAAGGGAGTTTCGCGCGCAGCCATTTCAAGCAATTCGATATCCTCAGGGGATTGCCCGTGAGCCGCCCAAGCCCGGCGGCATTCTTGCAGCATCCACAACCCCATGACATTTTTCAGCAGACGCGTTGTGCCTTCGACGCCGCCTTCATTCGTGAAGTTAAGCCGGAGCGCTTCGGAGGAGAGAATGGGCCGGTCGATTTCGGTTCCGACGAGCGACCAAGTTCCGGAGCTGAGGAAAGCAGTTCCTTCGCGGGCGGATATTGCGGCTACGGCAGAGCCGGTGTCGTGCGTCGCGGGGGCAATCACGGGCGTGTTTCGAAACGAAGTGTTCTTTGTCAGCCGGCATTGCAGCGGGCCGATCACGGTGCCGGGTTCGACTATCTGCGCGAACACGTGACCAGGAAGGCCAAGTCTCTCGATCAGGTTGAGTGCCCATCCACGCGTAACAGGGTTGGCAAGCTGGGTGGTGGTTGCGTTGGTGAATTCGCAAACGGCCTTGCCGGTGAGCCAGTAGTTGAAAAGGTCGGGTATCGTCAAAAGCTTTTGTGCACAGCGAAGAATGGCGGGAGTTTGCTGCTTCGCTGAATAGAGTTGATAAAGGGTATTGATCGGCATGAACTGGATGCCAGTCGAACGATAAATCTCTTCTTTCGAGACTTCGCCAACCACCTCGTCCATTACTCCGACAGTTCGGGAATCACGGTAATGATAGGGGTTCTGCAACAATTCGCCGTGATCGCCGAGCAGAGCGTAGTCAACGCCCCACGAGTCGACGCCAATTCCCGCTAGCTCCACGCTTTGCAATTCGGACAAGGTCTTGCGCATCTCCCACCAGAGCCGCGGCACATCCCAATGGAGAGAGCCGCCGTATTCCACTGGTTCATTCTTGAACCGGTGAATTTCTTGCGTCGTTAAGGCGCCGGAGTGAAAGCGACCGAGTATGGCTCGGCCGCTTTGGGCTCCTAGGTCGAACGCGAGAAATGGCTTTTGTTCGGATACGTACATCTTGGATATTCCTATCTCCCACCGCGCTCGCGGTATTTTCATTCTCGAGGTGCGAAAAGCAGAAACGCGGTAGCAAGCTTCTCTAGCCGCTTGCGCGTCGCGGCCGTAACGTGCTGCGCCAGAGGGAGCGCAGCAAGCCGCCGACAGCCAAGAGGGGGCCAAATTGAGCCGCAAGAAGCGAGCCAGGAGCGCTCGATTGCGGCCCCAGTCCTGTGGGAGGGAATTCTTCGCGTTTGGGGCGCTCGAAGGTGCCGAAGACGATATCGAAGATGGGCAGCGCGTCGGCAAAATTCTTGTCGTGATGTTCCGGGAGAGCCGAATGATGGATGCGATGGACCTGCGGCGTAACGACGAGGTAGTCAAGCCACGGCAGATGAATGCGAATGGCCGAGTGATAAAACATGGAGAGTGCCACAAGAAACATCGTGGAATAGAGCGCTGCTTTTCCAGCTTCGGCTAGTTTTAGGTCGAGGAAAAGGCCGAGAGTGAAGAGGGAAAAGAAGGTTCGCCAGCCTTCCTGCAAAAAGTGATCGCGGGCCCAGGTGCTCGTGTTCATCAGCTCGTCGCTGTGGTGAAGCTTGTGAAATTGCCAGAGGACAGGCAGACGATGTTCGATCCGATGCGACCAATAGAACCAACAGTCGTGAATAAACAGAGGAGCAAAAATCATCGCAAGGAGTTCCAATCCGTGCCCGACGACCGGAACTGCAGCAATGCTGTGAAAGCTCCAGGAAAGAGGTTTCCATAGAAGTAAGTGATGTAATTTGCCGCTCAAAAGGGCCGCGGAAATACCGAGGGGAAGGGATAGATAAGCCGTGGAGAAGCTGATGAGAAGGTTCGCCCAGTAGTCGCGCAACCTCGGGGCGGTCGCCACTGGGCGGAGTTGTTCGGCAATGATAAACGGAATCATAGGGAAAACTAGCCAATAGAGAAGCCCGGGGAAAGATCCCCTCACGGAAGCAGCCAGGATTCCGAGGAAGCTCATTGTGCCGGTCCGTGAGTCAACGCTTGCTCGTTTGCATGATGCGTCGGAGTCGTTTGTGCCCCCTGGACGGCCTTGCCGCGCATTTCAGGCGTAAGAAGAAACATTGTTGAGATTTCTTGCGCTTCTCTCTTTTGTGATGCGCCCGAGGTAACCGCTCTCGAGAAATGCCTGCAGCGGATCGCGCGGCAATCCTTTGGAATCGCGCCACTGCTGAATGGCGGGGCGAACGTCAGTGTTGAATGCGTCCTGAAGCAAGGATTCGGCGCGAATCAAGTCACACTTGGCCTGGGCTTGGGAAAGAGCCTGGTGGTCCACCAGGGCGGCTTTGGCGAATAGCTGCTGCGCCATGACCACGGTTTGGATTGTCTCTTCGATTTTTCCCTTGAGGTTGTGGCTTTGATCGATCATGTACGCTATGTCCGGCTTCTTGCCGGTTTCCCATTCATAGAAAAGGATTTCGTGGAAAATGCGGAAAACTTGGTAGGGGTCGATCGAGCCAATCGTCAAATCGTCATCGGCGTAGCGGCGGTCGTTGAAATGAAAGCCGCCGAGCATATTCTCCGAAAGTAGCCAAGCGACGATCTGCTCGATGTTCTGCGAATGATAGTGGTGGCCGGTGTCAACCAGGACTTTCGCAGATCGGCCCGCATGTCGGGCGAAGTGGAGCGCCATCCCCCAGTCGGCGATGTCGGTGTGGTAAAAGGCGGGTTCGAACGGCTTGTATTCAACGAGGAGTCGCTGATTCGAAGAGAGTTCGTCGTGAGCAGCTTTTAGTAGGTCCTCGAACCATGTCTTTCGCTGCCTTATATTGGCGGTTCCTGGGTAGCTCGAACCATCCGCAAACCAGAGCGAGATGTCGCGGCTGCGAAGATGCTTGGCAATCTCGATGCTTTCCTTAGTGTGTTGAAACGCTTGCGCCCGGACGGAAGAGTCAGGATTGCCAAATGAGCCGTATTTATATTCCTGATCCTGGAACAAATTGGGGTTGATGGATCCACATTGCACGCCGAAGCGCTCGGAAAAGCCCTGGATCTGGGCGACGCTCTTGACTCCGTTAGGAAAATCCCACAGCACATGCAATGCAACCGTCGGGCAAATACCAGTCAACGCATGCACATGTCCGGCATCGCTGAACTTTTCCTCCACAGTCGTAGCCGCGGCAGGCTGAAGGAACTTGCCAAATCGCGTGCCAGTGTTGGCGAAACCCCAAGAAGGGATCTCGATGCGAAAATGATTTAACACCGCGAGAATGGTGTCCGACTTTAGTGAGTCCATAGCTGGTCCTTTTCGAAGTCGGGAGACTACCCGGTTCGCAAAGGGAGGTCACGTAGTTTCTCTTTCTGAGCGAGTATTTCGCATTGCAAAACGACGATCGGCAAGGCCCTCCTGCCCAAGGCTGCCGCGCTGAATGATATTGCTTGGGGAGCTCGGACAGAGGGCAGGAATTTGGATTGGCGTCCGCCCAAGCGCGTTTTGCCTTGCAGAACGATAGCCCGCGGACCTCCGCCTTCAAAAACAAGAGACGGGTAGCGCTCTTGGCTATTCAGGGTCTCGGAAAGAGAAACCAGCGACGAGCTTATGCGCCAGTGCGCCAAGTAATATATTGCATTCCAGCGATTTTTATTTATCGGTTGGCAACTAGCGACAGCCCCGACGAATGAGAGATCGCGTGCTTGGATTGGAAGGCGAGCTCCAGATTTTGCCTCGAAATCCTGGAATGTTCGCGCGCGAGGGCCTCCGCCCGCGCACCTTCGCGGTTTTCGATGGCCTCCACAATCGCGCGATGTTGTTCGGCCGCCACAAAAGCCTTGCTCTGTTCAAGGTCAGCAATACCAAACACTAAAGCCTCGGGAGCTGCAAAAGGTATTTTGCAGGCATGCTCCAACTCGCGAAAAAGAGAAGGACTCTTTGCGAGCCGCCACAGTTCGCGGTGAAACCTCTTGTTAGCTTCCAGGTACTTTGCGAAACCTTGAAGCGTAACGGGCATCTCCATGATTGCTTCCGAACGCAATTCCTTTAACGGGCCAAGCTCTTCAGCCCCGCCAAGCCGTTCCGCAGCAAACCTCGCGGCAGTGCCTTCCAAAATGCCGCGAATTTCAATCGCGTCGCGAATGTCAGCCAGACTGAAAGAACGCAGGCGAAATCCGCCCGAGGGGATGGCATCCAGGAGACCCTCGTTTGCCAGTCGCTCGAGTGCGAGTCGCACGGGG
>DATMZI010000148.1:0-22763 GCA_035607085.1 Candidatus Eiseniibacteriota bacterium | reverse complement strand
GCGATCCTCACGGCAAGTGTGTGGGAAATCGTCCGACCCGGACAATGACGGAGGGAGCCCGAAGAGGGCGCCAAGTACAGATGGAACACGCAAGCCCCATCACCCATTTTGTGAATCAACATTTCGGCTGGATCGCGATGGCACTTCTGAGCGCGCTGCACCAGAAGCCGGGAAATCCTGAGTCGCCGATACCTCAGCACATCGTGATGAGTATCCTCATGATTCTGTTGGTGACGGTATTGGCCTTGATTCTGCGCTTGCGGCTGTCGGTCGACAAGCCCGGTGCGTTGCAGCAAGGGGCGGAAATGCTACTGACGAATCCGATGAAGATCGGCATCCGAGACATTCTGGATGATGCGGCGGGCCACCATGCGCGGAGTTTTATTTACTTTGTCGGTACGATCAGCTTGTTCGTTCTTTTTTCCAACTTAATGAGCTTGTTTCCGCCTTTTGCCGCTCCCACGAGCGAGAAAACCGTACCGCTGGCTTGCGCGAGCCTGGTGTTCATTCATTTCAACTACCAGGGCATCCGACACTTGGGAGCGGGCCACTATTTCAAGAATTTTGCCGCCGGAACGCCATGGTGGATCGCCTGGCTGATTTTCCCGCTCGAGTTCATCAGTGCGTGCGCTCGTGTGTTGTCACTGACCGTCCGGTTGTATGCAAATATTTTCGCCAGCGACATGATTTACCTGATCTTTGTGAGCCTGCTTTCGGGGCTGGTGTCATGGGGCTGGAGCAAGGCCCCCGTGCTGGGAGTCGGATTCGGAATTTTTCCGGCGCTAATCCCGCTGGTGTTTATCGCACTGCACTTGTTGGTGGCGTTCATTCAGGCGTTCATTTTTACGGCGCTCCCGTCGGTCTATTTGGGACTGGCGACGGCAGAAGAACACTAATCGGATTTGCCGGCTAGATTGCACGCGGCCGGCAGGGTGTCGCCTAGTGTGAGCCCGGCTGCACGGTGTCCGGGAACCACCTCCTGGCGACTATGAATAAGGAGGCAGTAATGAAGAAGTTGGGCATGTTGTTGAGCACGTTGGCCGGTGTGGCGCTTTTGGCGCCGGCGGCGTTTGCGCAGGCGGGAGACGCGGCTGCGGCAGGCAAGAGTGGCTTGCAGTGGCTGGCAGCAATCTTTGGCGTCGGCATTGCGGCGTTCGGTTGCGGTCTGGGCCAGGGGCGGATCGGCGCGGCGGCACAGGAAGGCATCGCACGAAATCCGGGCGCGGCGAAGGGAATGTTTATCCCGATGATTCTGGCGCTGGCGTTCGTAGAGACGCTCGTGCTATTGACGTTCGTAACTGTTTTCATCATGAAATAGATTAGATTTGAGAGAGTCCTAACGGGCTGGAGGAATTTCCTCTGGCCCGTTTTGCTTTTGTGTCCGTCTCGGTTGGGAAGCATGCCGAATCGAACTTGCCAAGAAGGGGTGCATCAGCCCTTAGCATTGTGCCTAAGGGCGGGCCAGTTCGGAGGCGTGGCTTGTCGAAAGGAGGAGCATCCAAAGGCCTCAATTCTCGAATTCAAGTTTTAATCTTCTGTGCGGCTATTTGAGGCCGCCGATTAGGGTTTTTTCGAGCAGCAGGCGGAGCGCCTGGTTGGGGAAGAGGCCGAAGTAGATGGTGCCGACGGCGGAGATGAATAGGACGACGTTGACGGCGGCGGGGAAGGCGATAGGAGCAGTGGCGGCGGAGTCTTCGGCGGGTTCGCGCATGTACATGGCGACGATGACTTTCAGGTAGTAGTAAGCGCCGATGATGCTGTTGACGGCCATCAGCACCGCGAGCCAAATCAGGTGGGAGTTGACGGCGGCTTTGAAAATGTAGAACTTGCCGAAAAAGCCGGCGGTGACCGGCAGTCCGAGCAGAGAGAGCAAGAAGAGGCTGAGAGCGGCGGCTGCCCAGGGATGGCGCTGCGAGAGACCGGCGTAGTCTTCAAGGGTGACGTACTTTTCGTCTTTGCCGCCGAGCTGCGAAACGATAGTAAAGGCGCCGACTTTTACCAGCGCATAGCTCAAGAGGTAAAAGAGGACAGCCGCGTAGGCAGGCATCGCGCCGTCGGGGGAGTCGCTGCCGGCCATGGTGCTAACGGCGGCAAAAGCTACGAGGATGTAGCCAGCATGTGCGATGGAGCTATAGGCCAGGAGCCGCTTGACGTTGGTTTGTACGAGCGCGCCCAGATTGCCGGCAAACATAGTCAGCACGGCTAAAATCCAGAATGCCCAAAACCAATATTGCGTTGCCGCGGGGACGGTGGCGAAGATACGCAGCAGTAGCGCAAAAGTTGCGGCTTTCGGTCCAGCCGAAAACAGAGCCGTCACGGGAGTCGGCGCGCCTTCATACACGTCGGGGGTCCAGATCTGGAAGGGTGCCGCTGCGACCTTGAAGCCGAGGCCGATCAGCACC
Organism: Candidatus Eiseniibacteriota bacterium; assembly: GCA_035607085.1. Taxonomy (GTDB): domain Bacteria; phylum Acidobacteriota; class Terriglobia; order Acidiferrales; family UBA7541; genus Acidiferrum. The sequence continues at coordinate 20,361 of DATMZI010000148.1, read as the reverse complement.
AGCGCGAGGCCCAGCTTGAGGAGAACGCTATTGGGGTCGGCGTTACCCATGGAATCGAGCACTGTCGTGCCTGTGGTGCCGTAGATGAGTGCGATGCCGTAAAGGAAGAAGGCAGTGGCGAAGGAGCCGAGAAGAAAATACTTCAGTGCCGATTCGCTGGATTTGAGCGTGTCGCGGCGATAGCCCGCCAGGATGTAGCTGGAAATGGAGCTCATCTCGAGTCCGATAAAGGCGGTGAGCAACTCCTGCGCGGAGGAGAGGACGCCCATGCCGGCGGTGGCGAAGAGAATGAGCGCGTAGAATTCCGCGCTGTCGAGTTTTTCGCGCGAGAGATAAGAATCACTGGCGAGTACAACTAGTACGGCGACTAATCCGATCAGCAGGTGCAGGAAGAAGCTGAAAGCGTCGGAGCGAATCAAGGAAAAGAAGCCCGGACCGATGTGCTGGTAGGCCAGATAGCTGGAAGCGGTGCCCGCTGCGGCGCCCAGGAAAGCGACTGTCGCGAGGAAGCTGCGGCTCTTGGTGAGGGGCTGGAGCAGCATCAGCAGAACGCCAAAGCCACACCACATCAGCTCCGGCATTACCCGGTAGAAGTCATCGGCACTGGGTCTGAGGATGGGCATTTAGCGGTTGCTCGACTTTTCGAGAGTGTGGACCGTGATGACTGCTCCGTTGTGCGGAGCAGGTGCGGGTAAAGCAGCTTCGGCGGGCCATTGCTGGCGTTCCATCTGCTTGCGGATGGTGTTGGTGGCTTCGGCGGTGCGTCTGGTGAGGAACGCGGAACCGATACCCATCCAAAGAATGACGGCGCACATGGTGGCGAGGATAAAGCGCTCGCGTTCTGAGGCGTCGGGAAGGGTCTTGTTTTTGTCTGCCGTAACTTCACCGAAGAAGACTCGCTGGTAGGACCAGAGCAGATAGCAGGCGGACAGGATTACGCCGGTGGCGGCCCAGGTGGCCCACTGCCAATGGACGATGTAGGTACCGAGGAGGATTAAGTATTCGCCGATGAAGCCGTTGAGGATGGGCAGGCCGAGCGAAGAGAGTACGGCGAAAAGGAAGAAGGCCGAGAGGCGCGGCATGGGCGTGGCGAGACCGCCGTACTGCGTGATTTCGAAAGTGTGGCGGCGGTCGTAGAGCATGCCAACCAGGAGGAAGAGCGCTCCGGTGGATATGCCGTGGGCTAGCATCTGGTAGATGGCGCCCTGCATGGCGATGGAGTTGAAAGAGAAGATGCCGAGGACGACGAAGCCGAGGTGGCTGACGCTCGAGTAGGCGACAAGTTTTTTGAGGTTGGGCTGCACGAGCGCGACGAGGGCGCCGTAGATGATGCCGACAATGGCCAGGGCGGCGACGTAAGGCGCGGCTTTGCGCGAAGCGAGCGGGAACAGCGGCAGGCAGAAACGCATCATGCCGTAGGTGCCCATCTTGAGCAGGACGCCGGCGAGGATGACGGAGCCCGCGGTCGGGGCTTCGACGTGGGCGTCGGGCAGCCACGTGTGCAGCGGGAAGAGCGGAACTTTAATGGCGAAAGCCACGAAAAAGGCTAGGAATAGGATGATTTCCGTCTTTTCGGGAAGAACGAGCTGGCCGGCCTGAATGGCGCGCTGGATTTCGACGAGATCGAAAGTGCCGGTGGCGTTGTACAGCCAGAGGATGCCCACGAGCATGAGGATGGACCCGGCCATCGTGTACAGAACGAATTTGACGGCGGCGTAGATGCGGCGTTCGTGGCCCCAGATGCCGATAAGGAAGGCCATAGGGATGAGCATGACTTCCCAGAAGAGAAAAAAGAGGAACAGGTCGAGCGAGAGGAAGACGCCGACGACGCCGACTTCGAGCATCAGCAGCATGACGAAAAATTCCTTGACGCGGTGGTGAACGCTGTTCCAGGAGGCGAGGATAGAGATGGGCGTCAGGAAAGTGGTAAGGATAACCAGGAAGATGGAGAGACCGTCCACGCCGAGGTGGTAGTGAATTTGCGGCGAGGTGATCCAAGGGATGCTGAGTTCAAGTTTGTAGCCCACTGAACCGAGTGGCACGCCCGGAATCAGGAGAAGCGAGAGCAGAAATTCGAATGTGCCGACGACGAGAGCCATGCGGCGGATCCAGATATGGTCATCGGCGCGGAGAATCATCAACGCGAGCGCGCCCAGGGCGGGGAAGAAGATTAGGACGGTCAACAGATGATTACCAGGCGCGATCATTTGGTCACCGTCGTTCCAAAAAGAGCGCTCAGCATCGGGCGAAACATGGGCCAGAAGAGTATGGCGATGACGACAAGCGCGCCGACCACGACCCACGCGGCGTAGCTACGAGTATTGCCGGATTGGGTGTGGCGCACGGTGTCGCCGACAGAAGTTGCGCCGTGCGCAATGCCGTTCACGGTGCCATCGATGGCTTCGACATCGACGGTTTTCCAGAGGACGTGATCGGAGACCCAGACGAGCGGGCGAACCATCGTTGCGGTGTAGAGTTCATCCACCCAATATTTGTTGAGCAGCGTCTTGTAAACGGGCTGCAGGGACTTGGCGAGTTCGGCAGGCTTTTTGGGCTGGCGAACGTAGAGCCAGTACGCGACTGCGATACCCAGCAGAGCAGTAAGAACGGCGACCACTGCGAGCGTGAGCTCGAGACTGTGGGCGGCAGCCTCGTCAGCCGTCACAGCGGCGCCAGCGCCTCCTCCGGAGCCGAACACCGGAGCGAGGAATTCCGTGAAGTAGTCTTTACCGCCCCAGAGCCCGGGAGCAGCGACCCATCCGCCGATCACCGAGAGCGCGGCGAGCACGACGAGGGGGCCGAGCATGCTCCACGGGGATTCGTGCACGTGGACGTGGTGTTCGTCGTAGCGCGGCTTGCCCCAGAATGTAAGGAAGACCAGGCGGAACATATAGAAAGCTGTGAGTAGCGCGGTCAGTAGACCGAGGATGTAGAGCGGACGGCCGCCGGGAACGTTGTACGCACTGAACAGGATGGAATCTTTGGAGAAGAAGCCTGCCAGGGGCGGAATTCCAGCAATGGCCAACGTGGCAATGAACATGGTGGCGAAGGTGTACTTGATGCTTTTGCGCAGGCCGCCCATGCGGAGCATGTTCTGTTCGCCGCCCATGGCGTGAATGACCGAGCCCGCGGCGAGGAAGAGCAGCGCCTTAAAGAAGGCATGGGTCATGAGGTGGAAAATACCGGCGGAAAATGCCCCGACTCCGCAAGCCAGGAACATGTAGCCGAGCTGGCTGACGGTGGAGTACGCGAGGACACGCTTGATATCGGTTTGTACCAGGCCTATGGTGGCGGCGAAGAAGGCGGTGGCGCAGCCGACGATGGCGACGACGACGAGGGCGGTTTTCGAGTGCTGAAACAGAATGTGCGAGCGGGCGACCACGTAGACACCAGCGGTGACCATGGTTGCGGCGTGGATCAAAGCGCTGACGGGCGTGGGGCCTTCCATGGCGTCGGGCAGCCAGACGTAGAGTGGGAGTTGCGCCGATTTGCCGCAGGCTCCCATAAAAAGGAGCAGGCTGGCAAGCGTAAACGTGCCGAAAACGCCCCAGCCTTCGCGTGTCCAGGCGGGATTGGATGCCAGGGCGAAGAGTTGCGAAAAATCGAGGGTGTGGAATGTTCGGAACAGTAGAAACATGCCCAGCATGAAGCCGAAGTCGCCGATGCGGTTGACGATGAACGCTTTTTTGCCGGCGTCGGACGCGGATTTCTTGAGGAAGTAGAACCCAATAAGCAAATAGCTGGCGAGGCCGACCCCTTCCCATCCGACGAAAAGCAGAACGTAGTTGGCGGCGAGCACCAGAATCAGCATGAAGAACATGAACAGATTGAGGTAGCTGAAGAACCGGTAGTAACCGCCTTCGTGCGCCATGTAGCCAGTGGAGTAGATGTGAATCAAGAAGCCGACGCCGGTAACGACCAGGACCATGACCACGGTGAGTTGGTCCATTTGCAGATCGAAGCCCACGCGGAAATTGCCGGCTGCGACGCCGGTGAACATCCAGTCGAAAAATTCCTTGCGGAAGATTTGACCAGTGGGCGCGATATAAGTGACGAATTCGCGAACCGCTTCGAGTGCACTGAGAAAGGAAAGGCCGGTGGACGATAGCGCCACAGTATCGACGATTTTTTTGGGCCACCTCGCGGCAAAAAAACCGTTGATGGTCGCGCCGAGCAGCGGCAGCAGCGGAATGATCCACAAGTGTTCGAGTATGAGCTGATTAGGCATTAGAGTTTGAGCAAGTCCACGCGCTCGACGTTGAGCGATTGCCGGTTGCGCGCGGTGAGAATGATGATGCCCAGCCCGACGGCAGCTTCCGCCGCCGCGACCACGATGACAAAAAGAACAAAAAGCTGGCCGTCCAGCTTGTGCGGGTGATTAGCCGGCATGGACTGGCTAAATGCGACAAAGGAAAGATTTACGGCGTTAAGCATCAGCTCAATGGACATGAAAATCGTGATGATGTTGCGGCGAAAGACAAAAGCGACGACGCCGAGGCCGAAGAGAATGGCGCTGAGGATCAGGTAGTACTGCGTCGGCACCATGTCAGCTCTTCTCCCGCTGGGCGAGAACGAGCGCGCCCATGATGGCGACGAGAATCAGGAATGACGTGAGCTCAAACGGGTAAACGAACGTCGTGAAGAGGAGAGTAGAGATTTTGCCGGTGGGTGCGAGGGCCCCCACAGTTTCCGGATTCGGAATTGACCCGCCGTGCTTGGCCATCGTGGCGGCCAACAGGCCGGTAAGAGCCAAAGCCAGCGGCAGGCCGCCGAACTTCGCCAGCTTGGAAAAGTCAGTGCGCTCTTCTTCGCCAGCGTTCAAAAGCATGATGACGAAGACGAAAAGCACCATGATGGCGCCTCCGTAGACGATGATCTGGACGGCAGCGACAAATTCCGCGCCCATCAGCAGATAAAGGCCGGCGAGGGCGACCATAACCACGATCAAGGAAAGTGCGCTGTGAATCGGATGCTTTTGCAGGATCAGGCTGATGGCGCCGATGACTGCAAGCGCCGCGAGAATGAAGAAAATAAGCAGCGGCGCGTTCACGGCTTGCTCCTCAGGAGCACGACGCCGGCGGTGACGATGACGTTCACGATGGAAACGGGCAGCAGCAGCTTCCAGCCGATATTCATGAGTTGGTCATAGCGGAAGCGGGGCAGCGTGCCGCGCGCCCAAACATAGAAGAAAAGAAAAAAGAAAATTTTGCCCAAGAGCCAGAACGGCGCCTGAATGAATTCGTTGGCTTCGTGAAGCGGTGCAATCCATATACCCGCGAGAAGCAAGGCACCAATTATGGTGACTCCCGTGCCTATGACCGGGAGGACCAGCCGGCCCCAAATCGTTTCGTATTTAATGCCGTCGTAGATGACCCACAAACCGAACGGAAGCAGAATGATGCCTGGTAGGTAGTGCGTAAAGGTCCAACTGTCGGGGAACGGCGAATTCCAACCACCGAAGAAGAGAATCGTGCACAGCGCGGACACCGTGATCATGCTGGTATATTCCGCGATGAAAAACATAGCGAATTTGAAGCTGGAATACTCGGTATGGAAACCCGCGACCAGTTCAGATTCGGCCTCCGGCAAGTCAAAGGGAACGCGGTTCGTTTCTGCGATGGCGGCGATAAAGAAGCAAAGAAAGCCTACGATTTGGGGAAAGCCACCGTGGAAGCTCACGATGTTCCAGGCCGGAAGAACGCCCCAAACAGTGCGGCCGCGCTGCGCTTCGATGATCTGCGTCAGGCTGAACGTATTCGCCATCAGTACCACGCCAACCACGGACATGGTAAGGGCAAGTTCGTAGCTGACCATTTGCGCCGAGCTGCGCAGGCCGCCAAGCAGAGGATACTTGCTGTTGGAAGCCCAACCGGCGAGTGCAACACCATAGACGCCGAGCGCGGTAACGGCGAAAAGAATCAGCAGGCCGATGTCCGGATTCGTGATCCACAGATCGATCTGGTGGCCGAAAAAGGAAAAGGGAAGCGGCTTGGGGCCGAAAGGAATGACGGCCAGCGAGGCCAGTGAAAGCGTGAGCGCGAGAAACGGTGCGAGAAGATAGACAAACTTATCCACGCTGGCGGGCATGACGTCTTCTTTGAAAAGAAATTTCAGGCCGTCGGCGGCGGGCTGCAGCAAGCCGTGCGGGCCGACGCGGTGCGGGCCGATGCGCGACTGCATGTGGGCGACGACTTTGCGCTCGAACCAGGTGAGATATGCGTTCACCGTGAGGACGATGAAGAGCAGCAGGGCAATCTTGATGAACGTCAACACCCAGAAGCCATACTGCGCCATGAATGAGTTGAGGGCGGTCACGATTTGGCCTGCGCCTCCGGAACGGACTCGATGGTGGTGAGGAATTTGCTGAGCGTGCCGCTGGTGAACAGTGTATCGCCAGCGGAGCGAATCAGGCCAACGGGTACGTCATAAGGCGCTCCGTTGCGGCGGACTTGGATGTGCGCAACTTCCGCTTCTCCCGCAAGCAAGCCGCCCAACTCGACGTCGTAACCGGGCACGGTCTTGCGAATTTCTTCGAAGACCGCCGCGGGATTTTTGTAATGGAACGCTTGGCCGAGGCCCTGCTTCGCCAGTTGGTGCGACAGAATGCGCAACAACTCGAAATCGGTCCGCGGACCCATGACTTCGGCGGCCTTCTGCAGGCGCTGCACCTCGCCGGAAGTGTTGGTGACGGTGCCGTCTTTTTCGTATGCAGACGCAGCGGGGAAAATTACGTCGGCCTGCTTGGCGGTTTCGGTCATAAAAAGTTCATGGACGATGAGCAGCTCGGCTTTGCCCCGGCCATAGCCGAGCGTGCCGTAGTGTGCCAGAGGATTGGCGCCGACCACGTAGAGCGCCTTGAGCTTGCCGCTTTGCGCAGCTTCCACCATCTGCGCGGTGTTCAGTCCGGTCTTTGAAGCGTGACTGTAACCAGGGCCGCGATCGGAAAGCACGCCCATATCGGCAGCACCACGAGAGTTGGCGTAGTCAGCCAGCGCCATGTAGCGGACTCTGCCTTGCAGCTTGGAGCCGAAGCCGACCAGGTCGGCGACGGCGGCGCCCGAAAGTTCGGAGCCGAAGACGATCGCGACATCGGGCGACGCATCGAGTTGCGCCTTAAGCTGCGTCAGCTGTTCGACCAGTGCCGGGCCGAGGTGTGCTTCGGTATGCAGCCAGCGCACCGCCGCGGCTTCCTGACCTTCTGCGACTTGCACGAACTGCGCGGCCTGCCGCTTCAGCTTGATCTCTTTGGAATTGATGAGGAACAGCTTTAGCCCGAAGTGCCGAAGACCGGCGCGAATCTGCCAGGCGACCAGCGGGTTCTGATTGGTCGGGTCGTTGCCAATCAGCAGAACCGCTTTCGACCTGTAGAGCTGGTCCATCAGGAGCAGGGAATCTTTGGCATTTTCACCGAGCGCGGTCATCAAGCCGGTGTAGTCGGCCGTGCGGTGGTGATCAATATTTGCCGAGCCCAAGGTTTCACGGGCCAGCTTCTGGAATAGGTAGTTTTCTTCGTTCGACGTGCGGTTGGAGCCGATGAAGCCGATGGCGTCGCCACCGTGCTTGGCGTGAATTTCTTTGAGCTTCGCGGCGGCGGTTTGCGCGGCCTCTTCCCAGGAAACAGGGAACAGCTGATCGCCCTTGCGCACCATGGGTTGCTTAATGCGGTCGGGATGCTTGGTGAAATCGAAACCGAAGCGGCCCTTTATGCAGAGGAAATCGCCGTTGATGCCGCTCAAGTCGCGGTTGTTCGCGCGAATGATTTCGTGGTTACGGACGCCGAGCGTGGTCTTGCAACCGTTGGAGCAGTGCGCGCAGGTGGTGGGGACGTATTCCATTTCCCAGGGGCGCGTTTTGTAGCGATAGGTGCCGCTGGTGAGCGCGCCGACCGGGCAAATGTCAATGCACATTCCGCACTCTTCGCAGTCGAGGTGGTCTTCACGATTAGGAATGATGACGCTGTTGGCGCCGCGCATGCCGACGCCCAGCGCCTTTACGTCCATGCCTTCGTCGCAAACGCGCACACAGCGAAAGCAAAGAATGCAGCGCGGCGCGTCGTAATATACGATTTCTGACCATTTTTCTTCGGGGCGATGAATTTTCTCTTCGACGAAGCGGCTGGTGTCGGCGCCGTAGCGAAAGACCATGTCCTGCAATTCGCACTCCCCGCCTTTGTCGCAGACCGGGCAGTCGAGCGGATGGTTGGTCAGGAGAAATTCGAGAACGCCTTTGCGCGCCTGCTTGACCTGCGCGGTATCCGTTTTGACGACCATGCCATCGGTCGCGACCAAAGTGCAGGCGGTCTGCAACTTGGGCATTTTTTCCACTTCGACCAGGCACATGCGGCATGCAGCCTGCAAAGAAAGCCCCGGGTAGTAGCAGAACGACGGCACTTCGGTGGCGATCTGCTTGGCAGCTTCGATCACCAGCGTGCCGGCGGACACTTGTACGTCGCGGTCGTTGATTTTCAGCGTGACGAGTTTCTGTTCAGCCATGATCCTATCGCGCTCCGATCAGCGCTTCGGCGTTCTTATACGCGCAGCGGCCATGCAAGTGGTCTTCAAATTCGCTGCGGAATTTCTGCACAATGCTGATGGTGGGCAGCGCGGCGGCGTCGCCGAGCGGGCAGAAAGTGCGGCCCAGCATGTTCTTGGCCAGTTCGCTGACGAGGTCGATGTCTTCGCTCCGGCCGAGGCCGGCGTGGAAGCGCTCCAACATTTTGCGCAGCCAGACCGTTCCTTCGCGGCAGGGAATGCACCAGCCGCAGGATTCGTGCGCGTAGAAATGCATGATGCGCCGGGCCATATCCACCATGCAGGTGTCTTCGTCCATCACCACCATGCCGCCGGAGCCGAGCATGCTGCCGGCCTTGGCCACGGAATCGTAGTCCATCGGAAGATCGATTTCGTCGGCTGCCAGCAGCGGGCAGGAGCTGCCGCCGGGAATAACCGCTTTGAGTTTTTTGCCGTTGGGAATGCCGCCGGCCATCTCGTAGATGAACTTTTTCATGTTCATGCCGAGCGGAATTTCGTAGATGCCGGGCTTGTTGACGTGGCCGGCAACGCAAAGCAGGCGCGTGCCGCCGTTTTTCGGAGTGCCGCGATTGGCGTAGGCTTCGCCGCCTTCGCGAATGATGGCTGGAACGGCGCTCAGCGTCTCGACATTGTTAATGACCGTCGGGCAGCCGTAGAGGCCGACCACTGCGGGAAAGGGCGGCTTGATGCGCGGGTAGCCGCGCTTGCCTTCGAGCGATTCCATCAAGGCGGATTCTTCGCCGCACTCATAGGCACCCGCGCCGGTGTGAATCAGCAAATCGTAGTCGAAGCCGCTGCCCAGAATATTTTTGCCCAGGTAGCCGCGCTGGTAGGCTTCCTCGATCGCTTCTTCGACCAGATCGAGAACGTAGCGGTATTCGCCGCGAATATAAATGAAGCCCTGATGTGCTCCGATGGCGCGACCCGCGATGACCATGCCCTCGATCAGCTGGTGCGGATCCATTTCCATCAGCGGCCGGTCTTTGCAGGTGCCGGGTTCGGATTCGTCGGCATTGCAGATCACGTATCTTGCTTTCGGCGAATCTTTCGGCACGAACGACCACTTCATGCCGGTAGGGAAGCCAGCGCCGCCGCGTCCGCGCAGGCTGGATTTTTTGACCTCGTCGATGATGGATTCCGGCGTCATCTGCTGCAGGGCCTTTTCCAGCGCCTGATAACCGTCGTTCTGCAGATAGACGTCGATTTTGCGGGAATCCTTGATGCCCCAGCGCTTGCTGATCAGCGGCGTTTCCTGCGGATCGCGTTCGTGCAGAGCGCCGGAGATTACGCTAACCGGAGCGGGGTTTTTCCCGGCGTCGAGCTCTTCGATGATGCGGTCGAACTGTTTCGGAGTGAGGTTTTCGTAGAAATCGTAATTAATCTGGATGGCCGGAGCGCCGGTACAGGCGCCGATGCACTCCACTTCTTCCAATGAGAATACGCCGTCGTTAGTTGTTTCCTTGTGGCCGATTTCCAGGCGCTTCTTGGCTTGTTCGAGAATCTCGTAGCCGCCGCGCAGCATGCAGGCCACGTTGGTGCAAACCTGTACGTGGTGCTTGCCCACCGGTTTGCGGCGCAGCATCGAATAGTAGGCGAGCGTTTCTTCGACCTGAATCGTGCGCAGTTCCAGGCGCTGCGCGATTTCCTCGATCATTTCGTCGCTGACGTAACCGGCTTCATCCTGCGCGTACATCAGCATCGGAATCAGCGCGCTGCGCTTGAGCGGATACGCGTTCTGCAGTTTTTCAAACCGTGCCCCGAGTTGTGGCGAAAGTTCCATAAGCCTTTTGGTCGATTACCGGTCGACGTCGCCCAGTACGATATCAATCGTGCCGATACAGGCAATCACATCCGCGATCAACTGGCCCTGAATCAAGAGCGGCAACGCCTGCAAATTCACGAAGGACGGCGCGCGAAAATGGCAGCGCAGCGGCTTGGGCGAACCGTCGCTCGCGATGTAGCAGCCGAGCTCGCCGCGCGGCGATTCGATGGCCACGTACGCGTCGCCCGGTGGCGGCGAAAAGCCCTCGGTGAAAATTTTGAAGTGGTAGATGAGCGCCTCCATCTCCGTCTTCATCTTTTCGCGCTCCGGAGGAACAATGCCGGGCGCTTCGCTCCTGATTGGCCCGGACTCCGTGATCTTTGCCATGGCCTGCTCCACAATCTTCAGGCTTTCGCGGATTTCCGCAACGCGCAGCATGTAGCGGCCATAGCAATCTGAATCGGTGCGCGTTGGGATGTCGAATTTGAACTCTTCGTAGCTTGAGTAGGGGAAGGCCTTGCGGTTGTCGTGTGCCAGGCCTGCCGCGCGCAGTGTGGGGCCGCTCATGCTGTAAGCAATGGCTTGGTCTAACGAGATTTTGCCAACGCCCTGCAGGCGGGCTTGCCAGATGCGGTTTTCGGTCAGTAGCGCTTCGTATTCGTCCACGCGGCTCGGCATCATCTTCAGGAACTTGCCGATCATTTCGCGCCAGCCGGCAGGAGGCTCCAAGGCTAGGCCGCCGATGCGGATGTAGCTCGTCATCATGCGCTGGCCGGCAAAACGCTCGAAAATTTTCAGGATTTCTTCGCGTTCGCGGAAGCAATAAAGGAAGACCGACATCGCGCCCATGTCGATGGCGTGCGTGCCAAGCCAGACCAGATGCGACGAGATACGCTGCAGCTCGACCATCATCACGCGGATGTACTGTGCGCGTTTGGGAATTTCCAGTCCGAGCAACTTTTCTACGGCGAGGCAATAAACCAGGTTGTTGCCGAGCGGGTTCAGATAATCCATCCGGTCGGTTAGCGTGATGGCTTGCGCATAGGTTTTGTCCTGGCAGGATTTTTCGATGCCGGTGTGCAGGTAGCCCAGGTCCGGATCGGCCTTTACCACCGTTTCGCCGTCCAGTTCCAGCGCGACCCGCAGGACGCCGTGCGTCGACGGGTGTTGCGGCCCCATATTCAGGACCATTGTCCTCGCCGGGCCAGTCGCTGTTTCAACCGTGGTCATGTTTCTTTCGTCCGCCTTACCGAGCTGCGTGCAACCCACTATCTTACTGCTTTTTAAAGGCAGGCAAATACGTTGACGGAACGTCACGGAAACCTTGCGTCGGATAGTCGCGGCGCAACGGATGGCCTTCCCAGTCCGCCGGTAGCAGGATTCTGCGCAAGTCGGGATGTCCGTTGAAGCGGATACCCATCAAGTCAAATATCTCGCGCTCCAGCCAGCCCGCCCCCGGCCATACCGGTACCAGGGAATCCACGGTTGGATCGCCGCCGTGCAAGCGCGCTCTCAGGCGAATCTTGGTTCGTCTCGGAATGGAAACCAGGTGATAGTTCAGTTCAAAGCGCGGTTCGACGGGGAAGCGATCGACGGAGGTAGCGTCGGACAAAAAGTTAAATTCCAGCTCAGCGCGACAGTATTCCGCAGTGGCCCGCAGCAGTTCACGCGGCACTACCACCGTCGTTTCACCATGAAATTCAATGACTTCCGAGACAGCTTTCGCGTTCCAGCCGCGCAGCTTCTCGACTATTACACTGGTAGCGTTTTGTTCGCTGCTCTCTGACACGATTTTCCCGATTTGCGCGGCCGGCTATGTATGCCAGTCCAGCGCGCCCTTCTTCCAGAGATATAAATACCCGACCAGCAGGATGGCAATATAGATCATCATTTCCGAGAAGCCGTACCAGCTGAGTTGGCGAAAAACCATTGCCCAGGGGTACAAAAAAATCGCTTCCACATCAAATAGGATGAACACCATGGCTACAAGGTAAAATTTCACGGAAAATGGTTCGCGCGCGTCACCGGTTGGCTCCATGCCGCACTCGTAAGCCTGTTGTTTGGCGCGGTTTGGCCGCCGCCAGCCGACCAGAACGGACAAGGAAGAAATAAGGCCCGCCAGGATGGCGGCGATGAGTAAGTGTAAAACCAGCGGCGCGTAGGTTTGTAGACCTGAACCACTCATAGGCGAAGCGGTATAATAACGAGGAGTTGGCGTTCGGTCAAATCGCGAGCGTAAATTTGCGGTCGAGCCGGTGTCGCAAACGTCGAAGCAGCAGGACCGCGCTGCGCCACGCGTTCGGTGGGATAGAGGCAGCTTCGCATGGTTTTTGGCCACAACAGCAACGTCGCGATTGGTAGGGACACGGTGCATGTGCAGACCGAGGACCGGGGCGTCTCGAGTGCGCTGATCGACACCACGGTGCACTGGAGAGGTCGTGTGTTGCATCGCCGCACCAACAATTACAAAGACCTTTTGCCGCTCGATCCGGGGAACGAAGCGGAGCTCAAAACTAGAGTGGATGAACAGCACCGGGCCGTGATGGAAGAATTGCGTTCTGGCGCGCTGCAGGTCGCTATCCCGAAAACGCCAGCGCCACCGCCTCCGGCTCTACCGATCCAGGCAAGGCCAGTTGCCCCCGCCGGGCTAAAAGTGGATCTGACCAATTCCCGGACGTGGCTCGCCGGCCGCAACGCGACGCTGCTATTGCTTGTGCGTGATGGAAATGGAAATCCTGTGGGCAATGCAGCAGCAAGAGCCCGCGTCGAAGGTGCCGCAAGTCCGTTCGAATTCGCCGCGGAGACCAGCCCGGCCGGACTCGCCACGTTACAATTTGAAATGCCCCGGCTCAGCGGCGACGAGCCGGCTTTGGTGATTGAAGTGGTGCACAACGGCGCAAAGGGCCAGCTGCGCTTTCAGTTGCGCGCAAAATCGAAAGCCTGAACAACCATGCAAACAGAGGGAATCATCTCCATCATCGTAAACGGCGAAGCCAGGCAAGCGCCCGGCGGCGCCACCGTTGCTCAACTCCTGCAACTGCTTGGCCTGCATGCTGGTCGAGTGGCCATCGAACGCAACCTGGAAATTCTGCCGCGACCGGAATGGACTAGCACGCAAGTCGCGGCCGGCGACCGTTACGAAATCGTCCAGTTTGTCGGAGGCGGCTAACTACCGGTGATGGTTTTTTGGTCCTTGCGGCCGACGCTCGGTCGCTGGCGCGCGCGCCACTCCTGCGCAGTAATTTCCCAAGTTTCTGAAGGCAGGCGGCCGATAAGGTAGTCTCTTTCTTCGCGAGAAACGATTCGCATCCCCTGCTTTACGGAAATCCGCCGCGAAGCTTCGTTGGCAACCGCCTTGGGCGCGCGCAATATGGGCTCGTTCAAAACATCGAACCAATACGCCGTGACTGCGTCGCATGCTTCCGTCATCAGGCCTTTGCCTTGCCATTCCGGATCCATCCAGAATCCGCGATTTTCTTCTTTCTTAAGAAAAAGACTGATCACTCCAATCAGCTGCTGTGGCACGGACTTGGGCCGCAGCGTCCAAAAAAAAGACTCGCCCCGCTCCATTTCCTGCACAACCCTCTCGATAAAAGTCCTAGCGCCATCGGCCGGATACGGCCACGGAATCGCGGCGTTGAGATAGCGTACGATTTCCCAACGGGGAAACAGGTTCTGGATCCGATCCGCATCCGCCGGAGCCAGCGGCTTCAGAAGCAGCCGCTCGGTTTCAAGTTCGGGAGTCATAGCACGCGCACCAGGCTTTACAACCCCTTCAACAGATGTCCCATCTTTTTCTTTTTGGTTTGCAGGTAGGCGCGCGAAGTTTTGGAGATGCGCGGCTGGCAGGGAACTCGCTCGACGACCTTGATGCCGGCGGCCTCTAATTGGCGCATTTTCTCGGGATTGTTCGAAAGTAGGCGGATTTGCGTCGCGCCCAGCTTCTGCAAGATTTGCGCCGGAAAATCGTACTCTCGGGCGTCGGCTGCGAATCCCAGCGACTCGTTGGCTTCTACCGTATCCATGCCCTGATCCTGCAGCTCATACGCGCGCAGCTTGTTCATCAACCCAATGCCGCGTCCCTCCTGCGGCAAGTACAACAAAATTCCGGCCGCCGCTTTGCCAATCTGCTTCAGTGACAGTTCCAGTTGCGCGCGGCAATCGCAACGCAATGAAGTCAGCACATCTCCGGTCAGGCATTGCGAGTGTACCCGCACCAAGGGGATCGCTTTCTTTGACTTGAAGGGCCCGCGAATCTTACCGCGCAGCAGCGCAATTGCCTCTTCGTTAGGGCCCTTGCCCGCAAATCCATGAATCGTGAACCGCGCGTACCGCGTCGGCAGTTCCGCCTGTGCCACAAGCTGCGGCAATCCGTTCTTCGATGCTATTGCGGTGATCGTTGCGCTTTTTTTAGCCATGGGAAATTTCCATTATAGCAGGGCGGCATCACCGCATCCGACGGCACGGACTTCCCTCCGTACCAGCTGCTGTCGAAGCCTCGCGCTATCTACACTAACCGTCGCACGTCTGAAATCTTTCATATACTGTAGGGCCAGCATGGACTCCTTCTCACCCCGAGACTTCCTCTTCACCCTCCTGCTCAAGGTCGGTGTCGCAGCTTCCATCGCCGCCCTGCTGGCCCGCTGGAATACCCTGCGGCGGGTCCTCTTTACCGAAGAGCGCGACGTGGACCAGAAAATCAAGCTGATGGTTTTTCTTACGCCGCCGCTGATTTTGGGCGTTACGCTCCGGCTGGTAGGCGCTCCCTACCGCTTCGCCGACCTTTCGCTGGAAGGTGCGTTTCTCATGGGACTTCTCGGCGGCCGTGTCGTCGGCCCCATCGGCGGAGCCATCATCACGATTCCGGCGCTAATCGCACATGAGTGGCTGGCGATGCCGGCCGCGTCCGCTGCCGGACTCCTCGGTGGCTTGATGCGCCAGGCCATCCCCAATAAGCAAGAGCTGTGGAACTTCGGTCCGTTCACGTTTCTGAACATTCCCAAAGCCACGCTGCGCTTTTTGCGTAAAGCTGAAATTTCCTGGGAAATGCTGCCCCTCGCCGCTTGCGTCGGGATTGAACTCGGCCGTGTGGGCCTGGTCCTTGCGACCAAGCCCAAATGGCTCTTCGCGATTGACCCGCAGTGGAATTGGTGGCTTTGCCTGGCGGTAATCGCAACGCTCATGTCCGTGGCGGCCCCGCTCAAGATTTGGAACAACACGCGCATCGAGATGAACCTCGAACGCCACCAGCAGTTGCTGCTGAAAGCGCGCATGGACGCTCTCTCGAGCCAAATCAATCCCCATTTTCTTTTCAACACGCTCAACACCGTATCCGCGCTCATCCGCTTCGATCCCGACACCGCGCGCGGTGTGGTTCTCAAACTCAGCAACATCCTCCGCCGCATCCTGCGCAAACACGAAACATTCGTGCCTCTGAAAGAAGAACTGCAGTTCATTGACGACTACCTCGACATCGAAGTCGCCCGCTTCGGCAAAGACAATCTGGAAATCATCAAGGAAATCGACAATCAAACGCTGGAAGCCTTCATCCCCAGCATGTTGCTGCAGCCAATGGTGGAAAACTGTCTGAAACACGGGCTTGCGCCCAAAATCGAAGGAGGCCGCATTCGTCTCCACGCCGAGCCAAGGGACGGCCGGCTAAAAATCGAAATCGAGGATAACGGCGTCGGCATCTCCGAAGAACGCATGCCCCACGTGTACGTCGAGGGTATCGGCCTCAGCAACGTCCGCGAGCGCCTTCGCGTCCTCTATGGCACAGACTTCCGCCTCGAAATCGAAAGCCGCCCGGGGCAGGGAACCCTCATTCGCATCGAAGTTCCCGAGCTTGCCTCCACCACGTCTCCCTTCGAAGAAACCGTGCGCACGTTGTGACGCCGGCAGGCTTAGAACGACGAAACCGGGAGTCCTCAAATACAGAGAGGGCTTGACAGAAGGCGTTACATCCTGTATGTTCTGTATAAACAGAAATGCCTGAACAGACAAGATAGCCGGTGAAGAAAACGAGTCCGAACCAGCCAACCAGGCTCTTCCGCATCGTTCTGGCAGGCGGCAGCGGTCAGGTGGGCACTCTGGTCGTGCGTCATCTGCATACTCGAGGCGACGCTGTCTAACCAAGCGAGGATGGGCGGGACCGATATCAGGAGGAACGTAATGAGTGCCGAGCGGAAAGCAGGACTTACCCCGGTGGAGGAGAAATTCATTCTGCACTGGGGCGAAATGGGCACCAAGTGGGGGATCAACCGCACCGTAGCGCAGGTGCATGCGCTGTTGTACCTGGCCGCTAAGCCGTTACCGGCTGACGAAATTTCCGCGACTCTTTCCGTGGCAAGGTCCAATGTCAGCACCAGCTTGCGCGAATTGCAGGGATGGGGAATTGTGCGTGTCGTGCATGTGTTGGGCGACCGCCGCGATCACTTCGAGACCTTGAAGGATGTTTGGGAAATTTTTCGCATCGTCTCCGAGGAGCGCAAAAAACGGGAGATTGATCCGACCCTCCGCGTCTTGGCGGAATGCGCCAAGGAGGCCAAGGCCGACCCTCACGGCAGTCCTCAAATCACCGAGCGGCTGGAAGCGATGCTGGAATTCCTCACCGCTATGAGCGGTCTGTTCGAGGAGATCGTGCGTATGCCGATGCCTGCGCTCAAAGGTGTCGTCAAACTGCGAGGCAAAGTCGTCACGCTGCTGGGCAAGCGGGCTGGATAGGCGAGCACAACTGAGGCTGAAGCAACTCGGGAGCAAGACCATGATCACTTTGGCGGATGAATTCACGGATCGAAAAGAGCGCAGTGCCCGCGGCTGGCTCTTCTTCGACGCGGAGTGCCGCTTCTGTACGCGCACCGCGCGCTGGCTGACTCCAATCCTGCGCCGCCGCGGCTTGGGAGTCGCTCCCCTTCAGGATCCACGCGTGGGCGCTCTGCTGGGCATGTCCCGCTACGAACTACTGAAAGAATTGCGCTTCCTGATGAGCGACGGAACGCACGCCGGGGGAGCGAATGCGGTGCTGGCCGTGGCGCGAGAAATCTGGTGGGCTCGGCCGCTGCTATGGCTCTCTTTGCTGCCGGGCACGACGCCCGTTCTCGACGCAGCTTACCGTTGGGTCGCGGCGAGAAGAGGTTGCTCCAGCGAATTGTGCGCAGTGAAGTAGGCGCAGGGCGGCCGGAGGTTGCGACGTGCGAACAGTCAACTTGTGGCAATGGCAAGGCCGGGTAAACCGCGCGACGTATGCGAGGGTTGGCGTCGTCGCTTTCGCTTTGAAATTCCTGCTCGATTGGACCGTCGTCACGCAATTGTTCCACCGGCCCTGGAGCTTGCTGAATTACTGGCGGCCGTTTGGGTCGATCACCGGCGTCCGTTCGCTGTCTCTTGAAAACCGCATCTTCGCCGGCACCATGCTCTTTGTAGCGCTACCGTTCATTTGGCTCGGTCTGGCGATGACGGTGAAGCGCCTTCGCGAAGCAGGGCAGCCCACCTGGCTGGCGGCGCTATTCTTTGCCCCAATCGCCAACCTGGCTTTCTTTTTGGCGCTGAGTGCCATGCCCGCCGTGCCGGAGGCAAAACGCCAGGAGGGAGCACCGTGGCCCGGCGTGCGCGCGTTCGACCGTTGGATTCCGCATAACGCCGCAGGCAGCGCGCTGGTCAGCATCGGTGCAACATGTTTGCTGGGACTGTTTTTCACTTTTCTGGGTACCGAAGTAATCGCCCAATACGGTTGGGGCCTTTTTGTCGGCCTGCCATTCTGTTTAGGCCTGTTTGCGGTGTTGACGCACAGTTACCACCAGCCGCGAAGCTACGGCGAGTGCGTCACTGTGGCGGTGCTGCCGGTGGCTATGTTGGGAGCGGTCTTGATGCTTGTGGCGATCGAAGGCGTAATCTGCATCATGATGGCGGCGCCGCTGGCGTTTTGCCTGGCATTGCTGGGCGGCAGCTTGGGTTATGGGATTCAGGCGGCGCATTGGGGACGCCGCCACGCGCCCGCAATGCTCGGAATGGTCCTTCTCTTCACGCCGGGATTTTATAGCGTCGAGCACTTCACACGGCCGCAGCCGGGCGTCTTCGAAGTGAAGAGCGCCATTGAAATCGATGCGCCGCCTGAAAAAGTCTGGCAGAAGGTCGTTGCGTTCACCGAAATTCCACCGCCGAAGGAAACGATTTTTCGCGCGGGAGTCGCGTATCCAATTCGAGCCGAAATCGCCGGGCACGGACCGGGCGCGGTGCGCCACTGCGTATTTTCCACTGGATCGTTTGTCGAACCGATCACGGTGTGGGACGAACCTCATCTCCTGCGCTTCAGCGTCACCGAGAATCCCGCGCCCATGAACGAGCTCACTCCCTACGGCCACATCGAGCCAAAGCATTTGCACGGTTACTTCGAATCACACCAGGGCCAGTTCCTGCTCACCGAATTGCCCGGCGGTCGCACCCGCGTCGAGGGCACCACATGGTATTCCCACTCCATGTGGCCCGAAACTTATTGGCACTGGTGGTCCGACTACATCATCCACCGCATCCACATGCGCGTTCTGCAGCACATCCGCGTCGAAGCGGATCAACATTAGCAAGAGTTTCTGGCGTCCGCTTCCTCGGGGATATTCTTCATCGCGCTCCCGAAGTTTTTGACGGTCGCTGCGCAGAGGAACCGCACATGGAGATCATGGTTAAGGTTGATCACCATTTTGAACATGTCTCTTAGCGCTGCTGTCCACTTCTGGGGTTATCAGACGGTCAGTCGAGTCGCGTGACGCGGCGATCGAACTCGTTCCGCGACAGCCAGGGCTCAAGCCGGACATCAATTACGTCTAGAAACCCTGGTTGTCGGTCGATTTTACTTCTTGAGCGCCCCGGCGTGGCGCTGTGCGATGCTCAGGCAGACGCGGCGCGAGTTTCAGAGAGGACGCGCTGATAGTAACGCTCGTAAGAGGGAATCACGTCGTTGGCGCAGAATTTCTTCTTGGCGTTCATGCGCGCGAGTTCGCCCATTTCGCGTCCGCGGTCCGCACGCGATAACAGATCCATCGCGAACTTTGACGCACCGGTGAGGTCTCCCGGCTCCACCAAAAAGCCGTCCACATTGTGTTCAATGACTTCGGGAATGCCGCCGACGTTTGTCGCGATGACCGGAACTTCACAGGCCATCGCTTCGAGCGCCGCCAGACCAAACGACTCCAACTGGGACGGCAGCAAGAAAAGATCCGCATCGGATAGCAGGCGATACACCTGGTCCTGTTTGCCGAGGAAGTGAACGTCCTTCTGCAGTTTCTTCCTGCGGACCAGATATTCCGCGGCGCCGCGTTCCGGGCCGTCGCCTATGAGCACCAGCTTGGCCGGCATCTTGGCGCGCACCTGAGCGAAGATTTCGACGCAGTCGGTAACGCGCTTCACCGGGCGAAAATTGGAAAGGTGCATCAGAATCGGCTCGCCGGCAGGAGCCCACTTCGCGCGCTGCGCCAGATTCGGCTGCCGCGTATACAGATCGCAATTCACAAAATTCGGGATCACTTCGATCGGTCGCTTAATGTCGAATTCCTTTACAGTTTGATTCAACAAATAGCGCGAAATGACCGTCACGCCGTCACTCTGTTCAATGGAAAATTTCGTAATCGGCAAATACGAACGGTTGCTGCCGACCAGGGTGATGTCCGTTCCATGGAGCGTGGTGATAAAAGGCAAGCGGCGGGGGATAGCCATCGAGCGCGCCAGTAGGGCACTGACAGAATGAGGAATCGCATAGTGCACGTGCAGCAGATCCAGCGCTTCGGATTCGAAGACTTCCAGCATTTTGGTGGCGAGCGCCAGCGCGTACGGCGGATGATCAAAAAGTGGATAACTCGCGACCTCAACCTCATGAAAGAAAATGTGCGGATCGCTGAGGTTCATGCGAATCGGCGGAGCATAGCTGATGAAATGAACGTCGTGGCCGCGCGCGGCCAGTTCCTGGCCAAGCTCGGTGGCAACGACGCCGGAGCCGCCGTAAGTGGGATAGCAGGTTATGCCGATTCGCATATTTTGTTGACGGCTACGGGACAAGTCAGGCTAACACACCGGGCCAGC